>JBBRNJ010000005.1:0-201263 GCA_038230375.1 Polyangiales bacterium | reverse complement strand
GCCCTGCACCTGGTTGAGGCGCGGATCGTTCATATCGCTCGTGTTGTAGAAGCCGCGCTTCACCTGCTCAGGGAAGACCACGAGCATGGGCGAGACACCGGAGTCGTGGCATGTGTTGGCCGTGCGCGTGGGCCCGTATGGATACGCGTAGCCCTGACTGCCACCGCACGCTGAGCGCCATTCGACCGGCTCGCACAGGCGCTTCTGCGCGGCGGCGCACGCGCCCTCGGCCTCCCTGCCGCTCACGTACGACTGCGGCAACACGCCCGCCACACTGCGTGCACGATACAAGTATCCGGCCGGGAGCGGCGTGAGCGTATCGTGCGCAGCATGAGGACGCGCCGTACCGTCGGGCGCGACCATCTCCACCGTGGCCTCGTACTTGTCTATGCAGAAGCGGTCACCGACGAGCGCCATGCCTTCGGGGCAACGCGCGCCTGCCTGCGTCGGCGGCAGCGTGCCCTCGGCGACGGGATGGAACTTCTTCGGTGCGTACGATGCGAGCACGGACTCGATGGAGCCAGACGCGAAGGGCGCGATGCTTCGTGAGCGACCCGAGAAGAAAGGGGCGAGCGCGCGCTGAGCATTCTCGACCTGCGCGCGACTCTCCGCGGGGGCGTCCTCGGGGCGGGCTGCCCGCACGTCTTGCGGGAGCGCGACGAGCCCCACCAGGGTGACAGCGCACACGACGCTGGCCAGTTGGCGTTCCGACTTCACCCCTTCATTGTACTACTTCGTCTTCAAGCTCCCAACGAACGCGTCAAAGTCCTTCTTCGCGGCCGTGAGCGTCTTCTCCGGCCCGGTGGCCTTGAAGAACCACTGCTCCTCGCCCAGGTCGACGATGGCGCCCATCAGCATCCAGTGATCCTTCGGTCCGTTGGGGCCCGCGCCGGGCATGCCGCCCGAGAATTTGCCCTTCATGGACACGACGGTGACCTTGAGGCCGTTGGGCGTGCGCGTCTCGGACGTGGGCGTGGCGCCGCCGAACTGACCGGCCCAGCGCTGCACGTTTGCATCCACGCCACCGGAGGCCGCGATGACGCTCAGCTCACCGTCCTCGGTGTCGCCTGCGGCGTGCGGTATCTTGAGCGTGGCCTTGCGCATCTGCGAGGCGTTCGGCAGCTGCGTCCAGGTGGCGGGAGCGGTCCACACCACCTCCTTCCCGCCGGCGGCGGGGGTGCTCGGGGGCGCCGCGGAGGGAGCAGGGATCGTGACGACCATCTGGTTGCCGCTCATGGCGACCTGCGCGCTCTGACTGGAGGGCTCGGACGCGGGTTTGGTGTTCTCGGGGACCGGCTTGTCGCACGCGAGGAGCGAGGAGGAGAGAAGGAGTGCGGCGCAGACGAGCGGGGTTCGCATGACGCGAGACTATAGACGACATCGACGAGGACGACGACGAGGACTTCGACCTCGACCTGGACCTGGACTTCGACCTCGACCTCGACCTCGACCTCGCTCGATCAGCGGAGCGGGAGCGGGCAGCTCTCATGGCCGCTCTTCTCGTCGTATTGCTGGTGGTAGTCCTCGGCCATGTAGAAGCGGCCGAGCGGGGACACCTCGGTGGTGATCGGGCGCTGGAGCTTCGGTTGCTCCTCTGCGATGACGGCGGCGGCCGCGGTCTTTTGCTCGTCGTCGAGGGTGAAGATCGCGCTTCGATATTGATCGCCCACGTCGGGGCCCTGGCGGTTCTTCGTCGTCGGGTCGTGCGTCTTGTAGAAGACGCGAACGAGATCGCGGTAGGAGACAACCTTCGGATCGAACTCGACGAGCACCGCCTCAGCGTGACCGGTCGTGTGCGAGCACACGGACTCGTACGTGGGGCCTTCCGTGTGACCGCCGGTGTAGCCGACCGCTGTAGCGGTCACGCCCGCGACGTGACGGAAGGTGTTCTCCGAGCCCCAGAAGCAGCCCTCAGCGAAGGCGGCGAGCGCGTGGCCCGGCTCCGGCGTGAGCGGCGTGCCCTTGCCGGCGTGTCCCGGGTTCGCGCCCGCGTTGCTCTTCTGAACGCCGCGCGCACCTAGCGGGGCGCCGCTGGGGTCGGCCGCGGCGGTGCTCGACGTTGCGCCCGCGCTCGCGGTGCTCTGACACCCGAGCCCGGAGACAGCAGCCACGAGAACCGCAGACGCGAACGTCAGTCGAGTGTTCATGTCTCTCCTACGCGCGAGCGCGCCTGTGGTTTCGGACCTTCGCGGGGCCCGTGGATTCCAGCGCGCTCATGGCTTCGCAGGATCCGGGCCAGCCTTGTAATTCAAGCCGATTTCAACGGTCGTCAATGCCCGTGAGTAGACCGCGATGAGGTGAATGGTGGCCTTCACGCCACGGCCGCCGAACGGGCTGTTGCCGACGGTCAGAGGGTAGGCCGTGAACGCGCTCGGCTTGCGCGCGCCCTGCTGGCTGCTCACCTCTGCGCCGTTCACGAAGCCATGCACGGTGTCGTTCCCATCATTCGTGCGCACGAGCACCGTGTGCACGAGGTTCGTGTTGGTGCCGTTCGCGTTGGCATCTTCGCCGTCGTCCATCGAGAACCACCACTGCTTCGTACCAATGTTGCCGAGCGCGAGATCACGCGACGTGCCGGTGCTGGCAACGGTGACCAGCCGTCCGTAGGTGGACGAGTCGCCCTCCACGTCTGCGTACTTCACCCACGCCTCGACGGTGACCTCGTTGGTGAGCTTGGACGCGCTCACGAGCTTGTCGAAGTTCCCGCTGCCTGCGACCTTCGTGTAGTTCTTCAGCTCGAGCGAGTGTGGGTGCCATGTCACGTCGCCGAGCGTCGCGATGTTGAGCGGATAGGGCGCGGGCATCGCGTCCCCGATGGTGGAGCCCTTGCCCTCTTCGAACTCGTAGAGGGCGAGCAGGCCATCCGTCACGCGACCGTAGTACGGGTCCACGAGCGCGCCGTCCGGCAGCGTTCCGTCGGGCAGCAGCGGCCCGTCGTTCGCGCCGCCCCCACCAGCGCCATCCTCGAGCACGGCAGCGTCGGTCGCGCCATTGCCACCGGCACCATCACCACCGCTCCCACCTTCGTCTGACAGGTTCGTTCCGGTGCCGACAGCCGAGAGTCCGCACGCGGACGCCGTGATCGTGACGGCGGCAAGCGACGCCACGAACGCGAACTGGAGGGATGAGGTCTGGACCTTCATGCGAATGTGACAGCGGCGCGCGGTCAGGGTACGAGCACGGCCTTACCCATGATCTTGCGCGACCCCATGAGCTCGAGCAAGCGCGCCGCGTTCGCGAAGGTCTCTTTGGTGGACACGTGGGGCTTGAGCTTGCCCTCGGTGACCCACGCGAAGACCTGCTCGCCGTGCGCGCGGTTCTTCGCGAGCTCGCGCGCGGCGAACTGTCCCCAGAACACACCAACGATGGAGCAGCCCTTCAAGAGCGTGAGGTTCAGCGGGATCTTCGGGATGTCGCCTGCCGCAAAGCCCACCACGAGATGCCTGCCGCCCCACGCCATGGAGCGGATGGCGGGCTCCGAGTAGGGGCCGCCGACCGCGTCGTACGTGACGTCCACGCCGCGCCCGTCGCTCAGCGCCTTTGCGCGCTCCTTCAGATCTTCGTGCGTGTAGACGATGCCCGCGTCCGCGCCCATTTCCTTGCAGAATGCAACCTTCTCCTCGGAGCCGGCGGCGGCGATCACCCTGGCGCCGAGCACCTTCCCGAGCTGGATGGCCGACACCCCCACACCACCTGCCGCGCCGAGCACGAGCAACGTCTCGCCCTTCTGGAGCTGCGCGCGATCCACCAGCGCATGCATCGTGGTGAGGTAGGTGAGCAGTGTGGCTGCCGCCACGTCGAAGGAGACTGCGTCCGGTACCTTCACCACGGTGGCCTCGGGCACCACGACCTTCTCCGCGAAGGCGCCGTTGATCATCGTGAACGCGGCGCGGTCGCCGGGCTTCACGTACGTGACGCCGGGCCCAACGCGCGTGACCACGCCCGCGCCCTCGCCGCCTGGAATGAACGGCGGCTCCGGCTTGAACTGATACTTGCCGTAGGTGAGCAGCAGGTCGGGGAAGTTCAGACCAGCGGCCTTCACCTCGATCTCGACGTCGCCGGAGCCGGGCGCGGAAGGCTCCGGCAGCTCGTCCACCGAAACACCGCTGGGCCCCGTCAACGCATGAACTCGAACAGCGCGCATGCCGGCGTTCTAGCACGACGTGGCCTCTCCGGCGGTCGTCGCTAGGGCATCGGGTGGGCCAGGAAGAACTTCATGATTTCTTCGCCCCAGATGAAGGCGTTCGGGAGCTTGCACGGGATCGCGTACTGTGGCGCCTGCGGGTCCGTGGTGCTGCCGGGAATGCAGTGGCCTTGCGCGCTTGCGAACGGGCCAGGGCTCACGGTCTGGTAGGCGTGGTCCAGGGTCTCGAAGATCGAGCCGTCGGCCTTGGTCCAGCGATTATGCGTGTAGTTTGCATCTTGTGCGAGGACCGTGGGTCCGGTCACGCCGTACTGCTTCACAGCGGCGTCGCGGATGGTCACCATGCTCTGGTAGCCCACGGACTGATCGGTTCGCCCCATGAGAAGCAGCACCGGGATGTTCCGTGTGGGCGCGCGTCCCGGGGAGAAGCAGGTGGACTCTTGGAAGCCGCTCCCATCCCCTGCGCCACCCGGTGACGCGGACGCGAACAGATCCGAGTGATCGCAGAGCAGGCGCCACGTCACGAAGCCACCGCGCGAGAAGCCCGCGACGTGGACCTTCTTCATGTTGGCGCGGAAGACGGACGCGAACGTCTTCACCATGTCGACGAGCGTGGCGTCATTCGCGGAAGACCAGGTGGACCCCGGCTGCCCACCGCCGTAAGGAGGTCCGCTGGGCGCGATGACAACGAAGCCGCTCTTCTCTCCCAGGTCGCGGAGCTTCACGTGACCATCCATGAGGAGGCCGCTTCCGGTGTCGCCGTGCAGCTCCAGGATCACGCCGCAGCCAGGCGCCTGGCACGCCGCGGGGATGCGCGCGTTCACCTGAAGGCCGCCGCACGTGAACACGTGGTCCCCTGCGGACACGTCGGTGACGCAGCCGTTCGCAACGGGCGGCCCCGCGTCGACGCCGCCACCACTACCGGCGTCGTCGCCAGTGCTGCCGCCACCATCCGTGGCGCCAACGAGTGTCCCGCCATCCTTGCCGTTCTGTCCGCCGCCGCCGCCGCCGCTCGGGAAGGTGTTGGGCGAAGAGGAGGTGCCGTCGTCACCGCACGCGGCGATGGAGAGGGCGACCAACGCGATCAGGGAGACCAGCGCTCGAACCTGCATCCACAGAGTGTAGCAACTTTATTTCTTGCGGGCTTCGACCACGATCATTCGGTCGAAGGGTTTTTCCAGCACGCCGATGCGTCCGTCCACCTCGAAGCCTGCGGCCTCGAGCTTCACCTTCACGTCGGGCCAGAGGAACGTGAGGTAGTACATGATGAACTCCGGCTTCAGCAGCGCATTCCGGACGCGCATTGCCGCATTGAAGCCCTTCGCGATCCAGAACGCCGGATGTGCCACTGGCGGCTCCATGCCGGTGGCGAACACGAAGCGTCCGCCCGGCTTGAGCGCCTTCGCGATGCTCTTGATGAATGCGTCCTCGTCCTCCGCGCGGATGTGGCCGAACGCGCCGCAGCATGTGGCCGCGTCGAACTCGGAGTCGAACGGCATCGCGAGCGCGTCGCCCTTCACGAGCGTCACCTTCGCATCGCCGGCGGCAGCACCGACGCGGCGCGTGGCCTCCTCGATCATTCCGTCCGAGAAATCCAGGCCGACGACCTCTTTCTTGCATAGTGCACGCAATCGGATCATGGCCGCGCCGGTGCCGCAGCAGACGTCCAGCGCGCGGTCGATGCTCTTCTCCGGGCCGATCACCTTGGCGATGGCAAGGCAGATCTCGTCCGGGGTGCGGAACGGCGTCTTGTCGAACTTGGGCGCGATCATGTCGTAGCCGCGCTGCGTGGACACGAGCGCCTGTTCGATCAGCTCTTTGAAACTGGGGCCGTCTTTCTGGAACATCTGTCCGAAGTGTAACCGAAGCCTGGCTTGATGAGACCACCGTCCTTCGCCATGATGTTCGGCATGTCAGAAGGCTCCGCAGAAGCCATGCGTATCGTGATCGGCGCCGACGAGGAGCGTCCCATCCTCGATCTCATCAAGTCGTACGTCGAGTCGAAGGGCCACACGGCCGAGATGATGCCCGTGCAGAAGTGGGGAGCCGCTGCGGTTGCCGTCGCCGACGAGGTGGCGTCGGGTCGCGCCACGTTCGGGATCGTCCTCTGTTACAGCGGGACGGGCGTGAGCATCGCCGCGAACAAGGTCGTCGGTGTGCGCGCCGCGCTCTGCACGGACGCGTCCACGGCACGCAGCGCGCGAAAGTGGAACGACGCCAACGTGCTTGCGCTTTCCCTGCGGACGCTCTCGGACGTGCTCGCTGCGGAGATCATCGACGCGTGGCTGGAGAATCGCTACGCAGGCACCGAGGAAGAGAGCCTGAAGGAGATAGCAGCACGAGAGTCCGCGAAATAGCCCGCGCCCGCGATGCGAAAAACAGCGCCCCAGGCGATCCTGTTCAAAGGCGGGATTCGCTGACGACGCGCCCGTGGACGATGCGTGCGGCAGGCTGGCCGATGTTCTCCGGGCTGCACGCGCCACCGACCATCAGCATCCCGGGGGTGAGCACCACGCCCCCACTGCAGACCTTGCCCGCGTGGTAGACGCCCACCATCGGCACGCGCGTGAAGTCGAGGCCTGGATGCGACTCCGAGGTTCCGACCTCGCCGGTGGTGGCGATGCTCTTCGTCCCGACCTTCGCGGGCCGCCTGCCGTCCGGCCATTGCACCACCGCGTCCACATGAACGACGAAGCGCATGCCAGCCGCCGAGTCCGGCAGACGTACCGCGCGCGACGACACGCCGCGCTCGATCTCGGGCATGATCCCCTCCCACGAGGAACGGCTGTCGTTCGCCGCGAGCAGCGCGACCTTCACCCCGCCTGATCGCCGCACGACGATCTCGTAGTCGGCAGATCCTTCAGGTGGTGTCTCGCCAGGCGTGCGCGCCGCCTCTTCCACAGCGGACAGCACCGGCCCACCTCGTCCGAGCCCGAGCTCGCGATCGTGCGCATCGAGCCCGTCCACGAGACCACCATTGTTCGCGGCTCGACGCGACACCTCCGCCGTCTGCGGCACTGACGTATCCTTGGTCGGCGTGAGCCCACGAGAAGTCGCCGCAAGGACATCGCGATGTGCGGCACTGGTGGTCGCCGAGAAGGACCAGTCGCCATTGTCGGCGGAGGCGATGGGCGCGGGGGTCTCGGTCGGGACCGAGGTCGGAGCGGAGGTCGGGTTCAGGGCAAAGGCCAGGGTGCCGGTCGTGGTCGAGGTCGAGGTCGACGTCGTGGTCGAGGTCGAGGTCGAGGTCGAAGTCGAAGTCGAAGTCGTGGTCGAAGTCGAAGTCGAAGTCGAAGTCGGGTCCTCCGTGTCAATCGCCAGCTCCGTTCCCGGACTCTCCACCACAACCACCCGGCGCGCACTCCCGGGCCCCGCCACGAGCACGGCGATCACGTGTATCGTACACGCAATCGCCAGCGAGGCGTGAAGCGGGTCTGCCCTCGAAATGCGCCGCACGGCGCGTTGGATGCGCGACGTGCGTTCGACGTTCACGTCACTCCCTCAGTTCGAGGCGACAGCGCGCACGGTCTCGCGGTTGCCTTGCGCCGTGTCATGAACGGCGTCCACGGCCTGGAGCGCGGCATCGCGCATCTCTTCGTCGAGCATGGACTGGGTGGCCGGGATCGTCGGGAGGATGAGCAAGTCGAGCTTGAGCAGGCAGACGTCCGGCGCGACCTGACGGATCGTGAAGATGACGTTCGCGTCCTTCACGTTCGAGCCGCTGACGAACTTGCCCTCGACGACCGTGGTCGCCGGGTTCGGCTTCACGGGGGGCGCGAAGTGGAGCGTGGGCGCAAGCGTGATGGAGAGGATGCCCTTCGTCGGGATCTGGAGGTACACGTCCGTGCCGGTGCGATCCTTCGCGACCACGCGCGAGGTCTTGAACTTCTCGGGCACGAGATCCTTGTACTGACCGAACGCGGTGACGATCTGCGTGACGCGCTCCGGCGACGCGTTCACGAGCACCTCTGCATGACCGTACTTGGTCTGCTTGCCAGCAGGCACGCCGTTCGACTTCACGGAGTGGCCAACGCTGAGCAGACGAGCGACCTCGGGATCAGACGCATCTGCATGCGAAGGCATCGCCGTGGCGAGGCAGAGCGCAGCAGCAGCAGAACCGAGGAGGATGCGGAGAGACATGACGTACCTTTCGAGGATAGAAGCAGCCCGCCTGATCTGACGAGCGATTGCGCGGACCGTTACACGGTCCTGGACGTTTTCAAGTTCTGCATTCGACGTGCCATGTCAACTCCCGGCTAACCACGCGAAATGACTGGACGCGTGACGCCGGCAAAGCGTCACGTTTGCAGGTGTTACGCGCGGTTCGCGCCGGCACCCGTTACGGCGGGTTACAGCCAACCGCCGGTTACACTGGGGTGATCTCTTGTAAAAACGAATAGATACCGTGCTCCGATGGCAAGGTGGCCAAACATCCCACCCGAAAGTGCGCACCCGATCGGGGCACGCATCCTTCCTACGATGCGAGAACCGCGCCGGATCGACCGCTTCTTGTCAGCAAGCTGACGAACGTCAGAGGCGAGAGCTGATGCGGAGCCGGCCTTCCAGCTCCCACCACGCCTGGATGTCCAGGCGCACCTTCTCGCGCTCCCCTTTCGGGAGGTCGCGCCGGAATCCAAATCCGCGCTTGGCGAGCGCGGACATCTCATCGGCAGCATAGTTCGCAAGGTCGAGATCGTCGCCGGCGATGGCCTCGATCAGCCATTCCTGCCTGGAGTCGCTGCCGTGAGCCTGCCAGAAGGCGAACCACTTCCGCGGGTCCGCGCCGAAGTCGTGGCGTGTGAGCGTGCGAAGGGCGATGCGTGCTGCATCGGCGATCTCATGTGTCGGGTCGGCGAGCGCGTTGATGAGCAGCATGCCCGCGAGCGGCTCTCGCAGCTCTCCGAGCGCCTCGATGGAGGCGACACGCCGGGCCATGGGCTCGTCGGGACTGGACGCGATCGCGGCGATGCGTTCGACGATCGACTGCGCGTGATGTTCGGCGATCGCGCGCCCGGCGATCTGCGCGGCAGCGCGCACGTACGGATCCGGATCGAACAGCCGCGCGACGATCGGCTTGATCGCCTCGGGATATGGGAGCTCGCTGACGAGCAACACGGCCCACATGCGACGCGCCGGATCGGCGTCCTCCGCACGCGCGATGACGAACGGGAACGCAACGCGACGCTGCCCCGCGATGAGGCGCAAGAGCGGGCCGGCGTCCTGCGCGCGCGGAGGGTTCGGCTCCGTATAGCGAATACGGTCGATCGTGACGGGCCCGGGGAAGCGCTGCATGATCGCCGGCATCGCGTGCTGGCCCGCGCGCAGCAGAAGCAGGCCCGCGGACTCGTCACCGGCCAGGTGACGATCGACGAGGTCGCGGTAATCCTGGTCGACTTCGACGATCACCGAAGGCAGCGGCGGCTGCGTGGGAATGGGCGCGGGCGGCCTGCGCGCGGGCACGCTCTTCTGCTCGGACGCCGGAGGCACGTAGTCCTCCCACGAGAACGTCTGCCGCTTGTCCTTGTTGGGCTCTTCACGCGGGATGGGCGGACCGCTGGGGCGGCGCACCTGCACCACCGTCGCAGGCGGCGGCTCGTCTGGCGGAGGCTCGGACACGCGACGCACGCGCTCGTCCACGGATGGTGGCGGCGGCGAACCATCCGCGTTCATCTCCTGGATGACGTGCACGGAGGTCTGCGTGATGGCGGGCTGGAACGGCGTGACCTCGGTGCGTGGCGCGAAATCGCCCGGCATGTCGAGCCGCGGAATGCGCGAGGGCGGCACGGAGACGATGGGCACGACCACCGCATCGTGTGACGAATTGGAGGGCTTGGGCATGGCCGCAGCCGTGAGCTTGCGGCGGACGATGAGGCGCTCGAACGCAGACGCCGCGGCGGCCGAGAGCTTCGTCAGATCGCCCGCGACCTCCGCGTCCACGCCCAGGTCTGCGCCGTCGCCCAGGAGCAGCGCGACGGCCTTCTTGCGCACGACGAGCGGGAAAAGAAGCAGCGGAGTGCGCGCATCGACGTGGAGCTCGGAGAGCAACCCGTGGTCCACGCGCGTGCCGGGCAGCACGAGCGCAGGCGCACGCTTGTCGAGCACCGCCGCGATCATCGAGGGCGCATCGAGCGGGATCGTGAGCGCGGTCACCTTCTCGCGCGAGAGCCCGCTGCCGAACGCATCGCGACCGTCGGCCGACTCCGCGCGCACCAGGAAGAACGCCGAGTACTCGAAGAACTGTTTGGCGAACTCGAAGAACAGATCGAGCACGGCATCACGGTCGGCCGTGTCGTCCATCTCGGTCACCGCCAATTCGAGCGTGAGCGGCCCCCTGCGACGACGTGTGGGACGCGGCGCGGGCGCGCTGGGGCGACGAAATGAGCCGGGCGGAAGATCGGACGTGGCGCGCGGCGACCTGGGCCCGGTCGAAGGCACGGCCTCGCCGATGCCCGACGGAAGCGCGGGCGCCTGCGGCACATTCGCCATCACCACGGCAGGTCCATGCACCGCCGGGATCACCGACGGGCTCCTTGTGTGGGGGTGGCCTGACGGCGCCGTGAGGGGGACCTGGTCCTCAGGCGGAGGATCCGGCAGCGGGGTTGGCTGCCGAGGCGGCGGAGGCGGATTGGAGAGAGGGGTGATCCGCCGCGCCGGATCCTTCACCGCGGGCATCTCGACCGTGCCGAGACGTGGGATGTCGCTCGGCATGCGCGGCGGCTCCGCGACCGCCGGCGCCATCCCAAGGAGGGGCGGCAGCGAGTTGGGCAGTGGCATCTCGTGACCACCCATGCGCGCGAGCAGGCGCTGGTACCGGCGCTCGAGGGGCACGTCGTACTCACGCGCGATCGCCTGACGAATGCGGAAGAGCGGCGATACGCGCTGCGCCACGGGGACCGAAAGCGCGAACGAGAGCTCCTGCTCCACATCCGGCGTCAGCGGCTCTGCGACGGCGACCACGATGCCGGTCTTGTCGGCGGCGAGCGGCAGGATCGAGTGACGGATCGCAAGGTCCTTCGGGACCAGACGCTTCGCCTCTTCCGGTGTTCGCGGCAACTCGCCGATCTGCGCCGGCTGCATGCCGAAGGACTCCGCAAGCGCCTGCGTGAGCGGGCTCTCCTGCGCCAGCACGACCTCCATGAGGTTCGTGACCAGGTCACCGCCGTAGAGCACCTGACGTGAGAGCGCCTCTTCGACTTCGCGGATCGTAGCGATCTCGCGCTGAACGATGAGGGAGCTCAACGACATGCGGTTCGGAGCATCCCTTTCCTGGGACCCGGTGTCAATTTCTTACACGTTTCCAGCGGCGAACCGCGAGAGCGCCGAGACGGCGCCAGAGACCGTGTAGACGGACGCGGTGACATCCACGCGGATGCCGTGCTCGGCCGCGGTCCTCGACGTGACCGGACCGATGCTCACCACGCATACGGAAGCGAGTATGGAAGCGGCATCCGGTCCGAGAGCCGTCACGACGTGCGTCACGGTGCTGCTGGAGGTGAAGAGGACAGCGAACACCTCCTTCGCGACCAACGCCTGGCGGAGGCGCAGTGCGTCGGCAGCGGTGGGGCCGCGTGTCTCGTACGCCGCGACCACGTCCACCGTGTGGCCGAGCGCTCGGAGCGTGTCGGGGACCACGTCACGGGCGACGAGCGCGCGTGGGAGCAAGATACGGGCGGGTGCATGGCCCGGAGCACCGAGCACTGCAGCAAGCTCCTGCGCCAGCGCCTCGCCGACGAAATCCTTCGCCACGACATCGGCACGGACCCCGCGCAGGAGCAGAGCCTCTGCGGTCTTCGGTCCAATAGCAGCGACCTTCGCGGGCGCGATCGCGCGGGCGTCCTTGCCAAGATGCATGCACAATACATCGAAGAAGCGTTCCACGCCGTTCGCGCTCGTGAACACGATGAACGCGTAGCTCGATGCCTCGCGCACGGCCTGCTCGAGGCGCGCGGGATCGGGTGGTGGCGCGATGACGAGCGCAGGAATGGACAGCGGAGCTGCACCAAACGCGTGAAGCACGACCTCGGCGTCCTGCGATTGCTCCTTTGCGCGAAGCGTGAGCACGCGTTTTCCGCAGAGCGGCAATGCGCGAATGGACTCGGCGTGAGCGTCGACGGTGATGCCAGGCACGCGAAGGAGGAGCAGATTCGCGCGAGCGGCGCACGCCTCCGCGATCACCGTTGCAGCCAGAACGTCAGAAGGAGCGGCGCCGTGCGCGATCACGGCACCCCGAACGTTGGCGTCAGGGGGAGGTGCGCCACGCGTGACGCTGAACGCGGATGCGCGGTCCGCGAGCGACGACACGAGGGCGACAACGTCACTGGTGTCCGCCGCGTCCGCGCCGACGACGTAGATCACCGTCGCCGCACGAAGCGCATCACGGGCGCGAAGCGTGACGAGCCCCGGATCGCCGGGGCCAAGATGAACGAGCGTGACGGCGTCCGTGCTCACTGCTGGGGAGCGCAGGTGGAAACGCCGGCGCCAACGATGACGTCGTTGGTATTGGCGATGTCGGTGACGGTGCCATCGCCGGGTCGGTAGCGCTGCACGATGGTGCCGCCGTTAGGAGCGGTGAACGTGTAGAAGTCACCGCCCCAGAACCCGAAGGCCCACCCCTGGCCCTGTGAGACCTGGGGAAACGGGAGCGGACTCTCCGCGACGACCCGCCCGTTGGTCTTGTCGATCTCGCCGATGAACGCCGGCACGGGGTCGCCCTGCGGGTCGGTGGGATCCTTCGTGTAGAAGGAGAAGAGCCGACCATCGCCGGTGCCGGTCAGCTCACCGCGCTGGATGGGAGGGTTGAAGGCGCCGAGAATGGAGAGCTTGAAGGTCTGGGTGTTGATGGAGCCGAGCCCCGACGCGCCGCCCATCGTTCCGTCGCCCGCGATGAAGAGCGTCTCGGTGGGGCCGAGGAAGTCCGTTGAAAAACCCATACCGAAGGTCTGAAATCCGCCTTGATCGACCTGATACCCCGTGGCGGCACAGGCAGCCGTCGCGGTGCTCACCTGAAAGAGCTCGCCGGTATTGAAGACGACGAACGCCTTCCCCTTTCGGTCGACGGCCATGCTGAACGGTGCTGGGTTGACCCCTGGTGTTGGGTGAGCGGGACACGCGAGCGTGCCGATCAGCGTGAAGGTCCCGTCGGTCGGAAAGAAGCTATAGAGGTTGTTGTTGTCCGCGACGACATAGATGAGCGTCGCCTCTGCGTCGGGGCAGTCCGTGCGGACGACGTCTGGATTGGGCTGCACGTCCAGGCCGGGGAGCGCGTCCTCGTCGCCCGCGTCCTCGAAGGTGCCGTCGTGGCTGCCGTCCTTGCTCCCGTCGGGGTTGTCAGTCGTCAGGCCCTCGTCATCGATCGGAAGGCCCGTCCGACTGCCACACGCGGCAAGGACGAGGACAATCGCGAGACGACGAAGCTTTCGCATGACGCGGGGGATGATACCGGTTTCGACTTCGACGTCGACCACGACGACGACGACGACGGCAACGACCTCGACTTCGACTTCGACTTCGACTTCGACTTCGACCCCGACCCCGACCCCGACCTCGACTTCGACTTCGACCTCAACCCCGACTTCGACTTCGACCTTGACCTCGACCTCGACCCTCGGTCCTTTTCGTCAGCATGCTTACGAAAACGACGTCGCGGCGTCAGGCTTGGATCCCTCGCGGACCAGCGGCGTTGTCCATTCGTCCCAGGCGAAGCAGGCAAGGGTGGTTTCGTCATCGGAGGAGGACTCGCGCTGTTTCGCTTGTGATTTCAGATGGATGAGTGGTGTTATGGTGTGGGTGGAGAATTCCGAAAATTCGACGGTACGAGGTTTGCGTACATGGTGGGTACACGTCGGAGACCTACCATGAACCTCGCCAAGATCATCGCTTCCGGTTGCGCATCCATTGTCGTCTCGTCACTCGTCGCTTGTAGCGGCGGCGGGGCAGGAAGCGCTCCGTTCGAGCAGGACTCCCCCGCTCCCTCCTCCGACAACAGCGCTCCGGGCGCCGGCTTCGGCCAGGGCGACCAGAGCAACAAGCCCCCGCCGGGCAGCGCCGCGTGCGTCACGTCCACGGCGACCGCCACCGCGAAGCCGGTGTACCTCGTGTTCGCCTACGACCAGTCCGGCAGCATGTCGCTGGATGGCAAATGGGCCGCCGCTGGGATCGCAATGAAGAGCTTCTTCTCCTCGGCGAACGTGAAGGGCATCCACGCAGCGATGACGCTCTTCCCCAAGTACGAGTCATACCCCGCGTTCTGCAGCGAGGCCGAGTACACCGCGCCCGACGTTGCCGTGACCGATCTCCCCAGCGCCCAGTTCGGCGCCGCGCTCGACGCGACGGCCCCGCAGGCCGGCAAGGGTGGCACGCCGACCATGGCCGCGCTCTCCGGCGCGATGACCTACGCGCAGCAGCTCCAGAAGACCGTCGCCAAGAACGCCACCGTCGCGGTGGTGATGGTGACGGATGGCGTCCCCGAGGTCTGCTCCGACAAGGGCGACGTCGGCCCCGCCTCGCTGATCGCCTTCACGAATGCTGCGACGATCCCGACATACATCGTGGGCGTTGGCTCCGACCTCGCGAACCTCAACCAGATCGCGGCAGCCGGCGGCACCAAGCAGGCTCTCATGGTCTCGGTGGGCGACCCCACCAAGACGCAGACAGACCTCTCGGCGGCCATCAACACCATCAAGGTCGCGGCCGTGTCCTGTGACTACGCCATCCCGAGCGCGCCCGACGGCGAGACGCTCGACCCCTCGAAATTGAATGTACAATACACGCCCACTGGCGGCGTCGCGCAGGACCTGGACTTTGACGCCACATGCGCGAGCGGCAGCGGCTGGCACTACGACGACGCGAACCACCCCACGCGCATCGTGGCGTGTGGCACCACGTGCTCGAGCATCAAGAACGTCGGCGGCAAGGTCGACATGGTCTTTGGCTGCGCCACGCACGTTGCCCCCGTGAAGTAACTGTCGACGGCCCTGGGGGCGGCGACTAGCATTCCGCGCATGGGTTTCCCCACGATCCGCCCGCGCCGCCTGCGTGTCTCTCCCCAGATGCGTGCCCTGGTGCGCGAGACCACGCTCTCGCCGAACGACCTCGTCTATCCCATGTTCTTCCATGCCGCGCTCGACGAGCGAAAGGCCATCAGCACGATGCCCGGCGTCTTCCAGATCCCCGTGAAGGACGCGGCGGCGGAGGCGAAGAAGCTCAAGGAGATTGGCATCTCGTCCTGCATCCTCTTTGGCCTTCCGAAGACCAAGGATCCGGAGGGGCGCGCGGGGCTCGACCCGAACGGTCCAGTGCCCGAGACGATCCGGCGCATGAAGGACGCCGTACCGGAGCTCATCGTCATGGCCGACGTGTGCGTGGACGAGTACACGGACCACGGCCATTGCGGCGTGCTCCGCAAGACGAAGACCGGCGCCATGGAGGTCGACAACGACGCCACGCTCGCGATCCTCGCCGAGATGAGCGTGGTGTTCGCGAAGGCCGGCGCTGACATCGTCGCGCCGAGCGACATGATGGATGGACGTGTCGGCAAGATCCGTGAGGCGCTCGACAAGGACGGCTTCGACTCCACCGCGATCCTCTCGTACGCCGTGAAATACGCGAGCTCCTTCTACGGCCCGTTCCGCGAGGCCGCCGACTGCGCGCCGAAGTTCGGCGACCGCGCCGGCTACCAGATGGATCCGGGCAACGCGCGCGAGGCGCTTCGAGAGGCCTCGCTCGACGAGATCGAAGGCGCCGACATGCTGATGGTGAAGCCCGCCCTTCCCTACCTGGACGTGCTGCGCGCCGTGCGCGAGCACTCCACCCTGCCACTGGGCGCTTACAACGTGTCCGGCGAGTACTCCATGATCCATGCCGCGGCAGAGCGGGGCATGATCGACTTCGACCGCGCGATGATGGAGGTGCTCACGTCCATCCGCCGCGCAGGCGCGGACTTCATCCTGACGTACCACGCGCCGCGCGCCGCGGAGCTCCTGGGTCGCTGACACCCATGTCCGCGAAGAAGAAGCTGCTCGGTTCGTGCGTTGCGGTCATCGCCTCGCTCGGCGTGACCTCGCTGCTCATGCCTGGCTGCTATGGGCGCCAGTGCGACGGCGACGAGCTATCCTGGGGTCCTCCACGAGACGTGTACGACCGGGACGTCGACGCAAGCGTGGATGCGGCAGCCGAACCTCGCATGGCGCAAGGACACCTGATCGACGAGAACACCTGGGAGAGCACCGCCATCAACGACGACTGGCTCGCTTACCTCCACGAGCGCACGTGGCACGTGTACTACCCGCAGCTCGGCGGCCGCCAGCCCGATCAGATCACGGCGTACATCAGCGCGAACGTGAACCCGACCAAGACGCAGGACTCGCTCACGGCGGGTGGCGGCAACGTGGCCAAGTTCTTCGGCGTGCTTCCGGATGTCGCGACTGTGCGGAACGACACCTGTGCAGACTTCTTCGTGCGCGTCGTCGTTCACGTGCCACCCTACGCCGACGCGGGCTCCGACGCCGCGACCGACTCCGGTTCCGTGCAGGATGCATCCAAAGACTGACGCACTGACTCACACCTGCGACTCTACTCACGCATGAAGTGACAGGAGTACCCGCCCGGGTGGTTCACCAGGTAGTCCTGGTGGTAGTCCTCTGCCTTCCACCATCTGGTGAACGGCTCGATCGTCGTCTGGATCTTCCCGCCCCAGCGCCCGGACTCGTCGACCTTCTTGGTGACCTCTTCGGCCACCTTCTTCTGCGCGTCATCCACGACGAAGATGGCGGAGCGATACTGCGTGCCCACGTCGTTGCCTTGCCGGTTCTTCGTGGTCGGATCGTGCATGCGGTAAAACCAGCGGTCGAGGAGCTCCGCGAACGTGAGCTTCGACGGGTCGAAGACGATCTTCACGGACTCTGCATGGCCGGACATGGAGTCGTGCGTGTCCTCGTAGCGCGGGTTCTCCAGATGGCCGCCCGTGTAGCCGACCTCCGTCGAAATGACGCCCGTGATCTTCCGCAGAAGCTCCTCCATGCCCCAGAAGCACCCGCCAGCCAGGTACGCAGTCTCCGTCACGTTGCTCGATGACATCTCGGTCCTCCTGGTACGCAGCAGGAGAATCTAGGTTTCGTCGGCGCGCAACGCAACGCCTAGCTAGCGCGTCGGGACCGTGGAAGCGACTGGCGCGGACCCGACGTTGTCGCAGCAGCGGAAGCCTTGCTGGTAGAACGCATGGCCCTCGTCGTGCGCCTTCGTTGCGGGACGACAGCGCGTGCGCACCGGTCCCCAGTAGCCGCCCTTGAGGACGCTCGGACGCTCACCCGGGATGCTGGAGCGGGTCCACTCGTCCACGTTGCCGGTCAGGTCGTACACGCCGAACGCGCTCTTGCAGCGCGGCTTTGTGCCCGACGCCTCGCCCTGCCACAGGCGCGCGAGCTCCATCATGGCGCCCACCGACGTGCGCCTGAAGAGCACGACCTCGTCCGGCTTCTTCCACGGACGATCGATCACACACGCCTCCTCTGGGCGCTCGTAGCCGGTGGGGTAAGGAGATGCCTCTTCACCCTCGCACGCGAACGTCCACTCGTCCTCCGTGCAGAGGCGCTTGCCGTCCGCCTTGCAGCGCGCGTCACTCTCGTACCAGGTGATGTCGATCACGGGGTACTCGCCGACGCGGTTCGGGTACTCGAACCGATCGATGCAGAAGTGTTTGTGCTTGCGCGGCAGGTTGTGCGAGAGCGCGAGCCAGCGGTCGCGCGAGAAGTTGCCGCAGCGCTCCGGGAACGTCGTGGAGATCCAGTGCTCGCAGGCGAGGTTCTGGGTGTACTCGGCCATCGGCGAGTCGAGCATCTCACCCGCGACTTCGACCATGCCGGGAGCGCACGTACCGCGCGTTCCTTCGCGCGTGTCCGTCTCGGTCACCGCTTCGAGCGGCACTTCGGCGATCTGCCAGTTGTGGCCGAACACCTGTCGCCACTCGCGCGCGAGAGGCGGCGAGATCATCGCAGGTGTCATCTGCGATGCTTGCACCGCGTCGCTCGAGCGCGGCTCGGGCCGTCGGAGCGAGACCTCTGGCTCCTGCGCGGAGGCGAACTGCGTGTCGGCGGCGAGGAGCGCTGTCGCGATGCCGAACGTCGCGAGCGAGCTTCTGAGAACGAACCCTGCGAGCCGTATTGGGCCCGAAGAGGAACCAACTACTTTCCTCATGACTACTTACTTTTAAGCGTGGTCCGTAAACCTGATTTGTAAAGGTTCCGCCAAGACAAAATCGGACGCGCAACCGCGTACGCAGGTCGTCGCTCCGCGTCATCATGAAGTGCGGAAAGCGTACCCGAGCCTCAGCGGAAGCAGGCGGCCATGCAGGTTCTGTGAGTCTTGTCGCAACGATCGCACGCGGCCTTCGCTGCGTTGGCGGCTGGTGACGCTGGGCCACCCTTGGCGCCGATGCAGGTCCTCTCGCACGTGTGCCAGCTTTCCGTGCAACGGTTTGCGCAGGAGGCGCCAGGTGCTTCGCGCACCGGGCTGAATGGAGGGGTCGAGGTGATCGGCAACGCGCCCGCGTCCTGCTGCTGGAAGTGCGCAGCGGCCATCGACGTGGACGCGGTCGTCACGACCTTCGGCGGCGGTTGCTGGAGGAGCTGCGGGGGCGGCACGAAGGCGTTCGTTGGTGCGGGCGCGTTCGGCACCACCGCTACCTGCCCAGGCGCCGCTTCCATCATGGCCTCGTCGGTGGGCACCGCTTGCGAACGCGCGAGCAGCTGCTCGCGGCGTGCGGCATACGTGAGCCGGTCGCGCGCCTGACCGAACGCGTAGTGCTGGCGGTAGTCGCTCCAGCACCTGGACTTGTCGTCCATCGACGCCGCCGCGCCCTCGTCGATCGCGTAGCAGTGCTCGAAGCGCGCATCCCCCTCGTGAATGGCCTGATAGCTCGGGCCGCAGCCGAAGGCGGAGAGCGCAAGCGTCACTAGCGCGAAAAGTGCGAGGACCGTGGTGAGGAGGAGTGGACGCGCACTGCGCGGCATTCATCGAAGGATAGCAACAAACCGCACCTTTACCCAGGACCCTCTTGAGACTACATGCTCGGAGGACATGTTTACGGGACTGGTCGAAAAGCAGGGGATCGTCGCGTCCCGCACGCTCGTCGGAAGCGGCGGGAAGAATGCGGAGCTCGTCGTGCGTGCCAGGTTCGAGCCGAGCGAGCGTGTGACGCTTGGCGAGTCCATCGCCGTGGACGGCTGCTGCCTCACCGTGCGGGCCGCAACGAGTGACACCCTCACCTTTGACGTGTCCAGCGAGTCGCTGGAACGCACCACGCTCGGGGATGCCTCTGTGGGCGGCTCGGTGAACCTGGAGCGCGCGCTCGCGGCCGGCGCACGCTTCGGCGGGCACGTGGTGTCGGGTCATGTCGACAGCACCGGCGTGTGCACCAGGATGGAAGCCGTGGACGCCTACACGCGCGTCACATTCTCCTTCCCGAAGGCGCTCGCGCGCTTCATCGCGGAGAAGGGCTCCATCACCATCAACGGCGTGAGCCTCACTGTGAACCACGTCGGTGAGCCGCCACACCAGACGTCCGGCAACACGTCGGACGAGACCTTCGACGTGATGCTCATCCCGCACACGCAGGAGGTGACCACGCTCGGCACGCTGCGCACGGGGTCGCGCGTCAACCTCGAGGTGGACCTCTTTGCGCGCTACGTGGCGCGCATGCTGGATGTGGACGGACGCACGAACAACGACGACGACGCGTGGGCCGCACGCCTGGCGCGCTTCGCAGAGAAACGATAGCCATGCCGAAGATCGACATCGAGCCCGCCTTGCTCTCACGCGTGAACGCCGCCATCGCCGACATTCGCGCCGGCAAGATGGTGATCCTCGTGGACGACGAGGACCGCGAGAACGAGGGCGACCTCACCATGGCCGCGCAGTTCTGCACGCCCGACGCCGTGAACTTCATGGCCACGCACGGACGGGGCCTCATCTGCCTCACGCTCACCGAAGGTCAGATCGACAAGCTGCGCCTGCCCATGATGCACTCCCCCGGGCGAAGCGGCCCATCGCTCGGCACCGCGTTCACGGTCAGCGTCGAGGCGAAGCACGGCGTGAGCACCGGCATCAGCGCGAAGGATCGCGCCCACACGATGCGCGTCGCCTCCGCGCCGGACTGCCGCCCCGAAGATCTGGTCACGCCTGGTCACGTGTTCCCGCTGCGCGCGCGCAACGGCGGCGTGCTCGTGCGCACCGGTCAAACGGAGGGCTCGCTCGATCTCGCGCGCCTCGCGGGCCTGAACCCTGCCGGCGTCATCTGCGAGATCATGAACGACGATGGCACCATGGCGCGCATGCCCGACCTGGAGACATTCGGCAAGAAGCACGGCCTGCGCATCCTCTCCATCGCGGACCTGATCCAGTACCGCCTGCAGACGGAGAGCCTGGTCACGAAGAAGAACGAGTGCCAGATCACGCTCGACGCGACCGGCACCGAGTGGCGCGCGATTGCGTACGAGACCTCGATTGACGGACGCGAGTTCCTGGCCCTCGTGAAGGGCAAGGTCGAGAACGCGGACACGCCCGTCCTCTGCCGCGTGCACACGGGCTCGATCCTCGCGGACGTCTTCGCGAGCACCCCGCGTGATGGCGGCAAGCACCTGCGCGAGGCGGTGAGCCGCATCGAGGCCGAAGGCCGCGGCGTTGTCGTCTACATCCCCACGCGAGGAACACCGTCGGCGGAGATCGCCGGCCAGCACAAGACCCCGGATTCCACGCCCCCCGCGACGGCCGACAGCCCCCTCCGCGAGTTCGGGCTGGGCGCTCAGGTCCTGTCCGATCTGGGGCTCCGGAACATCCGTCTGCTCACGAACAACCCTCGAAAGATCTCTGGGATTCACGCCTACGGCCTGACGGTGGTAGAGCGTGTACCCCTGACCCCCTGACCGAGCAAAGGGGGGTCGCCGCCGAGAGCCGGAGAAGAAGACCATGTCAGTGCCGCGCGTGATCGAAGGTAACGTCGTCGTCCCCAGGGGTTCAAAGTTCTGCATCGTCGCGAGCCGCTTCAACCACTTCATCGTGGACCGGCTCGTGGAAGGCGCAGTGGACGCGATCGTCCGGCATGGCGGCGACGCAAGCATGATCACGATCGTGCGCGTGCCCGGCGCGTGGGAGATCCCCACGGCGCTCGCGAAGATCGCTGCGAAGAAGAAGTCATCCGCGCTCATCGCGATCGCCGCGGTCATCCGCGGGTCCACACCGCACTTCGACTACGTCGCCGGTGAGGTCGCCAAGGGCGCCGCGCAGGTGTCGCTCTCTTCCGGTGTGCCCGTCGCGTTCGGCGTGCTGACCACGGACAACATCGAGCAGGCCGTGGAGCGCGCAGGCACCAAGGCCGGCAACAAGGGCTGGGACGCGGCGGTATCCGCGATCGAGATGGTCTCGCTGGCACGCGAGATCGACGCGGCGTTCTGATGGGCGCACGTCACAGAGGCCGCGAGGCGGCGCTGCAGATGCTCTTTCAGCTGGAGGCGTCGGCCGCGGAGCCCGAGCAGGTCATCGTGCTCTTCTGGAAGAGCTTCGAGGCCGACCCCGACGGACGCGAGTACGCCAACGCGGCGCTGCGCGGCTTCGCGGAGCACGCGGCAGAAGTGGACGCACGCATCACGAAGGCGAGCGAGAACTGGCGCCTGGAGCGCATGGCGCGCGTGGACCGCAACGTATTGCGGCTCGCCACCTGGGAGCTGGTCTACAAGGGCGACGTTCCGCGCGCCGTCATCCTGGATGAGGCCGTGGAGCTGGCGAAGACCTTCGGCACCGACGAATCCAAGGCGTTCGTGAACGGCGTGCTCTCCAAGGTCGCCGACGAAGTGGGCCGGTCCGACAAGGATCGCTGAGCACATGCTGGAGTTCTCGTGCACGCCTCGGAGCCTTCGGGCAGTGGACGAGTCCCAGGGCGAGGTGCTCGCCGTGGGCTTCTACCGCGACATCCGCCCGTTCCGCGGGCTCCTGGGACAGCTGGACGACCGCATGCTCGGGCGCATGTCGCGCCTTGCCGCGAAGGGCTTCATGCAGGGTGACCTGGGCGAGATCACGCTCGTCCCCGGCAGGCCGCGCATCCCGTTCGACAAGGTGCTCGCCGTTGGCCTTGGACCCATGGCGGCATTCGACGACGCGGCGTTCTCGAGCGCCCTCGCGGCGATCTCTCGCTCGCTGACCGGACTCCGCGCGCGGCGCTGCGTGATCGAGCTGCCAGGACGCGCGAACGAGCGCATCACGCCAGAGCACGCACTGGCGCTCCTCCTCCGCGATCCAAACGGTGAGCTACCGTTCGACTCCGTCACGTTCGTCGAGGACCCCGAGGGCGAGCGCAGGATGCGGGACCGCGCCGCCGAGGAACGCCGCCGCACGAGGATGCGCTGATGCTCGATCTCTCCTTCGACCGGAAGGGCGTCGCCCCCAGGGATGCCTCCACACTGCTGCTGCTCAAGGACACCGCAGATGGGCCCGCCGTCTTCTGCGTGGAGCGAAACAAGAAGAGCCGCTTCATGGGCGGTGCGCTCGTGTTCCCGGGTGGCAAGCTGGATGCCGCGGACAGCGACGAAGCGTGGCGCGAGCTCTGCGAAGAGAAGGTAGACGAGCCTCCGCCCGCGGGCTTCGCCGCCGATGGCGCGCATCTTCGCGCGCTCCGCATTGCTGCATGCCGCGAGACGCTCGAAGAGGCCGCGATCCTTCCGGTGAACGACGGCGCTTTGACGGACGACGCGGTGCTCGCACTGCGGACCAAGGTCGCTGGCGGCGCCGAGCTACGTGCCGAGCTGCGCGCGCTCGGGATCAAGCTGCATCTCGGGCGCGTGGTGCCGTTCTCTCGGTGGGTCACGCCCAGCGCCGAGGCGCGGCGATACGACGCACGCTTCTTCGTGTGCAAGGCGCCCGCGGGCCAGTCCGGAGCGCACGACGAGCACGAGACCATGGCAAGCTTCTGGGCCACACCCGCCGAGATCCTCGCGCGCTTCTCACGTCGCGAGGTCGAGCTCGCACCGCCGACGCACCGCACGCTGGAGATCCTCGCCGGCTTCAAGTCCGCCGACGAGATCATCGCGTGGTGCGCGACCGCGAAGCTTGCGCCCATCTGTCCCGAGCTCAAGCCCGTGAAGGATGCAAAGGGCGACACGCTCGCGCTCGTGCTCCCAGGCGATCCGGAACACGAGACCAAGGAAGCACGAACGCCCGGAAAATCACGGTACGTCCTCCGTGATGGGCAGTGGTTGGCAGAGGACGCACCAGACACACCCGAACCCGCGAAGGAGGCCTGAAGATGGCTCGACCTGACCCGCACTCGTACGCAGACGACGCGCAGCCGCGCACCAAGACCTTCGAGTGGAAGGCCGTCGTCGATTTCTCGACGCAGGTGCTCACCGCCCAGGTGACGCTCCGCTTCGTCGCCGCTGCTGCGGGTGGCGTGCTCGACCTGGACACGCGCGGGCTCAGCATCGACGGGGTGCACGGTCCGGCAGGCGAGCCGCTCTCTCATGTGCTGCACGCGACTGATCCGATCCTTGGCGCGCGCCTCGAGGTCGCCGTCCCCGCAGGCGCCGAATGGATCCGCATCGACTATCGCACGTCGCCGCAAGCGTCGGCGCTCCAGTGGGTGTCGCCCGAGCAGACGCTGGGAAAGAAGTATCCGTACGTCTTCTCGCAGTGCCAGGCGCTGCACGCACGCAGCGTGGTGCCGTGCCAGGACACGCCGAGCATTCGTCAGACGTACACGGCATCGCTCGACGTGCCGTCGCACCTCCGCGCCGTGATGGGCGCCGCGAGCGTTGGCCGCGATGTGCAAGGCGCGCGTGCGATCGAGCGCTTCGAGATGCATCAGCCCATTCCCCCGTACCTGCTCGCGTTCGCCGTCGGGGAGCTGGCGTCGAAGGATCTGTCGCCGCGCTCGCGCGTGTGGGCAGAGCCCGCGCAAGTGGAGGCCGCGGCGTGGGAGCTTGCGAACGTGGAGGAGCAGCTTCGCGCAGCGGAGGCGCTGTTCGGCCCGTACGACTGGGAGCGCTTTGATCTGCTCGTGATGCCGCCCTCGTTTCCTTACGGCGGAATGGAGAACCCGCGTCTCACCTTCCTCACACCGTCGCTCCTCACCGGAGATCGCAGCCTGGTGAACGTGGTCGCGCACGAGCTCGCGCACTCGTGGACGGGCAATCTGGTGACGAACGCAAACGCGGAGCACTTCTGGCTCAACGAAGGCTTCACCGTCTTCGCGGAGCGCCGCATCCTCGAGGTACTGGAAGGCGCGGACATCGCCGCGCTGCACGCAGCGATCGGCTACGAGAAGCTGAAGGAGTCGTTCGTGGTGCTCGCCAGCACCCCCGAGCTCACGCGGCTGCGCACCCACCACACCGGCCTCGACCCCGACCAGGCGTTCAGCCGGGTTACGTACGAGAAGGGCTACCTCTTCTTGAAGACACTGGAGGCCGCGGCCGGTGCGCAGCCCTTCGATGCGCTTCTGAAGAAGTGGCTTGGCGCGCATCGCTTCGGCGCAGCGACCACGGAGGATTTCGTGGCCCTGGTGGAGAACGAGCTGCCCGGCTTGCTTGCGAAGGTCGACGCGCACGCGTGGCTCGACGGTCCGCTGTTGCCCCCGGGAACCTGGCGGCCGGAGTCGGCGCGACTTCGCGCGGTGGAGAAGGTCGCTGGACGCGCGCCCACGAAGGACGAATCGAAGGACTGGAGCGCGATGGAGTGGCATCTGTACCTGGAAGCAATGCCGAAGCCTTCACCGCTCGCCGTGTGTACGGAGCTGGAGGCTTCGTACGCCCTCACACAATCCAAGAACCCCGAGGTGCTCGTGAGCTTCCTGGTGCTGGCGTGTGCGTCGGGCTTCGCGCCCGCGCTCCCGCGGGTGACGGAGGTGCTCGGGTGGACCGGGCGCATGAAGTACCTGAAGCCGCTCTATCGCGCGCTGCTCAGGCGCGAGGAAACGGCACCGCTCGCGCGCGAGCTGTTCGAGCGATACGAGAAGCAGTATCACCCGATCGCGCAAGAAGTCGTGCGCGGCATGCTCGGTGCGGCAGGGCCCGCGTAGGCGCTATCTGCCCTCGCGGTAGGCCTTCACTGCGTTCACGATCGCGTCCGCGAGTCGACCTTTGTATTCGTCGCTGGTGAGACGCTTCTCTTCTTCGGGGTTCGAGATGTAGCTGGTCTCGAAGAGCACGGCCGGCATGCGCGCGCCGACGAGCACGTAGAAGCCGGCGGGATGCACGCCGCCGTCCGTGACGTCCTTGTAGTCGCTCGCCAGCGACGCAACCGCCGACTTCTGAAGCAGCTCCGCCATGCGATTCGAGCGCTGAGCCTGGTCCGCGAGGCGCATGTTCGCGAGGATGCCGCCCAGCTCCAGGTTCGCCGCCTGGCTCGTGGCGTTCTCGCGCGCGGCCACGCGGCCTGCGATCTGGTCCTGGGTGGTGTCCAGCACATAGGTCTCCACGCCGTGGCGCGCGGGCTTCTCCGCAGCATTGCAATGGATGGAGATGAAGAGGTCTGCGCCGAACCCGTTCGCACGCGCAGTCCGCTCCTCCAGCGTGATGTAGCGATCGTCATCGCGCGTGAGCGTGACGGACATGCCCAGGCGCGACAGCGCTGGCGCGACCTTGTGCGCGATGTCGAGCGTGACGTCCTTCTCCTTCGCGCCCGTGGGCCCGATTGCGCCGGGGTCGTTGCCACCGTGACCGGGATCGACCACGACGCGCGTGACAGTGCGCTTGCCTGCGCCCTTCTGCTGGCCCGGGACGTTCTTCGCGACGTCGATGACGATGCGGTACGGCTCCAGCAGGTGGAACACCTTGCGATAGCCCGGGCCGGTGAGATCGAGCGCGATGCGAGCGCCAGTGGAAGTGGGCTCTACCTTGAGCTGACTCACCAGGCCGGTCATCGGCGCCGCGCGCGCGGGTCCGTTCGCATCCACGCCGAACAGCTCCACATAGGTGCGCGCGCCTTTTCCCTGCGCGCTCGGCTCGTCACCGGCCTGGTACCGCGCGGGACCATCGAGCGTCACGACGACGCGCGCGCCCTCGGGACCGGACCACTGCTCCACGTTCGTGACCTTGGGGACGACGTTCACGCGCAGACCGGCGTCGGATGCGCGCTCGATCGCCCCCTCGCCTTCCAGCCCGCGGTCGATCGCGTCGAGCACCTGCGAAGGCGGGCGGAACGCGGAGAGAAAATTCATCTCCGCTTCGAGGCGAGCCTTGCACGGCGCGGGCACCCCGTTCTTGTGGCTTCCGCGATAGAGCTCCGCATAGGTCGTGGAGGCGTCGCGCGCGAGCTCGCCGGAGAGGTTGGCTCCAGCGATCGCCGCATCGCAGACGCCAGGGAGTGACATGTCCTTCGAGGCGGCGCGATAGAGATCGATCGCTTCCTTCGCGTCCTGCTCCTTTCGCTCCACGCGCCACACGCGCTCGAGGAGCGACGCCGCGAGCACGTCGAGCGACACGGCGCGTGCGCCCGCCCCTTCCCGTGCGGCCCGCGCCGCAATGGTCTGGGCGCGGGTGAGCACCGTGGGGCGATCTGGCAGCTTTGCATCGGGCGCGAGCATCGCCCGCGCGCGGTCGACCTCTTCATCACCCGTGGGCTTCGGGGCGGTCGACTCCGATGCGCAGGCGCCCAGAAAGAGGCCCAGCGCGAGAACGACGGCGAGGCGCGCGCGAAGGCGCCCCCTTTTCCAGGGCCTTTGGGTATGATCCGGCGGTCGAAGGAGCGTCCCTTGCAAACTACCTCTCCTGTCTACGCCGATCGAGCCACCGGGCAAGTCTTCTCCGATGCGCGCGCGATGGTCAACGCCTACCTGAATCGCTTCGCCGAGCGCGCAGGCGCGTCGATCGATCCGCTCGACGACAGCGGCTATACGCAGGCGCGCAAGGGCTCCGTCAGTATCGGGATCAACGTGATGGAGGACCACGGCGTGCTCCTCTTCATGGCGCCCGTCATGTCGGTCCCCGACCAGAAGCGCGAGGCGTTCTACCGCCGGCTGCTGGAGCTCTCCTTCCTGACGACCGCGGACGCGTCGTTCGCAATCGATGCGCAGCGTGACGAGGTGTTCGTGCGCGCTCTCCGCCGACTCTCGGGTCTGGACTACGAGGAGTTCGAGGACCTGTTGGCCACGGTTGGCAAGGTCGCGGACGAGTGGGATGACGTATTGAAGCGTGAATTCAGCTGAGTTTGTGCGAAGCGCTTCTTCCAGACCGATCGGGTGCTACACTCGTCTGTAGCTAGCGGTCATGGCAAACCACGCTCCAGAGGCTTCGAGGACAACATCGAGATGAGCTCCACCGAACAAGGCCAAAGCTCCAGCGCCAGCCCCAACGGAGAGGTTTCCGCTGAAGACGCGGACAGCTTGGCGGCGCAGTTTCGCCCCGCCTGGGAGCTGGACGACGCTCCATTCGCTGCGGGTGGGGAGGTCGCACCAGAGGCGATCAACGAGCTGGCCCAGACAGCCAACGGCAACGCCGGCGTGGCGGCTCCCGCTGCCTTCACGGCACCCCAGGTGGTCGCAGCGCCCGCGGCCGCGCCTCAACCGACGGTGAACGGCGGCGGCATGCACGCGAAGACCATGATGGGCATGGCGGCGCCACAGATGCCGCAGATGCAGGCGCCTGCGCCAACGAACGGCGGGCCGGGTAGCTTCAGCGTGCCGCAGCCCGCTGCGGACGAAGAGCGTCCGTTGATTCGCTCCGAGCGACCGCCCGCGATTGGTGTTGGCGTGTCCGCATCACGTGGTCCGGCGCGTCCCGCAGTCGTGCGCCCCATCGTGGAAGCGCAGAACGCCAACAACAGCGACCAGTATGCGATCCCGAGGAAGTCCAGCCTGCCGATGATCATCGGTGTTGGCGCGGTGCTCGTGGCGCTCGCGGGTGTTGGCATCGCGGTCAAGTTTGCATTCGGCGACGCACCGCCCAAGGACCTCACCGCAGCGGGACTGGGCGCAGGCCAGGCTCGGCCGAAGAACGACATTCCGCCTCCTCCGAAGGACGACCCCGCGACCCAGGGCCCGCTCAGCCAGGACATCCCCGTGATGAAGCCCGGCTCGCTTCCCAAGGCCGGCGAACCCGGTGGCGATCAGCCGACCGCTCAACCAGCTCAGGCCCCTCCGCCGATTCAAGCGGCTCCCCCCAAGCCTCAGCCCATCGCTGCAGTACCGGTGCCGGCCCCCCCGCGCGCGGGCGGCAATGGTGGCGGCGCGGTGGCGGCTCAGCCTCCCCAGCCACCCCCGCCCCCCCAGCCGCCCAAGCCCCCCCACGCCCCGAAGGGCAGCGGCGGTATCGTTCGCGACAGCCCGTTCTGAGCACGCCTTAAGCGTGACGGAGTTGCGTTTCATCGGTACGATGCGGGTACTTGCATAAGAGCGTGCCCTCATGAAAACCCGAGCCGTAGCCGCAGCCCTCCTTATCGCGTTCACCTCCGTCGCGGTGCCCTCGGTGCCCGCCGTGTCGTTTGCCCAGGCCGACGACCCCCTCACCGTCCAGGCGCGCGCGCGCTTCAAGGAGGGCGTCGAGGCGTTCGACAAGGGCCAGTTCGAGGCCGCGCGCGCCTCATTTCTCCAGGCATACGCCCTGAAGAACCACCCGGCGGTGCTCCTGAACCTGGCGCAGAGCTGCCTCCGCGGAAACCACCCGCTCGAGGCGATCAAGTATTTCCAGCAGTACCTTCGCCAGGTGCAGAACCCGACGCCGCAGCAGCGTCACGACGCGGAGTCCGGTCTCGAGGAAGCGCGCGCGAAGGTCGGTCACGTGGACATCCAGGCGCCTGCCGGAACCGAGGTCTCCATCGTCGGTGGTGATCGCATCGGCAATGCGCCGTTCGGTGAGGGCGTCGATCTGGACCCCGGCTCGTATACGTTCAAGTCGCGCGCAACGGACGGCTCGGGCGACACGCAGAAGGTGACCGTTGTTGCTGGTCAGCGCGCGCAGGTGAAGTTTGGCCAGCCGGGCGTCACGCCGGTGCCAACGCCAGTCCCCACGCCCACGCCGACCCCCACGCCCACGAGCAACGTCCCTGCGACGCCGGACCCCACCAATCCGCCGACCGATCCGAACGCGGGCAACGGGACCCCGAAGATCGACAAAGGCGTGGAGACGCCGAGCAAGCCCAGCAACATTCTCTCGCCGCCGAAGACGTTGATTCCGGTGTTCATCGGTGGCGGCGTATTCGTCGCTGGCGTCATCGGCGCGATTTACTTCGTGGTCGCGAAGGGCAACGCGCAGAGCAGCGCGGACTCGGTGGATCTAACGATACGCGGCACGGCCAAGCAGCGCGGGTTCAACCCCGTCGGCATCTGCTCGTCCACCGTGAAGGGCGCATCCGACTTCACGGGCGCATGCAACACCTACAAGAGCGATCTCGATCAGGTGAACCAGGACGCCACCGCGGCCAACGTGTCCGGTGTGGTCGCCGGCGCTGGCATTCTCTTCGCGGCCGGCTGGTACCTGTTCGCCCCGAAGAAGGACGCGGAGGGCGCGGCGCCGCCGGTCGGTAGCATCAACGTCACGCCGATGGTCGGCATCGGCACGCACGGGCCCAGCGGGCTCAGTGTGTCTGGGAGCTTCTGAGCGGGAACACCCGCACGGCCTCGGGCTTCTGATCGTCGTCGCCGTTTGGGCGTAGAAGCGCTGCGACGTAGCAGTCATGTGCGTCGCACGATGCATCGACGACTGCATCCGCGGAGAGGTCGATGACGCCGCGATCCATGACGGTGCCGTCCGCGCGGATGCGCGCGAAGCCCACGGCGGCCACGGGCGCGACGCTCTTGCCCACCTGACGGATGCGCTCGCCCCACGCGACCACCACGTCCGTTCCCGCGGCTCCGGACCAGAACGGGCCACGCTCTCTTCCGCAGACCGGCGGTGCGAGCTCCGCGCTCACGAAGGGTGCGCCCGCCTCTGCACCTGCGTCCGCGCCCGCATCGCCAGAAGGGATCGCGCGCGGGACGAGCACCGCGGAGACGCGGGGCGCGAGCGCGACACCGCCGTCGCACGCGCCCTCTGCTTCCTGCGTGGTGATCAGCAGCGGCCCGAGCCCAATGGCGTCCACGACCACGATGTCGTCGTCCTCGTCGATCGCGAGCCTTCGGTTGCGCGCGCGGGAGAGGCCGCCATCCTCCAGCTCGCGCAACGTGGCCTGCGTGCCGCCGATGCGCACGATGCCCGCGCGATCGCCGTGCGAATAGAGCGCGGTGGTGCGTCCCTCCGACTCTGCGTTGAACGCGGAGTGCCGGCGGAGCCCGCCGTCCTCGGGCACCTCGACGAAGACGCCGTCCTCCGACTCCGACATGACGAGCACGCGGCCGTCGTCACACATGAGCGAGAAGTCCGCCGACGGATCCGCGAGCCTGAGGCGCCGCGCGCCGCCATCCGGGACCACCATGGCGACAGCGCCGCCGTGAACGACGGACAGCACGTCACCGATCGCACAGTGAGCAGGCGCGACGTCGGTCCCCGCGGATGCGAGCTGTCCGTCGTCATTGACGAAGACGGCGCGCTGCGTGCGACCGCCGTCCACCGGTCCGCGCCAGACCACCCACGCACCGTGCGCGGCGGCGTATACGCGGAGCTCCGCGTCCGAGGACCAGCCGACACCGGTGAACACATCCGTGCGGAACGTCTCGACGCCGTGCTCGTCCACAAGCGTCAACGTGATCTTCTTCTCCGCTGCGCGAAGGCCCGCGACGAACGAGCGCGGTGTGGCCGGATCGTGCGCTGCGGCAATCGGCAGCGAAAAGATGCTCGCGCCCGCAGGCGACATGCTCACCGAAGTTGCCGCGTCATCTGTGAGGGCGCCTTCGCGTGCCGCAGCGCGAACGCCGCCGTCTGAGGCCGTGGACGGCGTGTCGTCCCCGCAGCCCCGTGAACAGCCTGCGCCCACGGAGAGGAGCACCAGCGCACGTGGGAGGTTGCGGAAGCGCACGCCCGTAACCTACCCGACCTTCGGTTGAATGTGGCGTCTACGCGATCTGAGGCGAGGTCGCGAGTTCGTCCGCGCCGAGAAGCCGCTTGAACGACGTGCGGGCCATGCCCGCCTCCCTGGCTGCGCGGCTGATGTTGCCCTGGTTTCGCTCCAGGATGCCGCGCGCGGTGCCCTGCGAGATCTGGATGAGCGCGTCCACGTCGTCGTCCTCGTCGCTCTGGAAGACGGCCCTGCGGACAGCGGTTGCGTCGAGGACGGGACCGTTGCTCTCGACCACAGCACGCGAGAGCACGTTCTTCAGCTGCCGCACGTTGCCGGGCCAGTCATGCGCGGCGAGCAGCGAGAGCGCCTCTGCGGTCACCTCGGGCGTGCCCCCGCGCAGCTTCATCGCCTCCAGCATCGCAGGCACGAGCTGTACGAGATCACCCCGGCGGTCGCGGAGCGGTGGGACCCTCACGATGATCGCCTCGAGCCGATGGTAGAGGTCCTGTCGGAAGCTCCCCTCTGCCACCTTGTCGCGAAGCCGCACGTTGGTCGCGGCGACAACGCGTACGTCGAACTTGCGGCCGCGGCCCTCTTGTCCCACGGCCTTGACCTCGTAGCCGTCCAGCGCGCGAAGCAGCTTGGGCTGCGCCTCCTGCGGCAAATCGCCGATCTCGTCCAGGAAGAGCGTGCCGCCGTCTGCCTCGCCGAAGGCGCCGCGATGACGTTGATAGGCTCCCGTGAACGCGCCGCGCTCGTGGCCGAACATCTCCGTCTCCATCAGCTCGCGCGGCACGCCCGCGACGTTGACCGCGACGAACGCATCCGCGCGCCGGCCGCTCTCCGTGTGGATCGCGCGGGCGATGAGCTCCTTCCCCGAGCCGCTCTCACCCAGGATCAGGACGGGCACCGACAGGACGGCGAAGCGTCTCACGTACTGCGCAAGGCGCCGCATGACCGTGGACCCGCCGATGACACCAGGGAGCGGCTCACCGAAGCAATCCTCCATCAAAGGCGACGCGGACTTCAGCGCGATCGACGAGCGACCGACGCAGACGATCTCCCCCGCGATCCCGAAGCCGATGCCCACGCGCACTCCGCTCATGTATGTGCCGTTACGCGAGCCGAGATCACGCACGCGCACCAGATCGCCTTGCACGGTGAGCTCACAGTGCTGGGCGCTAGTCGCCGAATCGTTGATCGCGACATCGGCCGTGCGCGACGAACCGAACACGAGCGGCCGGTCGGAAAGATCGACGCGCCGCATACCCGCCGCGTCCTGGATCTCCGCGACCCATCGACTGACTGGCTCCACACATCGCGGGAGCTCCGCAGTGGAACCAAACGTGGCGTTGAGATCATCCCTGGACATTGAATCCTCCTCTTTGTGAGCGGCGCGACTTCCCATCGGCCGTGCTCATCCGCGGTTGCGTGTACACTGCACACACTTCCCGAGACCGGCTCCATGACGAGCCAATCTTCACGACGCGTTCCATCAATGCAGAGGAACACAACCCGATGGAATCAATGGAGGTACGAGCGCGCTATCGCTGACCGCGGACATGACCAAGGCTGTCCGCGGTCGCTCCCAAAAAATACGCAAAAAAATTCAGGACACCAAGATCGCCGCACACACGCGCAGTGAACAGGCGTGGCGTGCGGGCCCAGGCGCGGCTGCATGATAAGCACGTCCCCATGACCAGCCCACCTTCCGCTGCGCACCTCTCGACGTTGCCGGTGAAGGTGCGCACTTTGCTCCAGCGAGCCCTGGCGGCCGAAGGTGAAGGACGGGAGAAACTCGTCGACAGGGCGCTCGAAGCAGCGGGCTTCGAATACGGCCCCACGCTACCCCTCGCCGAGACGCTGACGCCGATGCAGCGAAGCATTGCCGAGCTCCTCGCGCTCGAAGACATCGTGATCACGAATCATGGAATGCCGGCGTACGCCGAGGGACGGCGGCGATGGCTCGGGCTCGGTCCAGAGGAACCCGGTCTGCTCGAGCGGACGCCGAGACATCGTGAAGCACATGGGTGACGACGACACCCTGCCGAAGCGCGAGACCGCAAAGAAGCTCGCCAGGATCGCGAAGAAGAGCCCGATCGTCCGCGAGGCGCTCGATCCTTCCGTGACCGCAAAGCCCGCGCTGAACCTCTCGGTCACGCGCGCATTCAAGCCGCGCTCGCCGAAGGACCTGACGCCGCTCCAGCGGAAGCAGCTCGTCGTTGCGGGGTCGTGGTACGACGGCAAGAAGTGGCCGGTCGAGGTGCGTCTTGGCCTAGAGATCCCGAAGGGTCACAAGACCGAGAGCTTCGATGGCTCGTTCGGAGGGTGGCTCGAGGTGCGTGAGCTAGCGGACGAGGCGCGCAAGCCGGCGTACACCGCCTTGCTCTACTTGGTCGACCTCGGCGCGATCTTCGTCGCGGGCACGACCGACGTGGCCGCGTCGATCGTGCAGTCGCGACTCGACCAATGCGATCAGCAGCTTCGCGAGGCCCTGCAGCCGTTCATTCAGTCGAAGCTCCCGAAGGTAAAGGCGAAGGCCGAATCGCTCGCCAAGAGCAAAGCCAAGCACCATCGCCGGTGATGACCAAGGAGCCGCCAGCGCCGTCTACCCGACGGCGATGCCTAGGGTCTTGCGTAGGGCGAGGTACTGGTCGCTCACCGAGAAGACGAGGAGCTCCTTCATCTTCTCTGCGGGCGGCAGGTCGCCTGGCAGCTGCGGTTCGGCGCCGATGATCTTCTTTGCGATCTCGAGATCGGCGCAGAGGAGCAGGCCGGCGCGCGCCGCCGTGATGTCCGTGGCTTGCATCCAGCGCTTGAGATCTGCCTTTGCTCCGTCTTCGACGAAGCGCTGGACGACCAGGCGCAGCGAGTCGCGCTCGACCGGCTGGATGTACCGCGCGAACTCCTGTGCGGTCGTGTTGACGGCTTGCGCCATCTCGGGCTGCACGTTGAAGTCCGCCAGGATCAGCTTGATGGCGCTGAAGAGCACCACCTTCAGCTCACCGAGCGTGGGGAAGATGTTCTTGATGTAGTGCTCACCGCGATACATCGAGAGGTGCTTGCCGACGATGAACGTGAGCTCCTGCGGCGTGAAGCCGGTGAGCACCGTCTGACCGGCGACAGAGGCGGGCGGACGCGCCGGCACCGCGACGAGCGCGCCCGGGACGTCGTTGCGGACATAGAGCTCCGGCGGCTGCACGCCAAGGACCTGCGAGGCCCAACCGAAGGTCTTCGCGAACGTGACGGTGCTTGTCGCAGGGTCCTGCTTGAAGCGGCGGTCGAGCACGGGGAGCTGCTTCGCGCGTTGGAGCGCGGTGAGCTTCGCCGTGACAGCCGATGGGGTCACCATCTCGAAGATCTTGCCGATGAAGATGTTCTCGTCCTTGTGGAAGAGGTTCTTCACCCACTGCTCGTTGTCGAGGCGACTCTTCACCTGGATCATGCCGCGCGGGCGGTAGTCCTCGAAGAAGCGCTTCTCCTCTTCGTCTGCGCGCTGCAGGAACGAGAGCGCGGCGCACATGCACCATGCGCGATCGTAGTCGTGCATGCGGAGAGCGAGCTTGTAGAGGCTGCGGTACGGATCCACGCGGAGCGGATCCTTCTGCAGCACGAGCGAGTGTTCGCCGATGGCGGCCTCGAGCTGGTCGGTGCCCTCGTAGAGCTCGGCAAGGATCTGACGCTCGACGGCCTCGTCCGGCTTGTAGCGCGTGGCCATCTTGAAGGCCTCGATCGCGCTGTTCGTGTCGGACAGGCGGTCGCGGTAGATGAGACCCAGGTTGTGCCAGAGGTTGAACTCGAGGTCCGGGTTGCTGGTGCCGGCCGATGAGAGCCGACGAAGCATCTTGCGGAACGCGCGCTCGAGATTCTTCCAGTCCTTCGACGTGGTGAGGATCTTGTTGATGCGCTCGAACGCCTCGAGGTAGCCAGGGTTGAGATCGAGCGCCTCGTTGAAGAGCTCGACCGCGCGCTCCTGATCGCCTTCCTTGTCGCGGTACAGCTGGGCGACAGTGAAGATGAACTTGGATTTGCGGACGCCATCCTTCTCCATCTCGGCCAGGGCCATGATGGTGTCGATCATGCGCGGCCACGCAGCCGTTGCCTCGTAGAGGGTCAGCATCTTGTGGAGCAGTGGACGGTTGTCCGGCTGGAGCTCGCGCGCCTCTTCGAGGGCCTCGATGGCCTTCGCGGCGTTCTTGTCGTTGTCGTTCCAGACGTCGCCGATCTCCATCAAGATCTTGAAGCGCTCTTCGCCGTCCACGATGTTGTCGAGGATCTGGCGCTTGTACTGGACGACCTGCTTCCAGTCCTTGAGGTCATTGAAGATGGAGACCATCGCCTCGAGCGTGAGCCTGTGCGTCGCGTCGACGCCAAGGGCCTTCTCGAAGTTGTTGACCGCCTGCTTCGCCTGCCCTTGCTCGCGCTTGATGCAACCGAGCTTGTAGTAGACGTCCGCGCGCTCCGCGGTCTCGTCCTCGGTGAGTGAAGTGAGCACCTTCTGGAAGTTGGTGAGCGCCGCGCCCCAGTCCTTCAGGCGGAAGCACACTTCGGCGAGGCCTCGGATCGTGATCTGATCCGTGAGGTCCAGCTGGTGCGCTGCGCTGTACGCCTTGAACGACTTGTCGTCCTTGCCAAGCTTCGCAGAGACGAGACCGAGCTTGTTGTTGAGCGCGTGTTGCTCCGCGCGCTCACGCTTGCCGGCCTTGCGGACGAGCAGGTCGAGCAGCGGCTCGGCCTTGTCCCACATCTCGCGGTTCACGAACTCGTCGGAGAGCGGCAGGGCCGACTCCTCGTTCTCGGGGTCTGCCTCGTGTGCGGCTTCCCACGCGAGCACTGCGCTCTCGTGATCGCCGAGCATCTCCTCGCGGATCTTGCCGAGGTCGATGAGGAGCTTCGCACGCTGGCGCGGGGCCGCCGTGTAGCTCTGCTCCTGATCGATGTATCTTGCAGCCTTGTCGTAGTCGGAGTTGTCGAGGGCGATCTGGCGAAGCGCCGCGAGTGACGGGATGTGCGCCGGCTCGAGGTCGAGCGCCATTTCGTAGCGCTCTTGCGCAGAGACGCGGTCGCCCTGCTTCTCGTCGAGGGCCTTGCCGATCTTGTAGAACATCTCGACACGCTGCTTCGTGTCCTGCGTGAGCTCGGCGACGCGGCCCATGTAGTCGATCGCGCTCTGCGCGTCGTTGAGCTTGTCGTAGAGCTTTGCGAGCTGCTCGAGCGCCGGCACGTTCACGTCGTCAAGGTCGACGATGTTCTTGTACGCGTCGATCGCGTGCTCGGTGTCGTCGAGTTCATCGGCGAAGACCTGGGCGATGAAGCCGTAGAGCTCCACCTTGGTCTTGCGCTCGAGCGTGGCGGAGATGTGGCGTTCGTAGGTCTGATTGAGCTCGGGCCACTGGCGGAGGCGGCGGTAGTTGCGCTCGAGCGCGACGTACGCCTCTTCGTTCGAGGGGTCGATCTCGATGACCTGCTCGAGGCGCTGCGCCGCGATGTCCGCCTTGAGGAAGTGCTCCTCCTGGAGGTTGGCGAGCTTCATCAAGAGGTCGATGCGCTCACGCTCCGTGGTGACGACCTCGAGCTCCAGCTCGAGGGTCTTCACGAGCTCGGGCCACGAGTTCAAGAGCTCGTAGACGCGGGCCAGGCCGCGGAGAGCCTGGAGGTTCTGCGCCTCGAGATCCGTGACCTCGCGATAGGTCTGCGCAGCCTTCTGCGACTCGCTCATCTGCTCGTAGAGCGTACCGATGCGCAGCTTCGTGGCGACGACGGCCTCGGTCTCGCTCAGTGCCGGCACCTTGCGGAGCAGCACGTCGACGAGGTCCTTGTTCTGGCCGCGCGCCGCGTAGATGCGTTCGAGGTTCTCGATGGCGGGGATGAACTGGCCGTCCACTTCGAGCGCACGCGCGAAGTAGGTGATGGCCTGGTCCTGCTGGCTCATCTGCGAGTCGAGCAGCTCGCCGAGCTCCGTGAGGATCTCCTTGCGATCGATGTCTGCGACGGCAACGTCGAGCGCGCGCGTGAGCGTGGCGCCGAGCTGCTGCCAGTTGGCGTTCTTGCGATAGAGCTGACCCATCTGGCGCAGCGCGCCGACGTTGTTCGGGTCGAGCTGGACGATCTGCGCGTAGTAGGGCTGCGCGTACTCGGGGTGACCAAGGTCGTCGCCGTACCACTTGGCAAGGTGCAGGCAGAGACGGATCTTCTGCTGCGGCTCCGTCTGCGCTTGCAGCCAGTTGTTCGCGGTCTGGATGACCTCGCCCCAGCGGCCCGTCGCCTGCGCCATTCGCTCGAGGTACTTCGCGGTCTCGCGATCGTGGAAGTCCTCCCCGAGGGCGTTGGTGAGCGCGTCGAGCGCCTGGTTCTTGTCGTCGAGCTTCTCCTCGAACACGCGCGCGATCTTGCGGAGGAGCTCCGTCTTCTCGTGCACGTCCTCGCGGGTCTCGAGCCGACCGAGGTACAGCTCGATCAGGGGCTCCCAGCGGCCGCCCTGCGTGTGGAGCTTCTCGAGCTCCTTGTAGGCCTCGTCGTGCGCGGGCTCGATCTCGAGGATCTTCTGCCAGGCCGGTGTTGCCTTGTCATACTCGTTGACCGGATCGTTCCAGAGCGCAGCTGCGCCCTTGAGCTCTGCGATCTTCTGCGCAGGCTCCTCGAGCGCGGCGGCACGCTGCATCTTGACGTCGATGACGTCCGTCCAGCGCTCCTCGCTCTTGTAGATGGCCTCGAGGGCGTCCATGGCCTCGAAGTCAGCGCCGACCTCGAGCAGCTTGCGCCACGCATCGGCGGCGTCGAAGGGCTGCTGGAGCTCGTTGCCGTAGGTCTTGCCGAGCTCGCGGAAGATCTCCTTCAGCTCTGTGGCCTCGAGGTTCGCTGCGGCGCGATCCACCATCTGGTGGAGGGCCGAGACGAGCTCGTTCGGGTCGTGCTGACGACGACGGATGGCTGCGATCGCGCGGAGCGCGCCCAGGTTCGCGAAGTCGATGTCGAGGAGCCGCGTCCAGTCCTCGAGGGCGAGGTCATCGCGGTTCATCTTCGCGGTGAACGTCTGCGCACGACGCGCGAGGATCGTCACGCGAACTTCGTCTTCGCTCGCGATGTCGAACTCGCGCTCGAGCACGTCGACGAGCTCACGCCACGACTCGCCTGACTCGTACAGGTTGGCGAGCGCGCCGAGCGCCTCGGGATCTTCGCCGCGGAGATCAAGGACGATCTTCCACGTGTCGACCGCGCGGGTCGGGTCGCTCAGGCGGTCGGATGCGAGATGCGCGATCTTGGCGCGGATCTCGGCCTCTGCGACGTCACCCGAGGCGTTCTCGAGCTCGCGCTCGTAGACCGTCATGAGCTCGGTCCAGGCGCCCTGCCCTTCGTAGATCCGCGCGAGCGCGGCGATCGCGCCCTCGTGGGCCTTGTCGAGCTTGTCGAAGATCCTGCGGAACGCGCGGGTTGCGTTCGGGACGTCCGCGACACGTGCCTCGTAGACCTCTCCCAATCGAGCGAAGAGCTCGATGAGATCCATCTCCTCTGCGGGCGCCTGCGTACGCATCTCGAGGATCTGGGCGAGGTTCGGCCAGTTCTCGGTCGAGAGGTAGATGCGATCGAGGTTGGCGAGCGCCTCGGTGTCGTGCTGGTCGACGCCGAGGACGTACTTGTACGTCTCCTCTGCCTTGTCGACGTCGCCGAGCTCGTCCTCGAAAGTCTTCGCGAGGCGACGGCCGATCGTGCGCTGCACGAGCGGATCCTGATGCGCACCGACGATGTCGGCGTACGCGTTCGCGAGGCTCTCCCAGCCCTGCTCGATCGCTGCAGCAAGGCGCGGCGCCTCTTCTCCTGCCTTGTCGTCGAGCGGGTACTCCTTGAGCGCACGCACGTACGTGTTCAGTGTCTGGGCCTGATCGAGGAGCTTCTCCTCGTAGACCTCCGCGATGCGATAATACGCCGCAAGACGGTCTTCTTGACCACCGACCCCGACGCTCTCATCACCTGAAGCGGGCTTCGCCACCGGGATGTGCGTGAGCTGCGCTTCGTAGACGCGCGAGAGCTTCTCCCACTCGGCCGCTGCACGGTAGAGGGGCTCCAGGATCTCCGCGATCTCGACCTGCTTCACGACGCGCGCAAAGAGGCCTTCGAGCGCGGCGAGCGTGGTGATGTGCTCGGGGGCGGCGTTCAGCACGTCCCTGTACGCAGCGATCGCCGCGTCGAGGTTGTTCAGGTGGTTCTCGTGGACCTGACCGAGGCGGTACTTGAACTCGAGGATCTGATCGGGCGACTGACCGATCTCGGACTCGCGCGTGAGGATCTCGGCGAGCTGCGCCCAGCGCTCCGTCTGCACGTAGAGCCGGTCGAGCGAGCTGACCGCTTGCTGGTTCTCCGCGTCGACCTCCATCACGCGCCGGTAGCGCACGATGGCGTTGTCCACGTCCTCGAGCTGGACCTCGAAGATCTGCGCGGTGCGGAGCCCGAGCTCCACGAAGCGCTCGCGGTTCTCTCCGAGCTTGTCGAGCTCGGCGTCGTACAGCTGCGCCACGTGCGGCCAGCGCGACACGGTCATCGCGAGGCGTTCCAGGTTCTGTAGCGTGGAGTCGTTGCCGTTGTCGAAGCCGAGCGCGCGCGCGTACGTGTCGAACGCGGCGCCGTGGTTGTCCAGCGCATCCTCGTAGAGGCGAGAGATGCGATGGAGCAGGTCCACCTTCTGGAACGGATCTGTGGCGTGCTGGACCTGGACCTCGTGAACGGAGACGAGCTTCGTCCAGTCGCTCGCGCCTTCGTAGACGGGCTCGAGGACGGCCGCGGCGCCGAGCGGATCGCGATCGCCGGACTTCAGTCCTTCGAGGGCGACGAGCGTGGGCTCGTGGTCGGGCTGCTGCCCGAGGATCTCCGCGTAGAGCTCGATCGAGCGCGCGACGTCTTCGAGCTTCTTCTCGTACAGCTCGGCGATCCGGTAGTGGAAGCTCACCGCTTCGCTCGGATCGTTCGTCATCTCGCTCTCGCGCGTTAGCACGGAGAGGAGCTCTGCCCAGTTCCCTGCCTGCTCGTAGAGGACGTCCAGACGCGAGAGCGCCTGGAGGTCGTCCGGATCGAGCTCGAGGATCTTCTGGTACGTGTCGATCGCGTTGTGCAGATCCTGGAGCTCGCGCTCGTAGACCGCGCCGACCTGGTAGTAGATGCGCTTCTTCTCTTCGGGGTCGGCGACCAGGTCGACCTTCTTCGCGTAGACCGCGAGGAGGTCCTTCCAGGCGCCGAGCCCGAGATACCGCTTCACGAGCGAGTCGAGGGCGCGGATGTCGTCCTCGTCGATGCCGAGGACCTTCTTGTAGACGCCGATGGCCGCTTCCGGCTTCTCGAGCACGTCTTCTTCGATGGCAGCGGCCTGGTAGAGCGCTTCCTTCTTGGCCTGCGTGTCCTCGAGGATCTCTGCCTTCACCTGCAGGATCTGCGAGAGCTCCGCGTAACGCTCCGTCTGACGGAACAGGCGCTCGAGCGACTCTGCCGCCGCGAGGTTCTGCGCGTCGATCTCGAGCGTCTTGCGGTAGTGCGCGATCGCGGTGTCGAGCTGACCGAGGTCGTTCTCGAACACGCGGGCGCTCGTCATGAAGAGCGAGCTGGCGAGCTGCGGATCCTGCGCCTTCTGGGCGAGGACCTCGAATGCGTGCGCGAGATCCGCGAAGCGTCCCGTCACGCGTGCCACGCGATCGAGGTGCTGCTGCGTGAGCTCGCTCGCGGGGTCCTCGTTCAAGGCGCGGACGAGCGTGTCGAACGCGGCATTGAGATCGCCGGCGGCGTCCTCGTACAGCTGCGCGATCTGGTGAAGGAGCTCCACCCTGCGCGACACGTCATCGCTGCGGCGGACCTGGACCTCGTGCGCGCCGATGAGCTTCGCGTAGTCCCCGAGGTGCCGGTACATCGGCTCGAGGAGGTCCGCGATGACGAGCTCGTGGCGAGCGTCCTGCCCGAGGCGCTCGAGAGCGCTGAAGGCAGCCTGGTTCTGCATGTCGCGCTCGAGCACGGCACGGTAGCCCTCGATCGCGACGTCGATCTGGCCCATCTCGCTCTCACGCAGCGCTGCGAGGCGGAGCATGAGACTGAGCTGGCTCTCGTCGCTCGCAGCGAGCTGCAGCTGCGCCTCGAGGTTCTCGGCGAGCTCACCCCACATCTTCTGGCGAGAGAAGAGCGCGTCGAGCGCCGCGAGCGCTGCGAGGGCGGTCGGGTCGAGCTCGAGGACCTTCTTGTAGCAGCTGACCGCGTCGCCGGGCTGCCCCAGGGCCTCGTCGTAGATGCGGGCCATCTGCGCATAGAGCGCCTCGGTCCGTGCTGCGTCCGTGGTCTGCTCGATGCGCTTCTCGATGACGGAGATGACGTCCTTCCACCGCTGCGTGCGGAAGAAGAGCTGCTCGAGCGCGTCCAGTGCCTCTGCATCCGACGGGTCGAGGCCGAGCACCTTCGTGTAGCCGCGCGCTGCCGCGTCCACCTGCTGGAGCTGCGTGTCATTCACGCGGGCGAGCTGCATCCAGTACTCGCGCGCGAGCGCGGCGTCCGTTGCGCCCGACGCGATCTGCTCGAGCAGAGCAACGAGCTCCGTCCACGCGTTGGAGTGCGTGACGATCGCCTCGATCTCCTGGCGTGTGTCGGCGTTCTCCGGCGCATCGGTGAGCGCCTGCGAGAGCGCGCGGAAGGCCTGCGCGAAATCCTGCAGCTGATCGGACGCCACGCGCGCGATCTTCCGGAGGATCGTGACGCGCTTCTCCACGTCATGCTGAGCCTGCGAGAGGATGCCGAGGGAGAAGATGAGCTTCGTCCAGTCGGCGCGCTCCTCGTAGATGTTCTCGAGGATGCTGGCGGCCTCACCGCGGAGATCCTCGTTCGTGAGGAGGTTCTCGAGCGCGAGGCGCGCGCCTTCGTGCTGCGCGTCCAGGAAGAGGATCTCGCGATAATTCTCGAGCGCGGGCGCGGCGTCGGAGAGGTGCTTCTCCTGCGTCTGGCCGAGGCGGTACTTGAGGTCGATCAGCTCCTTCTCCGTCGCATCGAGCTCGATGCGGCGGCGGAGAACGTCGACGTAGGGCTCCCACCGACCGAGGTTTCCGTAGAGGACGTCGAGCGCGCCGAGGGACGCGATGTCCGTGGGCTCCTCGTCCAGGATCTGGACGTAGGTCTCGATCGCCTTGTCGACGTCCTTGATCTCCGTCTCGTAGAGCTTCGCGATCTCGTAGGAGATCGCCTTGCGCTCGTCCGGACCGGCCATCTCGCGCTTCTTCTCGTAGATGCCGAGGAGCTCGCCGAACTTGCCGGTGTGACGGTAGAGGCCTTCGAGTGCGCCGAGCGCGATCGCGTTCTCGCTGTCCTTCTCGTAGACCGCCCGGTACACGCCGAGCGCGTCGTCGATGCGGTTCATCTCTTCGACGAGCACGCGCCCCTGACGCAGACGTAGCGCGATGGCGAGGTCCATGTCGGCGGCGTTGTCGGCGTTGTCGATCGCCGTGGCGTAGCCCGCAATGACGCGGTCCCAGCCGTTCATGGCCTTGGCCGCGCGCTCCATGTCGGTCGCGGTCTGCTCGTCCGAGGGGAGGAGATCGAACGCGGCGATGTAACGGTCGAGCGCCTTCTGCGGCTCCTTGACCTTCGACTCGTAGAGACCAGCGACCTCTCGCAGCAGCGCGATGCGGGTGGTGGGATCTGCTTCGTGACCGAGCTTCACCTCGATCGCGTTTGCGAGCGCCTTGCTGTTGTTGGCGGCCGTGTAGATCGGGATGAGCGCCTCTGCGGCGCGGAGGTTCTGGGCCTCGAGCTCGAGGACCTTCTCGTACGCCTTCGCGGCGCGATCGTTCTTCTGCTTCTTGTCTGCCCAGAGCTCGGCGATCTTGAAGAGGAGCGAGATCTTCGCCTGCGGATCGGTCTCTTTCGCTTCCTGCTGCTCGAGGACGCGGATGAACTCGTCCCACTTGCCGCTCTCGGCGTAGAAGACCTCGAGGTCGTCCCAGCGACCAAGCGCGAGGTACTTCTTCTTGAGGGCCTCCTGCGCTTTGCGATCGTTCGGATCGAGGGTGAGGAGCAGGCGCCACGCGTTGACGGCGCCTTCGTCGTTGTTGAGCTTGTCGCCGTAGTACGTGCCGAGCTTCGTGAGGATCTGGATCTTCGCGGCGGGCTCGTACGTGTGCTCGGCCTGCTTCTCCAGGACGTCGACGAGCTTGTCGAACTCCTTGGAGCGCTCGTAGAGACCGCCGAGCGCCCCGAGCGCCTCGACGTTGGACGGATCGCTGTCGAGCACTTCCTGCCAGAGCTCGATGCAGACGTCCGGCTTCTTCACGCGCTCGGTCGCGAGCTTCGCGATCTCGAGGAACTTCGCGGCGCGCTCCGGGCCGTTCATGATGCGCTCGGCCTCGCGGCGAGAGAGCCCGAGGAGCTTCTCCCAGTCGCGACGCTTCTCGTACATCTGACGCAGGTAGTCGACGGCCTGCGCGTTGTCGGGGTCGAGCGCGATGACCTGCTCGTACGCCTTCACGGCCTCGGCCTGGTTCGCGAACTTGCCGACGTAGAGGTCGGCGGCCTTCATGTAGAGCTCCACCTTCTCGAAGGCGTCGGGCACCATCGCCGCGATCTGGAGGAGCGTCTTGACGTACTCGTTGTAGCGCTTGTTGGCTTCCTGCTTCTCGGCGAGAGCCTTCAGCTCCTCGACCTTCGCGGGATCGTAATCCGCGGCTGCTGCTGCTGCGACGGGCGCTGCTGCAACTGCTGCGGGCGGAGGGGCTGGGGAGGCTTCCACAGGAGGAGGAGGGGGCGCCTCGGAAGCCATTGCCGGCAGCGGCATCGACGTATCGACGACCTCTGCGTGCGGGGACGGCGCATGCTCGGGGGCGTGCGCAACCTCGGGCTCGGGGTCTGCCGCGGGCGGAGGCGCGGAGGCGGCTTGTGCTTCTGCGACGACCGCTTCCGGCGCCTGCACGTGCGGCGTCATCGGCGCTTCTTGCGATGCCGGTGGCGTGGAGGCCTTGTAGCCCGCGGGCGGCGGCGCGGTCTGTACGACCGTGGGAGGCGGCGCGGTCGCCTTCGTCATCCCGTCCGGGTTGCCGAGCGTCTCGCCGATCTGGGCCTCGAAGGCGCGGAGCTGCGGGTGCTCCGGCGCGAGCGCGCTGAGGCGCTCGAAGCACATGCGGGCACGCGGCAGGTTGCCGAGCTGACGCCATGCGATGAGACCAGCCTGCGCGAGCAAGAAGCTCGCGTTGCCGTTGTTGCCGGCATGCGTGGCGGCTTCCTCGGCCAGCGTGAGGACGCGATCCCAGTCGCCGCCCTTCTTTCCGTACGCATCGCGGAGGTACTGGAACGCCCCTTCCTTCGTCGGGTCGAGCTTGATCGCTTCCTCGAGGAAGCGCGTGCCCACGTCGACGTTCTGGTGACGCGAGACCCAGCGCGTGCCGAACACGCACGCGATCTCCGCGCGCTCCCTCGAACCAGCCTCGCTCTTGCCAATGCCGGCGAGCACCTTGGTCTGCAGCGAGGAGAGGTCCTCGGTGCGACCGGCCTCCATCATCATGCCTTCGTAGAGCGCCGCGACCTGGCGGTTGCGCGGGTCCGCGGAGTACGAGCGCTCGAGCAACGACTCGACCTCTTCGGGCGCGAAGCGACGAACGATGCGCACGCCGCGGAGGAAAAGGCGACCGCGCGCGACGCTGTCGTCGGTGCTGGAAGCGGACTGGAGGATCGTGGAGATGCGCGGCTGCCACGATGAGCTGTCGACCTGTGCGTCCTCGAGGCAGAGGCTCGCCTCTTCGTTCGCGCCAGACGATGCAGCCAGCGCGCGGGCGTAGGTGGCGGTCGCCTTGTCGTAGTCACCAAGGTCGCAGAGCACGTCGCCGAGCTCGAGGAGCAGGGCGCTCGCGCGAGCGCCGTCCTTGATGGACTTGAGCTCCAGCTCGATGAGCTTCTGAACCATGTTCAGCTTGCCGAGGTCCCAGTAGATCTGGCGCGCGAGCTCCAGGCTCTCCGCCAGCGCCGGGTTCAGCTTGTACGCGTCCTGGAAGTGCTTCAGCGCCTTCACGCCGGCCAGGAACTTCGCGTCGAGAACCTGCGCGAGCTTCAAATGCAGCGCGGCTTTCGCGTCGTTGGCGGTCGCGGAGGCAATTCCGCGTTCGAGCTCTTCGACGAGCCCCTGCCAATCACGCACGTTCTCGAGGTAACTGAGACGCTCCATCAGATCCATGATTCCTCGGGTATCGACGTTCGAAAGGGACCGCCCGCACGCGCCTGCTTGCTTGCCGCTTGCTACATCAAGCGGCGCACGTTCAGAAACGGCGACGGACCCAATTCGCGGACTTCCACGGTATCAGAGCACCGCGGCCATGTGGGGAGTTCCATGCACAAAATACCCGCCGCCCCACATGAAGTTGGGGCCGCGGGACCTGCTGTAGGCAGAGCATCGATGCTTGACATTCCGGGGACCTTGTAGTCCGCGGCAGTCCGCGAAGGCAGCCTCAATCAGCGTCCGCGTCTCACTGCAGGTTGCCGCCCACCTTCTGGGCGAGCTGTTGCGCCTGAGCGCACTGGTCCTCGTAGCGGGCCTTCGCGCCACCTTTGCAGATCATCTTGTGGAAGTTCTGGAGGTTCTGCATGGCCTGGCTGGTCTGCGCCGGATTCTGCTGTGCATACGCGGCGCCGAGGTTGAAGAACGCGATGGCCTGGCCCGGATCGGTGCAAGTACCGCACGCCTTCCGCGCGAGGTCGTACTCCTTGAGGGCGCCCTCGGGCTGGTTGCGCGCGTCGAAGACCGCGCCCATGAGGCTGTGCATCGCGAACTGCCCCTTCGGGTCAGACTCCTTCACGAAGCCCATGCCCTCGCGAACGACCTTCTCGGCCTCGTCGATCAGGTTGAGGCGCAGGTAGAGGTCCGCGAGCGGGACATAGAACTGCGTGTTGTCTGGCTGGACGTCGATCGCCTTCGAGTACTCGCGCAGCGCACCGGCCTCGTCGTCGAGGTGAAGAAGAACCTCCGCGAGCTCGAAGTGAGCATCCGCAAGGTTCTGGTCCTTCTGCGTGGCCTCTTCGAGAGGACCCTTGGGCTCCGCCCAGTTGCCGCCCGTCTTCTCTTTGCCCGCGATACGCGCGCTCGCGAGCCCTTGCTCGAAGTAGTAGTTCGCGTAGCTGGGCGCGAGGGTCTGCGCCTTCTTGGCGGTCTGCCCGCACTTGTCCCACGCCTCTTTCTTCTCGTAGGCCTTCGCGAGCTTCCACAGGATGCGATGGTTCGTCGGGTCGAGCTGCGTCGCCTGCTCGTACTTCGAGATCGCCTCGTCGATGTTGGAGCCCTTCGCCTTGTCTCCCTCGTTCGAGAGGTTGACCGCTTCGATGTTGTTGCGGCTGCAGCCGGTGATCCCGGCGAGCGCGGTGAGACCGATGGCGAGGAGCGGAGCGTGGACGAAGTTCGAGAGCTTCATGTACGGCGCACGTTACCCAGGATTGCCTCGAAACTCGACGAAAAAGAGCGAGAGGATTTTCACAGCAAGAGCTGCGGATTTGGGGGTCACGGCGCGGTCCACGCGGTCATCTTGGGTAGCAGGTACGAGTACCAGTCCTTGCTTGCTCCATCGTGCGTGCCTGGGGCGTGGGAGGTCTGGAGGGGGAAGCCTGCAGCGGTGATCTTCGACCAGTCGGCCTGGACCATGGCGAGCGGGTAGTCGCCGTCGCTGTCGTGGGCCAGGTGGGCGATGTTGATCTTCCATGCCGCGTTCGCGAGGAGCGAGCTCTCCATGGAGCCCGTGTCGTAGAGGGCGCCGTTCAGGATCAGGATGCCGGAGAAGCGCTCCGCGTGCGCAAGCCCCACCTGGTATGCCACGCCCGCGCCTGACGAATACCCCGCGATCGTGACGTGCGCCTGATCGACGTAGAAGCAGCTCGCGGCGTCATCAAGCGCCGCGAGCACCTTGTCGCCGTGCCCGATGTCCCAGCAGCCACCGGCGCTGTCCTCGACCGCAATGCCGATGTACGACTGGAAGTCGTTCTGGCGCATGTTCATCACGTCGTTGTAGGGCGCCGACGCCCACGTGACGAAGTTGCCAGCGTTGTCCCCGCACCCATGCTCCGAGACAACCACGGGCGTTGGCTTGGTCTTGTCGTACCCCTTCGGCAGCCGAACGAAGTACGCGCCCATGGGAGACGTCAGAGAGAAGAACCCGCCACCATCGGGTGTGTAGCTACACGTCTTGGTCGGAGCCACGCTGGGAGGATGGTGCAGCATGCTGCCCCCACCCCCACCATCGCCGCCCCCACCACCACCACCCTCCCCATTCCCGCCCCCACCACCGCCGCCACCACCACCGCCACCACCGCCACCGCCACCGCCGCCACCATCGGACTGAGAACCCCCGCCACCGGGAGAGTCCCCTTCACAGGCGACCAAAGCACCAACAGCAACGAGCCCAACCGCAAAGACGAGCGGGAAACGCATCCCACAATCATCGCACAAAACGAAAGCGGCGGCCCCCCGAAGGAAAACCACCGCATTCACAACCACGACGAGAGCCCTGACCGCGACGTCGGTGACGACGGCGCGTGCAGTCCACACACGCGTGCAGTCCACACACGCGTGCAGTCCACACACGCGTGCAGTCCACACACGCGTGCAGTCTACACATGCCCCCGACCCGTGCAGTCCACATCCCCCACACCCATCAATTCAGCATTGACGGGTGCAGCTTGGCGGGAATCGGCACGTCAGGCGAGGCTTTGGGCGAGGAGCGCGCGGAACGTACTCTGGTACGTGAGCACGCCCCGGAGCCCAAAACGAAGCCTCACGTGTCGAGGCCCGCCAAGATGCGCCCGTCAATCAATCGCCGGGGTTGAAGATGATGGGGTATACGACGGTGACGATGCCGCCTTCGGGCTGCGGGAACGAGAGGTTTCCGAAGCCGCGAACGACGCACGACACGACGCTGTTGTCCGGGAGGTCCGAGCCGCCGTCTTGCGACGTGGAGACCGAACCCGAGCGGTCGATGACGAACTTCACCTGCACGCGGCCGGCGAGGTTCGGGTTGGTGCGCAGACCGTTCTCGTAGCAGAGACGGAAGCGACCGAAGTTCTGCCGAACGATACGCTGGATGACCTCCGGCGGGAGGCGGCCGTTGACCTGCGTGGCGCCTTGACGAAGCGTGGGCGACTTGGTCGCGTGCGCTCCACCGAGACGACCGTGGCCGTTGCCGAAGCCCTGACCGGTGCCGGTGCCGGCGCCGTGACCGATGGTGCCGACGTTGCCAAGGCCGATGCCTTCGCCGCGACCGCCGCCGCCTTCGCCGACGCCGGAGAGGCCGAGGCCGCCTGCGCCGAACGAGTCGCCGATGGCGTCGCCCCACATGTTGCCGCGCGCGCTCATCGGATCGCTACCGAGCGACTCTTCACGACCCCACGGGGCCGTCGGAGCGTTCGGGTCGCCGCCGGCGCCCACGTTCAGGAGGCCGATCATGCCGAACTCCGCCGCTTCCTTCAGCGCAGCCTGACGAGCGATGTGCGGATCGGGATTGTCCTTCGGACCCTGGACGCCGAACTTGTGGCCAGTGGCCTGCGTGTTCGGGTTACCCATCGAGCCTTCTTCGCCCTTGGCTCGCGTACCGGTGCCGCCCTCCTTGTTGTCGGAGTTGTCGGCGGTGACCTCGGTCTCCTTCTCTTCCTGCTCACGCTCTGCAGCGGCGTTGAGCATCTTCTGCATGAAGAGGATCTGGTCGCGGTCGATCGCTTCCGCGTCGTCGCCGTTCATCTTCGGCATGAAGAACGCGAACACGCTGATCGCGCCAAGGTGAAGGAGCGCGGAGAGACCCACGAAGAGGAACGACGCGGGCTCGAGGCTTGCGAGCACGCCCGCGGGGGGCGCCTTGCCTGCGTTGCCTGCAGTGATCTGGAAGCCGAGCCCCGAGCCCTCGAGCTCCATGCGGGCCTTTGCGCCCGGCGGGAGATCGAACTCGTAGGCGCCGCCCATCTCCGAAGAGGGACGCGCGCGACCGGACTGCACGAGCTCGGCGAGGGTGATCTTGCCCTGACCGGGGATCTCGACATTGCCCGTGGTGCGCGGAAGAATGACGAGCGCCGCGCCGCTACCGCCGCGAGACACGACGATGGGAGCGCGCGTGGTGCCTAGCGTCTCGCTCGGGACGACGTAGTCGCAGCCGAGGTTGGGGCCGGCTTCCTCACCAACGAAGTACGAACGCACGGGCGTGAGCACGTCGCAGTGAAGGACGTTCTGATCCCACATCACCATGACCTCGACAGCGGCAAGGTGCGGGACCTCGACCTCGTCGGGGCTGACGTCCGGACCGGACTTCACCATCGAGTAGGTGAAGGGTTGGCTCGGGTCGAACGAATCGGAGCCGCCCGGCGCGTTGACGCCGAACTGGTCGGTCGCCGATGCGACGAAGGGATTCGCTGCGGCCGCGAACGGGTTTGCGTTGGCAAACGGGTTCGCTGCGGGCGCGCCTGCCGCCGACGCTGCGAACGGATTGGCCGCGGGCGCTGCGCCCATCCCTGCCTGGGCACCGGCGAACGGGTTGTCGATGGGGGGGGCCGGGGGAACAAACGCCGCCGGGGGAACGAACGCCGGGGGCGGAGCGAACGCGGGCGCACCGACCTGCGTGGTCGCGGCCGCGGGCGCCACGAACGCCTCTTGCGGCGGCGGTGCAGCCTGCTGCACGACCGGCGGCGGCGCGATGGATGCGGACTCGGCTGCCTCGAGGTGAATCGTGGTGGAGCCGATCTGCACCTGGTCGCCCGGGCGGATCTTGCACTTGTTCACGCGCTGTCCGTTGACCAGCGTGCCCGGCTCGTTGCCGAGATCGATCAGCGTGATGTCTTCCGGAGAAGCGACCTCGATGACGGCATGCATACGCGATGCGAGCTCGTCGTCGACGCGCAGGTGACTGCGAGGGTCCTTGCCGACCTTGACGATGTCCTGAGCCACGACCTCGCGGCGCACGAGCTCACCGCCCTGGTAGAGCCCGAACGTCAGCGCTGTTTTCGCTTTGCCTTCCATCGTGAAACACCTTCCGCTGCCAAGCAGCCACAGCCATCACTCAGTCTGATTTCGCGCGGTAAATGTGCGCGGAATCACATGTAGATTACAAGTTTTCGACCGACTTCAGCATCTCCGGCACGAAGGACGTGCGGGGGCGGATGAGGGTCGTGCGCACGGGACCAGGACGAACGCGAATCGTCGCGTCGTTCGGACCGAAACCACCGCCGCTCAGCGGGTCGTCCGAGAACTCGTAGCCGTATCCATCGCCGTCTTTCTTGCCGCCAGAGTCCTTCGCTGCGGGCGCGCCTGCGGTGGCAGCCTGAGCGAACGCGCTGGTGGGCGCGAGCGCGAGCATCGCTGCACCGATCACGATTCCGAGAACGAGTCGCTTTGCATTGAAGGTCATGATGGAGATCCTTTGGGCAGATGGTCCGTGCGTTTGGTCCACGTCGGAGTTTCCGATCTGAACCTTAGTCGTTAAAATCACGCGAGAAAAGCGGGGTACAATTCCAGTGTCAGTGTACATCCGTCCTGCCCGGGTGCCATCCCTTTAGATGCCCAACTCTGGCCGGCCTTTGATCCGACCTTTGATCCGGCCATTGATCCGGTCTGCTGCCTTCGCATGCAGAACGGGTCTTGGTGCTCGCAGAGTTCGACACGGGGGCCCGGGAAAGGTTCCCACAGCGACAAAAAAGGCAGACGAAAAGTTGGCTGGGGCTGGATCGGGAGAGCCCCAAACCCGCAGCGAAACGCTCGATTTCTCGAGCTTTCCGCTACTTTTCGGGTCGGACTACTTGGCCGGAGCCGGAGCCGGAGCTGCGGGAGCAGGCGCTGCGCCCGCACCGCCTGCCGGGGCCGGAGAGTCGGCCGCGGGGGCTGCACTGGCGCCACCTGCAGGAGGAGCCGCGGGGCCAGCCGGGGGTGCAGTCTGCTCGGGACCAGGGAGCTCGAGGAACTTGATGGTGTCGTCGATGTCCCCCATGCGACCGAGATCCTTCTTGTCGCCGTTGCCACGCGTCCGCTTCACGGCGCCGTCGTACTCGGCCTTGCCCTCGGCCTTGTCGAGGAACGTCTGGTAGATCGTGGTCGCCTGCTTGAGCGCCGCGATCGTCTTCTCTTTGCCGCCGCCAGCCTTCGCCTTGTACTCCTGCGTGAGGATGCCCTCGTTGTAGTAGGCGTCGGGACGGTTCGCATCGAGCTTCTTGCACGTGTCGAGCTCCGCCTGAACGGCGAGGACCTGCGCGTCGTAGTTCGAGTCGTTGATGAGGCCGCGGAGCGCGAGCGCGTTTCCGAGGTGCGCGTCGTAGTCGTTCGGGCGCATCTCGAGCGCCTTCTTGTAGGCGCCTGCTGCCTGATCGAACCCGCGGAACGACAGGTTGACGGCCGCGTAGTTCATCTGTGCTTCGAAGAACTTCGCATCGAGCTTGGCGGCTTGCGCGAACTCACCGACGGCGCTGTTCACTTGCCCGAGCTCGTTCTGGATGAGACCGGCGGTGTTGTGGATCGGAGCGTAGTTCGGGTTCTTGCGAATGGCCTGCGAGCACACGAGCGCCGCGAGCTCGAGCTGCTGCACGTCCGCGCGCTTACCCATCGCGGCGTTCGTGGCGATCTGTCGACCGCGGCCGCCCTTCTGTGACGACTTGATCGCACCCGCGCGCTTCTTCGCCTGCGAGAAGTAGTAGAGCGCGAGCTGGTTGAAGGCGGGCATGAACGCGTCGTCGATCGCGAGCGCGCGCTGCAGGTTCTGCTTCGCGCACTCGAAGTCGTCCTTGCAGCCCTGGACCCCGGTGGAGCCGTCGCGCTGCATCTGGAACATCGCGAGGTTCACGAGCGCCGGGACGTTCTGGAACTTGGCGTCCAGAACGGCCTGCTGGAGCTCCGCGATGACGCCGTCCTCGTTCGAGTCGGCCTTGTACTTGTAGAGCGCGATCTGCGCACGAGCCGACGAGAAGTTTGGGTCGTCCGCAAGCGTCTTCTCGAAGCGCGCGCGCGCTTCCTTGTCGTTGCCGCAGCGCTGGTACGCGAGACCCGCGTTGAAGGTGGCCTCCGGGAACTTCCCAGACTTCATCTCCGCCGCGGCATCCTGGAATGCCTTCGCGACCGAAGCGCACGTCTCGTCCGTCCAGTCGTTGGTCTTGTCGTGACCAACGAAGACCTCCATCGCCGCGTTGAACTTCTCCTCCGCGTTCTTGGAGACCGACTCGGTCGGCGTGCCGCCACCGGGCGGCGGCTTCTTCGTGCCGCCGGTGTCGGCCTCGGGCTTGTTGCCGCCGCATGCAGCGAGCGCCAGGGTGATGAGTGCGCCAGAAAGAATGTAGTGTACACGTTTCATGACTAGCTCCTTCACTTCTTCCCGCCGCCCTTGGGCTTCTTCGGCGGCGGGGCATCGCCGCCCTTCGCATCGCCACCCTTGTTGTCGTCGCCGCCACCGCTCGCGGTGCCGCCTGCGTTCTTCTCCGGTGCCGCGACGACGGGGTGCCAGAAGGCACCGCCAACGAGGACGGGCGGAGAACGTTCGTCGAGACCGCTGTTGGAGAGCGTGGGCGCTCCGCGCAGCTCGTCGACGACGTGGTATTCGGCCTTGTAGTTCTTCGCCAGCCAGACCTCGCAGTTACGCGAGAACTCGTCGAAGTACTGGTACTTCACCGACAGATCGAGGCACTTCTTGAGCGCAGGCTTTGCGTTGCCGCTCTTGAAGGGCTCGCTCGCGCCGTCGAGCGCGTCGTAGTACGTGCCGCGGATCTCGGGGTCCTTCTTCCAGGCTTCGGGGATCGGCGCCTTGCGGAAGTCGTCCACGAAGTCACCCCACATGAGACCGGCGCGAGAGCCAGCCGCGATGACCCAGCGCGGCGGAGGCACCGGCTTGAGCTCGAGGATCTTGACGTACTCCGGCTCCACCTTCTTGATGGCGTCCGTCTTCTTGATGTACCAGTCCTTCACCTTGGTATTGATGTGCTTCAGCACTTCATCCTTGGTTCCGGCGCCCTTGTATTCGGGGAATTTGATCGGGTCGACCGTCGCACGACGGGCCTCCTCGGCCGAGTAGAAGAACGCCTCGCCCACGGCGATGAGCGCCTTCGCGAGACGCTTGTCCTGCTGCCCGGCGTCCTCGCCCGGGTAGCCGCCGCGGATCTTCGCCTCTGCGTCCGCGGGATCCGCCCAGAGGGCGCGAACCTTCGCGTACTCGCCCTTCGCCTGACCGCCGCCATCCTTGAACTTGGAGAGCACGCGCGCGAGGGTGGCGTGCGCCTGGACACGGATGTCCGGCGCGGCCTTGTCGATGACGCCCATGGAGCCGGAGAGCGCGCCCTTCGCGGCCGCCCAGTCTTCCTTCTCCGCGTAGTGAGCGCCGACCGCGAATGCGATCTGCGCCGTCTGCTGCGGCTTCTTCGCGCCGTACTGACGGGTGAAGACGCGCGCGTCGTCGATGGCCTGCTCTTCCATGCCGAGACCAAGACGGAGGAGCACGGCGTCGGACAGGGCCTGGTCGGCCTTCTCTGCGCTGGGGTCCGCCTTCTGGTAGCGCTCGAACCACTCGGCCGCGAGCTCGTACACCGCGATGGCCTGGTAGTTACCGCCGATCTCGTAGGTCGCCTTCTTGGCGAGCTGCGACTTGCCGTTGGTCTTCGCGTCGAACTCGAGCAGCGCACGACGCGCCGCGATCGCCTTCGCGAGGAGACGCGCCGCCTGGAACGACTTGGCCGCGTTGTACGCGATCTCGTCGCACCGCTCTGCCTGCGGGGGCAGGTTGTTCGCGACCGGATCCTGGCAGTACTTCCGGAACATCTCGAAGTACGCGTTGCCGCCCTGCTCGTAGGTCGTGAGCGCGCCCATGCCGCCCGTCTTGTCGGCGATCTCGACGAGCTTCTGCGCCTTGAGGCGGAGAAGGTCGACGGCGACCTTGTTCAAGGTCGTGCACTGTTCCACGTTCTTCGTGGCCTTCTCGCCCGTGCAGTAGAGCTCGACGAACTTCGGGACGTCCTGTCCCATGTCGTCGTAGCAGCCGGGGCGCGGCGGGTTCGAGTGCGACCCGACGATGTTGATGCTCTCGAGATAGAGCTGCGCGGCATAGATGCCGATGTCCTTGTCGGAGTTCTCCATCGCGATCTCGCGGAACGCGATCGCGGACTCCTCCCAGTGCTGCGCCTCGAAGTAGGTACGCGCGCGGGCGTACTTCACCTCGACGAGCTGGTCCTGGCCCGTGGTGTCCTTGTCCGCGGGCTTGATGTAGCAGATGTAGCGGTTGAAGGCGCTCAGCATGCCCTTCTGCGAATCGGAGAACTCCTTGGGCTTGAGCTTGGCGTCCTCGTCCTCGGCCGCTGCCTTCTTCTTCTTGTCGTCCTTGCCCTGGCCGGGAAGGTTGCCGGAGCCCTTCTTGCCCTCGCCGTGCGCGTGCTGCTGATCGTAGATCTTCTGGTAGCAGAGCACGCTCGCGTACGCGGCCTCGGGCGCCTCGGCGGCGGTGGGGTTCTCCGCCACGACGGCGTCGAACGCAGGACCGCAGTCACCCCAGCGCTCCTGGAAGTACAGAAGGTCGGCCATGGCGTACTTGATCTTGTAGATCGTCGGCCAGTCCTCCTTCACGATGCGCGGGAACGAGAACGTCTGGAACTCGGCGGCGCTCCACGTGTCGCCGGCCTTCTTGTAGAGGTACGCGGCGAGACCCATGGTCTTCTGATCGCCCGTGCCGCGCTGGCCCTGTGAGCCGACGGCCTCGAGGTGCCACGCCATCGCCGTTTCGGTGATGAGCGATGCGGTCTTGTTCGCGCACTCCTGACGCTGATCGGCCCACTGGCCCGACGCCTTGAACGCGTCGTAGATCTTCGCCTGGTTGTCGAGCTCGGCCTTGATGGCGTCCTTGTTGTTGGACTTCATGGCCATCGTCGCTTCGGTGATGTGCGCCTGGTAGACGCACGCACGGCCGCCGCGATCGCGGTTCAAGAGATCCTTGTAGAGCGAGATCGCCTCGGGATAGTGGCCGGTGTCCAGGTAGTTGTTACCCAGGTCGTCCATCATCTTGAACGTCTTGTCGTTCGAGCCGCCGACGTCGCCGGAGAGACCCTTGAAGAAGTTGTACGCCTTGTCCGGATCGCCGGAGAGCGCGTACACCGGGATGATGTCCTTGCGCGCGCTGTCCGCGAGCTTGGCGGCTCCGGGGACCTGCGCGTAGGCAACGCCGTAGTCGATCGTCTTCTTGAACTCGCTGATGGCGTGCGGGAAATCTCCCTGGTTCCAGAACACGTAGCCAAGCTTGTAGTGCGCGTACCCGAACACCTTGTTGTTCGGCGGCGGGTACTTGATGACCTCGAGGTAGGCCTTGGCAGCGAGATCGAACTTCGACGGGTCGCCCTGCGCCTCGTTGAAGAAGAGCTCTCCGAAGGCGAGGTACGCGTTGGGGACGTACTTGGAGTCGGGGCGCTTCTGGATGAGCTCGTAGTAGACCTTGCGCGCGTTCGCGTAGTCGGACCCCTGCTCGTACTCGTAGGCGAGGAAGTAGAGGACCTCGTCGAGCTGCGGGTAGTTCGGGTAGTCGTTCTTGACGAGCGAGTAGTACTGGATCGCCTTTGCGCGAGCCGCCTTCTGCACGTTGTCGGCGGAGTTCGCCTGCGTCTGGAACTGACCGGCCTGCGACGGGTTCGTCTTCTTGGCGCCGTCGCGCGCGATCTCGGCGTTGGTCTTGTCGCGGAAGGCCGCGCTCTCGAGCTCGACGTAGTCCTCCGCGAGGCGACGCGCGAGCGTCGGGCGGTCGGTGGCGCCGCGGCCGGTCGTACCGAACAGGTTCTCGAGTCCCTGGATCTCGGTGACGAGGAGGCCCTTCTGACGTGCCTTCAAGCGGCTCGTCCGATCGTCGCGCGGGATGTCCATGACCGGAGCGCCCGGCTTCTTCTGGTCCTCTTTCTTCTTGAGGTCAGCGGGAGGCGCGACGGAGTGGAAGTTCACCTGCGGTGACTTCCCGTGCTTGCCGACGTCGAACTCCTTCGGTCCGCCAGCGGCGCACGCGTTGAGCGCGGTCTTGGCTTTCTCGTCGATGCAGACGCCCTGCGCATGCGCGGTGGTGCTGCTGAAGAGCACGGCGCCAGTCACGGCTGCGCCGATGGAGAGAGAGGCCACGAAAGAAAGGACGCGTTTCATATACCTACCTCCCACACTTCGAGGTGATGGTCTGACGATAGAACCCGAGCTCATCACGCCAGTACTCGCCGTCGAACGGCCAGATGACGTGCTCGTCGTCTGCTTTGACGATGTTGCGCTGGGATTCTTGGACCGACACCTGGCTACCCTGGATGGCCTGGTCCAGCTGGTTACGCTGGGCGGCGGTGATATCGATGAGGATCTTCGCGCTGTCACGAAGGTGCTCGTTGAGCTCCGCGAGGTTTCGCTCGTAGCGCTCCTTCGCGAGCTGACCTGCGTTACGGACCGCGATGTCGCGGGCGAGCTGGAGCGCGTCCTTGACGTCGTTGCCGAGCGGCGAGTTCTGGAAGCTGCCGGGCGCCTTCTTGAAGCGGTTGCCCTCGTCGTCGAGCACCTGCACGTACTGGAGGTGACGGAGGAGCGAGCGGTCGGAGAGCGCGTTCTCGACGACGGTCTTCGTGCGCGGCGGAAGGTCCGCCTTGCCGTCACGAACGTCCTTCAAGAATTTGTAGAAGGGCTCTTCCTGGTTCTCGCCCTTGAACTTGCCAAGGACCTTGTTGAGGTCGTCGTAGAGCGGCTGGTAGCGCTGCTGGAACTTCGCGACGATGATCGTGGCGTCGTCGTACTGGCAGTTCGAGAAGTAGATGACCGCCTTGAGGATCTCCGCCTCCGGGTAGTACGAGTTCGGGAAGTACGGCGCCTGGATCGTGTGGATGTTGCCGAGCGAGTGCGCGTAGTCACCGGCCATGAAGTAGGCCCACGACTCCTCGAAGAGGCCGTCGAGCCAGTACTCCGACGCGACGTCGACCTTGTTCCAGTAAATGACGGCCTGTGAGAGGTGGTCCTGGCTGATCTTCGGAGCGCCTGACGCCTCGTCGATCGAGACGGACTTCGAGTACATGGTGCGGGCAATGGAAAGGAGCGCGAGGTCGCGCATGCGGCCCTCGTCCTCGAGGCCCTCGACGCCCTCTTCGATCGCGCCGACGATGCGGCGGAACGACTCGACCGCGGGCACGCTCTTGCGGAGCTGCACGTTGGAGATGCCGCTGAAGAACTGCGCCTTGATGTAGTACTTCGACTCGCGCGCGACCTTGCCGAACAGGCGGAGCGCCTCCTCGTACTGGCGGTTCTTGTACTTGTAGCGACCCAGCAGATAGTTGAGGTGCCAGAAGAGCTCGCGCTGGTTCGAGTTGTCGAACTTGCTGACCTGCGCGTCGCTGTACTTGCCGACGCGCTCGACAATGTCGGCGGGCTCCGGCAAGTCGGTCGCGAGCTTCGAGAGCCACAGCAAGGTCTCGTTGAACTTGAGGTGGTTCGGCTTGTCGGCGATCTCGGAGAAGATGCCGTACGCGGCCTGGTAGAACTTCAAGCGGTAGAGCGCGATCGCAAGGTGGTACTGCGCGAGCTGCTTGTTGCCCTCGTCGTCGCCGGTCTCGCCCTTGTAGACGCGGTAGAGCGCGAGCGATGCGTCCGCCCACTTCTCGCCGTCAAAGAGGCGTTTTGCCTGCGCGGCCTGCTCCGTCATCTGTCCAGCTTGCGGAGGCGGCGCGTTGTCCGTTGCCTTCGCGGCTCCTCCGCCACCACCACCGGCCGGCGGCGTGTTGGGATCATCGATCTCGATGTCGGCGCCACCACCGCCCGCGGGCGGCTTCGCTCCACCCTTCGGCGGCTTGGCTGGCTGACCCGAGTTTGGTTTCTTCGGCTTCTGTGCCTGCGCCGGATTGGCAGCGAGCGCGATCGCGAGAACCGGCGCCAGAAAAAGGGCGCGGGCGCGGGCCTTGTCGAGAAGCTTTCGCATCGTCGTTTCCTCGGGAGAGATCGGGGGGGTTGCCAGAAAGGAGATGAGAACAGGGTCAGAAACAGCGGTCAGAAACGGACGGCCAAAACGTGAACGATGTTGGCCAGATACTAGGATTAGCGGCGGCGATGCTATTGAGAGCGTCACGGAACGTCAAGGGCTAGGCCCCGTCTCACAAGCGTTTTTCCGTGTGTAGTGGGGGTCTACGGCCGGTCTTCGGCCAGATGCGACGAATGTGCGATGAATGGAACCCGCAAAGGCCATGGTTCTTGGTGTTGGGTGTGTCGCGAACCGATGAAGAAAGCCCGTCTCAAGAGCGCGACGCTTGCAACGAGCGTCTCAGCCCGTGCTTTCGCTTGACGCCTTTCACTTCAACGGTTTAGGTTTCCCGCGGCACCGCATTCTAACTGCGTAGGAGTGCTCGTTCATGATGAATCGTTCGCTGTCGAGTGCAGGCGCCCTCGGAATCGTTGCAGTTGCCTCCCTGGTGATGGTCGCCGTGTTTCCGGGATGCGGAAGCACCGGCATCGGTGACCCGTGCACTCCAGAGCAGGAGTACAACACCGACTTCAACGGCTTCGACTACAAGCAGGTCAGCGTCGAGTCGAAGAGCTTCCAGTGCCAGACCCGTCTGTGCCTCGTGAATCACTTCCAGGGCCGCGTGTCGTGCGCCTACGGACAGGACGCCACGGGCGCCGCGCTCTCGGGTGACAAGGCATGCAAGGTCCCCGGCACCGACTCGAACGTGCTCGGCAACCCGAGTGACAAGAACGCGCTCGCTGCGGTCCAGCCGCAGTGCACCGACCGCACGTCCGACAAGGCCGTGTACTGCTCGTGCCGCTGCCAGAACGTCGACGGCAAGACGGATGATGGCGCCGTGTACTGCGCGTGCCCCGATGGCTTCAAGTGCAACCAGCTCGTCGCCGCGACGGGCATCGGCAACGAAGGTCTCACCGGTGGTTACTGCGTGAAGAACGGCACGGCGTACAACGCGAGCAAGGTCTGCGACTCGATCTGCGACTCGAACACCCACAAGTGTAACTGACCGGCAATCGCAAGCCGGGCTCGAGAGCATGGGCGACAAGAGGCACGAGCGGGGGCGCGCGGCCGAGCAGGCCGTTTGCGACTACCTGGCAGTGCGCGGCTTCCGGGTGACCGCGAGGAATCGCCGGCTCGGGCCGCTCGAGATCGACATCATTGCGGAGAAGGGCCCGCTCCTCGTGGTCGTGGAGGTGCGCACACGGGCGGCCTCCTCGTACGACACGGGGCTCTCGTCGATCAGGGCGGAGAAGCGGCGCAATCTACTCCGCGCGACGCGACGACTCTGGAGCTCCGAGCTGCGAACGCGACGCGAGATCGAGCGCGTGAGAATAGACGTGGCTGCGGTCACCATGAACGAGAACGGCGTGACAATCACCTACGTAGAAGGCGCGATCGTCGGCTAGCTCCGGTGGTGCTACATGCAGGGGATGACCAAGGCGACACGGCGCTCGCTTGCGACCACACTCTGTGCGCTTGCCATCGCTTGCGGATCGAAGAGCACGCAGAGCGTGGACGACGCTGGCGTCGTCGCGGATGCGGGTCACATCGTCGATGCAACGGCGGAGGCTGCGATGGAGACGCCCGATGCGGACACGTGCCTGCCGCATCGCCCGCCGATCATGGCGGCGACGAGCGTCACCATCGCATTGCATGGCGTGAACTTTGGCGACCACTTCCCGGACGGCGGGCCCTACGCGAACGAGTGGATGGACCTCGGGTACAACCTGGACGGGCTCTGCACCCACACCACCGATACGAACGTGTGCACACCTCCGCTGAATGGCTCGCGCGTGGTCCAGCTGGATGGAGTGAATGGCACGGACAACGCGTTCGGCCATGTGGTGCTCGGGCCGATCAAGCAGCTCATCTCACCAACCTTCTTCGCAACGTCGGCCGTGTTCGTGGACATCACCGACGGCAAAGGCATCGTCTACATAGGCGGCGCTCAGCAGGGACTTTCGATCCCCGTGGCAGAGGCCGCCGTGTCCAGCTTCGCCGGTGGCGGTGGAACGTTCTCGGGCGTCATACAGACCGCGGCGTTCGTCGAGGAGGTGCGCGCCACCGCGGGGCGCGTGAACGGCAACCTTTGCATGGGCATGGGGATCGACCAGCTGCTCACGACGATGCAGCAGTCGTCGGATATCGGCGCGGACGGCACGCAGATCGTGGGGGCTGCGTGCAGTGGGATCTCGATCGGGCTGACGTTCGTGACGTCAGAGGCTGGGTCGCCACCGACCCCGCTGCCGGATCCGTGTAGTCAGTAGCTCGACCTCGGCCTCGACCTCGACTTCGACCTCGACTTCAACTTCGACTTCGACCTCGACCTCGACCTCGACCTCGACCTCGAGGATCGGGCACGTTCACGTTCTACCGCTCCGGGTATCACGAGGCGCGACGTTTACGGGGAGAGGTGCTAGTTCCGGAGGGGATGTTGTTTCGGGGGTTGTGCATTGGCTCTGTGTTGGCGCTCATGACGACGGCGTCGGTCGCTGGCGCTTCGGCGCGGCACGGGCGTTTTCCGATGCCCGCGGCGGAGTACTCCCACAAGGTGGACGAGCGCGTGCTGCACGCTCGCGAGCGGATGGAGACCCGCATCGTTCGTCGCAAGCTGTCCACGGAGCGTGCGCGCGAGGTCCGCGGTCGTTTCGAGATGAGCGTGAGCGAGGTCAAGAAGGTCCTCGCGGACGCCGCATCCGACGGCGTGATCACGCGCGAAGAATGGCGCCGCGTGAACCAGAGCACGCGAACGCTATCAAGAGCGGCTGCCCGCGCGCGGTAGGCCTGAGCGAGAGCGCCCGCCCACGCGCCAGTGGCAGGAGAAGCGCCAAAAAAAGGCTTGCGCCGTCCTGACGCACGAGTAAGTTCCCGTCGTGCCTTCGCCCATCTGGTCGGAGGCTCATGTGGCCGTAGCTCAGTTGGTAGAGCGCCGGACTGTGGCTCCGGCTGTCGCGGGTTCAAACCCCGTCGGTCACCCTGCATCTAAACTCCGGTTCTCTCGACAGTCGCACGAGGAGCCGTCGGTGGTTTCGGTCGAGACCAAGCCGGTATCGACCGAAAACACCAGGCTACAGAGCTTGGGCCCAGGCGCGGCGCGCGGTCGCTTCGGCGCGATCGAGATCGTCGTGGTCGACGTCGCGCAGGATCTCCTCGGCGTCGTGGTTGACCATTCCGTGGATGGCCGAGAGCAGGCCGCCTTCGAGCGCGACCAGGTCGTAGCCGCCCTCGAGGACCATGCCGATGCGTCCTTCCGAATGCTTGTCCGCGACCTTCCGGAGCGCGCGTGACATCCACCCGAACGCGGCGGAGTCGAGCGTCATCTCCGCGAGCGGATCGCGCAGGCTCGCGTCGAAGCCCGCGCTGACCAGGATGATGCTCGGCGCGAACGCATCCAGCACGGGAAGGATCACGCGCTCGAACGCGCCGCGATACACCGCGTCGCCGCCGCCCGCCGTCATGGGGACGTTGAGCGTGAAGCCCTTTCCATCACCAGTGCCAGTCTCGTCGAGCGCGCCGGTGCCTGGATAGAAAGGAAACTGGTGCGTGGAGACATAGAGGACGCTGGGATCCGCGTAGAACATCTCCTGCGTTCCGTTGCCGTGATGCACGTCGAAGTCAACGATGGCTACGCGCGGCAGGCCGAGCGCACGCGCCTCCGCGGCGGCGACCGCCACGTTGTTGAAGAGGCAGAAGCCCATGGCCTGCGACTCGCGCGCATGGTGACCCGGCGGCCGGACCAGCGCGACGCCCCGCTTCACGGGGCCGCTCACGATCTGCGAGACCATCGCTGCGACGCTGCCAGCGGCGAGGCGCGCGACCTCGATGCTCGACTCGTTCACGTAGGTGTCCGGGTCGATGTAGCCCTTCTTGCCGTTCATCCGCTCGAGCTCGGCGAGATAGGCCGCGCTGTGCACGCGGACGAGCGCGTCGTCCGTGGCCCGCGTGGGCGCGAGCGCCGACCACACAACGTCTGCGCGGGCGACCGCCGCCCGTGCGGCAATGAGCCGCTCCGGACGCTCTGGATGGTAGGCCGGCGGCGCGTGGTCCGAAAATCGAGGGTCATCGACGAGGAGCGCGGCCTCGGCGGCGGGAGACGACATGTCTTTTCAGCATACGCGGCGGCCCGTGGCGCGGGAAGGGGGAGCGGACAAAGGCAACGCAGAACTCCGTGGGTGAAGATGGCGGTGAAGATGGCGGTGAAGATGGCAATGCGTTGTTGCCGCGCGAAAGCGGGCGGTGATAGCTTGGGCGTGCTCGGCGCATGCGCGTCCTGGGCGAAACGTGGCTGGTCTCAGTTCTGGTTTCAGTTCTGAGCCTGGCCCAACCTGCGGCACACGGGGACGTGGCCGCGCAGTCGGAGGCGTTCGGGGAATGCGAAACAAGATCATCGCAGTCAATGCGGTCATCGTCCTGATCACGGGGCTCCTGGCCTTCGCGATCGTGAGGCAGACGTTGGTGACCGCCGCGTCGAACCCCGCAGCGCTCACCGAGCGCGCCAAACGTGATGCCCAGAGCGCAGCCGCAAGGCTCCAGCTCGACGGCCTTCGCGCCGAGCGCTGGCTTGCGGGCAAGGCCCAGGAGCCCACGGCGGCGGACGCGCTCACACGCTCCACTGCAAACGCGCGCGCCGATGCGGCCGTCGCGCTTGCGGACCGTGTGCTGTCTGCGGCCAAGCAGACTTTCTCCGGAAACCCGCCGTCGCTCGTCATGGTGATCGACGCCCAAGGCAAGGCTGTCGGCCAGAATGGTTCGGCGCTCTCCGCCGGTCAGGACGTCGCGGCGCAGCACCCGCTCTTGAAGGAGACCATCGCGAAGGGCCAGTCCGGCTCGGACGTGTGGGTCAGCCAGACGGGCCAGTACATGGTCGCGTACGTCCAGGTCACGAACGACTCGAAGCCGGTCGGCGCGCTCGTCATGGGCGTTCCGCTCGGGGACGAGCTCGGCGTCGGCGAGAACAACACTGGGCGCGGCGTCATGCTCGCGATCGCGAACGGCGCGGATGTGTCGCTCGCTGCGAGCTCGATCGGTGCAACGGACGACCTGAAGGCCGCCGCGAACGCCGCGCTGAAGGCGGACCTCAAGACCGCGCTTTCGAGCGGCCACGTGGAGACGGCGCAGTCTGGGGACGTGTTCCTTGCTGCAGCGCCCCTCGACAACTTCGGCGATGGCAAGCACGCGGCGGTCATCGTCGCGTCGCCCACCACGCTGCTCGCGGATGCCAAGAACATCCCGCTCTACGTCCTTATGTCGACGCTCCTTGGCCTCATCCTCGTCGTCATCGGCGGCTGGTTCCTGGGCGACTACATCTCGAAGCCTATCGGCGTCCTCGAGGAGGGCCTCCTTGCCATCCTCAACGGCCAGACCGACAAGCGCTTCGAGCTCGAGCATCCGGATCTCGGCGGCCTCGGCTTCCGGATCGATCAGCTCTTGAATCAGCTGATGGGCATCGAGGAAGACACCACGGACGACCAGGGCCGTGTCTCCAAGGCGCCATCCGCGGCGAACTTCTCCGACGCGATGTCCGTCGACAAGGGCGGCGGCGCAGGCAGCGGCGAGTCCGTGGATGCATCCGCGCTGAAGCAGGAGGCGGAAGCCGCTTACTACGGGCGTATCTTCGCGGAGTACATCGCCGCGAAAAAAGGCCTTGGCGAGGCGACGGACCACATCACCCCGGACACGTTCAAGACTCGTATCCAGGGCATGGAGCAGGACGCGCACCAGAAGCACGGCCGTCCGGTTCGCTACAAGGTCCAGACAGTCGACGGACAGGTTAACTTCCTGGCCGTGCCTCTTCCGTGAATTCACGGAGCATGCTACGTGAATGCGTGAACGCAAGCACGCAAGGCGCTCCACAAGTCTCTCTGGGCAATTGACCCACGCCACTTCGTGACCACATTCGGGCTGTCCTCGCTTCATGCGTGGGCAGCCTGTTTTTTGAGCTAGATCATCTCGTCAGGAGTCTGCGTATCCCATGGGTCTATTCGATTTGTTCCGCGGAAAAGACAAGGGCGGGGAAAAGCCAAAGGGCAACGCCGCCGCGAAGTGGGCGGAGGCAGCAGGCAACAAGCGGGCGCAGAACTACGACCGTCAGGAGGCGCTTCAGGAGCTCTCCGCCATGGGAACTGCAGATGCCGCAGAGGCGCTGCTTCGCCGCTTCAACTTCACCTCCGATCCCTCCATCACGGATCAGGAAGAGAAGGACCTCGCGTACCAGGGCATCCTGAAGGCAGGCGCGGATGCGATCGTCCCGGTCCGCGCGTACGCCGCCAAGGCGGAGAGCCTGGCGTGGCCCATGCGCATCCTGAAGGAGATCCTGGACGAAGACGCGCTCGTGAAGGAGCTCCTGGTGTGGCTCGCTCGCTGGGACACGGAGTACTCCAAGTTCATCGATCCAAAGATCCAGCTCCTGGTCGCGCTGGAGGACTACAAGGCCCCGGAGATCGTCGACGCGGTCATTCCCTTCCTCGAGGACGTGAACGAGCCCGCGCGCTTCCACGCAGCCGTCACGCTGCTCGTGCAGAAGGACCCACGGGTCGAGGAGCCGCTCCGCAAGATGTTCCCCGAAGAAGAGAGCGTCCGCGTCCGCAACAAGATCGCAGACGCGTTCGCAGAGCGCGGCTTCGTGATCCCAGAAGAAGAGCGCACCGCCATGCGCAAAGCGCTACCCCCCGCCTACACGATCGACGGCGAAGGCAAGGTCCTCAAGCGCTGACCTCACGCGTTTCGAGCGCAAGAAAAAGGCCGGTCGGGCAGCTCGCCCTTCCGGCCTTTTCGTCATCCAGGGCGGAGTGCTCTCCGCCTGGCTACTCCGAGATCTTGGTTTCCCAGGGGAACGCCACGACAACGCCGATGGTCACGAACTGGTTCCACTTGAAGGTCTGATCCTTCCCGTCGACGACGGCGGTGCCCGTGGCCTGGAGGTTCGGGAACTTGCCATCCGTGCCGGCGCCGCGCGAGTCGAAGCCCGGGCGGTTCCAGGAGAACGGTAGGGCGCGGTACTCGGCGCGAAAGCCGATGCCCTTGTTCGTGTAGAACGAGAGGCCGAGGCCGCCGGTGCCCGTGATCGCGGTGCGACCCTGTAGCTTGAAGGAGTCCGGATCCGTGCAGCTCTTCTGGCTTCCGCCGCCGCCGCAGTCCCCGCGCTCCTGCAGTCCGACGAACGCAATGCCGCCGTGGATGTAGAGATCGGTGTCGACGAAGAGCTTCTGGAAGAGCGCGATCTTGCCGCGGAACGGTGCGAACTGCGCCTGCGGCCCCGCGAAGAACGAAATCTTCGTGGTCTGGTCGGCGAAGCTGCCGTTCGTGAACGGATCGGCCCCAGTGCCAGTGCCCTTGTGATTGACGTTCGGCGCCGTGCGCGAGTTGCGATTGGCGACCTTGTCGATCTGGTCGGTGAGGTCCGTGGTGGGGTTGAACAGCGCGAAGAAACCGAACACGCCGACGGAGAGGTAGTCCTTGATGTTGTAGTGCAGCGTGGTGCCGAGGGCATGCGTCTGCCGGTACTCATCGAGGAGGGAGAACGCGAACTGCGGCGCCAGCTCGAAGCGACCGTCGCGGTGGAGGCGCTCCTTGCGAACTGCGGGCGCACCGGCCAGCGGACCCGTGATCTGGATCTCTTGTGCGGCGGCGGGGGTGGCGTACGCGGTCGCGCCAAGAACGGCCGCGGCGGCGCTCACTCTCAGCAACGCGCCTGAGAAGAAACGCGTTTGGCGGGTCTGCATGCTCGTCCTCGTTCGGCTCGAGAGTCGCTTGGTGTTCATGGCGCGGCTCATTTCGGCAACCGGTATTCCCAGCTGAAGGGCAAGAACACGCTGACGCCAAGCTGGGCCTGGACGTTGTTGGTGATCTTGCTCTCGCCGAACCAGGTGCCCTTGTCTTGCTGTTGCGCCTGGGTCGGCGCGAGGGTGAGCGACTCCAGCTTCTCGTTGTAGATGTAGTCGCGGATCTCGAGGTCAGCAGCGAACCACCGATTGAAGAAGATGCGGAGACCAAGGCCAGCGTTGAAGGCCAGCTTGGCCTCGAACGCGAAGTTGCGGTTGTCAGGGTCGATGACGGGGATGGGGCGCGTGGAGAGAATGCCCAGGCCGGCGACCGTGTAGAGATCGTAGTGGAAGATGAAGTCCGAGAACCCGGCGAACTTGCCGTAGATCGGCACGTACGAAACGTTCAGGTTCGCGTTGTACTGGTACTCGTTCAGCGGCACTGCGACGCGGGTCGCGCGGCGGTTCTGGAAGTTGAAGTCCGAGTCCGCGTTCAGGCCTTGATAGAAGGTGCCCGAGATGCCGACCGCGAGGACGTTCGTGATGTAGAAGTTCGCGCCGAGACCGGGCCCCGGGTGGTTGACGAACTGGTCGTTCAAGGTCAGCGCCCAGTAGGGCATGAGCTCGAAGCGATGGTAGCGAAGCGCGTAGATCTGCTGGACGGCGTAGACCTCAGCCGCGACATCCTTGCCAGCGGCCGCCTTGATGTCTCCACCCTTGGGACACGCGGAGGGATCGATCTCGCAGATGCCGCCGGCACCCCCGGTCGCACCCGCGCCGCCCGTTCCGCCAGCTGCCGGGTCCGTACCACCAGCGGGGGGCGTTGTGCCTCCGGCGGGATCGGTCGGGGCCTTGGGGGTGTTCGGATCGTCGATCTCGATATCGCTACCGCCGGCTCCGGCAGGTGCCGGAGGCGTGGGGGGGGCTGGTGCCGCACCGGTGCCACCGCCGGGCTTCTTTTTCTGAGCAAATGCCGGCGTGGACATCAGCAGGGTCGCTGCCATTGCCGCCGAGATCACCCCGAGAAGAAGCCCCTTCGTCGCCTGCTTCATCGCTGCCCCTTCCGCATCCAGATCGCGCACGTAACTCGTTATTAAAATTGGGGAAATCAGCTAACCGCGAAAGCGCTGCGCACTCTAACATGCAGAACCTCAGGTAAACAATGAAAATACCTGTGGGACGCGAATTGGAGGTTTAGGCCGCGCGCTGTTCGTCGTCATCCGTACCGAAGAGCGCCTCCACGAAATCCTCGGCGGAGAACTCACGGAGATCCTCCGCCCGTTCGCCGAGGCCAATGTACCGGACCGGTATCTGGAGCTCGTCGGCGATGGCGAGGACGATGCCGCCCTTCGCGGTGCCGTCCAGCTTGGTGAGGACGATGCCGGTGAGGTCGATCGCGTCCTTGAACATCTGGGCCTGCGTCAACGCGTTCTGACCGGTCGTCGCGTCGAGCACGAGGAGTGTCTCGTGGGGGGCGCTCTCGAACGCCTTGTTGATGGTCTTCTTGACCTTCTTGATCTCGTCCATCAGCGGGACCTTGGTGTGGAGGCGCCCGGCCGTGTCGACGAAGAGCGTGTCTGCCCCTGCTTCGCGCGCCTTGGTCGTGGCCTCGTAGGCAACGGCGCCCGGGTCTGCGCCCTCCTTGCCCCTGACGACCTCCGCGCCGACGCGCTTGCCCCAGACCTCGAGCTGCTGGACGGCCGCAGCGCGGAAGGTATCGCCCGCGGCGAGCATGACCTTCTTGCCGTCCGCCGTGAAGCGCGTGGCGAGCTTGCCGATGGTGGTGGTCTTGCCAACGCCGTTGACGCCGACCATGAGGACGACGAGGGGACGCTGTGTGCTCAGGGACAGCGGTCCCTTGTCGCGTTGGCCATCGAGCGTGAGAATGCGCAGGGCCTCGCGCTTCAGCGCGTTTCGCACGGCAGCCTCGTCCGCGAGCTCGTTCTTCTGGAGGCTCTCGCGCAGCCGCCCGAGGATCACCTGGGTGGTCTTCACGCCAACGTCGGACGTCAGCATGACCTCCTCCATTTGCTCGAGGATCGCGGGATCGATCTCCTTTTTCCCGCTGAAGATGGCGGTCAGCTTGGCAATGAAGCCTGTCCGTGATGCCGTGAGCCCCTTGCGCAGCCCGGCGATGTCCTTCTTCGCGCGCTTGGACGGGGTCGGTTGGCTCGGCTCCGACTGGAGGTTCGACGAGGAGAGCGCCTCCGCCGGCGGAACGAACTTCTTCGGCGGTACGAGCGACTCCGTGTCGACGCGGATGTCCTGGAGCTCGCTCGCCTTGCCGTCGGCCTTCTTCGGCGCGTCGCCCTTCTTCGAGTCGGGCTTCGCGTCCGCGCTTGACGCGTCCTTCTTGTCCGCGGCGGGCTTGGACGCGCCTTCGGCCTTCTCCGGCAGCGCCTCAGGCGCCTTCTTCAGGACGAAGAAGTACACCAGCGCTGCGATGACCAGGCCGACCACGACGATAATCCCAAGTGAACCCATTTCTACCCGCCTCCGAAGCGCGTTCGGCGCGGCCCGTTATACGCGATCTAGAAGACCGGTGTCGACCAGCACCTACCGAGGAGAAGGAATCGACAAGAAGTACGGAAGAACGGCAGGTTTTGGGGTGCGGCGAAGCTCTCAGCGGTGGGGTTCGGTTTGCTCGCCGACCTTCACGCTTGGTTCCGGGGCGTCGGGGCGGAGCGCCTCGATCTCACGCTCCTTCGCGCGGTCCACAGTGACGGCGTCGAAGGCGCCACGCTCCACCGCGTCGGCCCAGCGGGCGGTGCGGTAGTCGTGCGATGCGAGGCGACGCACGAGGCCCGGTGTGGGCTCCGGCTTTCCGTCATAGGCCCCCCCGCGGGCACGCGCCCACTTCACGAGCGACGTGAGGATGGCGCGCTTTCGGAGCACCAGCGCGATCCGCAGCTCGCCTTCTGCTGGCACGGTGGTCGGGAGCTCCGAGTGGAGCGGGCCCGACACGACGAGCTGGTCCCCGGGCAGCGTGTCCACATGGGAGAGCTTGAAGCGCCCTGCCCCGTCCGCCCGCGCCTGCGCCAGCGGCATGCGCGCGTGGAACGACGGTCGCTCGATGCGGACCTCCGCGCCGGACACCGGCGTGCCCTCGTGCGCGTCCACCACCTCTCCGGTCCAGCCACTGCGTGCATACTGCACGGGTTTGACGACGTCGACGCGAGCGTGTCCGATGGGTCCGAGCTCCTCCTTCTTCGCGTTGACGACCTTGGGCGCCTGCCGCTGCTGGCGGCGAAACAGCACCAGGAACCCGGCGACGACCACGGCAAGCAGCGCCAGCGGAGCACGCCGCCACAGGCTGCCGCTGCCGGGCGTGACCTTGACGATGAGCCGTGACTGCGCGCGGTAGAACGGCGACACCGGCACGTAGCGCATGTGAACGTCGACCGACGAAGAGCCATGCGACGCGAACGTGAGAAGCACGCGCGCTCGACCCGACGTGACGGGCGCCATGCCCACGACGACGTCCCCGAGCCGTGCCTCGACGCTGCCTTCTGGTACCGGTCCGGAGGCCACGGTGCTCACGTCGATGACCGCGGGCACGCCCTCGTCGGTGGCGCCTTCGGGCACGGGCGATGCGAGCGAGAGCTCCACCGGCGCGATGCGATCGACCTCTGCCCGTGCGTCCGCCGGCGATGTGTCGCTGTCGCCGACGAACATCAGGCGCAGCTCTCCCTTGCCTGGCGGCCCAAGGCGCGTGGTCTGCACGACGAAGCGCGCGCGCCCGGACATGTTCGTGGACTCGCGCGCGAGCTCGGCGCCTGTCTCGGAAGAGAGCACGATGCTCTTGTTTGGCGCGGGCTCTAGGATGCCGTTCTCGTCCGTGGTGGCAGTGGCTTCGAGCGTGACCGTCTTCGCCTCGAGCGCCACGCTGTGAAGCTCGGGATCGAACGCCAGACGCAGGCGCGCGCGGCGAAGGTCGATGGGGAGGTTGAGCTTCACGCCGTCGGTGAGCTTGTCGCCCGCGTACGACGCGCGAAGGCGATAGGCGTCGGCGGAGAGCATGAGCGTCACGCAGAAGCGTCCCGCGTCGTCCGTGCGCGGGACCATCGAGTCGTCGTCCAGCGGAACGAGCTCGTTGCCGCTGCATCGCTTCGCATCGCGCATCGCCTTGCGAACATTCGCATCCCCCGGATCGGATTCGCGCTGCACGGACACGGACACGCGCTCGCCCGCGAGCGGCGCTCCTGTGTCGTCACGAAGCAGCCCCGTGATCGTGGTCGGGGCGCCGCGCAGTACCTCCACGGTGAGCTTTGCGGTGCCATGAACCCGAACCCGCGCGGCCGCGGCCGGTCGCGGAACGACGCACACGAGGACGCCGAGCAAGAACGCCCACATCCACGCCCGAACGAGAGTGCTGCAGCTGCTCAAGCCCATGGAGCATACGCGAACGCCAGCGCAAGGGCGATGTGTGGGTCGAGGTCGGAGGGCGAGGGCGAGGCGCGGAAGTGGTTGGTGTCGTCCGCCCGGGGGACGCGACTTGATTGAAGGTGTTTGCCGGTCGCTCCGTCCTACAGACTCGTCGGTAGGAAATTGAGAGACGCGCGTGATACCGTGAAGAGAAGCATGTCGAGAGGACATTCGTTCGCAGTGGTCCTCGTCGTCGCGTTGCTCGCGATGTTCGCTGGCGCTCCGACCGAAGCGCGCGCAGACGATGGGCCCTCGGTCGAGTTCCTCCAGTCGAAGCTCAAGTCGGACGACTTCCGCGTTCGCTTCAATGCGGCGCTTGCCCTCGGCGGGAAGTCGGGCAATGACGATCACCCGAAGGCCGTCGCGTCCCTGTGCGAGGCCCTCGCAGACGAGAAGGAGGCCGTGCGCACCGCCATCGCGAGCGCGCTCAAGCGCCTGAACAAACCATCGGCGCTCAACTGTCTGCGCAGTCGTCTCTCCTCGGAGCCGAGCAACGACGTGAAGCTCGGGATCACGCGCGCCATCGAGTCCATCGAGGCCGCCGGTGGCGGCACCGGTACCGACCCGGGCGGTGGCGCGCCTCCCGCAGCGGACAATCCGAACGCGAAGTACTACGTCGCCTACGCCATCGCCAACAACACCGCCCGCGGCGCCAATGAGCTCGAGGGCCTGGTCATCAAGCCGATGCGCGCGAAGCTCGATGGGGCCGGCACGTTCCAGTTCGCGCCCACCGGGGAATCCGCGGATGGCGCGCGTGGCGTGATGCAGAAGCGGAAGCTGACGGGCTTTTACATCTCCGTGCAGGTCAGCATGTCCTACGTCGACGACCCCACGAACGGCCTCATGCTGAAGGTGCGCCTGAGCGTCGCCGTGTCGAGCTACCCCGGCAAGGCGCTGAAGGGCAGCTTCGACAAGGGCGTCTCCCAGGCGGTCGGGCGGAGAGGCGACAAGGCGGCGGAAGACAACTTGCTCAACACCGCTGCCTCCCTCGCGTTCGATCAGTTCGCTCAGAACGCCCAGATGTTCCTGTGAAGATTTCCATGACGCTCGCCGTGAACACTTCTAGCCGTACTTCGATAAGAGCTTCTTTTTCCCATTCTTTTTCGCGCCGCCTGTGCGGGAGGGGTACAATTTCCACATGACGACTTCGGCAAACGCGGGCGCGCCGCCGCGCTACAAGCGTAGCGTCAAGAACTACCTGATCGACTCGCGCTTCCAGCTCAAGTACACGAGCTTCATCCTCATCGTGTCGATGATGGTCGCGGTCCCACTCGGAGCCTTCCTGTTCGTCACGAGCAAGGCCGTCGTCGCAGAGGGCGCGAAGGTCGTGGAGGAGAGCAAGAAGGTCTCCGACGTCGTGAAGATGTCGATCAAGAACGATCCCATCTATGGCTCGGACCCCGAGCTCGCGAAGGCGTTCTCGGAGGCAGCCGGCGGCAACGACGACAAGATCCTCGCGCAGCAGAGAGCGCTCGAGGGCCAGCAGAAGACGCTGCTCCTGGCGCTGGTCGGCGGCCTCACGCTGATGGTCGTGCTCATCGGTGTGCTCGGCATCTACTTCACGCACAAGGTCGCCGGGCCCATCTACATGATGAAGAGCCTGTTGAAGCAGGTCGGCGAAGGTCGGCTCAACTTCAACAGACGGCCGCGCAAGGGCGACGAGCTCCAGGACTTCTTCGAGGCGTTCACCGCCATGGTCGCGCAGCTGAAGGAGCGGCAGGAGCTCGAGGTGAAGCAGCTCACCGACGCCATCGACGAAGCCAAGGCATCTGGCGCCAGCGAGGATACCGTCGCCAAGATCATGGGCGTGCGCGACACGATGCGCGCCGCGCTCGACAAGTAACCGCGCGAGCGTCTACTTCGTGCGGTAGGCGGTTCCTGTGACCAGGACGACCGTCATGCCCACGTCCCACGCGACCTTGGCGTCGACGTTATCGATGCGGACGATGGTGCCGTTCTTCGCTGCCGTCGCATTGCGCAGCGCGTTCCGTGCCGCGTTGAACGCGTCGTGCTTCTCCACCGCCATCGCGCGGCCGGAGACCTCGCCGATCTCGATGTAGATGTCCGCGTTCGGCGGCTCGGAGACGAGCTCGACCTGCTCCCCCACGGACGTGAGGACGATCTTCTGCGGTACGGCCTCTTCGCAGCCGACGACCGCGCTCGCAGAGGCGGAAACGAAGATGATGACCGACAAGAGGGACGGCAAGCGCCGAATGCCCATAGCCAGCATCCTTCCGCGAACAACAAGAATTGTCGAGCGCCTATTTCGAGGGCACCGGTGGGGCGTCGTACGAATCCGGCCGTCGCGTCCGGTGCTCTAGAGCGCGGTTCCGGCCGCGAAGTCGGCGGCGAACGAGGCCTCGACCTTTGCAATCTCGGTCGGATTGCCGATCAGGACACCGAGCTCACGATTGGTGTTCAGCGAGGTCAGGGTGAAGTTCTGCGAGCCAACATATGCCCGTACCCCATCCGCCACGATCGCCTTCGCATGCATGTCGGGCTTGGTGATCGACTTCACCGGAATGCCTGCCCCCTTGAGGGATGCCACCGCCGAGTTCTGCGATACCGAAGGCGTGGTGCTTCCCGAGAGGACGACGCGTACCGAAATGCCCGCCTTCTGCCTGGCGACAAGGGCCTTCTCGATGGAGAAGTCGCTCAGCTCCTCACCCATCACATCCAGCGACTTGGTGGCGCTGTTGATGACCGTGATCATGCGCGTGCGGGCGTCGATCGCCGAGTCCGCCTGCGGTGAGACGACCAGCTTGGTCACAAGCACGAGCGGCTGGTTCGCCATGTCTGCCGCGAAGATCTTCTCTGCGTCGGACACGTCCGCCGGATCCTTGTCGAGCACGAGGAACTCGCGATTGGATGAGGCCGACGACTGCGTGGTGTTCATGGTCATGATCCACGCGTCCGTGCCGTCGATGACGACGGTCTTCGCGTGTGTGAACGTGAACCGGGTCGGGGCGTACTTGACGGTGACGCCCTTGCCCGTGAGATACGTGAAGGCGGACGAGTTGCTGTTACCCTGCCCCCCAGGGAAGGTCTCGTTCAGGATCACCTGCACGTCGTGGCCGGCGGCATGTTGCGCGACGAGCGCTCCCTGAACGGCGTTGTCCGTCATGAGATACATCTCGATGTGAACGCTCTTCTGCGCGGCCTTGATGGCCGCAAGCAGCGCTGCGCCGTTGTCACTGGGCTCCACGTAGATGGTAACGGCGCTGGTGAACGCGATGGCGCCACCTTCCACCAGGAGCACACCGGCGTCCGGCTCGCTACCCGGACCGCCGTCGCTTCCGGCGGCTCCACCCTCCGGGTCACTCGCGGCGCCGTCACTCGTGTCGCCGCCGCCGCCGCCGCCGCCCGCGTTCTTCGTGTCGGCCGACGCGCATGCGCCCACGATGCACGCAGCGAACAACGTGCTCGCGCACGCGAGCAAAGTCAGGGGGCGCAGGCGCATGGATCCCTAACGCTTACCGCGCTTTCGGGAATCGGCCACCCGAAAGGCAAGAAATGCCACGAACTGGAACACGGCTTTGAACATGTGACCAACGTGCGCTCAGATGGAAGGGTGAGGCCGGAGGAGCTACTGGGGTGCACCCTGGTGCAGGTTGTTGCGAAGAGCGCATTCCACACGCTCGCGTGCGTGGAGCGCGAAGGCGTTCGCTACGGCCTGCGTCGGCTCACATCGCGCGGTCGTGAAGAGGTGCTCGCGCAGGTGCGCATGGCCAGGGAGGGGCTGGTGCTCGAGCTGCTCGGTGGGCGCGGCGCACCAAAGTTGGTCGAGCAAGGCGAGGACGCATTCGGCCTCTACGTGATGTACGGCTGGGTCACCGGGGTCACTGCGTCGCCACCAGACGGCGCGCGCGGAGACGGGCTCGCGTTCGCCAAGCGGGCGTTTGCAGCGCTCGCGGCCGTTCACGACGCGGCGGACGGAAAGGGCGCTCCGCTGGGCATCGTGCATGGAGACATCCGCCCGGAGAACGTGGTGCTCCGACCCGACGACGCAGTGCTCGTGGACTTCGCGCTTGCTCGCGTGGGCGGCGAGCACGGGACCGGCGAGTTCTCGGGGACGGCGCTCTACACCGCACCAGAGGTCGCGCGCGGCGACGCCGACAACGCCACGCACGCGCAGGCCGCGGATGTGTTCGCCATGGCCATGTGCACTCTGCACGTATCTACCGGACTTCCCCCGCGTGCGGGGCGCTCGCTGCCGGAGCTCTTGCTCGAGGCCGGGACGGAGACGCCCTCCGCACCAGAGCCGCGCTCTCAGGGCGAAGCCGCGCTCTACCGCACGCTCGAGTCGTGCCTTGACGCGGTGCCCGCACGGCGCCCGTTCGCGCGCGAGGTCGCGGAACTTTTGCGGACCGTGTGCTAGACGAACACGCATGCAAGACGGTCGTTTCGACACGCTCGCCATCCACGCTGGTCAGTCCCCCGACATCGCCTCTGGCGCCGTGATGACGCCGATCGTCCTGTCCTCCACGTTCGCGCAGGACGGCCCAGGCGTGCACAAGGGGTACGACTACTCGCGCGCCGGAAACCCCACGCGCACGGCGCTCGAAGGCTGCCTTGCCGCGCTCGAAGGCGCGTCGGATGCCATCGCGTTCTCCAGCGGCTGCGCGGCGACAACCGCCATCCTCATGATGCTGAAGTCCGGCGACCACGTGCTCTCCGGCGACGACGTCTACGGCGGCACGTTCCGCATCTTCGACAAGGTGATGAAGCAGTTCGGCGTCACGGCGGACCTCATCGACATGGCGGACATGGCGAAGGTCGAGGCCGCGCTCAAGCCGAACACGAAGATGATCTGGCTCGAGACGCCGTCGAACCCCATGCTCAAGATCTTCGACATCGAGCGCATCGCGGCGCTCGCGAAGAAGCGCAGCATCCTGTGCGTGGTCGACAACACGTTCGCCACGCCGTACCTGCAGAGCCCGCTCGCGCTCGGCGCGGATCTGGTCGTGCACTCCGCCACGAAGTACCTGAACGGACACTCTGACGTGGTCGGCGGCTGCGTCATGACGTCGAACAAGGAGCTCGGAGAGACGCTCCACTTCCTGCAGAAGGCCGTGGGCTCGGTGCCCAGCCCGTTCGATTGCTACCTGGTCCTCCGCGGCCTGAAGACCCTGGGCGTGCGGATGCGCCAACACGTGCAGTCTGCACGTACCTTGGCGGAGTATCTGGAAGGCCATGCCCAGGTCGCGCGCGTCATCTACCCCGGCCTCGCGTCCCACCCGGGCCACGCCGTGGCGCAGAAGCAGATGCGCGGCTTTGGTGGGATGATCAGCTTCGACGTGAAGGGCGGGCTGCCCGCGGCCACGAAGTTCCTCAAGTCGCTCAAGGTCTTCGCGTGCGCAGAGAGCCTGGGCGGCGTGGAATCCCTTGCAGAGCATCCGGCCATCATGACCCACGCCAGCCTGACCGCGGAGGGACGCGCGGCCCTCGGGATCGGCGACGGACTGCTTCGTTTGAGCGTCGGTATCGAGGATGTGTCGGATTTGCGCGAGGATCTCGACCGCGGGTTCAGAGCCGCGCTATCCTGATCCGAGAGGTGCCCATGATCCGTTCCTTGGCTTTCGTCGTGCCCGTGAGCATCGCCGTCTTCTGTGCGCCTGGATGCTCCGACCCCGCGCCCCCTGGACGTCGCGTCATCCTGGAGGCGACGTTCAGCCCAGGCGCCCACACCTCCGTTGAGTGCCCCATCGCATCCACGGACTGGGTGGACATCGGCGCGTTCGGCAATCCGCCGCTCGTCCCGGTCCGCCCGGTGAACAGCGGCGAGGACAACGGCAACGGCCCCGTCGACATCACGTGCAGCGTGAAGGGCAACGACGCCGCGGGCTACGACATTGCCGTGAGCGCCACACTGTCCGGCCTCTCTGGCGGCACAGTCAGCATCACGGGGCACATGACCACCACGGGCGACCAGACCGGCCTCATCTCCAACTTCCAGCGCGCTGACTATGGCCACTTCCGCCAGACCGACTGCACCGCAACGTTCACCGAGAACCAGAACATGGGTGTTGCGCCCGGGCGTGTGTGGGGAACACTCCGCTGTCCGAACCTGAATCGCTCGGATCAGAACCGCACCTGCGCTGGCGAGGCCCAGTTCCGCTTCGAGAACTGCGATCAGTAGCGTCTGATTCGGCTTGTGGTTGCCCGGACGACTGCGCGGACGCCCCGTCAGTGGGGCGCCGGCGCATCGGGAGCACGCGGAACAGCGACGGCACGACGAAGATCGCGGAGAAGATACACGCGATTTCGCCGACCACCGCCAGCTCTCCGAACGACGCGAGCGCCTGGAAGTCCGACAGCACGAGCGAGCCGTAGCCCGCGATCGTGGTGAAGCTGCAGAGCATGACGGCGCCCGCGGAGCGCCGCACTGCCATGGGCGCATTCCAGTCGAGCATGCGTGTGCGGTCCGCGATGTTGAACGGGTACTCGCAGCCGATACCCAGCGTGATGGGCAACGCGATGAAGTTCACGTAGTTCACACGGAAGTCGAACCACGCGGCCACCCCGAGGAGCCACGACACGCCCAAGAGCAGCGAGACCGCCACCACGGCCAGCTGCCGCGTGCCGCGCGATGCGGCGCGCACCACCACGAGGACCAGGACCAACGCAACAATGGAGGCGAGCGGCCCGTCCCGTCGCATGCTCCGGATCATCTCCGCGAAGATGGTGGAACGGCTCGCTGTCATCACCACGGTGCCGTCCGGAAGGCGCACGTTGTCCGTGGTGCGCGAGAGACGCAGATGGTTGTGCGCGTCCGCGAAGACGATGTCGTTCTTCGGCTTGACGTAGAGGATGGTCCCGGTGCGGCCGTCGTTCTCCGTGAATCGGCGCGCGAGGAGCGGAGGCAGGTCCACGGGCCCGAGCGGGTGCAGCGACTCCGGCGGGCGCATGCCCAGCAGGGTCTTGCGCTCTTCGGGGTCCGAGTCCGCGAGCACGCGCGGAGACAGGCGGTCGCGGATGCTGTCCAGCACGGCGAGCTTCGCCTCTTGCTCTGGCTCGTTGCCGGGAAGGTAGCTCTCGATCGTGGTGATCTCCGCGATCATCGTGCCCTGCGGATCGCGCGCGTCGTTCTCCTCGATGGCCTTCTTGAGCAAGGGGACCTGCTCGGGTGTGTCCGCGAGCATGAGCGCGCCGGCGATGTTCATCTTGCCGCCGAACACCACGTTCGCTTTGTTGGACCACTCCCCTGCCCCGCGCACGTCGGAGCTCTTGGAGCCGAGCTTGCCAAAGTCGTACTCCCACGGATCGCGCAGGTAGCCGGGGATCTTCACGCACGCGAGCGCCGTGAGCGAGAGCCCGACGGCCAGAAACACCCACGGATGGCGCTCCGTCACGCGCGACAACGCCGACACGAGAGCGCTGCGGCTGCCGTCTTCCCGCACGTGCTCGGCTCGGTCCCGGAGCGCACGCGGCAGCTTCGACTGCCACCGCTCCACGAGCACCAGGAGCGCGGGCACGAGCGGGATGATCGACGCCCACACGAAGAGCATGCCGAAGAAGCCGATCGCGCCGAACTGGCTGAAGCCGCGGAACTGCGTGACCAGCAGCGAACCGTACGCGATGGACGCAACGCATGCCCCCACGAGCTCCGCGCGGAACGCGTTCCACACGGCCTCTTGCCGCGCCTGCTCCGGCTCCATGCCGCGCGCGCGGAACTCCTTGTACCGGGACAGCAGCACGATCGGATAGTTGATGCCGTTGCCCAGGATGATGGCGCCCAGGAACGCGCCCGACGTGTTGATGTAGCCGAACGCGAGCTCCGCGAACGCGTACGCAGCAGCCACGCCGAAGAACGCTGGTAGCGCGACGATGAACGGCGCGAAGATGGACCGGTAGTAGGCGATGATCGCCACGAAGATGATCGAGAGCGCGAGCGCCGTCGCCCACACTGCGTCGCTGACGAGCGCCTTCTTCTCGTCCGCGGCGCTGGCGACGTCCCCCGTGTATCCTACATGCAGTTCGGGCGAGAAGCCGTGCGCGCGGAGCCGGACCACGCGCGCATCGATCTCCGCGAGGAGCGAGTCGCCGCGTACGTCGCCCAGGTTCGTGGAGGACACCATGCGAAGGCCGACCAGATGCCCGTCGTCGGACTCGAAGTAGCCAGAGGGAAACTTGTCCTTCTCGTCGGCCTTCGAGCGCCACCGCGCGTCGAACGCGTCCATTCCCAGCGCGGGCCTTGGCTGCTCCGCACCCGCGGCCTTCGGGGTGGCGCCAGACGCGGAAGGCGCTGGCGCTGGCGGATCGTCGGACAGATCGGACACCAGCCCGCTCTTCAGGGCGATCTGGTGGTCCAGCGTCGAGTCGGCGTCGCGAAGATCGTCGATGGTCGCGTAGAGCCACTTGTTGCGCTCGTAGTAGGCGCGCACGTCCTTTGTGCCGGCCTCCACGTAGCGTACGCGCGGGTCTGGTCGGGCCTCGAGATCGCGCGCGAGCTCGTCGATGAAGCGCTCGTTCTCCTTCTTGTCGGCGGACTCCGCGATGACGATGAGCGTGGCGCCTCCACCCACGCGCCCGAGCTGGTGCTCGAAGGCGCGGAAGCCTGCGCTCTCGCGCGGCAGGAGCTCGAGCAGGTCCGAGCGCACGTCGAGCTTGCGGCCGAGCAGCACGCACCCGAGCATGACGACCAGCGCGGCGAAGAGAATGGTGTACGGCCGGCGCGAGGACAGCCCGACGACGCGCGCCACGCCCTCACGGAGCATGTTGCTCCTCCAGCCGCTGCAGGGTCACGCCCTTGCGCCATTCGACAGTGACCGAGATGAAGCGCGCATAGAGGTCGCGCTGCATCCAGAGCCAGCACAGGAGCGGCGGCAGCACACGCAAGGGATGAAAGAGGCGGTGGGCGCCAAGGATGGAGAACAGCCCTGTCACGCTGGGGTCCGCGCGTGTGAAGAACGGTCCCACACACACGAACGCGAGGACCACGAGCGTGGTGCGCGCGACAGACACCTTGGCCACGGACCACCACGCGGAGACCGCACCGGCGAAGATGACGTATGTCGCGTACTCCGCGCGGTGGTTCCACAGGACGGAGAACACGAGCACCGACGCAATGAACGTGCGCTTGAACGCGGTATCTGCGCCGTACCGGACGGCGAGCAAGAGGGGTATTGCAAGCGCGCACAAGCAGACTGCCTGCAGCGCGGTGTTGCTCGCCGAGAGGCCCGCGCCCTTCTGGAGCATGCTCATCACGCTCCAGCCCACGTTGTCGTGATCCCAGGCAAGGAGCGCGCGCCACGAGGCGTAGTCGCGTACCAGGAGCCGCGAAGACGTGACGAGCATGGGAAGCGCGACGAGCACGCCGCCCGCGACGAGGAGCCGCACCGCGTTCGCGACCTTCCGCGGATACAGCACGATCGCAAGCGCGCACAGGAGCGGGAACACCTTGATGGCTGCGCCCAGCGCGAGCAGCACCGCGAACGTGTTGCCGCGCCCACGCGACAGCGCGCGCACCGCAAGCAAGCAGAGGCCGAGCACCAGTAGGTTCGATTGGTCGCCGTCCGTCGCCAGCAGCACCCCGAAGAGCGCGAACAGGACGGCGCGCTCGCGCTTGCTCGGGTCGTCGACGAAGCCGTAGAGGCCGGCCCACGCGACGCCAAAGTTGAGCGCGCCCCACGCGCATGCGCACAGCCACGGCGGCAACGCCGCAAGGGGCACGAAGAGCAGCGCGAACGTCGGGCTGTACTTGAAGTAGTCGGCTGCGTGCTTCACGTAGAGGTCCTCGCCCGTGACGAGATCGCGCGCCGCTTGCCTGAACACCATCAGGTTCTGCGACTGACCGAACGCGAAGGAGACCAGGCCAGAGACCGCGCCGGCCCCCACCCAGAGAAGCGCGGTCCAGGCGGCGTGGAGTGGAGCGGCAAGCGGTGCTGGGCGCCAGCGCGCGTCGTGTCGTTTCGAAGAAAGAAAAGAAGAGGCCATGAGACTTCCGTACGTCCTGATCCGCACAGCCACAAATGACTGCCACTGACACGAAATGACCCGGACTCACGGGCGGCCGTTTTTTTGAGAGCGACAAGGGCCTATGCTCGGCTGGATGGCGGCGCACACGGAGCTGTTCGGACGCGAGGCGGAGGTCAAGGCGGGCCTCAGCTTGCTTCGCGGGGGCGCGCGCGTGGTGACGGTCACGGGGCCCGCCGGCTTCGGAAAGAGCGCGCTCGCACGTGAGCTTGCGCGACGCGCGACCGAAGGGGATGCGCAGCCCGCACGTCACGTCTCGCTGGACGGCGCGAAGGACCGCGCCGGCGTGCTTCGCAGGCTGTCGCGCGCGATCGGCAACAACCGGGAGACCCGGGCAGAGGCCGTCATGGGGCAGGTCGCGAAGAGCGGTGCGAAGCTTGTCGTCCTGGACGACGTGGACCCGGTGATCGCGCACGTGGCATCGCTGCTGTCGCGGTCCCCTGGCGGAGATCACGAAGCGCGCTCGGACCTTGGCGACGTGGCGTTCGTGGTGACTTCGCGCGAGCCGCTCGGCATCAAGGGCGAGGAGATCTTACCGGTGGGCCCGCTCTCCGTGGCTGCGTCGGTCGAGCTGTTCCGCGCGTGTGCGGACGCAGCGGTGAGCGACGAGGACGCGCGCGCCGTGGCGGAGCTGCTCGAAGGCATCCCGCTCGCGATCGAGATGGCCGCGTTCCGCGCGCAGCTGCTCAGCCCGAAGGAGCTGCTGGCGCGCAAGAGCGAGCTATTGCGTGTATTGCGCACGGAACGGCGCGACGTGCCGGAGCGCCACGCCACGCTGCGCGCCGCCCTTGGGTGGTCGCTGGAGCGCAGCACCGACGACGAGCGCCACGCGCTTGCGTGCATGGGGGCGTTCGACGGTCCCTGCACGCTCGAGGCGATCGAGGCCGTCTGCGGCCCATTTCCGTCCGCAGATACCGACGCGCTGGATGTGGTGCAGTCGCTCCTGCGCCGCTCGTGGCTCACGCTGGACCGTCGCGGCGACGTGGCTCATGTCTCCATGTACGAGACCGTACGGGCCTACGCGCGCGACATCGCCGACGCGAAGGAGCTGGAAGCGGCGATGGAGCGCCATGCGCAGCACTATCTGGAGCTCGCGGAGCGCGCTGCCCTCCACACCTACGGAGCAAGCGCCGAGGCCGCGCTCACGGAGCTGGAGGAGGCACTGCCCAACCTGCTTGCGGCGTTCGAGCGCTCGCGCGTGTCCGCACCAGAGCGTGCGGCGCGCATCGCGGTGGCGCTGTCGGACGTCATCTTGTTCCGCGATGCCTGCGATCTGCGCACGCCGTTCTTCACCCAGGCCATCGCCGCCGCGGATGCGTCCGGAGAGCCGAACCTTCGTGCACGCACGCGCCTGCTCGCCGCCCGCGTTGCGCTGGAGCTTGCTTCGCCCACGGACGCGCACGCGGCGCTGGCCGACGAGATCCCGGGCATCTCGGAGGAAACACGCGTGGAGCTGCTCCGCACGCGCGGATGGACCGCCCTGGCTCGCGGTGACGCAGCCGCGGCGACCACAGCCCTCTCGGAGGCGCGCGAGCACTACGAGCGCTCACGCGAGCCGCGCGGGACAGCGGACGCGCTGGCGGCGCTGGGCGTCCTGTCGCTCGCGTCTGGCGATCTCGAGGCAGGGCGGCGCGCGCTGACCGCTGCGTATGCGCTGCACGTGGACGCAAAGGACGTGATCCGCAAGGGCAAGGTGACCAGCATCGCCGCGCTCTTCGGCCTCTCGCTGGAGAGCGCAAGAGTGGACAAGGCGAGGCAGCGTGAAGAGCTGCTCGCTTCCCTCGCACGACGAAAGACGCAGGGGCACAGCATGGGCGAGGCGATCGATCGCATTCACCTTGCCGCGCTGTCACAAGAGAATGGCCCCACGCCTGGCGAGGCGAAGGCATCTACCCGCTTTTTTTGGGCGAAGGAAGCGCGCTTCTTGACGCCCGAAGGCGGCCCTCGCATCGATCTCACCCGCCACGGCTCGCTTCGCCGGGTCTTGCTCGCGCTCCTCCTTGCGCACGAGGAGCACAAGGACCGCGCGCTCACGGCTGACGAGCTGCTGACTGCGGGTTGGCCGGACGAGAAGGTCCTCTACGACGCCGGCATGCTGCGCGTGTACACCGCAGTCAGACGCCTGCGGAAGCTGGGGCTCACGGACGTGCTGCTCCGTCGCGACGATGGCTATCTCCTGGATCCCGAAGCCCGCTTCGACCGCGACGATCACTCCAGCCAGTAGTGGTAGCTGTGCAGCGTCGCGTTGCCCGCTTGCACGATGATGCGCGTGTCCTTGCGGACATCACCGAGGGGTATACGAACGTCCGTGAAGTAGCCCGGCCTCTTCAGCGCGAGCGGCGCCGCGATCAGCGTGTCACCCACGAGGATCGCCGGTGCGTCCCTGTCTCGCCCGCTGTCCACGTCCCAGCGTGCAACGAGGGTGAGCCTGCCCTCCGCGTGGATGACGAACGTCTCGGCTTCACCTGGCGGAATGGTGCGGCCGCCGTCGAATCGCGCGCGATGGACGCCGTCATCGCGGACGTCCAGCGTGGTCCACCCGCCTCGCGGCGCCGGGCTGACGTAGTCGTGCGCGCGCTCCGACAGCACATCGCACACGTCGAGCTCGTCGAGCACGGCCGGCGTTCGTGGCTCGCGGCCCTCGTCCGGCGACGCGAGCGCGGACCAGTCGGCCGCGTACACTGCTTTCACCGGGCCGCCCGAGATCGCCACGTCGCCCACCGTGACGCGGAACAGCTCGTGACCGAACCGCTGCGTCAGCCCCGGGAACCAGTTCGGGAACAGCGCCATGTGCGTGGGCCGAAGGTCCAGTGGCAGCCTCTCGATCAGCTCCACGGTGGCCGCCTCGCCCTGGGTCGCGGCGAGCACGAACGGCACGCCGTGGTAGCCGCCCAGGCCGATCGCATCCACGGCACGACGCCCCGACACGTACGGAATCGCGCCCGCATCTCCCACGAGCACGATCGCCTCTGCCGGTAGCTCGCTTCCGACGCGCACGCCGACCTGGACCTGTTGCCAGCGTATGTTCGCCGCACAACGTGCAAAGTACACGCTTTGCGCGCGCACGCTGGGCACCGCCATGAACGTGTAGAGACCCATCGCGATGGCGACGGGGATCCACAGGCCGCGCGGGCGTGAGAGGCGCGACGCACCGAGCAGCGCGCAGAGGACCAGCAGGGAGATCGCCGGGACGTAGTAGCGGAAGTTCTGGTAGCGCGCGGCGCCGTTCCACGACACGAGCAGTGCGAACGCGAGCCCACCCACGAGGCAGACCGCCGCCGTGCTCCGGGTCCGCCGCGACAGGAGCGCGACCACGCCGAGCCCCACGAGCACGGAGGAGGCGCGGCCGAAGGACGACAGCTCCTGGCCCAGCGCACGTGCACCGAAGTGGAAGAGATTGAGCGCGAGCTCGCGCGCCCGGTCCACGTTCGAGAGGTACGGATTCTCGGAGAGCAGCTTCAGCTTCGCGCCCGCCGCCTCCGGATAGCCCGTGAAAGCCTGGTTCATCAGCGCGAAGAGCCCGAGCGCGACGATGGTCGGTAGCGCCACGCGCGCGATCGCCGGCAGCGCGTGTGGACCACGCTGCGCTCGCCCCACGCCCACGGCGAAGAGCCATGTGAGCGTCAGCGACTCCGGGCGGAGCAGGAACATCGCGACGGAGAGCCACCCCAGATGCGAGAGCTGCGACGCCCGGCTCCGTCCGCTTCTCGGATGCGGACCGCCTCTCTCTCGCGTGAGCTGGTCGTATGCAGCAACTGCATGCATCATGCATGCAAAATACAGCGCCCCTTCCATGCCGGAGAAGAGGAGCCACGGCGTGACGGACGCAGAGGCCAGCAGAAGAAGCCCGACCAGCCGGGCCGGCAGACACAGGTCGCGAAGGATCCGCGCCGCGGCGCGCAGGCCCGAGTACACGGACACGAGCGCAATGGCACCTGCGAACCAGCCGAGCGCGCTTCCGCGAAAGCCCACGAGCCAGCCCAGCGACAGGAGACATGCGTAGAGCGGCGCTGTCTCGCCAGACGAGTACCCCTGACCGGACAGCCACGCAAACGGGCTGCCCTGCGCAAGCGCGCGCGCGTAGTCGAAGTGGATGTACACGTCGTCCAGCGGCGCCGGGAACGCACCGCCCGTGCGCGCAGCCGCCGGTATCCAGAACAGCGCCGCGAGCGCGCCCGTGATGAGCGCGATCCCAAGCTTCTCTCTCGCATCGCCCTTGGGACGCACGGCGCGAGAGTACAGCGCACAAGGAGCGGCGATCGCGGCGATTTCGGGCTATACAGCCGGAACACCGCAGGTGACCACAGATGGCCGAGATCAAAGCACCCACCTTCACGGACCCGGAAGACGCCGCTCGATGGGACGCGGTCGAAGAGGCCGTGGAGCTCATCGTCGAAGAGCACTATCGCGACGCACTCGACGCGCTCCGCCGCGTGCTCGAGAAAGACGCGAAGAACTCCTACGCGTACAACTGGGTCGGCGTGGCCATGTTCGAGAGCGGCGAGATGGAGCCAGCGCGTGACGCCTATCGTGCTGCGCTGAAGCTCGCGCCTGGGTACGTGGGCGCGCGCGTGTCGCTGTCGCACGTGCTCCGTCAGCTGGGTGACTACCGCGAGGCGATCAAGGAAGGAATGGTCGCGCTGGAGCAGCAACCCGGCGACTCCGACGCCCTCTACGCCGTGGGGATGGCGTACTACGCGCGGGGCGACAAGGCCGCGGCCAGGCGGCACCTCGCCGCCTACCTGGAGGCCCGACCCGAGCTCGAGACCGCGGTCGAGGTGCGCGGCATCATCGACGCGATCGACCAGGGGCTATGAGAAACGTGAGGTCATCATGCCGAAGTGGCTGAAGGTCGTGCTCATCGTGATCGGCGCCGGGGTGCTCGGACTTGCCCTGCTCGTTGGCGGCGTCGTGTGGTGGGCCTCTGCCAACAAGGACAAGTTCGCCGCCACCGGCAAGCAGGCGCAGGAGAACGGCACCCGGTTCGGCGCCACGCATACGAAGGGTCAGTGCGTGGACGAAGCGCTCTCGCACCTGAAGGACTGCGGCACGTTCGACTTCGTCTGCGAGGCCGGCAACAAGATCGCGCTCACGTCGTGCATGGGCGTCGCACAGGAGGACGGGACCTGCAAGGACGTGCCCGAGCGCACCGACATCTTCAAGATGGCCACGTGGGCGAACGACGAATGCGCACGCCGGGGGTTTCGTGGCTCGCAGCCATGCGGTCGCCTCATACAGGCGATCCCCGATGGGTGCGCGCGCGACCCGCGCTGACGTCTTCGAACGGCTTCGCGCTCGTCGCACACTGCCTCACGCTGAACGACGCCAACCGACCGAGGCGCCGTCACGGCCCATTCGCACCAGACGGATGGACCGCGAAGCGCTGATCGCAGCGGCGCGCATTTCAAAGGTGAAAACGCGGCCGCAGGAGCGGGCGTCGTCAAATTGGGCCACCGCGCATGGGTCGTGCTTCCTTGAATGATGCTCATGCGATCGTGGACGGATTCACTGCCTGCACCGCGCTTCCCGCACGTGACGGAGACCCTCGCGACGCTGCGAGAGGTCGTGCTGATGCCGCGGGACATCCTGCCGATCGTCCCCGAGGCGCGTGATGGTGAGGACGTCGTGGTCCTCATCCACGGCTTCATGGCGAGTGCCGGCGTGTTCCGACCCATGCGCAAGCGCCTGGAGCAAGAGGCCTTTGCGCACGTAGCCAGCTTCTCTCATGCGCCGCTGCAGAGCGTGCCGCGGATCGCGAAGAGCCTGAAGAAGGTCATCGACCGCATCCATGGCGGCGCGCGCATCCACCTTGTCGGTCACAGTCTCGGCGGTCTCGTGGCGCGCTGGTACGTGCAGGAGCTGGGCGGCCACGAGCGTGTGGTGCAGACCATCTCACTTGCGAGCCCCTTCTCGGGGACCAAGCACGCGAACACCCTCCCCATCCTGATCGGCGCGGCGCTCACCACGGAGAGCCACATCCTTCGCAAGCTGCGGAGCCGCGCGCACGAGTTCGAGGTGCCGCACACGTCCATCGTGGCGGGCGAGGACGCGCTGATCGTCCCCGCGAAGAGCGCGATCTTCCCGCGCGGTGATGTCGTCACACTTCCGGGCCGAGGCCACAACACGTTGCTCTACGACGACGTCTCGGTCCGGACGATCATCCAGCGCGTCCGCACGCGCTGACCCACGCCCTTGGCGAGGTGTGATAATCCTGGGGCGTGCGTTCCCTCGGTCGCTTTGCCCTTTTCACCACCGCCATGGCTTCGCTCACCCTGTTCGCCGGGCGCGCGCATGCCGAGCCTTCTTCCTTCCTCTCCGTGGCTGGCGGTTGGTCGTTGCAGCACGATGCGATCGCCCAGCGCGACAACAAGGCCGGCGCGATCTCCTTCGCGCTCGGCGTGGGTTCTTCTCCCGCAAACCGGCTCGTGCTCGGCGGCCTCTTTCGCCTCACCACCTACCCCACGCTCGGCACCGACCTGGGGCTCAACATCCGAGCCGCAAGCGGCGGCTTCGCGCGCGGTGACTACGGCCTGGCGCTGGACGTGGGCCCCGGCTTCCGCACGTGGGGCAACGGCGACTCGGGAAAATGGCCAATTCAAGCGCGCATCGTGGGCGGCGCTCCGTGGGGCATCGAGCTCTCTGTCGGCGGCGACTTCTACAACCTGACCGGCGACGGACCGTACACGCGCGGCATCAACGTGCTCGTGGGCGTGGACCTGCTCCGCCTGACGATCATGCGCCAGGGGTCCAGCGAGCGCTACTGGGAGAACCGGCACCCGGTCGGCGGACACATCCGCCCGGAGTGACGTGGACAAGAAGCAGCTCAGACTCTTCGAGGAGCCCGCTCTCGAGAAGCCAGAGCTCTCCGTACAGCCGTATGTGACCGAGGCCGCGACGTTGCTCGCAGCGCGCATCCCGCCGTGGATTCGCCTTGGCACGAGCAGCTGGACGTTCCCCGGATGGAACAATCTGGTCTACGCGGGCGCGCCCTCGCGTGAGGCGTTGATCGCGCACGGCCTCCGCGCGTACGCCGCGCACCCACTCCTTCGCACTGTGGGCATCGATCGCAGCTACTACGGCCCGCTCACGGCGGACGACCTTCGTCGCTATGCGGCCGACCTCTCGGACGCACCGGGCTTCCGCCCCATCTCGAAGGTGTGGGAGGAGATCACGACCGTCGTCTTCCCGCCGCACGCGCGCTACGGCAAGCGCGCGGGCACGGTGAACCACGGGTTCATGGATGTGGAGCGGTTCATGGTCGACGTCCTTGCGCCATTCGACGAGGCCTTTGCGGAGCACCTTGGGCCGTTCGTGCTGGAGATCCCGCCATTTCCTGCCGCACGCGCCCCCTCACTCGCGCGCATCCTCGGCCGCATCGACGCATTCCTGTCGGCGATGCCGAAGCATCTGCAGCTCGCGATCGAGGTGCGAAACAAGGAGCTCCTCTGCCCGGACTACTTCGCTCTCCTCCGGTCGCATGGCGCGGCGCACGTGTTCAGCTTCTGGACGGGCATGCCCACCGTTGGTACGCAGCTGCGCATGCGCGACTCGCTCACCGCCGACTTCGTGGTGAGCCGCCTCATGCTCCCGCCGTTCGTGCGGTACGAAGATCAGAAGGCCGCGTTCGAGCCCTTCAATCGCATCCAGATGCCGCAGCCCGGGATGCGCGCGGACGTGGTGGACCTGGTCCGCGCGGCTGCGGCTGTCGGTGCGAAGCAGGCGTTCATCATCGTGAACAACAAGGCGGAAGGCTGCTCGCCGCTCACGGTTTTCGCGCTCGCGGACCTCATTGCGCAAATACATGACTGAGATAGTCTGGATTGATCGCGGCCCGTGAGCAGACCCGACACAAAAGATCCGAACGCAACGGTGCTCGATCGGCCCATGCCGCCGAACTCGCTGGAGGGTCGCGCGACGTCTCCGGATCGCCTGGACGCGAACGACGTCGAGTCCGTCCTGAAGGAGATCCGCACGCGGCCAGAGGCGCGGCTGGTCACGGAGAAGAACATCGCGGCGGGTGGCATGGGCACCATTCACCTGGCCACCGATCGCGCGCTCGTGCGTCACGTCGCAAAGAAGGTGCTGCACAGTCACCTTGCGAGCAATCGCAACGTCGTGCGCATGTTCCTGCGCGAGGCGCGCGTGAATGGAGTGCTCGACCACCCGAACATCGTTCCCGTCTACGACATCGGCGAGGACCCGGGCGGCCAGCTCTATTTCACCATGAAGATGGTGGAGGGCCTCTCCCTCCGCGACGTCATCCGCTCACTGCCCGAAGGTCCGCTCGAGACGTCCGCGCTCTGGAACCTGCTCGACGTCGCCATCAAGGTCATGGATGCGCTCTCGTTCGCGCACAGCCGCGGCGTCCTGCACTGCGACGTGAAGCCCGCGAACGTGATGGTGGGTGACTTCGGCGAGGTCTACTTGATGGACTGGGGCATTGCCCGCCTGGTCAGCAACACTGCTGGAACCATACCGCCACCCAGCCTTCATGGCACACCGCCTGCGTCGGGTCAGGCTCCCATCGAGACGAACGACGCCGTCATCGGCACGGCAAGCTACATGTCACCCGAGCAGGCCAGCGGCAATCGCAGCTCACTCGACGCACGTTCGGATGTGTTCCTGGTGGGCGCGGTGCTCTACGAGATCATCGCGCGCAGGCCGCCCTTCCTCTCCACCAGCTTCGACGAGACGCTGAAATGCGCGCTCGAGTGCAAGCCCGAGCCGCTGTCGCAGGTCGCGAAGGACGTGCCACCGGAGCTCGAGCGCATCATCGAGCGCGCCATGCAGAAGGCTCCCGTGGACCGCTACGCGTCTATGCGCGAGCTCAAGGACGACGTCGTCCGGTTCATGCGCGGAGGCGCGGAGTTCCCCAAGACCACGTTCCCGAAGGGCGCGTATGTCATGCGCGAGGGCGAGCGCGGCGACAGCGCGTACATCATCGTCAGCGGTAAGTGCGACGTGCTCAAGATCATCGACGGACAGGTGAGCGTGATGCAGCGCCTCGGACCGGGCGACGTCTTCGGAGAGACCGCCATCCTGACCGAAGGCGCACGCACGGCGACCATCCTCTGCGTGGAGGACACCACCGTGCTCGTGGTCACGCGCAAGGTGTTCGAGGCGGAGCTTGCGCAGGTGAAGCCATGGCTGCGCAGCGTGACCACCCTGCTGGCGCAGCGCTTCCGCGACCTGTACACGCAGAAGCGCGTCACCCACATGGGCACGGTGAATCCGGCGCGCGTCGCAAAGCAGATTTACATGCATCTTACAGCCTTTGGCGACCCGCGCGCGGAGGGAGGGTTCACCACAAGGTGGACGCGCGCGTGCGGAGAGATCGAAGGGCAGCTTGGGCTCTCCATCGCCATGAGCATCATGAGCGTGATCGCGCGCTATCCGATGATCCAGGTGGACTTCGCGACGGACAGCCTCATCGTTGCGGACCCCACGGCCCTGAAGATGGCGCTGCTATCCGGGTGAAGGCGGGCTGAGTCGGGCTACTTCTTCTGGGGCGTGACGGGCGGCGTCTCGACGTGCTCGGGGTTCTTCGCCTCGTCCTGCTTGATCGAGTAGCGAACAATGGCACGGAGCACCTGGTTGCGCTCCACGTTGCCTATGACGGCCTTCAGATCCTCGTAGACGCTGGGGTCCACCAGCAGCGCACCCACGGTGCCCTTGCCGGCCTTCACGTTGGCGATGATGGTGCGCAGGTCGTCCGTCATGACGCTCACGTTGGCCATCACGTGCTGCGTGTTCTCGTCCCCGTAGATGGTGACGTGCGCGAGCCCGTTGCCCGTGCGCACGGCGGTGAGGCTGTCGTGGACCTCCGCGAGCGTGCCAGAGACGTCCTGCGCGGTCTTGTCGTCGTACAGCACGGTGTGCGCAAGGCCTGGTCCGTCCTTCACGCGCCCGGTGACGGCGGCCACGTTCGCCGCCGTGGCGTTCAGGTTGGCGGTGGTCGCCTCCAGGTTGCCCAGGATGCGGTCGATGCGCTTCGCCTGCTCGGGGTCGAAGATGATCTTGTGCGCGGCGCCGTCTTTGTTGTTCGCGACGCCGTCCAGGATCACGTGCAGGCTCTCCACGGTGGCCTTCACGTCCTCGTTCAGCTTTGGATCGCCGAGCGTGCGCGTTGCCCGCTCCAGGTTCGTGACGGTCGCCTCGGTCTTGTTCGCGATGGACTCGAACTTGGAGAGGTACTTGGAGAAATCGATTGGCTCGTCCGACTTGAGGTGGCCGCCGTCGGGCACGGTCGGCTGGTCGGCGGAGCCCACGGAGACCTCCACCATCTTGTCGCCGAGAAGGCCCTTGGCCACGACCTTCATCACGGAGTCGGCGCGAATGCGTCGTGCCTCACTGCGTGCGACGGAGATGCGGACGTGGATCTTCGGGTCGCTCGCGTCCGAGCCGTGCGAAACGGAGTCCACGCTGCCAATGTCCAGACCGCCCATGCGCACGGGCGAGCCCGCCTTCAGGCCGACGACATCCGAGAACTCCGTGTTGTAGTAGTACTTCGGGTCCCAGACGCGCCGGGTGTCACCGATGGTGAAGATGATCAGGGCCGAGATGAGCAGCCCGACCAACACGAACGCACCGACTCTGAGGTTCTTGCCCATGAGAGAAAGAAGCCGCTCGTGACTTCGCGGCCTATGAAGAGGAGAGTAGCACGGCCACGTCTTCCACTTCAGGGGCCTTTCCGTCGATGAAATCGCGCACGTAGGGATCGGGTGTGGTGCGGAACAGGTCGGGCGGTCCCTCCATGAGGACCTTGTTCTTGCCGAGCATCACGATGCGATCCGACACCGAGAACGCGGTGCCCATGTCGTGAGTGACCACGATACTGGTGAGGCCAAGGCGCCGCTTGATGCTCAGGATGAGCTGGTTGATGCGCGCGGTGTTGATGGGGTCGAGGCCCGTCGTGGGCTCGTCGTAGAGGATGACCTCGGGCTCGAGGGCAAGCGTGCGCGCCAGGCCGACGCGCTTCTTCATGCCGCCGGAGAGGTCCGAGGGGCGCATCGCCTGGATGCCAGGCAAGCCCACGCTCGCGAGCGCGCTCTCCACGCGACTACCGATCTCTTCCTCCGACATCGTCTTGTAGAACTGCTCGCGCAAGCCGTAAGCCACGTTCTCACCGACCGTCATCGAGTCGAACAGCGCGGCGCCCTGGAACAGGTATGCGATGCGACGGCGCACCGCGAAGAGCGTGTCCGCGTCCAGGCGCGTGACGTCCTGTCCGTCGAACAGGATCTGCCCGCCGTCCGCGGGGATGAGGCCGATGAGCATCTTGAGCAACACGCTCTTGCCGCTTCCCGACGCGCCCAGGATGGTCGTGGTGGTGCCGCGCTCGAACGCGAGCGTCAGGCCGTCGAAGATGATCTTCGGCCCGAAGCGCTTCTTCGCATCGACGAACGAGATGAGGGGGGCCGCCATGTTTGCCAGGTCAGTGGAGGAACTGCGGCTGCGTTGGAACGGGAGACGGCGGCGCGCTCTGCGCGGGAGGCGTGGGTTGCGCGTCTGGTGAGCCCGCGGCGCGACGCCAGAGCAGGACCGCGATCACGACCCCGACGATCCCGACGAGCGCGGCAAGCCCCGCTGCGAGCAGAATGATGTTCGTGTTCGACCGGAGCGCGCTGCGGCCCTGGCTGCCATCCGCGTGAACGCCCGGAGTTCGGAAGGTGACCGGCGGGCCGCCCGACGGCGGACCATAGTCATAAGAACTGGACGGTGGCGGCAACCCGAACTGCCCAGCAGACGACGGCGACGGCTCGTCCCAGCCGTACGGCGGCGGGCGATCGCGTGGAACGGACCGCGTGGAGGACGACTCCTCGACGGGTACGAAGATCTCCGTGGGGGGATCGGACGGTGGCATCGCCTGGGTGAGCCCGTCCTCGGAGCAGGCAAGGCGGATGTTGTCGCGGCGCTCGTGGATCTCCCGACCGCAACGGACCTCGAGCACGGCTGCGACGTCGCTTGCGCCCACCGGTGGACCGCTCCGCGCGAGGAAGCTCTCCAGCGCATCACGCATGGCAAGCGCGGTCTGGAAGCGATCGTCCGGCGAGAGCTGCATCGCATGAACGATGATCTGATCGAGCTCGGGCGGCACGTTGGACATGAACGCGCTGGGCGGCTCGATCTGCCCGAGGATGATCTGGCTCATCACCTCTGGATCGCTCTCGCCCATGAAGGCCTTGCGACCGGCGATGGACTCGTAGAGACACACGCCGAGCGCGAAGATGTCAGCGCGGCGATCGAGCGGATCTCCGCACAGCTGCTCCGGTGACATGTACGAGACCTTGCCCTTGATCTGACCGGCGAGCGTTGCGTGCGAGTTGCCGAGCGCCTTCGCCACGCCGAAGTCACTCAGCTTCACGCGCCCATCCGCGGTGATGAGGATGTTGTGCGGCGTTGCGTCGCGGTGAACGAGCTTGAGCGGCTGCCCCTGCTCGTCCACGAGCTCGTGGGCAGCATGCAGACCCGCGCACGCGTCCGAGACGATGCGAGCAGCGACGCGCGGATCGATCGGGATGCGTACGATGCTACCCGCGTCGTCGCCGTCGACGCGCGAACGGAGCAAGCGAAGGAGCGAGGTACCGTCCACCCACTCCATGGCAAGGTAGTGGATGCCCTTCACCTGCGAGATCTCGTAGGTCTCGCAGACGTTCGGATGGTGGAGCAGCACGCCGACCCGCGCTTCATCCTGGAACATGGTCTGGAACCCGGCGTCCTCTGCCAGATCCGGAAGGATCATCTTGATCGCAACGAACCGCGACGGCGTGTCGTGCCGCCGAGCAGCCCACACGCGCGCCATGCCGCCCGTCGCGATGGGCACGAGAAGCTCGTAAGGGCCGAGCGACGAGCCAGGCGCGACGTCCAGGATGGTGCCTGAGTAGTTTTCCGCCGCGACGGTGCTCATCCCATCCTTCAGTATAGCTGAATGGGAGGCGGCGACCTACGGCCGCTTTTCAGCCGTTTTCCCGCTCAGGCGCCGCTTAGCGTGGCAGCGTGGCTACTAACGCGGCTTACCGTGCCTGTGCGTCGATCGAACGCCACACGTCGTCGAGGCCGATCTCGCCACGAGCGACGTAGGTGACCTCGAGCGCGGAGGCCTGTACCGAGTGGCCGTTCACCGTGATGCGCGTGACCTTCGGGTCCACCCGGCCGACGACCTCGCGCTTGGAGGACCCGGTGATGGTGACAACCGTGGGCTCCACCTGCGTGATGATCCCCTGGACCCTGCGCTCCGTCGTGAGCTGCGTGCTGCCTTCGCTGCCCACAGCCGTGCTGCCCAGGGCGAGAACGGCGAGAGAGGCTAGGAATGCGATGACGTGCTGGTTCATGAGGACCCCGCGGTTTCGGAGGACATCCGAAAGCTACGACGGCCCTTAGCACGAGCAGTGCACACCTGCAACCACGTGCCTGAACGAGCAGTGGCTCTGGATGGGTCGCGCTCAGGAAGAAGGACGAGCCTGGAGGCGACGCTTCATGTCCGTGGGCTTCGACATACGTGCGTCGATCCACTCGGTGAGCGGAGCGGCAACGTAGATGCTGGAGTACGTGCCGGCGATGATGCCGACGACCATCGCGAGCGCGAAATCCTTGATGATGCCGGTTCCCCAGATGAAGAACGCGAGGACGGACAGCATGGTGGCGCCGGACGTGAGGACCGTACGCGAGAGGGTCTCGCTGACGGAGAGGTTGATCACGTCGCGGAACGTGCGGCCGCGGTACTTGCCCAGGTTCTCACGGATGCGGTCGTAGACGACGACGGTGTCGTTCATGGAGTAACCGACGATGGTGAGGACGGCGGCGATGGTGGAGAGCGTGATCTCCTTGTGCAGCGCGATGAACACGCCAATGACGACCATGGCGTCGTGGATGCACGCGAGCACGACGCCCGGCGCAAAGCGCAGGTCGAAGCGGAACGCCAGGTAGAGCATGATGAACACGATCGCGATGGCGACCGAGTTACGCGCGCTGTCACGCAGCTGCTTGCCGGCCTTGGGACCGACCCACTCGACGCGGAGCGCGTGCTCGGGGACGGTGTCGGCGCCGAGCTTGCTGCGCATGCCGTCCATGAGCTGGTCGCCCTTGGACTGCAGCTGCACCTCGACGCGATGGTCGCGCGGGTTGATGACCTGCGGGTTGTTCGGGCTCACGCGGAGCTTCATGTTGGCGACGCTCTCGACCTGCTTCTTGATGGTCGCGACGTCCGGATCGGTGTCGTAGCGCGCGGAGATCTTGTCGCCGCCGGCGCTGAACTTCACCTCGGTGGCGCGCGCGTTCGCGGGGCACGCGTCGCTCGCGGCCTTGGAGGGGTCGTCGGTGAGGCACAGCGACTTGCGGAGCGCGTCCTTGGACGCGTCGTCGACCACGCTGACCTCTTGCACGCGGATGAGGAAGCGGTTCGGGTTCTTGTCGTCCTTCACCTCGACCACGTCGGGGTCGGAGAAGCCCGCGCCCGTGACCGCCTCGCGCACGCCGTTGGACGAGATCGCCTTGGTGAACGCGACCTCGAGCTCGGTACCGCCGCGGAAGTCCGTGCCGTAGTTCGGCCCGGGAACCCACACGAGGACGGTGCTGATGAGAACGAGCGACGCCGAGAGGATGATCCAGAAGCGGCGCATCCCCATGAAGTCGTAAACTTTGCCTGGCTTGAAGAGCTCCATGTGCTTTTTCCTTGGGCCCTAGAACTCAGCGCCGACGCTGAGGCGCGTGACCTTGGCGCCACGCGCCCACCAATCGAAGACGATGCGCGTACAGAACACGCCTGTGTAGAGGCTCGCCACGATCCCGATGATGAGCGTGTAGGCGAAGCCCTTGACTGGTCCCGTGCCGTACTGCGACAGGATGAGGCCGGAGATGAAGACCGTGACGTGACCATCCAGGATGGACGCGAACGCCTTGTCGTACCCCGCCTCGACCGCGGCGCGGATGCTGCGGCCTGCACGGAGCTCTTCACGGATGCGCTCGTTGATGAGCACGTTCGCGTCGACCGCCATACCTACCGTGAGCGCGAGACCGGCGATTCCAGGCAGGGTCATCGTGCCGCCGAGAGACGCGAAGATCGCCATCTGCAGGAGCAGGTTGAAGAGCACCGCGCTGTCAGCGACCACACCGGCCTTCCGGTAGTAGATGATCATGAAGATGAGCACGAGGCCCATGCCGACGACGGCGCCCTTGCCGCCGTTGCTGATCGCGTCCTCGCCGAGGGTGGGGCCGATGAGCGACTCGTTCGACGGCGTGATCGGCGCGGGGAGCGCTCCGGAGCGGAGCACCATCTCGAGCTTCTTCGCGTCCTTCAGCTGCTTCTCGGGATCGCCGCCGCCGAGCGTGATGCTTGCGCGACCGCCGCCGATCTTGGATTTGATGACGGGCGCCGAGTTGATCGCGTCGTCCAGGATGATCGCGAATCGACGCTGCACGTTCGCGCCGGTGATCTCCTCGAAGCGGTCCGCGCCGGCGGGGCTGAACGTCACGGCGACGTAGAAGTTGCCCATGCCGTTCTGCGTGTCCTGCGCGACGGTGGCGTCGGTGATGTAGTCACCAGTGACCTCTGCGCGAGAGAACATGTAGAAGGTGCGCCAGCCGACCTCGGTGGTCTTTCCCTCATCCGCGTCGTAGTCGATGATCTCCTCGAAGCCGACCTGGTGGTCGTCCGGCACGTTCAGCGACTTCGCCCACTTCTTGAAGCGGTCGCGCGCCTGGAGCATCGACTCGTTCTCGCGCTTCACGACGCGCGCGAAGTGCGTCTGCACGGTCTTGCCTACGCCGCCGGGCGCCTGCTCCTGGTAGATCGAGATGCCTTCGCCCTCGGGCAGGTCCGTGTCCTTGATGTTGCCGAAGAAGTCCGACTCGTCGTCGACCATCTTGAACTCGAGGCGTGCAGTCTGACGGATCGTCTCCTTGATCTCGTCGAAGGCCTTCTTGTCCTTGCCCGGCACCTCGATGACGATGTCCTCGTCGCGGACGGTGACGGAGGCCTCGCGTAGGGCCAGCGCGTCGACGCGGCGGATGACCGTGTCTTTCGCCTGGGTGACCGCGCGCTCGCGGATCTGGGTCTCCACGTCGGTGCGGATCTTGAAGACGACCTCGCCCGGCTCCTTGCCCTTCTGCTGCGAGAGCTCGCCCGTGAACTTCTTCGAGAAGCGCTCGTCGATCTTGGAGACGTCCGCCGGGTCCTTGAAGATCACGCGCAGGATCGAGGTCTCCGCGCCGTACGCGATCTTCACCTTGCCGTCGAGCAGGGCAATCTCCTCGCGGCGGAGGAGACCATCACCCTTGTGGAAGTCGTACGTGATGGCAAGCTCGTGCCGCATCTCGTCCGCGAAGTGATCGCGCTTGTCGCGGATCGCCTCTTCGACTTCGACCGTGTACACGAGGCGGAGTCCGCCCTGCAGGTCGAGCCCCTTCGCGATGCCGAAGGTGATGCGATCCTTCACGTACGTGGGGCACGGGATCTTGCCGCCAGACATGGTGTTCGCGGTCGGCCAGAGCGCCGTGAACGCGAGCAGGAATGCACACACGGCGAAGCCCAGCCTCGCGCGCCACGCCCCATCCATCACGTTGAGGAGGCCAATGGCGGACCACACGACGATGAGGATGGTGGTGACCAATCCCCAGAACGAATCGTAGTGGAAAAAGAGACCGCCAGCGCCGGCGCTGAGGGCGATGAGGATGAGGAGATTGCGTTTCAAACGAGTCCTACTTCTTGTCGGCGGCAGCCGCTTTGGCTTCCTTGAGATCCTTCAGATCCTTGTCGTCGGCCTTGGCGGGCGCGGCGGCGTCGAGCGGCCCAAGGCTGCTCGCCAGAACCTGGACGTTCACGCCTGGCGCGATCTTCACCTTGGCGATCTTCTCGTCCATCTCGAGGAGCTCACCGATGAGGCCGGACTGGGTCACGACCTTGTCGCCCTTCTTCAGGCCTTTGCGCGACTCCGACTCCTTCTTCTGACGGCGGAACATCAGGAAGAGAAAGGGGACCATGATGAGCAGCGGCAGGAACATCGTGAGCGCGCCGCCCGGGGGCGCAGCGGCCGGAGCTCCGCCAGCACCAGCGGCGCCTGCGGGGTCTTGGGCTACGCCCGGGGTTCCGGCCTTGGGTCCAGCGTTTTGAAACATGAGAAATTCCGCCTTTTTTACCCGCGCACCGCCGGCCTCGCGGGGAGCCCGCGAAATCGATGGACAGGGGAAGTGGGGGATAGTCGAGAGGGGGGGGGCAAGTCAATGCGGGGTCGTGTTTTCCGCCGCCACGAGGCAGCCCTGCCACAGCGGCGGAGCGTGAGCCAGAAGCCCGCCGAGAGCACTATTTGTTCCCGAACGTAGACCTCGACCTGAACTTCGACCCGAACTTCGACCCGAACTTCGACCTGAACTTTGACCTGAACTTCGACCTCGACCTGAACTTCGACCTGAACCTCGACCCGAACCTCGACCTCGACCTCGACCTCGACCTCGACCTTGACCTCGACCTCGACCTCGACCTCGACCTCAACCTCGGTACGGGCCCTGTTGCGGTGCTACTTTTCCTGTCGCGGCTGCCGCCAGGGTCGCAACGTCCATCAGCACGGCCCACAGCTCTGCTTCGCTCACGCACGGCCGCGGCATCCCGAGGCTCACGAAGCGTCCCAGCACCGCGAAGCGACCGTACTTCTGGACCAGCGCAATGGCATGGGCGCGTGTCTCCGCCCGTGCGAAGAACGCGCGGACGAGCGGCGCGGGACTACCCTTCAGGCGGAGGGCGCGATCGAACGCGGCGTCCCCCACCTCGATATCGGAGAAGCCTATGACGTTCGCGAACCGCGTGAGCCCGGACTCCGGCGCGACGTCCACGCTCATGCCGGTGTCCGTGGGCAGGCTCAGCAAGATCTGATTCCACATCGTCGTCGGGCTACTGCGCGTGAGGACGTGCGCCTCGAACCCCTGGAAATTCCCGCGCAGGGTGCGCCGGGGCACGTCAAAGGCGAACCGCTCGCGCTCCGCGAAGTGCGCCCATGCGTCACGAACGAGGGTCTCGTCGCGGGTCTCGCCGATCGTCACGCGCCGCTCCACCGCCGCGCGCGCGAGCGCGGACGCACGGGCGAGCATTTCCTGGAGGACGCTCGGGTCCGCCTCGAAGCGCGAGACCGACGTCGCGGCGAACGTATCGTAGGCGTCCGGATTCATGCCGCGCGCGACGGCAGAGAGCGCGTGGTCGGCGAGCGGCGGCTGGCGGCCTGGCCACACCATCGCGTGGCCGCGCTCGGGCTGAAAGGCTTGCACGTAGAGCCCGTCGTCGAAGAACGGCACGCCGATCTTCGGGACGCCGCAGAGCCATGTCCTGCGCGACAGGTGCATTCCCAGGAAGAGCGGCGGATCGATCTGCACCATCGCGTACGTGCAGTGCGTGTCGCTGCTCGAGCCGCCGTCACGAAAATAGTAGGTGATCATGGCAGGCACGCCGTCCACCACACCGACCATCCAGTTGTGCTCGGAGAGCTGCGTGTGCGGCCGCAGCGAGGCGACCATGGTGTCCCAGACGGGCGGAACCGTGTTGCCGTTGGTGTCGTCGCGCAGCTCGAAGCCAAGCGCGCGTGAGGCGGTCCACCACGCCTGGGCCTGCTTGCTCAGGTTGCCCTGCCGTCCGAAGCGCTCCATTCAGTCCTTGTCCTTGGCGCAGCGGAAGCCAACGTTGGGCCCCGCCTCCAGCGCAGAGCCCCAGTTGCGCGACGTGGCCTTCGTCATGGACGGCGGCGAGAGCCAGCCCCCGCCCCGCAGCACACGGCTAGCGCCCGAGCGAGGCGCAACGCCCTCCGCGATGTGCTCGACGTAGAAGTCACTCACCCACTCCTCGACGTTGCCGGACATGTCCATCACGCCGAACGGGCTCTGACCCGACAGGTGCGTGCCCACGCGCGAGGGCCGCTTGCCGGAGCAGCTCCGACCGGTGGACTCGTGCAGCAGCGTCGCGGCGAAGTTGCAGCCACCGGGCGCGCCGCCCCACGGAAAGCGCGCGGCCGATCTGCCTCGCGCCGCCAGCTCCCACTCGACCTCGCGCGGAAGACGCTTGGCCACGCTGCGGCAGTAGGCGTCCGCGTCGGACCAGTGCACGCAGCTGACGGGAAGCAGAGGGTCGAAAAGCGAATAGGTGCATAGTGCACTTGTTATGGCCGGCACCAGGCACGCGCGCTTCTCCACGCACGCGTGGTACGCGTCCACGGTCACCTCCATCTTGTCGATGTAGAAGGCCGGCACGACCTCCGTGTGTGACGGCCGCTCGTTCGGAGCCGAGGTCTTGTCCGCTGCGGCGGCCCCCATGACGAAGCGGCCACCAGGGATGAAGACCATGCCCGGGACCTGCGCGTGCGGTGGCCCGGGCGGATGTGCGCTGGACGACGCGGACGACGCGGACGACGCGGACGACGCGACCTTCGCGCCCGCATCCGCGTCCGGTTTCATGTCGGCGGATGAAGCGGCGGAGGTGCTCGGAGCAGGCAACGGCTTCGGCTCGTCCTCGCCGTCGTCGTCCGACATGGGCTGAGCAAGCGCCAGCGCAGGCACGAAGAGCGCCATCACGAGTACGAATGGTGATCGAATGCGCACGCGACCGGGCCTTCTAGGACGCTCGCGTGCGCCAGCGACCGGACTCGACGGCGGCGCGCGCGTGGGTCGCATCCTCTGGGTTGCCCGACGTAGCGGCGATCTCGCTTGCGATCTGACCGCCGTCGACCAGAGCGCGATGCGCGTGGATGATGAACGCAGCGGCAAGCGCGGCGGAGCTCGCCTCGTCGTCGCGCATGGGCATGGCCCAGTCGAAGGAGCCGCGCACGGGCTCGGCGCGGGCAAGGTCCCTGCTTGCGGAGACGTCCACGAACACCGCGCCCTCGTCACCGGCGCGGAGCGCGGCGCGCGCGCGCAGGCCGGCCGCGCCCGTCACCGCGGCAAGGATGCATCGCGCGACCTTCGCCGCGGACTCCGGGTCCTTGCAGGAGACGCGGATGCGCGGCGCGGTGGATACGTCGCGGTCGGCCTCGGTCGCCTTGCGTGGCGCGTCGGCTTCGCCGAAGACGAACGAGCGGCTGGCGGTGTCCCCATCGCGCATGTTGCAGATGGCGGCGGCAAGGTCGTCCTCGGTCAGGCCGCCCTGTCCGAGCACTGCGGACGTGAAGCGGGGCACGCGACCAACACCGGGATATCCCGGCGCCCAGGTGATCGCGTCCGTGAACGCGGCCTTCAGCTCGCGGGCGAGCGGCATGGTCTCCGTCAGCGGATCCAGCCCTGCCTCGATCACGGTGACGCCGTGTGCCCGGGCAAGCGTCTTCACGATGCGCGGACCGTCCAGCGGCCTGAGCGCGGTGATCTTCAGCGCGGCGAGCGGGCGCGGGCCGTTCTGCGAGCGCTCCGCAACACCGAGCAGGCAGTCTCCGGTCACCCCCAGTCCCACGAGCACTGCGTCCGCCTCGCCGGCGCCGCCAAGGGCGCCTGGCCCCGCGCGCTCCATCACGTCATGACGGCGATGCGCCACGGACTCGAACCCGCGCAGCGCAGACGAGAGCGCGAAGGATGCGCGACGAGCAAACGTGCGCTCGTCCGCCTGGACGAACACCGGGTGCGATGGGTCGCTCAACTTGGAGAGGCGCGCGCGCGGCGCACCGACGTAGGCTCCGAGCGCGTCGGCGTCACGCATGGACACCACCTCGTACGACGTGAGCTGCGCGTGCTCGTGCACCACGAAGAACGGAACACCGCAGTCCTCCGCGGCGCGGCGTGCGATGAGTGCCAGATCGAACGAATCCTCTGGCCCGGACGAGAACAAAAGGCCAAAGCCAAGGTCGAGCAGCCCGTAGACAGCACCGCGCATGGCGTGTGGATCCGCGAGCACGTGCACGCAGACTCCCAGGCGTGATGCGACCAGCGCGCGCAGTGGCCTGCGGGCCGCGAGCACCTCTGGCGCTGTTCCGATCAGCGTGATGCGAACGCCAGACTCCGCGGCCTCCTTCGCGAAAGACACGAGCGCGGAGAAGTCAGCGCTCTTGTCGAGGAGGATCTCTTCGCCGAAGGCGTTGGTGCGTGGAAAGACCGGCGCCGAACCTGCGTGGGCCTCGCTCTCGAGCGAGGCATAGATGCGCTCCGTCACCAGGCCCTCTGCGCGCAGCACCGCGTCGAACGACGTGCTTGGTCGCGCGTTTCCGACGGTCACTGGAGGGCTCCTGGCTGGGGCATCGGGTCGGTGCGGACTCCGGCCCCGGGACTGGGGCCACCGTCCCAGCGTACGCAAACACCCGCGCCGTGGGAACGGGTGTATCCGACGTCGATACGCATGCGAATGATGCCCTCGCAGCCCAGAGAGGCGGCCCTTGCGCGGAGCTCGCGGACGACGTCCTCGGAGGCTGCGGTGTCACCGAAGCCGAATGCCTGGACCAGACCTAGCTCCGTGTATGGACGCGTGACGGGGGTGTCGGCGGAGATCAGGTCGACGGAAGACACGGGCGGGCGGGGCTCGCGGAACATGGCGGCGTGGGACTCTGCGTGGGCGCAGGCGGTGAGGGAGAGGGCGACGGAGAGGGCGACGGCGAGGGCGAGGTGAAGGTTTAGGTTTAGGGGGAGGTTGACGGGGAGGTGATGGTTGAGGGGGAGGTGAAGGTTCAGGGGGAGGTGTTTCATGGGATGATCACCTCGTCTGGTGGAGGGCCTCGTTCTGGCTCGCGGGAGCTGGGGACTGGATCGGGATCCGGAACGGGAGCGGGAGCAGGGGCGAGAGCGGGAGCGGGAGTGGGAACCGGGGCCGAGGCGTGGCGCGTGGTCATGGCTCTGCCGAAGATCGAGACGATCATCACTTCGTCTGTGGTGCCATAGGCGGACTTCGTTGCGCAGGGGTGACCTCGGCCGCAGATCACGTAGCCCGTTTCGATCTGGACTCTTGGGACCATCTCGAAGCGGGCTCGGACTCCATCGATCACTGCGGCGTCGCCTCCTGCCGCTGCTACGCGGCGAACGAACATGGGGAGGAGCTCGTCTACCGTTCCCTCTTGCTGCTCCCCGTGGACCTCGATCACGCCAAGGTCCACGGCGCCGGGCGGTGGATTGCCGGAGGCGTAGATACGCACCGGGCCCGCGTAGGCCGGCGCGACCTCGCCGGTGCGCACGTACGAGCCTCCCTGCGACGTGCACCCTGTGAGGGCACACGCCAGAATCAGTGCAGTATACAAGCGACGAAGCGCCACGATCGTCAGCTGATCGTGGCGCTTCAGGTCACGTTCGGCAAGGGTTGTCGCCGGCAAGCGTTGTCGCTCAGAGGGTCAGAGGGCGCTCATCCGGCTTGTGGACGCCGGTGAGGAAGTTGTCGAAGCGGGTGTTGAGCGAATTCACGCCCACAACGAGCTTTCCGAGCGCCTCCTCGTGACGCTCGGCGACTGCGCGCAGCTCCCCGAGGCCTTCGCGCAGCTCCCCGCGCGTGGCCTTCATCTCGTCGCGTATCTCGATGAGTACCTTGGTCGTCAGATCGCTCATGGCTCCCTCCGTGAGTGTAGCAGCCCAGCAAGCAATCACCACGCCAGCCCGAGGCACCGTTGTTCTCGCGCGCACTGTTGTTCGCCGCTGACCATGGTCAGACGCGAGGTGGCCAACGGGCAGTGAGTAGGATTTTCGTTGCATACAAACGACGAAGCGCCACGATCGGGAGGTGATCGTGGCGCGTCGGTCACGTTCGGCGTGAGGCCGCCGCACGCGTCTTCTTGGGTCACATCGGCTGGATGACGATTGGCCAGTAGTGGATCGGACCGTTCTGCACCACCTGCGACTCCAGGAGGATGAGCCCGTAGCCCTGGCTCGGGTTCGACTTGAGCTTCACGGTGATCGTCGCCTTGCCGCCAACGGCGATGGACTGCGACGACTGCGAGATCGTGAGGACGTCGGAGCCCTTGTACTCGGAGGCAAGGAAGCCCATCTCGGCGGTGGGTGCGTCGGCGATGCCCTGCACCTGGAACGTGGCGGTGCCACCGACCGCAACGCTGAAGACGTCTCCATCACCCACGGGCGCCACGTTGAAGAACGGTTGCGAGGCTGGCGACGGCGCGGGCACGCAGGGATCGTGGCCTCCCTTCGCGGCCACGTTGTTGAAGATCTTCTGCACGGTGAAGCTACCCTGCTTGTAGAGGTCCGCGCCGGTGCCGAACATGTCGAAGCAGCGGTCGCCGACCTCGCCGCCCGCGAGCACGTCCCATGCGTCCGAGATCGAGCCGAAGCCGGTGTACGGGTTCTGCGGATCAGTGGAGATGAACGGGTCAGTCGCGGCCTCCGCGAGTTCGTGGGCGGCGGCGGTTGTCAGCTGGTCGAGATCGCCCTGCGCGCCCTTGCCCGTCGCGCAGCGCGGCATGATGGCGTAGGCGAACTCCACGCCGTTGTACTTCATCGAGTTGTGGTAGCCGCCGAACTTCTGGCAGCTGACGTCCCCATCCAGCGAGATGGTGGCGCTCGCCGGGAAGTAGATCATGTAGAGGGAGTTCGCAGTGGGCGCGGGGAAGGTCGCGCTCGCGATGTACCCTGAGATCATCGACTGGATGGTCGACGCGCCGCCGCCTGCCGAGTCCGTGTAGCTCGACTGGAGGGAGCCGGTCGGGAGGTGGACGTGACCGCCGTTCTTTGCCTGGCCGACGCAGTTCTTGCCATTGCCGTCGCAGAAGCCGACGCGGACCGCGTCCCACCACGCGCTGGTGCCGATCGTGTCGTCGAATGACTCGACGGTGGTGCGGAGGGCATCGTTGTCGAAGGTGACGGTGACGAGCGACGCTGCCGTGAGGAGCGCACCACCGTTGTAGATGACGGGCGGGATGGGCTGCGGGTTCTCGGCCTTGGGAACGCTCGCGTCCTTCTTGCCGGCGTCCTTGCTTGCGCCGCCGTCGGTCGTGACGACCGCACCGGAGTCGGTGTCATCCGTCCCGCCGTCGGAGTCCGACGCGACGTGATTGATGATGGTGGTGGTGCTGCAAGCAGCCACGGTTACGAGGAAGGAAAGGGGGAGGAAGATGGCGACGGCTGAGGAACGCATTGGCCCACTATACGGGCAAACCTCGATCGGTCTCCCTGCCGTCTCATGCTTTAATATTTCTTGAAGGTATATGTAGGATGTACTCGGCCATTCCCGCATAAATCCATTCAGGTTTTTGTCAGAGCTGCGCTGACCCCTGTGAATTCCACTTCACAGCAGGTTTGCGGCGATCTCCGCGAGCTCGCTGCGCTCTCCCTTGGAAAGTACGATGTTCGCGGCGCACTTCTCCCCGCGGAACTTGTCCGCGGCGATGGTGAGGCCGTTCGACGCGCTGTCGACGTAGGGATTGTCGATCTGGTGTGGATCGCCGGTGAGGACGATCTTCGTGCCGTCGCCAGAGCGCGTGATGATGGTCTTCACCTCGTGCGGCGTGAGGTTCTGCGCCTCGTCGACGATCATGTACTGACTGGGCAACGAGCGACCACGGATGTACGTGAGCGGCTCGACCTGGAGCTGACCGCTCTCCAGGAGCTCCGCATACGCGCGCGGCCCCTTCTTCGTTCCGCTCGAGAAGAGGAACTCCAGGTTGTCGAAGATGGGCTGCATCCACGGGTTCAGCTTCTCGTCCACGTCGCCCGGCAAGAAGCCGATGTCGCGGCCGAGCGGCATGACGGGACGCGAGACCAGCATGCGCGAGTACACGCCGTCCTCGACCGTGCGCTTGAGTCCCGCGGCGAGCGCGAGCAGCGTCTTGCCAGTGCCGGCCTTGCCGACCAGCGTGACGAGCCGGATGTTCTCGTCGAGCAAGAGGTCGAGCGCGTGGCTCTGCTCCTTGTTGCGCGGACGCACGCCCATCACGCCTTCGCGCGGGGTGCGCAGCGCGACGATCTCCTTCTTCGTGGGATCGAAGCGGCCCAGCGCGGTGTGCGACGGGTTCGCGCGATCACGCAGGAGCACGCAGATGTTCGGCGAGAGCTCGTTCTTGGGCTTGATGCGCCCTTCCTGGAAGAACTTGTCGATCTCCTCGCCGTCGAGCTCGATCTCGATGATGCCCGTATCCAGGCGCTCCGCCTCGACACGTTGGTTCTCGTAGTTCTGCGAGACCATGCCCAGCGCGTCCGCGCGGATGCGGAGGTTCGTGTCCATGGTCACGAAGATGGTGGGCCTGCCGCCGTCCTCTTCGCGCACCTCGAACGCGGTCTGCAGGATGGCGTTGTCCATCGCAGCCTTGTCGATCGCGCTCGGGAGCTCGGGACGCTTGGTCGGGACCGCCACCTTGAGGTGGCCGCCGTTCTCGAGGGTCACGCCCTTGGAGAGAGAGCCGCCGGTCTCGCGAAGCTCGTCGAGGAGCCGCGCGATCGTGCGTGCGTTGCGCCCGCGTTCGGAGCCCTCGCGCTTGAAATTGTCGACCTCTTCGATGCAGTAGATCGGGATGACGACGTTGTTGTCGTCGAAGCGAAAGATCGCGCGCGGATCGTGAAGAAGGATGTTCGTGTCGAGAACGTAGTTTTTCTTCAAAGCATCACTCCCTGCGCCATACCCCCGGATCGAGGACGATCCGGTGGGCGCACTATAGACGATTGAACGATTGCGGGGCGGCCGATTGAGGTAGTCTCCACGATGTGAAAAAGCGCGTCGTCGCGATTCGCAAGAACACCCAGGCGGACCTGAGGGCCCCCTTCCTTCGCGCAGACAAGGTGCTCTCGGAGGCGATGGGCGCGATCCGGCTCCTTGGAGCGGCGACGCCGCGGAACGCAGCGCAGGAACGCGCCAGGTTGCTCTCCGCGTTCACCACGGGCTCCGAGGTCGCGCCTCGCTGGTCGTACGCACGCACGGATCACTCGCAGCTGGTGAAGGCGCTCGAGCGCATGGCTGCCCGCTTCGTGGAGGAAGGGTCGCCCGTGCACGAGGTGTACGCGGCGCGCGCCAGTGAGCTCGCGCTCGAGGCCCGCATCGCGGAATCGGTCGGCACGGACACGCTCGGCGCGCTTGCACGTGAGCGCTACGCCGCCGGAATGAAGGGCGGCACGCTGGAGGCGCGCGCCGACGAGCTTGGGCGCGAGTGGGCCGCGCTCACTCCGGATGACGCCATCGAGGAGACCACGCAGAGCGACGCGCGCGTGCCTGGCTCGCTGCTCGTGCGCATGGAGGAGGCGATCGCGCAGCTCCGCCTGCCCTTCACCGTGGTGGTGCAGCCGCAGCTGGCAGCCCTCGCGGCGGTGGGCGAGCACAATGTCTTCATCGCCACAGGACGGATGCTGTCGCGCGAGGACGTCGACCGCACCGTGCTGCACGAGATCGAGGCCCACGCGATCCCGCGCGGGCGCGCTGCCCACGCCAAGCTCGGCATCTTCCAGATCGGCACGGCGCGGGGCGTGGACGACCAGGAAGGCTTCGCCCTCCTCCTCGAAGAGCGGCATGGTTTCCTGAAGCCGCTCCGCAAGCGCGAGCTCGGCACGCGCCACGTGGCCGCCATGGCCATGACCGACGGCGCGGACTTCGTGACCGTGGTGAGGCTCCTTCGTGATCGCTACGGCGTGGGATGGGAGCGCGCCATCACGACTGCGGAGCGGACCTTCCGCGGCAGCAACGGCGTGGCCGCAGGCCTTGGCCGCGAGCGCGTGTACCTCGAGGCGTTCGGACGCGTGCGCGCGCACCTCGCAGGCCGCCCCGAGGACGAGGCGATCCTGTCCGCAGGCCAGATCGCCGTCGACGCCATCAAGACGCTCAGCGTCCTCTGAACCCAAGCGCTCCGACCCCGACTCAGACCTCGACCCCGACCCCGACCTGGACCTTCAACCCCCAGGATCGAAGTAGGAGAGCGCGGTCGCGTAGAGCGTGTAGATGGTGAAGTACGCCTGGTTGCCGCTCGATGCGTCTCCCAGGACCGGCAGGTACTGGTAGAGCGCCGCGGTCGCGTTGGACTGCGGTGTGACGAGCGCACCGTCGACAGTCTTGGTCGCAGCGCCGATCGCCCATCCGCCGTCGGTCGCCTGGTTCGGCCCCGTGAGCTGATCCAGGTTTGCGCGCAGCGATCGCCCAAGACAGTCGACCTGCTTGTCGAACCCGCCCACGGCAAGATCGCACTGCCCCGGCGCCGTGCATCCGCACTGGAACACGAACTCCACCCGCGTTGACGGGAATGGATACGCACGCGAGCCGATGAGCCCTTGCGCGCGCTCCGCATGTGCGAGAAATACGATCGGATTGAGCCTGTACTTGCGCGAGGCGCGCACGATCGCGAGCGGCGCCGTCACGCCGTTGGATGCATAGGTCGCGAGGAAGCTCGACGAGTCGTAGGGCGTCTTCTTGAGGAACTGCAGGAGCGCTGCGACGTCCGCGGGGGTGGTGTCCACGAAGGCCGAGTCCGTCATCAAGCTCGTCGGGTCGAAGGTCACGCCGTCCGGGAGCTTCTTGTCCTGCGCACGCAGCACGCTGGTGTCGGAGCTCGGCCCGCACGCGGAGAGCGCGATGGCGGCAAGGATGATCGCGCCGATGCTGGTGGCGAGCGTTCTCTTCTCCACTACTTCACATGTAGCGGAACCACGAGCCATTCGACACCGCCGCGGTTGTCGTGGACGACCACGTACAGGGTTCCCTCCCCGGGATCGCTCGGCGCCTGGAAGTCCACCTCGGGCTTCTTGATCTTGCCAGCGCCCACGTCATAGAGGAGGCGCGCGTCGTCGCCCAGGTCGCCGATGGTCGAGTAGTAGTCGACCCAGATCTCTTCGTGCTGGATGTTGCCCTGCCCGTCGTTCGAGTCCGGGTTCAGCTCCCACGACGTCTCCGAGACCACCGGCGTGAGCTTGATCTTCTTGCAGTCGCGACGACGCGATTCGGTGCAGTGGTCGAGCGTGATGCCCGCCCTGAGGTCGACCGCCGCGTCGTCCTGCGTGAGGCTGTCGATCACGGGATTGGCGTTGCTGACATCATTGTAGCTGTACACGCGGAGCAGACCGAAGACGCCGTCGTCCACCTTCACCTGCTCGCCGAAGTCGTCGTAGCAGCCGATGGGGATCTGGAGAGGGTTGCCCGAGCCATCGAAAGGGACGAGCTCGAGGTGGCCCGCGCACGCGTAGTTGAAGAGGATGGCAAGACCATAGGGGCGCGCTGCGCCGGGCGTTGGCACGTGGGACGACACGATGTCCGCGGGCACCTGGAACGAGTAGGTGTTGCCCTGCGGAAGGAACGGCGTCAGGTTGGTGTGCGGCGGGATCTTGGCGATGATCGACGCAAGGGCGCCGGCGCCCGAGTTCGAGACGGGAGCCTGCGGTCCCGCATCCCCTGCGTCGCCACCAGCTGCAGATGTGCCGCCCTCCGAGAGCGCGAGGCTCGCGTCCGACGCGCCGCCATCCGACCCGTACTGGGGCGCGAAGCATGCATAATACAAGTCCGACTTCGGGTTGGTGCAGACTGCAGGTATCCATGACACCGTGACGGGGCGCGTCTTGTCGGCGCGGCCGTCCGCCACGAGCATGGTGAGGTTCACGGTGTCACCCGGATGCGCGAACGGCTTGTCGGCCTTGGTGGCCAGGATGCGGACGCCCTGGAGCTTGCTCACGGGGTCGAACCCGGTGCCGCACGCCGACGTGCCGACGACGGAGGCAAGCGCGGCCCCCGCAAGCACGGACGCGACGAGGACCTTCGTGAGAGCTCTTGCGATCCGCATCACAGTTCTCCCCTCACGCCGATGCTGGGCAGGATGGGGATGCCCGTCGCGTAGACTCTCTGCGTGCTGTTGAAGTTGTTGCTCACGCCCTCCACGTTGCCGTGGTTGTAGACGTTCTGGATGTCCGCATAGATGGAGAACTTGGAGTTCGGCGCCGTCCATACCTTGTCCACGCGTAGGTCCAGCTGGTGGAACATGGGCAAGCGCGTGTTGTACGGCGGGTACGAGGTGAGCGGGAGATACGCGCCAACGCCCTCGTCGTAGATGGAGCCGTTGGCGGGCGTGTACAGGTTGCCGGAGACCAGCCGGAAGCGCGCGCCGAACTCGAAGCCCCAGCCCAGGCGGTAGCTGCCGAGCACGGTGAGGATGTGCGTCTGATCGTACTGCGTCTCGCGCAGCGGTTGCCCAGGACCGTCGCGCCGCTCGCTCCGGCCGATCGTGTACGCCAGCCATCCGAAGAAGCGCTTGTCGGGCTTCCAGCGAACGAGCGTCTCGATGCCGTAGGCCGCGCCGGTGCCGGCATTGCCCAGCCCCTGGACGATCAGGTAGTCCAGTTGCTTGTAATATACATCCGTTGCGATCTCGACGGGCCGCGTGATCTCTTGCTCCACGCCGACGTCGTACTGGGTGGAGCGCTGCGAGCGGACGCCGGGGTTTCCGAAGACAGAGTCCGACTGCTGCGGGGTGGGCGGCTGACTGTAGATGCCGGCGCCGCCCTTGACGGTGGTGCGCGGGAAGCCGGTCGTGAGATCCTGGCGCACCACGAAGCGCGGCTGCAGATCCCACGACTTGCTGCTCTTCGTGTAGTCCACGCGCACGCCCGGAACGATGCGGCTACCGCGCCATGGCGTGAGCTCCAGCTCTTCGTAGAAGGCCGGCGTGTAGTTCGAGTCCTTCACGTGCTGCTCGAGCGGCGGGCGCGTGAGGAACGGACCGCCCGGTGGCTCGCCCGGTCTCGTGGGCGGCGGGAAGCGCACGGCCACGTCGTAAGGCGTATAGGCCCAGTCGATACCGAAGTTCATCGTCACGCCCTGCGCGAGCTTCTGGGCGAGCTCGATGCGCGTGGAGATGGGCACCGTGGAGATGCGCAGGTAGTTGTCGCCGATGTTGAAGTCGATCGTGTCCTGGCCCACGGCGCCGGTGACGCGGAGCTCGGTCGAGTCGTTGATCCTGTTCTTGTATCGCGCCTGCAGGCGCCAGAACGCGGTGTGGAGTCCGATACCACCGCCGAGCTGCGGGTCGCTGCCGTTGACCTGGCTCGTCAAGATCTTGAGGTTGTCGTCGGACCCGAAGAGCATGAGGCGCAGGCTCTGACGGGACGAGAAGTCCTTCTGCACGAGCGCCTGGTAGTCGTAATAGACCGGCGCCGCCGTGACGCCTGCGCCGGTCTGCTCGAGCACGGGCTTCAGCCACAGGTCGAAGTAGCTGCGGCGTCCAGCGACGAGGAACTTGAGGCCGGTGTCACCAATGGGACCCTGAGCGAGCATGCGCGCGTCGATGAGGTCGGCCTGCGCGAGGCCGTGGATCTTCTTGTCCTTGGTCTCTGGGTCCTTGATGCCGACGTCCACGATGCCGCCGAGCGCGCGGCCGTACTGCGAGCTGAAGTTGCCGGGATAGAAGTCGATGCGATCGAGCGACTCCGTGGGCACGACGCTGGAGAGGCCGCCAAAGTGGTACACGAGCGGGATCGCCGTGCCGTCGATGAAGACCTGCGTGTCTTGCGGCGCTGAGCCGCGGACGATGAGCAGACCGCCGAGCCCCGGCGAGCGCGCGACGCCTGGAAGGTTCTGCAACGATTTGAGCGCGTCACCGCCGGTGCCGGGGATGCGGCTGATCTCGCGCTGGTCGAGCGTGCGCTTCACGACCTCGCGCGGGGGTCGATCGACCTTGACCTCGACCTGCTCGAGCGGCTCGTCGCCGGGCTGCGCGACGGGCTTCTGGTTCGGGCGCGTGAGGCGCAGCGTGAGGTCGATCTCGGTGCCGGGGTCGACCTCCTCGTCGGACTCTCGCGTGGCGTAGCCCTGCGCCTGCACGGTGACGTGATAGGTGCCGGCTGAAAGCCCCTCCACCTTCCATGCGCCGCTGTCGTCGGTGGTGATGGTGCGCTTGTCGCCGGGCTTGCCATCCGCCGTGACCGTGACGATGGCGCGCGCGATCCCCTTGTCCTTGGAGTCCGAGGCGACCTTGCCGACGATGCGCGAGGGCGGCGGTGCGAAGGCGTACTTGTGCCGGATCTTGGCGGCGATCGGCCTGCCGTTCTTCGTGGCGGGCTCGAACACGAGCTTCTGCGCGGCGGCAACGGCTGCCTCGTCGAAGCCGTGACCCGCGGCGGCCTCCACGGTGACCTTCTTCACGACGCCCGTCGCGTCGACCTCCAGGATGAGGCCCACGGTGACGGGGTCCTTGATCTTGTCGACGATCGCCTGGTGCGGATACTCGGCGCCGTCATCGCGCTTCAGCGTGGGCGGGGTGACCACCACGGGGGCCGGTGGCGGCGGCGGTGGCTGGTCCTTTGGCGCCGTGATGATCGAGCCAGACGCGCCGCGCGGCACCGAGGTAGCGCCAGGATTGTCATCCTGAGGCTGGGAGGGCGGCGAAGGCGGCGCTGGTGATGGCGTGGGTGTCGGGCTCGGAGCCTGCGCGTGCGTCACCGCGGGCGCCATGGAGATCGCCACGAAGACAAGCGAGAAAGCTACCGATCGGCCACGCCACAGAACCATCGACGGCGCCGACCCTAGCATGTGGACCGGAGTCAGAGAACCGGAGAACCAGGCGTGAGCAAGCACAGCCGAAGGGCCCGCGTGCAGGTTCCCTCCAGGGTCGGCCCCGTACTACTAAGGAGCCCGTGAGCCTCCTGGGTCGCCCGAGAATCATCGCGTGGACGAACCGGCTCGCGCCGTTGACTCACGTTCTTTTGCGGCTCGACCGTGGCGCCTACGTGCTGTGGTCCGCGCTCTCGACGATCCTCTGCGCGCGCGCGTTCTACGGCTACATGCTGAAGCAGACGGGCGGCGAGTGGAGCGCGCCCCTCGACGACGTCTTCATCCACTTCGACTACGCCCGCTCGACCGCGCTCGGCCACCCGTTCGAGTGGGTCGTCGGCAACGGCTACTCCTCCGGCAACACGAGCCTCCTCTATCCGTTCGTGCTCGCGCTGGGGTGGCTCGTGGGCTTCCGCGAGCAACGGCTCATGATCTGGGCTGCGGTGCTCGCGATGGTGTGCGTGTTCGGGACGCTGCTGGTAGTGCGCCGGCTCTTCCTCACGATGCGGTCGAAGGACGACGCCTGGGCGCGCGCATCGTCGTACCTCGCGGCGCCGTTCTTGCTGGGCGTGGGCGCGCTGAACTGGTCGTTCTGGAGCGGGATGGAGGTCGCGATCTTCGTGGCGACGTGGGCGGTGGCGCTCGCCGCGTGGCTCGACCTCGATCGCCTGGTCGCGCAGAACGGTCCGGCGAATGCGCGACGCATCAAGCGCGGCAGCTGGTTGCTCGGCGTGACGGGCGCACTCATGATCGTCACGCGCCCGGAGGCCACGGGCACCATCGCCGTCTTCGGGCTGGCCATCGCGCTCCGTCTCTTCTCGCGTGGGCGGCTCGCCGCGGTGCTCTCGCTCGTGCGCGTCGGTCTTCCGGGCGGAGGCATTGTCGTGGCGCAGGCGATCTTGAATCGTGCGCTCACGGGCGAGTTCAGCGCGAACGGCGCCATCGTGAAGCTTGCCATGAACAGCCCGTTCCTGACCCCAGACGAGAAGCTCGCGGACTACCTCTTCAACCTTCGCTACGCCGTCCTTCGTAACGTCGAGTACCACTTCGCCGACAAGGCGGGCTACGGCATCATCATCCCGGCGCTCGCGCTGCTCGCCGTGGCCATGCCGGAGACGCGCAGATACGCGCTCATCCTGTGGGCGCAGATCGGGATGTGGCTCGTGCTCGTTGCGTTCAATGGTCAGGTCCGCTGGCAGAACGAGCGCTACACCATGCCCGCGGTCGCGTGGCTCCTGGTCTGCGCCGCGCTCGGTGTATCCGGCCTCATGCGCGGACTACGAGGACGCCCTAACGTCGCGGCGGTCACGGTCGTTGGCGCGCTCGCGTTCCAGGTGATCGGGATCGCTACACGCCAGGCGAACACTGCGCCCGAGTTCCGGTTCTCGTGGGCGCTCGCGGTGCTCGTCGGCGTCGCGTGCGCGGCGTTCTTCTTCATCCGCCCGCTGCGCGCAGTCGCCTGCATGGCGCTCGTCTTCGTTGCCTACGATCACCAGGCCCCGAAGATGCGCGATCAGCGATGGTTCTTCGGCCGCGCGTGCCGGAACATCCGCGATCAGCACGTGGTGATGGGCCGCTGGCTCAAGACGCAGAGCCCTCACCGCGTGCTCGTGGGTGACGCTGGCGCCATCCTCTACGCGTCCGATGCGCCCGGCCTCGACATCATCGGCCTTGGCGGGTACCACGAGCTCCCGTTCGCGCGCGCCGGAGTGCAAGGACTGCCGGCCACGCTGGAGCTCATCGAGCGCATGCCTGCGGCGGAGCGACCGGACATCCTCGCGATCTTTCCCACGTGGTGGGGCGTCTTGCCCACGTGGTTCTCGAGCGGCGTGATCGAGCGCTTCCCCGTGGAGGGCAACGTCATCTGCGGCGGCTACGAGCACGTCGCCTATCGCGCGGACTGGCATGCGCTCGGCGTGGGTGATCACATCCGCGCGCTGCCGGACGACGACGTGCAGGTGATCGACGAGGTGGACGTCGCCGACCTCGTGAGCGAGAAGGCACACGGCTACCAGTTCCCGCATCCCGCTGGCGGGTGGACGGACATGCACATCCTTCCGGACCCGGCGAACCCGCACCTTGACATGTTCGACGCGGGCCGCAGGCTCGCGGGCGGTCGCAGCGAGCGCTTCACGTTGCGCAACCTGGTCCCCGGCAAACGCGCGCATCTCGTATTTCGCACGGCGCCAGAAGGTAAATCAAAGATCACCGTGCTGCTCGCGGGTCAGGTGGTCGGCGCGCTCGCGTTCGAGCACACCGAGGGCTGGCGCGAGGTGCCCATCCTGATCGATCCGTCGCTCATCACCGCCGGAGACCTCTCGTTCGAGGTGAAGAACGACGGCCCGGAGGACTTCGTCGACTATCACGTGTGGCTGACGGAATGACGCCGTGGCTGGTCAACCTGCTTGGCCACTGGGGCGCGCCAGGGGATGCCGTTGCATGGGCCGCGCTCGCGACGGGGCTCGGCGCCCTGGTGCTTGCGCGCGCGAAGGCAGAGCGGCTCCTCTTCCTGCCGAACGTGAGCGAGCGCGCGTGGCTGACTGCATGCGCGTTCGTCGCAGCGTTCCTGTCTCTCGGCTACGTGGCGTTCTACCTGCGCGGCGGACCGCGCATCATCGACGCGACTGCATATCTGCACCAGGCGCGCGCCCTCGCCTCCGGACACTTCGGGTCGCACATACCCGTCCCGAGCGAGAGCTTCCGCGGGCGGTTCCTCCTCTACGACGACACGGAGGGGACCCTCGCGGGGCTATTCCCTCCGGGCTATCCGGTCGTGCTCTCCCTCGGCGTGCGGCTCGGCGCGCCCATGGTCGTGGGACCGGTGCTCGCGTTCGCGCTGGTCTTCGCGACGGCGCGCCTCGCACGTGAGATGTGCGAGCGCACCAGCCTGGACGCCGCGGCGAAGAGCCAGGTCGTGCGGGTAGCGGCGCTCGCGCAGGTGCTGTGCGCGGCCATGCGGTACCACACGGCAGACACCATGTCGCACGGGCTCGCGGCGCTGCTGGTCGCCACCGCGCTGTCCTTCGCGCTCACGGCCGCACGCTGCCAGGAGTCACCGGGCGCGTCCGGCTTCCTCGCGCACGCGCTGGTCTCGGGCCTGTGCATCGGCATGCTCGGCGCCACGCGCCTTGCCTCTGCGCCGCCGATCGCGCTCGTCACGATCGTCCTGCTTCTCCGCGCGAAGAGACACGCGTCCCTGTTCGACTTCGCGCTGGGCCTCTTGCCCGGGCTCACGCTGCTGCTTGCCTCGCAGGATGCAGTCGCCGGCTCGCCCTGGGCCTCCGCCCAACAGTTGTATTATGCACGCAGTGACGGCCCTGCCACCTGCTTCCGCTACGGGTTCGGTGCAGACGTCGGGTGCATGTTCGAGCACGGCGACTTCGTGCGCGCGCGGCTGGAAGGCGGCTACGGCCTGGTCTCGGCGCTGGGTGTCACCCTGCGGAGGCTTCGGTCGCATCTGACCGACGTGCAGAACGTGGAGCCGCTCGCGCTCGTCTTGCTGGTGTGGACGCCGCGCACGCGGGCCGCGTCGCGCCTCGGCGTCGCCATCTTCTTCCTGTTCGTTCTGGCCTACGCCCCGTTCTACTTCGACGGCAACTATCCCGGCGGTGGCGCGCGCTTCTACGCGGACGTGCTGCCGCTGTCGCACGTGCTCTTCGCGCTGGGCGCTCACGCGCTCATGGAGCGCCTGAAGCGTGTATCTTACACGCGTGTCGCGACGGTATTGTTGGGCGTGGGCCTTGCGGGGTTCGCCGTTCACGCATCCCACGATCATCGGCTGCTCGCGGACCGCGAAGGAGGGCGCCCCATGTTCGAGCGGGACGCGCTCGTCGCCGCCGGCGTCACGCATGGCCTGGTCCTGGTGGACACGGACCACGGCTTCTTGCTGGGCCACGATCCGGCGGTCGACGCGGACGCGCATGGCGCGAAGACCGGCGTCGTCGTCGCGCGCCTCCGTGGTGACGCGTCCGATCGCCTGCTCTACGACGCGCTCGGCTCACCCCCCACGTTTCGATACGAGCGCGGAGAGTCGGGCGCAGCGCCACGACTGACGCCCTTCAACGTGCCTCCACCACGCGCCGACGGGGCTGCGGGCTACCGGTTCGAGTCGGAGAACGAGTGGCCTGCACTGTCCCAGGCGCTCCGCCCCGTGGAAGACGCCTACGCGCTTCCGGCGTGGGCGTCGGGTGGGTGCGCATCGAACGGGCGCGTGCTCCGGATCACGGCGGGCGAGGTCGGAGTGTCGGGTGTGAAGATCGCGCTGCCTGTTCCCGTGTCGGGGCCGCTCTGGCTGTCGGTCCGCATCCGCGGGAGCGGCACGGGTGCCAGGATGACGGTGCAGGTGCCTACGGAGCAAGGGCCGGTCTCCCTCAGCGCCCCCGATCCGCCTGAAGGAACGTGCGTGGATCTGCCACCCGCGCAGGTCGTTCTCAGGCCGTGGCCACGCACAACTCACGGTCGGGAGGCCCATGTGGAGGTGACCGTGACAAGGCCACCGCCCCAGGACGCGCCGCACGACCGAGCGCGCTCAGCCCCGCACCTCACCATGGACCTGGATGCGCTGACTCTTCGGCCGTGACACAGCTGGACACCACCTGCGACAGGCCCTGCGGAAGAGGTTGACGTTCCAGGGCAAATTCGATGTAGTGGAAGATTGAAAGCGCTGCGCGCGCGTGTTTTTGCTGGGAAGGCGGGAGAACAGCATGACGAAGAGTGAACTCATCGACGCGATGGCGGAACGGGGCAAGCTCACGAAGGCCCGCGCCGAGCTCGTCGTGAACTGCGTTTTCGAGGCGATGACCGAGGCGCTGCAGCAGGGCGAAGGCATCGAGATTCGAGGCTTCGGCTCCTTCACCGTTCGTCCCTACAAGGCCTACTCCGGGCGCAACCCGCGCACGGGCGCGCCCGTCCCGGTTCCGCCGAAGCGTCTCCCCTTCTTCAAGGTCGGCAAGGATCTGAAGGAGCTCGTGAACAACAGCCGCCACCTGGCCATCACCGGCGGTGACGACGGCGACGACGATTGATGAAATCGTCCCGCTTCTAGTAAGAAGCGTGCCCGATGAGCTTCGCACCCGTCGACGAACAGATGGCGACCGTCACCCGTGGCGTCGTGGACCTCGTGGTCCGCGCCGAGCTCGAAGCCCGTCTGCGTGAATCACACGCTTCGGGCAAGCCGCTGCGCGTGAAGGCGGGCTTCGATCCCACGCGGCCCGACCTGCACCTGGGACACGCGGTGCTGCTCCAGAAGATGCGCCAGTTCCAGGACCTGGGCCACACTGCGATCCTGCTCGTGGGCGAGTTCACCGCCATGGTGGGCGATCCTACCGGCCAGAACGATCTGCGGCCGCGCCTCTCTCGCGACGACGTGCGCGCCGCCGCCAAGACCTACACCGAGCAAGCCTTCAAGATCCTGGACCCCGCGCGCACCGAGCTACGGAGCAACGCGGAGTGGATCGACAAGCTGACTCCGGGTGAGATGGTGGAGCTCATGGCGAAGATGACCGTCTCGCGCATGCTGGAGCGCAACGACTTCGGTCAGCGCTTCGCGGACGAGAAGCCGATCTACCAGCACGAGTTCCTGTACCCGCTGCTCCAGGGCTACGACTCCGTCGCGCTCGACTGCGACATCGAGCTCGGCGGCACCGACCAGCTGTTCAACCTGCTCGTGGGTCGCGACCTCATGCCGAAGTACGGCCTGCGTCCGCAGATGGTGATGACCACGCCCATCCTCGAAGGCACGGACGCGAAGCTCGTGAACGGCAAGGTCACCGGCAAGAAGATGAGCAAGAGCGCGGACAACTACATCGGCCTCATGGAGGAGCCGCTGTCGATGCATCGCAAGGTGATGCAGATCGACGACGACGTCATCTTCCGTTACTTCGAGCTGCTCTCGGCCAAGACGAACGCCGAGATCGCAGCGCTCAAGGAAGAACGCACGACAGGCAAGAGTCCCATGGTGATCAAGGCGCTCTTCGCGAAGGAGATCATCACGCGCTTCCACGACGAGGCGAAGGCCACGGAGGCCGCCGCGGAGTTCGCGCGCGTCTACAGCGGCGACGCGATCCCGGAAGACGTGGCTGAGCACACGCTCGCGTGCGAGGGCCCCACGCTGTGGATCGCGAAGGCGCTCTCGGAGGCCAAACTGGTGAGCTCCACGAGTGACGGCAAGCGCATGGTGGAGCAAGGCGGCGTGGAGGTGGACCAGGTCCGCGTCACGGATGCCAAGCTCGGGCTCGAGCGTGGCAAGCGCTACCTGCTGCGCGTGGGCTCCAAGAACCGCAAGTTCGCGTACGTCACCATCAAGCCGTGACGGAGGCGGACAACGAGAGCGGCGTCTCGCGAAGGCGCGTGCTGTCGGCGCTCTTGTCGTCCGCGCTGGGCGGGGCGCTTGCGCTGAGCGGACTGGACGGCTGTGCGTCCGCGCCAAAGCCGCAGCCCGCGCAGCCCGATCAGGACCTGGTGACGAATCGCGATCTGCTCGCATGTGTCTCCGGCTCGGGGCTGCGCTGGGTGATCCGGGCGAAGCTTCGAGAGATCGCCGCGGCGCCGCAGCTCGCGGGCGTGCTGGCGGAGATCTTCCCGGAGGCGCGTCTCAGCGCGTTCGCGGCGGCGCATGGCGGCGTCGATCTCCGACAGCTGAAGGAGCTCGTGGTTGCCGACTATGGCGACGCAACGCTGTATGCGGCGCGCGGCGTGTTCGACCCAGCGCGTATCGAGGCAGCGCTGCAGCGCCGTGGCGAGATCGAGGGGCGCGCCGTGGACCTGGCGCACCCGCCGATCGTCCGCGCGTTCGGCAACGTCGGTGACACGCGTGTGCAGCTCGCCACGTTCGGGCGCGAGGCTGTCGCCCTCGAGGCCGGGCGCTTCGGTCCGCTCCGCGCGTTCGAGGCCTTCTCCGAAGGGAAGCTGAAGCGCTCCAGGCCTGCCATCGCTCAGGAGCCGCTGGTCGGGCTTGCCGAGCGCCGGCTTCCGCCCGGGGAGCTGCTCGCGCTCGCCCCTGGGCCGTTCGAGGGCGAGTGGAAGGGCGCGCTGGGCGGCCTGCTGGGTGCGTGCACTGGCGCGGGACTCTCCGTCGCGCTCGCCGGGAAGACCTTGCGCGTGCGCCTCGTGCTCCTTGGAGCATTCGGCAACGATGCACCGGCCGCGGCGGAGCGCCTGTCCGCCGCGACCAATGTCATCTGCCAGAACGCCCTCGGACGCCTGCTCGGGCTGGACGCACCCGTGGAGCCGCCGACCGTCTCTGCGGCAGCCGATGCCCTGACCTGGGGAGCGGCGTTCCAGGTCGAGAAACTCGGGGCCGGCATCCACACGGCTCTTGACGCTCACATCTCGGAAATTATGCGTTAGGCAGGGCCTCCAACCGCCCAATCGCGCTGCTGCCTTCAGGGGTCACCCATTGACGACGACCCCCGAAAAATGCTACGCGGCCCCCTGCACATGGCGCCCCCCAACGCACGTCCCGCCGCACGCCACCCCTCTGCCAAGAAGAGCCCGGCCGCAAGCCAGAAGGCCGCAGCGGGTGTTCGTAAGTCGTCGACATCCAAAGTAAATTCTGAAAAAAATCGTGAAGGGCAAGGCCGTGCAAAAGGGCGACAAGAGCAAGACGGTCGCCTCCAAGAGCGGGTCCAAGACGGCGAAGGTCGACCCCAAGGCGACGAAATCGGGCGCGAAGAGTGAATCGAAGGCGGGGGCCATCTCGAATAACAAGGCCAAAGGTTCGAAACCAGAAGTGAAACAGTCCCCCAAGCCTGCCAAACCCACGCCGAAGCCCGTCGAATCCAAGGCCGCCGCAGCCGCCAAGTCGGCCACCGCCAAGGCGGTCGAGCTGCCGGCTGCCGCAAAGTCCGCGGGCGTGAAGTCGACCGCCACGCATAGCTCCCCCGTCCTCGTGCCCAAGCCGAAGGGCAAGAAGAAGGCGGAGAAGCCGCCGCCGCCGCGCAAGATGCACCAGCCCGTGATCTCCACCGGGCCCACGCTGGTGAAGTCACCCCCTCCGTCCGCGATCTCCCGACCCGGGCCCTCGACGATGGTCGGTCCGCGGCCCGCTTCGATGATGCCGCCTCCGGCACCCATCCAGGTCGCGCGTGCGAACAATGCGACCGGCCCGAACGGCAAGCCGAACTCCGCTCCGCCTCCGCAGCCGAACCGTCCGCCGCGGCTCTCGCCGTTCGCAGTCACCGCGCCGATCATGCCGGTGCAGACGAAGCCGCTGAAGCTCAAGATGGGCGACAAGGCAGTGCACCCGAAGCATGGCCTCGGCGAGGTCATCGCCGTTGAGGAGCGCGAGCTCGGCGGCATGAAGGGCGAGTTCTACGTCCTTCGCATCCTGGACAACGGCATGCGCGTGATGGTCCCCGTGTCATCGCCGTCTGGTCTGCGCAGCGTCATGAGCCCGAAAGAGGCCGATGGCGTGCTCGACACCATGCGCGCGCGCGAGGTCGCCGTTGACCTGCAGCCGTGGAGCCGTCGCTTCCGTGCCTACACGGAGATGATCAAGAGCGGCTCCCCGCACGAAGTGGCGAAGGTGCTTCGCGACATGTACCGGCTCAAGTTCGACAAGGACCTGTCCTTCGGTGAGCGGCGCCTCCTCGATCAAGCAAAGAGCCTGCTCATGAAGGAGCTCGCGGCAGCAAAGGGCGTGACGGAAGTCGCGCTGAACGAGCAAGTCGCGAAGATGTTCCAGGCCTAGCCACGCGCTACGGAGCGTCGCGAGACCTCTCACGCCTTGATGGCGCTCATCGTCGTCTGCGCCGTCGTCTCTTCCAGTGACTTCAGCCAATCGTGGACGCGGCCGATGCGTTCCTGCGCGTCCTGTCGCGCGTCCTTCGCGTCGTCGATGCTGTTTTTCCACGCGCTGGCGAGGTTTTCATCGGCCTTCGCGCGGATGTTTGCCTTGCTCGCCTCGTGGTCCTTTGCGGCGGCGTCGAGCTTCATGGACCCTTCGAAGACGCCTCCAGCTCCCTTTCCAAAGTCGCGGTCAGACGCCAGCGAGACCGCCCGTCGGTCCATCTTTGCGCCGTTCAGCGAGACGTCCTTTCGCGGTTCGTTCGGCCCGTTCGTCGTTGCGATGTCCATGGCCGCAGTGCTGGCGCATAGAACGCCATTGCCGATCGTACCGACGGCTGCTTCCGTCGCGGCGTCGAGCTTCTTGTCCGCCTCTGTAGTGAGCTCCTTGATCTGCGCTTCCTGCGCAGACTTCATTCCCGCCTCGGCGACCTTGCGCTCCTCGTGCGCGAGGTTCTTGCGAACGAATTCGCTCTTCAGCATCAGCTGCGCGAGCGCCGTCGCAACGTCGCCCGAGAACTCCGGCGTGGGCAGCGCGGATGCCGGCGGTGCGGGAGCGGCGCCGCCAACGCTCGTTGCTTTGTCGACGGGGCTGGTGGTGGAAACAGCGCGGGCCTGGATGGCGAACGAGTTCATGATGGTCTCAACCTTTCATTCCGATGGCGATGGTGGTGGTCTGCTGGGCGGTCTGGATCGCGCCCTGGATGGTCTCGGTCGCGCGCTTCTGTGATTTCTGCGCCTCCTTGAGGTCGTCGATGATGCCGTCAATCGCCATCTCGATGCGCTGCATCAGCTGCTTCTGGCGCTTGGCTTCGATGTTCTCGACGCCAGCGACGTGCTCGAAGTGCGCGCGCTCGATCGCGTTGACGCCGCGGTAGACCTGGTCTCCGCCGTCGAGGATCTGCTTCGCGCTCTTGCCGTGCTCGACCATCCGATCGACCTTCGGCTTCTTGTCTCCCGGGCCCGAGAGAATGCCACCGGCGCTACCCACTGCAACGGCAGCCGTTCCAGCGATGGTGAGACCGAGCGTCACCTTGTCTGCGTCCTCGCCGACCAGTTCCTTCGTCAGACCCGTCTGCTGGCTTGCCTGCGCAGTGACAGCGAGGGCCTGACCGCTCGCCGATACGTAGCTCCACGCGCTCGACGCCGACGCAAAGCCGGCGGCCGCGCCAAGCGCTGCTCCAGTGAGATGGCCGACCATCGAGGCGGTCGCAGCGTCGCTCTTGAACACCTTCTTCGTCAGACCGGTCTCGTCGCCGACCTCGGTCGCTGTGGAGACCATGATGCCTGCCAGCGCGATGTACGTGGGCGCGGCAGCACCGCCGGAGGCCACCGTGGCTGCTGCCATTGCCTCTGCCATCACGATGGTGAGCGCGACCTTGTTCGCGACACGTACGTCGTCGTCCTTCACGCTCGGCAGCTCCTCCATGGGCTTCGTCCAGTCCTCGGGGAGTCCCTTCTCGATGCCCAGCTCGAGGCCCGCACCGAGCGGGCCACCGACGAGCGCAGCGCCGACGCCAAGCGCGCTGGTCGACTGATTGTTCTTCTGCGCGGCGTGCGCGGCCATGTCTTCTGCGACGAGATAGAACTGGCCCGTGCACAGCCCGATGAGGCCAACGACACCGATGTGGTCGGTGATGAAGCCAAATGTGCCGCCGTCATCGGCGTGCTTTTTCGCCTCGTTTGCGGCGTCAATGGCCTGCTTGATGTGCGACTTGCGCGTCGTCTCTGCGAGGTCGCGCGCCGCGCTCTTCACCTTCGCATCGGCCTGGCCCTGCGCCTGCTGTGCGCTCGACACACCAGACTGCAGTGCAAGGAGCGCCGACAACGCGTCGGGGAGGTTCAACGCGGACGGCGTGGGGAGCACGGAGGGAGGTGCGCCCGCCTGCGCGACCGTCGCGCCAGACGTGATCGGGGACAGCGATGCGGTGCGCGGCACCTGGGTCTGGATACTGGGGCTCATGACTGCGCCTTCTCGAATCGAACTAGGTTGAGGAGATCGTCAGCGCTCTCGGCCAACGCGAGGTCCGCCGCGAGCTCGTAGGTGTCCGCCGCGTCTTCGCCGGCATGGCGGAGCGCGCGCGCCATGCAGAGCGCGATGCGCGCGCGGGGACCTGTTGCGTCGGGCGCGAGCCGCAAGAGCTCGAGCGCCTTCGTATGCTCGCCGAGCGTGTCGTGCGCCTCGGCCAGCCCGAGCCAGCCGCGCTCGTCCGTCGGCGCAGCAAGCATGATGGTGCGAAAAATGTCGACCGCCTCACGCGGCCGGTCGTTCTGGAGGAGCCAGCGACCGGCCGCATACACAGCGTCGATCGCGAGGGCGTGGTCGACGGGGTTCATCTTCAGCGCCCCGTGTTGCCGAGGATGTTCTTGGCGATCTCGCTCTCCGACTGGAGCATCTGCGAGGTGAGCTGCATCGCCTGCTGGCGCTGGCTGACAAGGCTCTGGATCTCGACCATCGCCAGGTCCGAGCCCTGCGAGACGGAGCCGGCATCCGTCTTGATCTCCTCGATGAAGCCCGCAAAATCCGACGCGGACACCGGGTCTTTAGGCTCCGGATTGGCCACCGGGCCATCCGCGATGTTCTTGCCCGTGAACTTGGTGAAGGCATCGCCGAGCTTGATCCGGAGCGCAGGATCGGTGGTCGCGTTGTACTGAGCGAGCAGCTGGTCGGAGACGGCCTTGTTGCCCGACTGATCTCCGCCCTTCACGATGCCGGCTCCGGCGCAGTGTTGCATCAGGCCCTGGAGATCGGACCACTGCTTCGACACGTTGTTCTGGTTCGTCTGTTGCTGCATCTTCGAACGCAGCATCAGGTCGAGGTCGTTCATGCGGGTAGCGCAGTACGCCATGATGCTGTCGACGCTGATGCAGTCGATGTTGACGTTGTTGCCGGCTCCGGCGGCGCCAGTGTTGGCGAGGGGATGGTTGAGCAGAGGACTGGAGGCGTTGATGGTCATGACGGTTCTCTTTCAGGCCCGGAGGCCGTAGTGGACGGTGGTGGGGTTCGTGCGTGCGGACGTGATGGCTTTCTCGATGACGGCATCGAGCTCCGCGAGGAGCGGACCAGCAGGCAGCTCGACTCCTTGCGCGCTGAGCTCTGCGGCGTGAGCCCGGACCGCGTTCATCGCTTCGTCCTGTGCATCGATGGCTGCGTCTAGCTGTTTCAGACGATGAGTCCGGTCCTCGTGCTCGTTCGACATGTGGTCCTCGACGGTGGTGGCGACTTGCGCCGATGCACCCCCATCGACCGCCATGGGCGTGGGTTGCTTGGCACCGTACGATTTCGTCGATCCCCCTGGAAAACAGCCTCTTCGTGGACATCGATGGCTATACTCCGCCGTCATGCGCATCTACACGAAGACCGGCGACGGCGGCGATACGGGGCTCTTTGGCGGGGGGCGCGTGAAGAAGAACGTGCCTCGCGTCGAGGCCTACGGCACCGTCGACGAGCTCAACGCGACGCTTGGTCTCGTGCGCACGGCGAAGCCTTCGTCCTTCACGGACGAGGTGCTCGCGCGCGTGCAGGTGGATCTCTTCACGCTCGGCGCGGAGCTCGCAACCGTGCCGGGCAAGGAGGAGAGCTTGAAGATGCAGCTCCTCGACCAGGCCGACTACGAGCGCCTCGAGCGCGCCATCGACGACGCGGAGAAGCCGCTGCCTCCGCTGAAGACCTTCATCTTGCCCGGTGGCTCGGAGGTCGCCGCACGCCTTCACCTCTCGCGCACGGTGTGTCGACGCGCCGAGCGCGCACTGCTTTCCATCGATGACGCCACGCCGCGCGCTGCGCTCGTCATCTACCTCAATCGCCTGAGCGATCTGCTCTTCACCCTCGCGCGGTACGAGAACCACGCCGCGAAGGTCGACGACGTGCCGTGGGCACCGCACCCTCGCTGATTCGACGCAAGAACGCGGGTGACACGCAACTGCGCGCGTGAGCGGCCGATGAGAGCGCATGACCATCGTCGATCGTTCGCGCAGCTCGGATACGGACACCACGACGCGGGAGGCGGAGGAGCGCGAGCGAACCATCCGCTCGAACGACGTCACCCCGAAGGCCCTCGCGCTCCTCAACGAGCTCGCTGGCACCGATCGATATACGCCAAGGACCATGAAGGAGGGCCTCACCTCTTTTCAGCGTAGCGAAGGCCTTCCAACCACGGGTGAGCCGGACGGCGCCACGCTCCGCGCTCTGGGCCGGCGTACCAGTCAGCTACCCGGTGAGCGTCTGCTGGAGCAGCTCGACCTGGACGGCCGCGTGAGCGAATGCAACGCGCCGCACCATGGCGTGGAGCTGGGCTTCGACCTTGCTCGCGTGAAGGCTCAGGCACCCATCGTGAGCGTCGTCCAGGACATGGCACAGGCATCACGACAGGTCGATCTCATGACGCTCGCGCAGTCCCCACCCAGCAAGGTCGCCGCGCTCCAGAAGAACGACACCTACGAGATCACCGGCTCCATCGAGCTCGGCGTGGGTAGAGGCGGAACTGAAGAGCAAGTCAGCGTGAAGGTGACGCGCGGCGAGGACGGAGCGTTCAAGGTCGAGGCAAGCGGCGAGCTGGGAGCGACCGCAATCAAGAAGGGCGGATTCATGGAGGCCAAAGCCCAGGCCGCGGCCGGCGCCAAGATCACATTCCAGGTGAGCACCGCCGCGGATGCGAAGAAGCTCACCGAATGCGTCCTGCGTTACGGCATGGCTGCATACAACCCGATGCTCGAAGGCGCGCAGCAGCTCCGCAACCACGGCGTGATGAACGCGGCGGACACGGCGTTCCTGCGCTCGCACATCAGCGACGTCACAGTCTCGGGCGTTCTCTCCGCGGAGATCAACAAGGCGTCAGGCGCCGAGGGTGCGAGGGCCGCCATGGGCGCGGCACTTCAGGGCTTGCCAGCGGAAAAGGTCTCGTCGACGATCCACTTCGAAGGCGGGCGCGCGACGACCGTGGAGATCGCGCTCGAGACATCTGGACGAGTTTCGGGGACCGGCGGAGCTGGGCTGGCCCGGGCATCAGGCAACCGAGAGCAGCCTGCCGGCTTACCGATGAACGGGCTGGCCGTGAACCATCAGGAGGACGTGAGCGTGAAGTTCTCAATGGTCTACGCCTTGCCTGAGCACGTCGACTCCGCACGGCTCCTGTCGGACCCGGGCGCATCACTGATGAATCTTCAGGGACAGTTGAAGAGCGGCGCTCGAACCGTGACGCTCAAGAGCGAACGCGCGACCGGTGTGCAGCTTGGTCTTGGCGTCGCCACCCAGAGGTCAAACGGTGGCGGCGCTGGCGCGGAGCAATTCGTGAGTACCCGCACCCTCGAAGTGAAGGGCTGGAACGGGAGCAACGCAGACCTGGTTCGAGCCATGGCCTTGGTCGCAGCGGCCGACCTTCCGGGCGCGATGGGTGTGTTCGGTCCAGGTGCGCAGGCAAAGGCCGAGGCCTACTCCTCCGTGGAGACATCCGGTGGGCTCTCGCTCAACGCCGAAGTCCAGGGCGTGGGGCTCAAGATCAAAGGCCAGACGAAGGAGCGGCACCGTGAAGTAAGTGCCCCGAGCCACGGCGTCCTCGAGCTTCCCGCGCGGCCGATCTACGCGTGATGCGTCCGCTCGTCGCGATCCTCACGCGGCGTGTTTCTGTTCGGTACCCGGCTGCGCCAGGCTCTCCGCGAGCAGGCGGCGGCCGCGGTGCAGGCGGCTCATCACGGTGCCCACGGGCACGCCGAGCTCCGTCGCCGCATCACGGTACGACCGCTCCTGGAGATCCACCAGGCACACCACGTCACGGAACGCCGGCGGCAGCGTCTCGACTTTCACCTTCATTGCGGGCGCCAGCGAGCCGCAGTCCGGTGCGGTGAAGCCTTGCGGCGTCGTCCACGCACACGGATCCGCCGCGAGCGCGACCGCGGCGCGCTGCTCGCGCTTCTTGCGGCGGTAGCGCGATACGAACACGCTGAAGAGCACCGTGCCCAGCCACGCGCGCACGTTCGTACCCTGGATGAACTGCTTCTCGAAGCACAGCGCACGCACGACTGTGTCCTGCACCAGGTCGTCGCTCGCGACCGAATCGCGCGTCAGCTTCATCGCTCTCGCACGCAGCTCCGGCAACACGAGCGTGAGCTCGTCGCGGAGTGCCATGCAGGGGCGGGGTGCCTTTGCGGGGCGGTCGGAAGGAGAAGGAGTGGCAGAAGCGTTCTTGGGCATCGTGGGTCCTCGTGCTCGCTGGTTAGAGCAACCCAAGTGCCACGGCCTGCGCCCTGAAATGACTACGCTTTCTGGGAAGATCCGGCTGCGCCAGCGTCCTCTCGGACACAGAGCGTGTGGGCGAGAACGCGCGGCACACGGTCTGCTACCTCGTGCGCAAGCAGGCCGCGATCGCCGTTCTCCGCGGACCATTCATCCGCCGCTGTGCCGTGCAGGAACGCGCCGACCCACGCGGCGTCAAATGGCGTGAGCGTGCAGAGCAGCGCGCCGATGATGCCGGCCAGCACGTCCCCCGCGCCGGCGGTCGCGAGCGCGGGTCCGCCTGTCTGGTTGACGACGATGTCTCCCTCGGGGCTTGCGATCAGCGTGAACGCTCCCTTCAGGAGCACGACGCACTTTGTCTCGCGCGCGGCACGCAGCACGAACGCGTACCTGTCTGCTGCGATCTCTGCGCTGGTCACGCCCAGCAAGCGCGCCAGCTCGCCTTCGTGCGGCGTGAGCACCGCGCGCCCCTCCGCGACCGCAAGCGAGGACGCGCGACCTGCAAACGCAGTGAGCCCGTCCGCGTCGATCACGAGCGGACATCCCGAATGCATGACGGCTTGCTCCACCACCTGCCGTGCGAGCTCGCCCGTGCCGAAACCAGGACCCACCACCGCCGCCCGCTTGGTCCCGAATTGCGCGATGACGGACGCGCTGCGCATCTCCGACGAGTCGCCCTCGATCGGCGCGGTCATCACCTCGGTCACTCTTGCGGCTGCGGCCGCCGCGGCATCCGGCCACGTCACGATGGTCGCCGCGCCTGCACCTGCGCGCATCGCCGCGTGCGACGCCAGGAGCGCGGCCCCGAGCGTACCGAGACGACCACCGAGGATCGCGACGTGACCCGCGGTGTACTTGTGTGCGCCGACCGGGCGACGAGCGAGGGTCTGCTTGACGTCAGCCAGGGTGGTCGCGTGCGCGCCTGCAGGCTCCGACAGGTGCGGCGGCACGCCGATGTCCACGATGGTGACCTTGCCTGCGCATGCCCGCCCGATCTGGGTCATCAGCCCTCGCTTCTGGAAGGCGAACGTGGCCGTGGCGTCTGCTCGCACGCAGATGCCCAGCGTGCGCCCCGTGTCGGCACAGAGACCGGAGGGAAGATCGAGCGCAAACGTGAAGGCACCGCGCTCGTTGATCTTCGCGATGACGTCGGCGGATCGGCCCTCGATGGGTCTGTCGAGGCCAGTACCGAAGAGCGCATCGACCACCACCTCTGCTGCGTCGAGCGTGGCGTCGAGCTCGGAGCCGGAAGACACACCGCCCCCCGCGCCCAGGAATGCAGCGTGGTGGACGGCCACGTCGGGCGTGAGGTTGCCATCGCGTCCCCTCCACGCAATGAGGCGGACGTCGCGCCCGCGCGTCAAGAGGTGTCGCGCGACCACATAGCCGTCTCCGCCATTGTTGCCGGCACCGCACAGGACAAGGATGAGGCCGTGGAGACCGCGCGCATCCAGCTCGCGGATGAGCACGTCCGTGGCTCCCCTGCCCGCATTCTCCATGAGCACGATGCTTGGCACGTCCGACGCGATGGCGTGGGCATCGAACGCGCGGGCCTCTTCGCGGGTGAGCACGGGAATCATGTTCGCTTCTCCAGGATGACGACCGCAGCGGCAATGCCTGCGTCATGCGTGATCGAGACATGCCATGTGTCGGCGCCGAATGCGTGCGCACGCGTGAGGGCCTTGCCCGAGAGCTCGAGCACGGGACGCCCGCTCGGCTGATTGATGATCTCCACCTCGTGCCAGCCGACGCCACGCGCACCGTCCAGCGCCTTGGAGAATGCCTCCTTCACGGCGAAGCGCGCCGCGAGCGCTGTCGGGGCCTGATTGCCCGTCGCGCGTGTGCCGAGCGAAGCGCGCTCGCGATCGCTGCAGATGCGAGCCCAGAACCTGTCGCCATGCCGGCCGATGGCCACGCGCATGCGCTCGATCGAGCACACGTCGATGCCAAGGCCGACGATCACGAGTGCAGCCTCCGATTCGCGAGCCCCTCGTCGATGCGGGCGCGCATGGCCCGAACGGCGCCAGCGAGCGACATGAAGATGGCGTCCGCGATCACGGCATGCCCGATGTTGAGCTCCTCGATCTGCGGGATCTCCATGAGCGGGCCCACGTTGTCCTGCGTGAGGCCGTGCCCTGCCGCAACGTCCACGCCCGTGCGGCTTGCATACGCCGCGCCTGCGGCAAGGCGAATCAGCTCGTTGCGCACGCTCTCGTCCTCTCCCGAGATGTCGCCGAACGCGTGCGCGTAGTCGCCGGTGTGCAGCTCCACCTGCGTCGCGCCGATCGCCTTCGAGGCGTCGATCTGCGCAGGGTCGGCAGCGATGAACATGCTCACCTTGATGCCCGCAGCCACCAGCTTCTGCACCTTGCCGCGGAGTGCATCGCCGCCCGCCGCCACGTCGAGGCCGCCCTCCGTCGTGCGCTCCTCACGCCGCTCGGGCACCAGCGACACGACGTTGGGTTTGATCTTGAGCGCGATCGCCACCATCTCGTCCGTTGCAGCCATCTCCAGGTTGAGCAGCTTTCCCACGAGGAGCTCGCGCAGCGCGGCCACATCACCATCCTTGATGTGGCGACGGTCCTCGCGCAGGTGCGCAGTGATACCGTCCGCGCCGGACTCGAGACAGATCTGCGCCGCCTGCACAGGGTCCGGATATGGAGTCCCGCGGGCGTTTCGAAGCGTGGCGACGTGGTCGATGTTGATGTGGAGCCGCATGGGTTCGGCTCGCCGTTTTACCACGCTCTACTTGAACGCGATCACCTTGTGGCGCGCGAGCTCGGTGAGAACGCTCACGACCTCATCTTCCGGCATTCCTGCCAGATCGCACAGGTCAGGGATGGTGGACGCGCCATCGATGATGGACATGAGGAAGCCTGCGCGCGGATCGAGCGGCAAGCGCTGGACCTCTTGCAACGCCATCGCGATGTACGGCGTTCCGGTGAGCGACGCGACCTGCATGAGCGCCTCGCCTGCGCCGGCAGCGAAGATCGCAGTCCCGTGTTCGTGGTCGGAGGGATGGTCGGCCGGCGCACCCTCATCCTGGATGTCCGCGTACGGCTCGGGCGCGCGTGGCAACGGCGCAGTACGCACGGCAGCAGTCACCGTCTGAGCGAACGATCGCGCGCTACCGGGGGGGGGTTGACTGACGGGTTGCCTGACGGGTTGACTGACGGGTTGCCTGACGGGCTGCGAAGGCGGTGAGGACCGGCGCGCGGCCGGAGGCAGAGCAGCCGGTTTGTCGCTGCTCATCTTCTCTGCGAACGCGAGCGCGGCGGCGGTATCCCCACGCGCATAGAGCGCGCGCACCTGATCCAGTCGCGGATCTTCCATGGTACCGGCCGAGCGCGGGTCGGCCTCGAGCATGCCGGCCTCGAGTGGCGAGTCACCGATGCGCGTCATGTCTGCGCTTGCGAGAGGCCGACTGCTGTCGCGCGCCGCGAGTCCGGGAACGATGCGCGCCTGGCGCACGCCGGACACGGGGGTCGCGGTCTCCGAGACCTCGTCCCAACCCAGGTCCAACTCACCAAATGACGGCGTCTTCGAATCCATGTGCCCCACGTACAAAAGTACCACTCGACCTGCACCCTTCAAACGAAACGGCGTGAATGGGCCGATTTCGATGCGGTGATGTGCACGTCTCGCCTACAGGCGGGGCGTTGAGACGTCAGTCGTCGCCGCCGTCTTCCTCTTCTGTCTTGGGCGTGGCCAGGAGCTCGCCCTCGGGACCGTCCCGGCGCACGATGAACGTCTTCCGACCGACCGTATCGGTGGTCTCGCGCGCGACGACAGTGACGACGTTCACGCCTGGACGAAGCGGCAAATCCGCGTCCAGGATCATACGCTTGGGGTCGGTGCCGTTGCGGTTCGAGCGGTAGAACAGCTTCTTCGAACCGACGAAGATGTAGCCATCCAGCAGGCGATCACCGTCGCTGACAGCTCCCTTCAGGAGCAGGTGTGTGTCGCGGGTCGCCAGCACCGGCGCGGGCACGTCTATCGACGGGGGAAGGCGCTGCATCGCATCCTCGAATGCAACCTCGGTCGTGCTACCAGCCCCTTGATCGAGCTCCGCCGCGCGAGCAAACCCGAAGCGATTGTCTCCGAGTGAGAGCTTCACGAACTCCCCTGCGCGTGCGAGCACGTTCACGGTGCTTGCCTGGGGAAGCTTCGCGAAGACGCGCGCGCCTGACTCCGGTGCCTCGAAGAGATCCGCAGTCGCCGCTTTCGCGTGCATCGTTCCCGTCGCCGCGGTGACTGTGATGGGCGTGGTCAGCTGCATGCGAACCTTCTCCGTCACCGTCTCGCGGAGGTCGCGGTCGGAGATGGAGAACTCCACCTTTGCCTCGGTGTCCTGGAGCTGCTGCTCCACGTCGAAGGTGAAGAACACCTTCCGCACCTCACCGGGCTGCATGTTGGAGAGATCGTAGCGCCCCTCGTGCAGGAGCAGGCCGTCGCCAGAGAGGTTTCGCAGGTTGGCCTGCGTCTCGAAGCTCTTGCCCTTGCCGATGTTCTTCACGGACACGTACATGGTGAGGTTCTCACCCTTCTGCACGCGACCGTCGCCGTTGCCTTTGCGGTTGTCGACGATCTGGTAGCTGTACGCGAACGTCGGGCGCTCGAGCGACTTCACGGTGACGCGGAGCTTGGACTCCTTGGGCACGCGGCCGCGCGCCTCGTCGAACTTGAGAGTGATGCCGTCGACGCGGGCGTTCGTGTCCTTGGGCGTCTTGCACACGCGTGGCGCGTCCTTCGGCGACTGCGCGGTGGAGCCGGCCTTCTTGCCCTCCGTCTCGCACCAGCCGAGCGGCACCGCGGCCGTCTTGGTCTTGCCGGGCTCGAGCGAGCCGATGATGAGCTCCTTGTTGTCGAACATGCCGTTGTCGCTCTTCGTCACCGCGCTCAGGCGGTAGAGCGGCACAGTGCCCTTGTTCGTGAGCGAGAGCTTCAGCGTCATCTGCTCGCCTGCGACGACCTCGTTCTGCGGGTTGTCGGTCTCGAGCTTCACCTCGACGTTGGGCGCGGTGTCGGAGAGGCCCGCCTGCGGCACATCCGCGGGCGCGTCCGTCCAGTCGATTCCGATCGCCTTGAGGTCCGCCTCGACCTTCGCGATCTCCGCCATGCGCGTATCCGCGATGAGCTGCTTCGCGGCGCGGACCTGCTCGGGGCGCTTGCCCGACTGCACCTTCGCGACGAAATCGTGCGCGAATTTCACGGGGAAATCCTTGTTCGGGAAGTCCGGTCCGAGCACCTCGTCCGGGTCGCCGCCGCGCTCACGCAGCTCACGACGGAGCGAATCCGAGAGCTCGTAGCGGAGCGACTCCGTGGGCTTCTGACCCTCGCGGATGTGCGCGGTGTTCGACAGCGTGCGCGCCAGATCGCGCTCCTTCACCATGCCGCTGTCCACCGTGAGGTCCATCTCCTTCAGGTCCGCGGTCATCGGGTCCAGCGCGATGTCCGGCGTGACGCCCGTGCCCTGGATGGAGATATCGCCCGGCTCGGTGAGGTACTGCGCGATGGTGAGCTTCAGCGCGGCCTTGTCGGGCAGGTCCGTGAAGACCAGCTGCACGGAGCCCTTGCCGAACGACGTCTCGCCGATGAGCACGGCGCGATCGTGGTTCTTCAGTGCGCCTGCGACGATCTCGCTCGCGCTCGCAGAGGAGCCGTTGATGAGCAGCGCGATCGGGTAGTTCGGCTCTGTGCCGTCCGGATGGGCGACCTTCTCCTCGCGCTCCTCCGTGGGATTGCCGACAGTGGCGACGATGGGACCGGTTGCGATGAACTTGTCCGCGACACGCGCTGCCTGGTCGAGCAGACCGCCGGGGTTGCCGCGCAGATCGAGCACGAGGCCCTTGAGCTCACCGCTCTTCTTCATGTCCGCGAGCGCCGCGTCGAGATCCGCGGACGTGTTCGCCTGGAACTGCTTCAGGCGCACGTAGCCGATGTTCCCGTCGAGCAGCTTGTGATCGACGCTCTGCACCTTGATGGTCTCGCGCTGGAGCTCGAACGGGCGCGGCTCCTTCCAGCCGCTCTGGCCGTCGCGGCGAATCCAGACCGTGACCTTGGTGTTGGGCGCGCCGCGCAGGTGGTTCACGGCCTCGTTGAGGCCCATGTTCAGCGTGGCCTCGTTGTTGATCTTCACGATGCGGTCGTACTTGAGGATGCCCGCGCGCCCCGCCGGCGTGTTCGGCATGGGGTTGATGACCGTGAGCTCCTGATCGCGAATGGAGATGACAATGCCGAGGCCGCCGAACTGGCCGCTCGTCGACAGGTTCATTTCCTTGTAGGCCTCCGGCGACAGCAGCACGCTGTGCGGGTCGAGCGTGTGGAGCATGCCGTTGCAGGCCGCGTACTCGACCTCGCGGAGGTCCACCTCTGTGCCGCGCAGGTTCTCCTGCACGAACGCGAAGATCTCACGGAGGCGCGCGGACACGTCCCAAGGGCCGAGCACGTTGTCCACGCGGAACTCGCGCTCCTGCGTGTCCACGCGGATCTTCACGGTGGGCTGGTTTTCCTCGTGCAACACGATGACCTGCGCCACGTCGCGCTGCACGAAGTTGAGCGCCGACAAGAGCATGTCCTTCGGCTTCACGCGCTTCGGATCGACATAGCGATCGCGGATGGTCTTCAGGACCTCGTTGACGACGCGCAGCTGCGTGAGGTCGTAGTTCGCTGGCGTGTGCGACGTGCTGCCGTTGGAGGCCTGCGCCGGCGCGAGCCCATCCCACAAACCACCACCCCGAAGGCGCAGTGCAAGGAACGCAGCAAGCGCGAACGCGCCGAACAACAGAGCAAACTTCGAGACCCGGATGAACGCACGCATCACGGACAGTATAGACGTTCGTGGGGCGGAAAAGGCCTTTTCAGGGCCCAACGTTGGTGACGGTGCCGTTCACCATCTGCGTGGTCCAATCCGCGAGCGAGATCGGGGCGCCGCCATCCATCGCGTCCGTGCTCATCCGTGTGTCGAGCGCGTTCTCGTACGACGTGTGCGCCTGGTGGTCCGCGCCGCCGAAATAGAACGTGCCGAAGTTCTTGTCGAACGCGAGCTGGGCCCGGATGTCGAGCAGGCCGCTCGTGAAGTCCGGCTCGAGCACGGGCTGGAACGCCGTGCAGTTCGACGCGCCGAAGCCGAAGAACGACGAGATGGTGAGGTCGCCGGTGGACTCCACCAGACCGAGCACGCGGTCGGGGTACTTCTTTGCGAGGTGCTTCACCGCATTGATACCCCAGTGCGCAGTGTCGATCGCTCCGCCGTCACCCTGGCAATCCGGACCGCAGTCGGCCAGCACGCTCTTGTCGAGGCCCCAGAGACTCGCGACGAGCGTCTGCATGCACGACGGCAGGAATGGATCGGCCATGGGCGGACCCGAGTCGTCGATCATGGTGACCGGGACCGAGCCCCAGAACGTGGCGACCTGATCGTAGGCCATGAGCGCGCCGAAGCCGCCGCCGCTGGCGCCCGTGAGGAGCACCTTGTCGGTGCTGGGGACGAGCGTCTTGGTCTGCTCGAGCGCGAGCTTCACGTTGTTGCGACCGACGAACTGCTGCGTGCCGCTGACGCCCGCGACCATGCCCGCGAGGTTGTTGCCGCCGTGGATGTCACCCGTGCAGTACGGGACGTAGATCATGTTCCAGTCCTTGACCGGGTTCTTCATGTCCGCCCGCGCCAGGATGCCGAACGACGTCCCCGACTTGCCGCCCCCGGAGCCGGCGGGCCCGCCCATCCCCACGTACGCCTTGAAGTCCGCGCCGCTGAACTTGGACGGGTTCTGGCCGCAGGTGGCGGAGTTGAAGCATGCGCCGCCGCCCTCGAGGAACATGACGGTCTTGGTGGAGCCGGGGCTCAGGTTCACGCCGATGCCGGTGGAGGAGCCGTCGCGGCACTTCGCGCCGGGCACGTCGATCCACGTCCACGTGTTTGCCGGAAAGCCAGCATCCGCGGAAGCCGCGTCGGGTTCGCCGCCGTCCCACATCGGCGTGTCGCCGTCACCGCCACCATCGGTCTCGGCAGCGACGTTGTTGGTGGTGCTCGTGCTCGAGCAAGCAACGAACACCGCGCCCGTGACGAGAATGACGCTGAGACCAAGGAGAGGCTTCGACATGACGGGCACTCTAGTGGCGCGCCCGCCCCCGTCAACGCCCCTTTTACCCGGTCAATCTTTGCGGATGACGGCGACGTAGAAGCCGCCGAAGTAGCGCGCGGGCGTGTCCGCGAGCATGAACTCGGCTGCGCGGAACACCTTTTGACCCACCACGTTGCGCATGGCGAAGGCACCCGGCGTCACGATGCGGACTCCGCGGGTCTTCTCGAGCCGCGTGCCGGGCGGCAGGATCCGCGGCAAAATCCAGGGCGGATCGAATCGCGTGTAAACTGCACTTTCTTTGGTGCGGCTGGAGATGGCGCCGCTGGGGCCGAAGCGCTTCAGCAGCGCGCGGAGGCTCAGCGCGTTGTACAGCTCGGCGATGACCACGCCACCGGGACGGGTTACGCGCGCCATCTCGGAGAGCGCGAGGCCCAGATCGGGCACATGGGCGAGCACCTTGAAGGAGCACGCCACGTCGAAGGACTCGTCGTCGTAGGGGAGCGCTGTGATGCTTCCCTCTTTCACGCAGAGGCCACGCTCCGTTGCCTTCTCCAGCATGCCGGGGGACAGGTCCACGCCCTTCGCGGTCTTCGCGAAGCGCGCGATGCGATCGAGCAGGAGCCCCGTGCCGCACCCGCACTCGAGCACGTCCTTGCCGCGCCCGAGCTTCTCGACGAGGTCGAGCTCCAGGTCGTCGATCAGCGCGTGATAGCCGTGCGGATCGTTCGGGCGCCTGTGCGCCTCGTAGGACCTGGAGAACTCGTCGTAGTAGGCGCGGGTGTCCTTCGTGTCTTGCGTCGGGCTCACGGACCGACGTTGGTGACGGTGCCAGCGAGCATCTTCGCGGTCCAGTCGTACAGGGCCGTGGGGCCCACGCCGCCGTCGAGCGCGTCGGTGCTCATGCGCTCGTCGAGCTGACCTTCGTACGACGTGTGCGCCTGGTGGTCCGTGCCGCCGAAGTAGAACGTGCCGAAGTTCGGGTCGAAGGCCATCTGCGTGCGGAGCGCGAGGAGGCCATCCACGAAGTCCGTCTCGAGCACGGGGTTGAAGCCGCCGCCGCACGCGCCGTTGTTGCCGAAGCCGAAGAACGACGTGATGGTCACGTCACCCGTGGACTCGATGAGGCCGAACTTTCGGGTCGGATACTTCTTGCCCAGGTGCTTCATCACGTTGATGCCAAAGTTACCGGTGTCGATGCCGCCATCGCCAACGCAGTCAGCACCGCAGTCGGCAAGGACGCCCTTGTCGAGGCCCCAGATGCTGACGAGCTGCGACTGGAGGCATGGCGCGAGCGTGGGCGCCGGCATGGGCGGGCCCGAGTCGTCGATCATGGTGACCGGGATGGCGCCCCAGAACGTGGCGACCTGATCGTAGCTCATGACGGTGCCGAAGCCGCCGCCACTCATACCGGTGAGGAGCACCTCTGACGTGCTCGGGAGCAGCGCCTTGATGGCCGCGAGATCGAGATCGATGTTCTTGCGGCCCACGAACTGCTGAACCCCGGTGACGCCCGTCACCATGCCCGCGGGGTTCACGCCGCCGTGGATGTCACCGGTGCAGTACGGGACGTAGATCATGTTCCAGTCCTTGACCGGATTGTTCATGTCGCCGCGGCTCATGATGCCGTTCGTCTTGTCCTTGTCGAACGAGCCATTGAAGCCCGACGCGCCGGCGGCCTTCAACCCGGCGACGAAATCGGTCTCCGCGTACTTGAACGGGTTGCCATTGCACGTGGTGCTGTTGAAGCACGCGCCGCCGCCCTCGAGGAAGATCATGACCTTCGTGGAGGCGGGGTTCAGGTTGATGCCGATGCCGGTATCGGAGCCGTCGCGGCACTTCGCGCCCGGGATGTTCATCCATCCCCAGTTGAGCGGCTGCAGGCCTGCGTCGACAGGGGAGGCGTCGGTATTTCCGCCGGCGTCGACCGTGGCGAGCGCGTCGGAGCCAGCGTCATCTGCCACGCCGGGGCCGCTCGACGAGCTGGAGCACGCGGCCACGGAGATGGCGGGGACGACCGCGAACAAAGCAATGCAAGCAATCTTCTTGAGCATGGCTCGAAGCCTACTACCCGCTGCGCCCGCTCGCCAGACTTCTACGGGCAGACGCGGCGTTCGAGCCAGGTGTCCTTGGCGTCGCCGTAGAGGAGCCAGATGGCGCCGGCGCCGTCCACGACAATGTCGAGATCCGTGATCGCCTGTTTGCTCGGCACGGCCGTGATGATGCCGAGGCCCGTGAAAGCGCCGTCATCGCCCAGCGTGCCGAGCTCCAGCCCGCGCGGAGCGGTGGGCGCCTTGTCCAGGGGGCGAACCCTGGCGACGCGGATGGGTGCCTGTCCAACGGTGGCGACGAGCGGCGCCGGGTCGAGCCCGTTGGGGTACATCGAGAAGCTCATCTTCTCATCGTCTTTCGGCGGGTCCGAGAGCTTGATGGTCGCCATGCCGAACGTGAGCGCGTCCGGCGGCATGGGGATGAGGAAGAACATTTGCTTCGGCGAGGTCGCGATATCACCAGCGATGCCGCGCTCCGGCGCGCCGCCGACAGCGACGACGTGGTCCTTGGAGAGCTCGATCGCCCCATTTTTCAGGGTGATCATGCGTTCGTGGATGGGCACCATGGCAGAGCGAGCATCCAGGTACATGGCAATCACAGAGCTGCCTCGCGAGGCCAGCTCGACGAACGTGGCGCCGCTGCCGTCGTCCGAGAGACGCACGGGGTCGCCATCATGATCTCCATCACTGAGGATGAGCCACGCCTGCACCGTGCGCCCTTCGGAGGTCTGCTTCTCGTCCAGGTAGGCGGCGACGGTGTGCGTGCCGAGCTGCGCCGCGGAGATGCGGGTGGAGGGACGACCCTTCGCGATCTCCTTCGGCGACGGCGGCGTGGTCGCAAGGTCGGTGCGGGTGATGCTGCCGTTGCGACCCGTGCAGAATGCAACTGATCCGGCGACGGCGCACGGCGGCCACGTGGTGCCGTACGTGGACGCGGGCCGCGGCAGGTCGGGGTTGGGCGCAGAAGCGGGAGGCACGGGACCGATCGGGATCTTCACGACCTTGGGGCGGCCGAGGTCGTTCGTGACAAGGCGGAGCTCCTGTCCGATCACGTCGAGCTTCGCGGGTCCGACGAACTGCATCTTCTCGGGCCCGCGCACGCGACGGCATGCGCCCGCGCCAGCGTCGAGCGAATCGAGAAAGGAAGGTCCGGCATCGGCCGGAGCGGCGGAGCTGGCGGAGGCGAGAGGCGGTGCGGCGTCCGCCTCGCTGCCGGGGATGGGGCCGATGGTGTCCTCCCACGCAGCGGACGCTGACGAGCGCGCGGCGGCGTCGAGGCGCGGCTTCGTCACCGGCTTGTCGCCCGCGCTGGGCGGATCCTTGCACGCGGCAAGGCCAAGCAGCGCGACGAAGATGAATGCAGGCCGGTGGCGCACGGGTTGCGGCTATGGCGTTGCGGCCATCATGGCCATCAGGAGGGGCAGCATGAGCAGCGCGCCCATGCCTTCCAGCGCGTGCGAGAAGATCGTCGCGAACGCGGCCTTGTCTCCCTTCACGTCGAATGCGAGCACGCCACCGGCGCCCTCGCGATTGGCGGACAGCGCGAACGGGATGGGGAGCTTGGGCGCGGCGAGATCGCCCTCGAGGTCGAGAACGAGCTTGTCGCGAGACACCTTGTCGAGCTTGCCCGGGTCCTTGAGCAAGAGCTCGTGCGAACCAAACGCGCCGATGAGCGACGTGATCTGGCCGCCCAGGATGATGCCCTTCTGCGTGAGGAGCGGATCGAGCGCGCGAGGCGTGGTCTTGCGCGTGAGGATCTCCTTCGCGGTCGCGGCGTACGTCCGCTCGTCGGCGAGACCGAAGAGCATGAACGTGGTCGCGCCGTCGGCGAAGCAGAGACCGGAGGTCTTCACCTCCTTCTTGGAAGGTGCCTTGGGTGTCTTGCCTGCCACCGTCTTCGTGTCGTCCACGAAGAAGCTGCCCTTCGGCAGGGCCAGCCCAGCGGGCGCCGGACGAAATGTGGTGAGCGACTTGTCCGCGCTCACCGACGCCGGGTTCTGCGCGGCGGACGCCTTCTTTGCGAGCTCACCCAGGCGAACGCCTTCGCGCGCAAGGCGCTGCAGTGTGACCACGTCCACGGACACCGCGCCGAGCACGTACCCATCGACGGCCGCCGCGAGCGCCTTCTTCGCCTTGTCGGGCTCCTTCGCCTTCTTCAGCTCGGCGAGCGCCGCGGACACGCGCGAGAGATCGATGCCGTAGGCCACGCCGTAGGGCGCGTTGAGCAGCTTCTTGATCTCCTCGTTCCACGCGACGGCCTTGTCGTGTTCGGAGCCGGTGAGATCCGTCCACGGGTCGTACGAGCCCAGGAGATCGGGGATGGGGCCTGCGCCCTGCGAGTAGAAGGCGGCGCTCGCGTTCTCCGTGAGCTTGAAGAGCAGGTCGGGCCGCCCCACGCCAGAGGGCCGAGCGAACAGCGGCTTCACCCACCCGGACTCCACACCCTGGAACGACGTGGCGAAGTCCAGCTCGAGCTCCGAGCCCTTGAGCGCGGCGGACATGCGGACGCCATCCAGCTCGCGGATCAGGTCGTTCATGTTGGTCGCGGCCTTGAGGTCGTCCTCGGCCTTCTTGCGCTGCGTCTCGGCATCGGCCTGCGGATCGGCAACGCTCGGAGTGCTTGCGTCCTGCGTCTTCTTGATCGCGGCGAGCATCATCGTGCGCATGGGCGCTGCGTAGATCTCGATCGCAAGGTCGCCGCGCTTTGGTTTGGGCTGCGAGCGCAGCCACGGCCCCATCTGCGTGAGGCCCGCGTCGGTGCCGCACACCGCGGTCGGCGGGGAGGCGATGAAGTCACACGCGATGACCTTGTTGTCCATCGGGCCCTTCTTCTTGGGCTCCTTGGGCTCGGGCGGAGGCGCGGGCGTGGTGCCGGCGCCGTCGTCCTTGGGCGGCTCCTTCTTCTTGTCGGTGATCACGTAGCGCGACTTGCGCTCCGTCACCTCTGCGTTCTTCGCGACCTCGTCCAGGAACTTCTGCTTGTCCTTGATCGGAATGGTGACCGCGAGCTCGAAGTCGTCCTCGGAGATCATGGTGGCGGCTGCGTCGAAGGGGCGCGAGATGTCGACTATCTCGAGGCCCTTGTACACGCCCTTCATGAGATCCTCATCCGGGGCCTTGTCCTGGTTCAGGCCCACGAAGAGCATCCACGCCTTGAGATTGTCCAGGTGCACCCACGCGACCACGTTCGCGGGTCGCGTGGCGGACACGGCGGGCGGCGAATCCGGCGTGGGTGCAGGCGGTGGAGCTGGCGTCACGGTGACGACCTTCGGGGGCGGTGGCGGCGCACCACCACACGCGCCGAGCGTCGCGAGCGACATCATAGTCAGCGCGACCCGCAGCGTCCGCCACGTCACACTGGAGACCCATCCCGCCCCGGCTGCCCGCGCTTGTGCCATGGCCCACGGTAACACGATGAGATGCGTGTTCGTCGAGGGCCGAGGAGCCGAACTTTCACCGCGCCGGCGGCTTTGCGGCGTCGTCGAGCTTCACGCGCACTTCCCTCATCAGCTCCTGATCGCTGCGGTGGTCGTGGAGCCACTGGCGATAGATGCGCGCGGCCGAAGCGTTGTCGCCGCGCAACACGGCGATGTCCCCGAAGCGGACCTCCGCCAGGACCGCGTACCGGGAGTACGGATAGTGCTCCTTCACGTCGCGGAAGAGCCGCTCGGCGGTGACGAGATCGTTCTGCTTCAAGGCATCCTCGCCCAGCGCGAACTGACTGGACGCGTTCGCGGTGTACGTGCCTCCGTCGCTCGCGCCGCTCGATCCGTCCACGCCGCCATCGATGCCCACGACCGGGCGCTCCGCGACGAGCTCCACGGTGGGCGGCGGCGGCTGCCCCGCACATGCAGCGCCCAGGATGACGCTCACGACGACGAGCCCACAATACCCCGGCGCCCACCTCACGGTGTGAGGCCGCGCGCACCCGCAGGAGTCGCCAGGTCCGTGGTGGTCGCGCTCTTGGCGCGGAGGTCGGCCACCGCGGCGTCGATGCGAGCCAGGATGTGCGTCGTGTGTTCGAGGAAACGCTCGCCCGCCGGCAACAGCGACACGCCGCGCGCGTTGCGACGGAAGAGGGGCGTGCCCAGCTCGTCTTCCAGCGCCCTCATCTGTCGGCTGAGCGGCGGCTGCGACACATGGAGAATCGTGGCGGCGCGCGTGACCGAGCCCTCTTCGGCGACGACCTTGAAGTAGCGAAGCTGCGCGAGGCTCATGCCTCGACCATAGCAAAGCGCGCCATCCCCGCACCAAGATCGAGAAGGTATTGGTCGCGTGCGTCCGCGCTCCGTAGAAGAGCTGCATGGGCATCGAGATCTACGCGGGCCGAGAAATCGAGCTACTCCGTGAGGCGGGGCGCGCGGCCGCGGGCACGCTTTTGCACGTTGGCGAGCGTCTGCGCGTGGGCGTGTCGACCGCAGACGTCGACGCATGGGTGCGCGCGGACACGAAGCGGAGAGGCGGCACGCCGAGCCAGCTCGGGTATCAGGGCTTTCCTGCCGCGGTATGCACCAGCCGGAACCACGTCGTGTGTCACGGCATCCCGAGTAGCGCGGATGTGCTCGTTGACGGTGACATCGTGAACGTGGACGTGACCACCAAGCTCCGCGGCTTCCACGGGGACACGTCGGCCACGTTCTTCATCGGTGAGCCGTGCAAAGAGGCGCGTCACGTGGTCGCGGTCGCTCTTGCGTGCAGGGACGCTGGCGTCAGCGTGATCCGCGAAGGCTGCCGGCTCGGAGACATCGGCGGCGCGATCATGGAGATCGCGAAGCGTGAAGGATGCACTGTGGTGTCGGAGCTGGGCGGCCACGGCATCGGGCGATCGATGCACCAGGATCCACACGTCTCGCACACCGCAAGAGCGGGAACGGGTCCACGCCTGCGCGCAGGCATGGTGCTCACGGTGGAGCCGATGGTGAACCTGGGCGGCGCGGAGGTACGAACGCTGGACGACGGATGGACGATCGTGACGCTCGACGGAGCGCTCTCGGCGCAGTTCGAGCACACGGTGCTGGTGACAGCCACCGGCCACGAGATCCTGACGGCGTGAATCGCCTTCACGTGTCTTGGGCAAGCGGTTACACCAAGGTGTATGACCGAGACGCAAATTCAGAAGCTCTGGGACAAGCCCGAACCGGCGCACGTGGCGTTGGCGCTGGCCGAGTACGAAGCTGGCAGCGCGTCCGTCCGCCTGGCCTTTCTCGTGCTCCTTGCGCTCCTTGCCACGATCGGCACGGCGAAGAGCGCCAGAGCGTTCAACGACCTCGTGGTCGCGCACGGTTGGCCCAGACGCACGTACCAACGCTTGTACTGGGAGTTGCCCAGGCTCGCCACGTGGGCCGACAAGTACTTTCCAGAGTGGTTGCTCGCGGCGGGCAATTCGACTGGCGACTTCATCGACATGGGCAACGTCCTGTTGACCGCGGTGGCCGAAGGGCAGGTGTCGCGCAAGGGGCTGGCACGTGTCTCCGGGAATCTGCTCGGCGCGCTCGAAGCCAATGTCGAAGATTTCGAAAAACAGGAGCGCGGCAAGCCCAGGACCGACGACGGCTTCTTGCAGCTGCGAGCGCTCACCGCGCTGCTGCTCGACTTCGCGGGGTGGCTGCCCGCGAAAGACGTGCTCCCATGCCTCGAGCGTGCCATGACATTCTCGGACGACTGGGTCGCAGCGTTCGCGGCGATCTCTCTGATGCGCTTGAAACAAAAGGTGTTGCCCGCGATCGTCGCGCGGCTCGCTGCGAACCCTGAGACGCGGGTGCCACTCTACGAGCAGATGCACGCCCTTGGGTTCGGCAAGCGCTTTCCGAAAGCGCACGCGACGCTCGACGCCTTTGCCGCGGCCGACGTCTCGCAATGGCTGGCGCATCCGAGTGAGCTCGGCGCGCTGCCAGCGGCGCTCGAGAAGAGAGCGACGTTCACCCGCGGCGCGAACGTGCTGTACGTGTGGCGGTTCAAGAAGGCGAAGGGGCCGACCTGGTACGCGGCGGTCTCGGGACCGTATCCGGCCGATGCGAAGGGACCGGTGAGCGGCACGCAGACGTTTTCGAAGTTCGAGCCGTGGGCGAAGCGCAATGCCGCGGGGCACGCTGAGTCGGTGCTCGGCACCCTCGCCGAGTGGGCCGCGGCGAGGTCACCGGTTTGAGCTACCATCTGCGCGGACGGTCGCCAGCGCGGCGAACGCGTGATCCGTCACTCCCTCCGTTGGCACACGCCTGGTCGCGTCAGCGACGAGCGACGGATCGATCCACATCTGGTCGATGTCGGCGTTCGCCTCTGGCGGCGTCGCGCGCACGAAGTCGGCGGCGGCGAGGGTAGGCTCTGCATCGGTGACGGACATGTTGAAGTCGCCCATCACGGCCACGTCATGGTTGCTCTTCCGCTGTTCGCCGCGCGCGATGGCGACCACCGCGTCGAGCTGCGCTCTTCGCAGATCGCTCGATCCTGACGACTCGAGATGTGTCGTGATGACCGAGATCGCCGTCGTCCCAGGTTTGCGGACGCGCACCACGAGGGCGGAGCGCGGCTCGACGCCTCTCTGGCGTCGCGTGGCGACGTTGTGCTCCGCAAGGGCGGCGATCGCGTCGTCGGGCGGGCCTTCCTGCGCCAGTCGTTCGAGCAGCGCCGCGGGGGCGCTCGGACCAAGAGCGTCAATTGGAAGCGCGACGGTGTAGGTCGCTTCGACTTCCCACGGAGCGCTGACGATGAGCGCGTTGCCGTAGAAGGCGTCCGGACTGCGATCGACACCGGTCGGGTTGAGCGACGGGTCACTATCCATGATGCCGCTCGGGTTGCCGGCGGCGTCGGCTGCGAACGGGTCGTCGGCGCGAAAGCCCATGCCGAAGACGATGGAGCCACCGGTGCAACGCGTGAGGCGCGTTCCGTCGGGGCTCATGTGCGGAGAAGCGTCGACCGCGAACGTGCAGGTCCCGAACCCCAATGAGGCAGCGACGCTTGCAGCCGTATCGATCTTTCCGGAGCGGTCCACCCCCACGTCCACCTCCTGGAGCCCGACCAGCTGCGCCCCTGATCGCGCGACAAAGGCGCTCTGCTTTGTGCGGTTCTCCGCCGTGCGGAAGTGGTCACCAGCGCCGCTGGCGATGTTGAGGGTCATCAGCGTGACAGATCCCGGCGCGACGAGCGGCGTCGCGTCCGCTCCATTCTTGCAACCGACTACGGCTGCGAGTGCCACGAGGGTGTGAACATGCCGCACGGGAACCATCATACTCACGACGAGGACGTCTGGTCGCATGGGTGTATGATCACCAGGTGGACGACGACCATTCGAAGAGCCGCGGAGGCGCGAAGCCGCCGAAGCCGAAGCTATTCGCGATCGACGGCGGGGAACCTCGCGACGTCGCCGACGAGCGCGATGGCGACGTCGTCATAGAGCTCGATCCTCACATCGAGGAGGCGGAGGAGGAAGAGGAGTCTTCGTCGTATGTGAGCCCGAAGGATCGCGTGGCGGCGGCCGAGCGTGAGCTTGCTCTTGCGCTCGTGCATCTTGCATCGGAGACGCTCTGGCGCGACGAACGGGCCGCCCTTATGAACGTGGAGCGGGCGCTCGAGCTCGATCCGCTCTGTGGGGCGGCGCATCACCAGCACGGTTACCTCCTTCGCTTGTGGCACGAGGAGGCCATTGCTTCCCACACGCAGGCGCTCGCTCTCGAGCCCACGAACGTGGGCTACTATCGAGGACGCGCGGACCAGTACATGTCCCACGGCGACCTTGCGCTCGCGCTGGCGGACTACAACCGCGCGGTCGGCGTTGATCCGAAGGACGTGTTGTCACGCGCTGGGCGCGCTCGCCTTCTCCTCGAGATGGGCCGCCTCGAAGAAGCCTTCCTGGAATTCGGGAGGGCCCTTCGGTGCACACGCCACCACCGGGGCGGTCTTCATCGCGAGCGTCTCGCAGTCCTGCGGCTCATCGGCGACGAGGCGAGGCTTCTCGGCGAGATCGACGCCGTCCTTCTGGAGGAGCCGAACCACCCGGCAGCGTGGTCGGAGCGCGCGTTTCACCACGCCAGGCGCGGCGATTGGGCCAACGCGCGGCGATACCTCACGGAGGAGATCGAGCGAACTTCGGCGACGTATTCCACCTATTCCCGCTATGCGCGCGCGATCTGTGCGCTCTGGGAGGGAGACGCGCGTGCCGCCCTCCCCGACGCCTCCGCCGCGCTGAAGTCCGATCCGAAGCAAGCCTACTTCTTGATCTGCCGCGCCGAGGCTCACGCGCTCCTCGGCGACCACGCTTCGGCGCTCGCCGATCTCACCTTCGCTGCCAAGGAGAATTCGCACGACCAGAACGCGCACGTCGTATGCGCGCGCTTCATCCTGTCGACCAAGGTCGCGCCGCCAGCGACCGCGCTTTTGCATGCGCGCGCCGCGGTGCGGCTCGAGCCGACTGAAGCGAGCCATCACGCCGACCTTGCGTGGGCCTTGCTCGCCTGCGGCGATGCCAGGGCCGCGCGCCGCGAGATCGCCGCCGGGCTGCGGATGCGAAGCAACGCGAAGCGGAGGAAGAAGAAGCCGCATACGCGCGCCGAGGATGGCTTTCGAATCCGTCACTACACGACCGCCGAGTACGCCGGTTTCGGCCTCGACCTGCGGCTCCCGCGTCCGCGCACGCTCGCCGAGATACGCGCTCTTCGCGCGCGAATCGACCAGGCCGCACCGAAGCGATGAGCCGCACTCACCGGCGGCGCAGGAATTCGTCCGTCAGCGTGAGCGCGAAGAAGCCAACCGACACCCAGGCGTTCATGTCGAAGAACGCCTTGTTGATCTTGGCGAGGTTGCCCTTGCCGACCAGCAGATGCTCGTACGTGAGGAGCAACCCGCACACCGCAACGCCGACGAAATACGGGGCGCCGCGATGCAGGGCGATCCCTGCGTACGCGAAGCCCGTGATGGTGAGCACGTGGGCGAGCGCTGACAGTACGAGCGTGCCCTTCGTACCGAAGCGCGCAGGCACGGAGTGCAGGCCCTTGCCCCTGTCGAACGCTTCGTCCTGGAGCGCGTAGAGGACGTCGAACCCGAAGAGCCACGTGACCACGCCGCCCATGAGCGAGAGGATGCCCCACGACGGTGCGGCGCCCATGCCGATCCACGCGCCGCCTGGCGCGAGCGAGAGCGCGACGCCGAGCCACGCATGCGCGCCCCAGGTGAAGCGCTTTGCGAGCGAGTACCCGAGGAGCACCGCGAGGACGACAGGCGCCAGCACCATGGGCCAGAAGCCGATGAGCGACGCGCAGAGCAAGAACACCGCGCCTGACCCGAGCGCAAGGAGCAGGCCCTCCTTCGCAGAGACCTCACCCTTTGGAATGTGCCGCAGCTTGGTGCGCGGGTTCTCTGCGTCGATGTCGCGGTCCGCCCAGCGGTTGAACGCCATGGCGCTGGTGCGCGCCGCGACCATGCAGACGATCATGAGAGCGACCTTCTTCACGGACAGGTCTTCGTGCGGCACGCCCAGCGAGAGCACGACGGCGCTCGCCGCAAAGGGCATCGCGAAGATGGTGTGGGAGAAGGAGACGAGCTCCGAGTACGTGCGCAGCTTCTTTGCGAGCATCATGGGCGGCGAGATCTTAAGGGTTCGGAGGCGCGAGCTTTTCCCGCGCGGCGCTTGTGTGGTTGAGCAGGAAGGAAGAGGGCGACGCGCCCGCGAGATCGCCGGAGACCGCGAAGATTCCTGGCGACGCACCCTTCGCGATGCGACCAAGACCCGGGAAATCAAGCGCAACAGCGCCGTTCCAGGTGGCCATGCGCAGGAGGCGCGACGCGTCCACGCCGGAGAAGCGATCGCGGAGCGCGCGCGCCTCCATCAGCACGTCGAGCGATGCGTTGGACGCGAGCGAGTCCGTGCCCAGGGCAGGCTCCAGGCCCAGCTCCAGCATGGTGAGGAGCGGCGGCAGGCGTGTCTCGATGAAGAGGTTCGACCGCGGGCAGAGGACCGGATGCGCGCCCGCGTCACGCACGCGCGCGAGCTCTTGCGGCTTTGCGTCGGTCAGGTGCACGAGCAGCGTGTTGTCGCGCAGGACGCCCAGCTCCGCGGCCACGTCGAAGAGCGGGCGACGCGGGAAGCTGAACGCGGACTCGGCGATCTTCAGGCGCGACTGCATCCACGAGACGGAAGGCCCGGAGCCCAGCTCGATCGCGCTGCGTTCGGCAGGATGTTCGGCAAGGTGGATCGTGACGCGCGCTCCTGCATCGCGCGCGGCATCACACAGGATGCGGACCGCGGCTGCGTGCGTGGTGTACAGCGTGTGGGGCGAAGGCGTGTGGCGCACCCGGCGCAGGCCAGGCTCCGCCGCGATGTCCGCGCGCCATTTCCTGGCGGTGTCGAGCAGCTCATGTGCGGCCTTCACGGCCGGCTCCTCGAGCACGCCGAACATCTCGTGGAAGAGCATGACGGACATGCCTTCGGCGGAGAGGGCACGCGCCGCGGCAAGGCCGTTGGTCACCTCGCCCACGGCCGACGTGGCCGCGCGCGCGAGCTCCGCGACGCCAGAGTAGATGCCTTCGCTCTCGTCCTCTTCCGTCATGAACGGGCGCGACGTGACGAGCTTGTCCACCCACGGAACGAAGCCGTGGCCGCCCGGCACCTTGCCGCGAAGCGCGGACAGCTCGACGTGCGTGTGCGCGTTGACCAGGAACGGCGCGATGACGCCCTGGACCTTCGTGATCTTCGCGCCTGCGTGCCGCGGAAGGATCTCGCCGGCGGGGCCTACGTCGAGCACGCGATGCGCCTCATCCAGCACGACGGCCGCGTCGAGGAGATCGCCGAGATCTCCGCGAATCAGGCCATCTGCGTGGAGGATAGTTGCGTGCATATTCCCCGTATTGCGCGCCTCAGAACGGCTCGCTCAGCCAGTCGTAGCGGACGTTGCGACGGACCGCCTTGAAGCCTGCGGCGTGGATGCGCTCTTCCATGGTGCCGGCGTTCATCTGGAACGTGGTGCCTGCGCTGGAGACCACGTTCTCCTCGAACATCACGCTGCCGAAGTCGTCCGCACCGAAGCGGAGGGCGACCTGACCGACCTCTGGTCCTTGCGTGACCCAGCTGGCGCCGATGTGATCGAAGTTGTCGAGCATGATGCGCGCGAGCGCCTGCTGCCGGAGATAGAGGAGCGTGCCGTTCTCGCCGGGCGCGATCTTCGTGCCCGTCTCGTACTGGAAATCCCAGCAGAAGAACGCGGTGAAGCCGCCGGTCTCGTCCTGAAGATCGCGCAGCTTGCCCAGGTGCAGCACGCGGTCGCGCGCCGTGTCCGTGGTGCCGTACATCATGGTGCCGCTGGAGCGCAGGCCCATCTGGTGGGCCGTGCGCATCACGCCGAGCCACTCTTCGCTCGTGCATTTGGTCTTGGCGATCTTGCGGCGAACGCGATCGACGAGGATCTCCGCGCCGCCACCCGGGACCGAGTCCAGGCCTGCCGCGTGCAACCGCTCGAGCACCGTGCGCACGCTCATGTCCTCTTGACGCCCGATGAAGAGGATCTCCTCCGGGGACAGCGCGTGGAGCCCGAGCTTGTACTCGCTCTTCATCCACCGGAAGAGGTCCTCGTACCAGCCGATGCGCAGCTCGGGGTTCAGTCCGCCTTGCAGCAGGATCTGTACGCCGCCGGCGTCCACCACTTCTTGCAGCTTCTTGCCGAGGACCTCGCGCGAGAGCGTGTAGCCCTCCGGATGTCCCACGGGCCTATAGAACGCGCAGAAGCGGCAGCTGGTGGTGCAGACGTTGGTGTAGTTGACGTTGCGATCCACGATGTACGTGACCACGCCGTCTGGATGACGCCGCTGGCGAACGGCGTCGGCGGCGAGGCCCAGGTCGAAGAGTGATGCGTCTGCGTTCAGGCGGAGGCCCTCGGCGATGGAGAGGCGGTCACCTGCTGCGGCGCGCATGAGGAGCGTGTCGAGGGAAGGCCGGGATGACGACGACATCGACTCCGACATCGACTCCGACTTCGACATCGACTCCGACTTCGACTTCGACTTCGACATCGACTCCGACTTGAACAGGGTGACTGTTGTCTTGGGGAGGAGGTGGGCTCTTGCTGCTTCGTCGTAGAAGCGCTGGAGGCCGTGGAGCTCTTCTTCGCCCAGCTCGTACGAGATGGCGTTGGCCAGGTAGGACTCCAGCGAGGCGACGTCGAGGCCGGTGGCCTTCGCGTGCGCTTCTGCGAGCGCGCGGGAGGCTTCTTTTCCGCGGCGCTTTGCGTCCAGGAATGCCTGCGCGTGGTCGGCGGTGAGCGCTTCTCCGCGCGTGCACCATGCCGCGAATACGAAGGGGAGGCCGGTCACCTCGCGCCACGCGGACGCCAGATCCAGCACGTGCGGGTACTTGCCTTCGATCGTGAGGGCAGGATCACCGATGATGAGCGCGCCGCGGCTGCCGCTGATGTTCTTTCGCGCGTCGGCTTCCTTCATTCCCAGGAAGCGAACCTTGGGGTTCCGCTTCGCCAGCAGGAGCCGCGCGAGCACGACGCTCGTGCGTGACGACAGATCCAGGCAGACCTCGGTGAGCTCCTCCACGGGCTTCTCGCCGAAGATCGCGACGCTGCGCACGGGACCTCGCGAGCCGATCGCCATGCCTGGCACGATGCGCACGTCACCCATGGTCGCTGCTGCCGCGACGGGCATGAGCGCAACGTCCGCTTCGTCCTCGGCGAGCTGGCGTGCGACCTCGCTAGGGAGCGCGAAATCCAGGGTAAAACGCGGGTCTTCCGCGAGCCCCTGCACCAGGGGGCGCGCATTCAGGTACCCGACACTCGAGATGCGAACGACGCCTGGCGCTGCGTCGCGAATGATGTCGCTCATGACAGCACCTCCAGGTGGCGGTTCTGTTTCCGGTCACGCACCTTCATCGCGGCCTCGGGCAGGGCGCTCTTCGCGTGCTCCTTCACCACGTTGTAGAACGTGTCGCGCTCGATGGGGGTCCGACCCGCCTCGCGGATGAGGCGCACGAGCTCATCGTACGACAGCCCGCTGGGCGACGTGCTGCCTGCCGCCTTGTAGATGGTCTCGTGGACAATGGTGCCGTCGATGTCGTCCGCGCCGTACGAGAGCGCGATCTGCGCGACGTCCGGCGTCATGCTGACCCAGTACGCCTTGATGTGCTCGACGTTGTCGAGCATGAGGCGCGACACCGCGACGGTGCGCAGGTCGTCCACGGCGGTGGGCGCGGGCAGGTTCTTCATGCCGTTGCCATCGGGGTGGAAGGCGAGCGGGATGAACGCCTGGAAGCCACCCGTCTCGTCCTGCAGGGCGCGCACGCGGAGGATGTGATCGACGCGGTGCTCGAACGTCTCGATGTGCCCGTAGAGCATCGTCGTGTTCGTCTTCATCCCCATCTTGTGCGCCACGCGATGGATCTGGAGGTACTGATCCGCGGTCGCCTTGTCGTTGGAGATGCGCGTGCGCACCTCCGGGTGGAAGATCTCCGCGCCGCCCCCCGGCAGGCTGTCGAGCCCCGCCGCACGGAGCTTCGTGAGAACCTCCTCGTAGGACATCTTGTAGAGCTCCGCGAAGAAGTGGATCTCCACCGCCGTGAAGCACTTCAGGTGCAGGTCGGGCTTGATGCGCTTGAACCCGCGGAGCAGCTCCTCGTAGTAGGTGAACGGCAATCCGGGGTGCAGGCCGTTGACCACGTGGACCTCGCTCGGCGGGTCGGCCATGCGATCCTCGAGCTCCTTCCAGGCCTCCTGCGTGGTCATGGTGTGCGCGCCGGGCATGTGCTCTTCCAGCTTGGCGAAGGAGCAGAACAGACAGCTGGCGACGCAGACGTTCGTCACCTCGATGCGCATGTTCTTGTTGAAGTAGGTGCGGTCGCCGTGGCGCTTCTCGCGCACGGAGTTCGCGAGCAAGCCCACCTTGAGCAGGTTCGGCTCGCGAAACAGGGTGATGCCGTCGTCAAACGTGAGGCGTTCGCCGCGGTGGACCTTTGCCTCGACGGACTCGAAGGTGGGAAGAGGTTTCTCAGTCTGCATCTGACGTCTCCACGAACACGACGTTGCGACCCACGTGGGAGAGGAGCCTGGACAGCTCGCGACGCTTCAGCGCCTGGAGCGACACCATGCCCTCGCCCTTCACCTTCTTCATTTCTTCGTCCAGGATCGGCAGCCCGCGCTTGTTCGCGAGCGCGCCCCAGATCTCGTTCGCGCCGAAGCCGAGCGCCACCTGCGACAGCTCGAATCCCGCGTCATCCCAGTCCACGCGCACGCATGCGGCCGGCTTCGCGGTGATGCGCGCGATGGCGACCTCGCGAAGAAAATCGAACCCCGTCTTGCCGGCGCGCGGTACGAAAACGCCGCGATACGCAGCGCGCTCGGCCGCGGAGGCCTGCGTGCAGAAGCGGACGTCAGCGCCGACGTCAACGGTGCGAATCTCATCCGCGAGCGCGCCGAGCGCGAGCAGATCAGCGGCGCGCAAGGCGGGCATCGCGGCCGTGACGGCCACGAGATCGCCACGACGACGCGCCTCGCGCACGGACCAGAGACCTTCCCTCTCGAGCGTGTCCTGCAGCAGCGTCATGATTTGTTTTCACCCCACTTGTGGGAGATGGCCTGCGGCACGCCCAGGTGATCCAGGACGCGCGCGCAGACGGAGCGCACGAGATCGTCGATGGTCGCGGGCTTGCCGTAGAAAGAGGGCATGGCCGGCATGATGGTCGCGCCTGCGCGTGCAAGCGCGGTGAGGTTCTCCAGGTGGATGACGGAGAGCGGCGTCTCGCGCGGGACCAGCACCAGGGGGCGCTTCTCCTTGATCATGACGTCGGCCGCGCGCGTGAGCAGGGTGTCGCTGATTCCGTGGGCAATGCGCCCACACGTGCCCATGGAGCACGGGATGACCACCATCGCATGCCAGCCCGCGCTGCCGCTCGCGAACGGCGCCTTGAAGTCGCGCATGCCCCAGGTGGGAAAGGTGATCTCCTCGCGGAGGTCGCCGCCGCACTCCAGCTGCCACACCTCCGGTGCGGTCTGCGAGTAACAGACGCCCACCTCGATGTCGCCCACGGTCTTCTGGCGGTCCGCAAGGAACGAGAGCAGCGTGCGCGCGTAGGGAGCGCCGCTTGCGCCCGTGATGCCGACGACGATCTTCTTCATGGCGACACCTCTGCGATCACGATGGACGCGATACCGAGCAAGAGCTCGTACCCGCGGACGTTGGTGAAGCCGGCGTTTCGCAGCACGTCCTCATACGCGTGGCGCGTGAGGAAGCCCTGCATGCTCTCGGCCAGGTACGCGTATGCGGAGCGCTCGCCGCTGATCGCCGCGCCGACCGTGGGCAGAACGGCGCGGGCGTAGACGCCGTGGAACGCCCTTGCACGCAGGCTCTCCGGCTTGAAGAACTCCAGCGTGACGAAGAGCCCGCCGTTCTTGAGGACGCGGCGCGCTTCCTTCGCGCAGAGCTCGGTGTTGCTCACGTTGCGGATGCCGAAGCCCGCGATGATGCCGGCGAACGACTGGTCCGGGAAGGGAAGGTCCATCGCGTCGCACACCACGCGGCGTGCGCGTTTTGCCTTGTTCCTGCCGAGCTCCAGCATCTCGGCGGAGAAATCCCCCGCGGTGAGCTCGCGGTCAGGCATGCGCTCGCTGACGAGCTTCGACAGATCGAGCGTGCCCGCGCACAGGTCCAGGATGGGGCCGGGCGGCGCGCTCTCGAGCTCACGGACGGCGCGCTTTCGCCACCGCACGTCCACGCCGAGCGACATGACGCGGTTCAAGGCGTCGTAGGTCGGCGCGATGCGGTCGAACATGGCGCGCACCGCCTCGCCGTGCTCCTTCTCGTGCGAGTCGCGGCGCTTCTGTTCGGGGATGGGTGCGGACTGCATTGGGGATGCTCCCAAAGGTTTCAAAAAGATTTGAAGGTTGTTTAGGGCGGGTGGGCAACGTCGTCAACGGCACATGAAAATTCAGCGAAAATCGCCTACCGTGCGCGGAGATGCCCCGATTCCGCGCGCCGTTTCTGGATGGGCTCCGCGGCTTCGCTTCCATCTGCGTCGTCTACGGCCACCTGTCGATGCACATGCTCGGGTACCGGATGGAGACCACGTTCGATCCGATGGCAGGCTACGGCGTGACCATCTTCTTCGTCCTGAGCGCCTTCCTTCTGACCGTGGGAGGGGCGGCCGAATGGGACGCGCTTCGCCAGCGTGAGTACAAGAAGTGGGAGCCCGCGCAGCTGTGGGGACGCTACTTCGTGCGCCGCATCTTTCGCATCTATCCGGCGTACCTGTACGTGGTGCTGATCGCCACGTACGTGGTGCCGCTCGCGTACCTGAACGAGCTCCGGCCGGACATGCTCTTCGGCAATCTCACGTTGAGCGAAGCGCACTGGATCCTGTGGGCGATCCCGATCGAGTGCGAGTACTACCTGGTGATCCCGATCCTGGTCGTGCTCCACCAGAGGGCGCGTCATGCAAAGCGCTCCGTCGCGGCGCGCGCCGCGCTCTATCTCGTCATCATCGCGATCGCAGTCGTGTCCGCGCGGATGTTCGGTGACAAGTATCTTCCCAACGGCTCGATGGTCTGGATCCATCTGCCGCGAAGGCTGTGGGAGTTTCTCACGGGCTCGCTCGCAGCGTTCGTCTACACGGACCTTCGCGCAGGCGGGCTTCTCCCAGAGGCCGCGGCGGAGAAGGGCCCGGCCCGCGATGCGCGCCTCCGCAGGTTGTTCGACGTGCTCGCGCTCGTGTCGCTCGCCTTCGTCTTCCTGGCGCTCCCCTACTATGCGAGACGCATTCTCTCCGTGAACGAGGAGTGGGCGTGGCCGTATCTCTCGACCTTCGTTGGCGGCGTGGCGCTGTTCGGGATCCTGTCTCGCGAGGACGGCTTCGTGGCAAAGGCGTTCTCGTCGCGGCTCCTCATGAAGGCGGGGCAGATCTCGTTCTCGACGTATCTGCTGCACCCCCTTGGCTTCTTCATCGCCACGCGCATGGCGGGCGGATACCTGAAGGACTGGGCGCCGAACGAGCGACAGGATCAGATCATCCTGGGCTGGGTTGTCACCGCAGCCTTGGCGTATCTGAGCTTCCGCATCGTGGAGAAGCCGGGAATGGCGCTCGGGAGCCGCATCAATCGCCGCTGGCTCGGGGGCAGCACCGAGCCGTGACGCGTCATCCCACGCGCTTCCCTGCGGTGTTCAAGGTGGTAATCCCGAGCGCGTCCTCGACCGAAGCACCACGTTCGCGGCGGGCGTTGAAGAGCCGGAGGTCGAGTGTCGCGGCCCGATGTCGAGGCTCACAATCAAGCGTCTTCCGGAGATCGCGACATGCGAACGACGCCATCCCTTGTCGCCTGAACAAGAGCCCGCGGTAGTAGTAGACGTCCGGCGAATCCGGATACTCCTTGGCGAGCTGGTCGAACCGTTCGAGCTGCTTCGCGACGTGAGCGGGGGTATCGCTTCCGTCGCCGTTGGCCTCGACCCACGCAAGCTCGATGCGCAACGGCACGGAGTCTTCGAACCGCGACAGGCTCACGAGCGCGGTCGCGCGAGCATTCGCCTGTTTTCCGGCGGCGAGGAGCGCTCGGACGGCCTCCAGCGCCTGCTGTTCGGACGCGAAGTTCCGGGGCATGCCGCCGGGCAGAGTGTTCAGCACGGGCCTCCCCGCGTCGGCCACCTCCAGCACGCCAGCAACGACCAGCAGGTGGCGAAGATTGGCCGCCGTCTTCGACGTGTGGCGATCAGCAGGCTCCACGAGACGACGTGGAGTGACGAACGAACGGGCCAGCTGGATCTCCGCGATGTCGAACCCCAGCTCGTGCGGCGCGAATGCCGACGAGAGAACGAACCGGTGATCGCCCGCGCGAGCCGTCGTCGCCTGGACGAGCGACTCACGTGCACCATCCCGAAGGCCTCGCCAAAGTCCGCCGATCGGATCGACAAGCGGCCAGTCATGCCCGCCGAATCCTTCGAGCCGATCTTCGTTCTCGTGGAATTTCCAGGGTGTGCCGAGCGGCAACGATACGAGGTCTGCGAGTCGCCGTTCGATCTGCTCGCGCAATCCCGCCTCGATGTCGTCCTTGTCCACGGCGAGCAGCGCGCGCAAGACGGAGCCGTGAAGCTGTCGGACTCGCGCAACGTGCGCCAGCGACGAGTTGAGCGTGGCCTGGTCGATGCGACCGAGCTCGTAGAGCACGCCGCCGAGGTACGCCGCGAGCGTCGAGCGCGCCTTTCGAATCAGACCGTCCTCGAACCTGAGCTCCGCGCGAGGCGTGCCCGCATCTCCGAACACCAGCGTTCCCGACGCGCGAGCGCTTCGGAGGCCGAGCACGATGTGCTCCGTGCCGAAGCGTTGATCTATCGTGCCAGAGCGCAGCGCTGCGACGACGAGACGAAAGCCAGATGCCACGAGGACCTCCCAAGGTGGACACTTCCGGAACGGAAGCGCCCCCACGAAGGCAGCAACACCCATGCCGCGGCAGCGAGGGCCTAATGCCGCGAATCTTTGGGCGGGACGATGCTCACGTGGAGATCGAAGGTGCTCAAATTGTGCAAGGAACGACCAATTAGGTCGGACTCTCGCACTTCAGTGTCTCGATCAGCGCCTCCACCATCGGGGGGTGTGGGCCAGCCACGATCGCGCGCATCACGAGCCGCGGCAGCCCTGGATTTGGACGCACCTCGACAACCAGACCGTCCTCTAGCTCTTGCGCGACGGCATATGCCGGCAACAGCCCGAGCGCCGAACCACCTGCCATGATTCCACGCTTCACACCTTCGACCGTTCCCAGGCCTTGTGTTCGGGGCAGTGGGACCTGCGCGGCGTCGAAGTAGTGTCGCAGTGCGCGATGATAGCTGCCGGCAGCGTCGCTCATGTAGAAGTCGAAGCGACGTAGCTGCTCGGGTGATGCGCGCCCGCGCGAGAGCGGATGACCTGGCGCTCCGAACACGGCGAATCGCTCGTGGGCCAGCTCGACGCCCTCGCTCGCGGAGAGATCTTCCTCCAGGATCAGGCCGATGTCGCTCTTGCCCGCGGCGACGTCCTCGCGGATCTCGGGACAGGTCGCCACGCGCACGTCGATGCGCGCCTTCGGCCAGTGCTCGCGCAGCGCCGCAAGATGGGCGGGAAGCACGTACGTGTTGATCGACTCCACCGCGGAGACCGTCAGCGTCGCGTTGATGTCGGTCGTGAGGCGCGCAAGACTCGCGACGAGCTCGTTCGTGAGCGCGAGCATCCGCTTCGCGTACGGAAGGAGCGCAGCGCCAGCGGGCGTGAGCGTGGCGCCCTTTCGGTTCTTACGAAATAGCGGCGTACCGAGCGCCCGCTCCAGCGCGAACATCGTCTCCGACACGGTCGATTGCGAGAGTCCGAGCGCACGCGCCGCGCGCGTGTGTGTGCCGGTCTCGACCACGGTCAAGAACACGCGAAGATGCCGGAGCTCCAGGTCGGTCTTCACGAGATGATTCTAGCATTGCTCACCGATGAGTTCGCGCCATCGCGTTCACCGATGAACGGCATCGGGGTTTTGGAGCGCAGCTACGCACACGTAGCCTTGTCTCATGCACCAGCCAAGTTTCGAACCTGGCCAGGTGGTCGATGGCAAATACCGCATCGAACGCGTGCTCGGACAAGGCGGGATGGGCATCGTGTACGAGGCGTTCCACCAGCACCTCGCTCAGTCAGTGGCCCTCAAGGTGGTCAAGCCGAAGATCGGCAGGGACCTCGAGACGATCCGGCGGTTCATGAACGAGGCGCGCAACTCCGCGCGGATCGAGAGCGATCACGTGGCGCGCGTGATGGACACCGGGTGCTTCCGGGATGGCACGCCCTTCATGGTGATGGAGCTGCTCGTGGGGCAGGACCTCGAAACGCTGCTCGCGGCAGAGCGCTCGATGCCTGCGTGGCGTGTGGCGGACCTCTTGCTCCAGGCGCTCGAAGGCGTCGCTGCTGCCCACGCACTCGGTATCGTTCATCGTGACCTGAAGCCCGCGAACCTGTTCCTCGAGCAGAAGCCGGGCCGCAGCGCGCGCGTGAAGGTCCTGGACTTCGGCATCTCGAAGGCTGTCGGGGCATCACCCATGGGCGGCCAGCTGACGCGAACGGGCGCCATCATCGGTTCGCCCGCGTTTGTCTCGCCCGAACAGATTCGCAATTCCAAGGATGTCGACGCACGGGCCGACATCTGGTCGCTCGGAGTCATCGCCTACGAGCTGGCGACGGGCGCCCTGCCATTCGAGGCACCGAACGTCGGCGCGCTGTACTCGGCGATCCTCCAGAGCGAACCGCGGCCGATGCGACAGCACCGCGCGGACGTGCCGGACGAGCTCGAGAGGGTCGTCCGGCGCTGCATGCGCAAGCGGCCCGAAGAGCGTTTCCAGAGCGCGGCGGAGCTCGGGGCTGCGTTGGCTCCGCTGGGGACGAGAACGTCGGAGCGCGCGCTCGAGCGCCTGTCCCCTCGCGGCATGCTGGCGGTGTCCTGGACGCAGACCGCCGTTGCCACGTCGCCTCCAGCGTCGAGCCCATTCGCCAGCACCATCGTCAGCGATCGGTACCGGGGCACGCTCCGGCAGAGGCCTGCGGAGCTGCGGGCGTTCCACGAGCTTCCGGCGACTCCATCAGCCGCGCCACAACGCGCGCTCGAGTCGAAGACGGCCATCCCTCGGTGGTTGCGTGGTACCGGCCTCGCGCTGCTGGTCGCGACCGCGCTCGGGGTAGGCGGATTATGCATGTATACCGCACTCAAATGGAGGACCGCACCGAGACCCGGCATGCGGCCCACCACCAATGGCTCCACGAGCAGTCCCCAAGACGCCCTCCTGGGAAGGTTCTGACCTCCCCTACTCCCAGCAGCTGCGCTGCTGCGCTTCGCACTGGGCGGTGTGCTCGATGCGCCACAGCCATGGCAGCGCCGTCAGTGCGACGACAGCAAAGCCGTAGGCGAAGAACGCCGTGAGGACGCGGATTCGTTCGTAGCGGAGCGTCTCGTCGCGAGGCCCATCGTCACGCACTTCGGCCTCGCGGTAGCCGCCAACGGGGACGCGCGCGGCCTTCGTCTTCTCCTCCGCCACTCGTCGTCGCAGGCGCAGGTAGCGGCGCAGCGGGACGATGAACTGGAGGAACGAGCCAGCGAACAACACCGCGCTTCCGATCGCGGCGGACGGCAGCGCGAAGGCTCGCGAGCCGGACATGGGGTACTGGAAGTCGCCAAGCTCGGCGGCCATCGCGCCGATCGACCAGAAGATGAGGAACATGCCCAGCGGGCGGAAGATGCGGATGGCGAGTCCGCCCATGACCTCGCGCACGCGAGGATCGGAGGCCTTCGCGTCGAGCGACGGGAGCTCGCGCGCGATCGCGACGAGCTTCTGCAGGTTCTGGCGCGCGACCATCCGGCGAGGAAGCGTGGGCACTAGGAGCCCGCGATCCACGTTGTTGAACGCGATCATCTCACCAGACGGCGCCGCGATGCGGAGCCATGCGAGCTCGTAACGCTGCCCGTACTTCGATCGCGCCTCCTGCTCCTTGCTCCACGCGCGGGCGTCTTTCCAGGGGATCGTGAGGCGCGCCGTGCCCCACTCCGTCTCCGTGATGCCCTCTTCATCGAGCACGATCTCCACGGGGCCTTGCTGATAGAAGCGCCACGCGATGGTGCCGACGAAGCCGATGACGGCACCGATGAGCGTGGCCGTGAACGGGCGTTGCTCGAAGCTTCCCGTTCCGTACTCGCCGACGGAATAGAGGTTGTGGATGACGAGAGGCGAGAGCGCGAGGCTGAGCAACCAGGGCAGCGCGGCGAAGATCGCGGTCCCCAGCAGCACGGGCGTGATGTAGACACCGGCATCGTGGAGGAGCTGCACGCGGCGCTCCTCTTTCGCGAGCGCCCGTACCATGTCCGGGATGCGTTCGGCGCCCATCCGCACCAGTGTAGCGGACCATGGGATGATGCAGCGGATCTCAGGGCGTGCAATCCATGATGCCGGTGTAGTGGGCGCCGTCGTGGTTGTTGAAGCCGGAGCACGGCGAACCAGTAGGCCCGGAGAACGTCTGCGTCTCTCCGCAGAGCAAACAGGTGTACAGGCCGACGCCCGGCGTGTTGAGCATCTTGCCCTTCAGGCTGTCACCCACGAAGCCGCCGCAGGCGCCGCCGGTCGCGCCTCCCGGCACCGGATGAGTCGAGCCAGCGGGGCACTCCCCCGCGGCGTCATGCCGAACCGGACACACGGTGACGCCGTCGCTCCGCTCGCACTTGCATCTCGGCACGGCGCTCTTTGCCGTGCAGAGCGCCTCACTTGTCGGTGCATTGCCCGTGGGCAAGCAGAGGCACTTGCCAGGCTTCCGCAGACCGGGGCCCCAGCTCTGGGGCAGCGGAGCGGCGACACCGGGCGCGGCGGACACGACGCCACGGGCGTGTGGCGAAGTACCCGCTGCCGTTGCCGCCGATGTCGTTGTCGTTGCGGGAGCGCCGGTCACAACGATCACGCCAGGAGCCGACGCGGGGCCTTCGGACCCGGCCCCGGGAACGGAGGACGGCTGACGCACGAGCACCACGGCAACGGCACCTCCGACCAGGAGGAGGACGCCTGTCACACCGATGATGACGCCGAGCACCACGCCGTTGTTGCGGTGCAGAGGTGCTGTGGCCACGAACACCGGAGAGTGTGCGAGCGATGGAGGTGCCGCCACGAGCGGTGGCCCACCACCGAATGACGGCGGCGCCGTCGCGAGCGTGGGTCCGCCGCCGAACGAGGGCGGTCCGCCTGCGTAGCCAGCCGCGGAGAGCGTGGCGGGCGCGGGCGCCGGGAGCGACATCCGGGCGAACGAACCCAGCGCGTCCGCCATCGCCGCGGCCGTGGGGAAGCGCATCTCCGGTCGCTTCTCCAGTGCGCGTGCGACCACGCGCGCAAGGTCCGCAGGCACGTCGGGCCTCACGGCATCGAGCGACGGGGGGACGACCTCTCGCACGGCGTTGAGCATCACGCCCAGGTCGCCGTTGGCGAACGGGTTGTACCCGGCGAGCATCTCGAACATGCTCACGCCCACCGCATAGACGTCCGAGCGCGCATCCACCGGCATGCCCAGCGCCTGCTCCGGCGCCATGTACTGCGGCGTGCCGAGCAGCATGCCCTCCGCGGTGCGGTGCCCGCGCGTGACTGCCTCCGCCATCTTCGCAACGCCAAAATCAAGGAGCTTCGTGAGGTCAGGCACGGCCGCTCCGCGCACGAGCATCATGTTGGATGGCTTCACGTCGCGATGAATGGTGCCCATGGCATGCGCCGCCGCCAGCGCGGAGAGCACCTGCCTTGCAATGAACGCTGCCCGCTCCGGTGGGACCGTCCGCTCGCGATCGAGGAGCGCGCGCACGCTCTCGCCCTCCACGAGCTCCATCACGAGAAATGGCGTCTCGCCGCCGTGGAAGTCGAAGAGCGGAACGATGTGAGGGTTGCCGAGCATGGCCACCGCCCGCGCCTCCGCCGCGAAGCGCGACAGCGTGTCGGCGTCGGTGCCGGTCTCCGGACGCAGGAGCTTCACCGCAACGCGGCGATGGAGCGTGAGGTCTGTCGCAACGAAGACAGCGCCCATGCCTCCCTGACCGATCTTCTGCTCGAGCCGGTATCGGCCCGCAAGCATGGAACCTGGTGCGGTGGAGATGGACACGGCCCAGATCCTATCCGTAGCGAAGGCGGCGTGTCACCCGCTCGCCAAACCGGCGCGGATAGCTCAGCGTGCGCCGGCAGCGCCCCGGGAACCTCGGAGGCTCCGTTGGAGGTGCTGGGCATCGAAGAGCGCCTTCTCGGGCTCGGCGCGGCCCATCGTGATGGTGAGGCGGCCGCCTCCAATCTTGGACTTGATGACGGGCGCGCTCTCGATCACGCCGTCCAGCACGATCGCGAGGCGTCGCTGCACCCACTGGCCCGTCACTTCCTCGAACCGGCGCGCGCCCGCGGGCGTGAGGATCACGGTCACGCTGGGCTCCTGCCTGTCACGATCGAAGATGACCGACGCGTCCTCGACGTCCGCGTTCGTGAGCTCCGGCGCGCCGGTCAGCAGAAAGCTGCGGTAGCCGACGAAGGTGACCTTCCGCGTCTCGTCGTCCACATCCTGTATCTCTTCGAGGGCGAACCGCGCGGGTTCGTCACTTTCCGCGAGCTTCACCTTGTCGAGCCAACCGTTCAAACGCGCACGGGTCTCGGCCTTCGGCTCTCCCGTGCGCGCCACGATGCGTGCAAAGTGCACCTGCATGTTCTGGCCTGGACCTGCGGGCGCGTTCTCCAGGTAGATGCTGATGCCTGCACCATCGGGGAGCTCTTCGTCGCGGATGGACGCGAGCGGATCGCGCGTGTCGTCGATGCGAACGAGCGTGAGCTGCGCGGGCGGACCGACGTCCTTGGCCGCGTCCTCGTCGAACCCGCCGCTCCGGGCGCGCGCGCCGACGAACGCAACGACACCCGCGAGCGCGACGAGGCCGGCAAGGTAGACTGCGCGTCTACCGGGCGCGAGCTCCGGCGCCTTCACCGTGACGGCCTCGGCGACCGGCGCCTCCTCCGCGAACTCGCCGCTCGCGAGGATCCTCGTTGCGCGCGCCGCGTCCTCTTCCTTCACCAGGAGCACCGCAGGCGCGAACGGTGCGAAGAGCTGCATGAGCCAGAGCAGGCTCATTCCGTTCACCTCGGTCTCGATGCCGCGCGCTGCGAGCACGGTGCGGAGCACGGGCACCGCGGTCGCGCGACGCTCTTCCCACACGGGCACCCACGTGGTGGCCCCGCGCGCACGCTGGACAGAGAAATAGAGGTCCAGGACGACAGCGACCGCGAGGGGCGCCTCTGACACGTCCACGCCGGCAGCATGCCCAGCCAGGATCACGACAGAGAAGAAGAGGTACGACGGCAACAGCGTGTGCACCAGGGCTCGCCGCGCCTCGTTCGGATCGGACTGGATGCCGAGCCGGTCCGCGAGGTCCGAGAGCTCTCCCGGCCGGTGGAGCCAGAACGCGAGCAACACCATCACGACGAGCAGGAGCGGGAAGAACGTGAGCCCTCCCGAAAGCCCGGCGAGGCCTGCGAAGCCAGGCACCTTCAGGTTCGCGAGGGTCGCGGGGAACAGGATGAGCGCGTTGGTGATCGCGTACGCACCATACGAGCTGGATGGGACCGGGAAGCTGGGCTCGAGCACCAGCGCATGCGCGCCGCGGTACGGCCCGCCAAGGACGTTGCCCGGCGTGAGCCGCATGCCGGTGGCGCGCGCAAGCGCGATGACTGCTGCGATCACGACGATCGCTATCGCGCCGAACACGATCGCCATCTCGAGCGGCGAGGCGGCGTCATGCGACTTGAAGAACATGCCCAGCAGGCCGCCGCTCCCCGGGGACGGTGGCGTGGCGCGCAGCCGAACCCCGACGTCCGCGCTTACGTGCTGGAACACGTTCGCGACCAGCAGCACGGCGACGCCATTCGCAAGCCCCGCGCGCGTGATGAGCTTGGAAGCCACCACCTGCACGCAGACGCCGCCAACCAGAGTGACCATCGTGATCAGCACGTCGGCGCGGCCGACGTAGAACCGCGTCTCGTTCGAGAGGGTCGCGAGCTGCGTCGCGAACGACCACGCCTGCATGCCGGCGAGCCCGAGTGTCACGAAGGCCACAGCGAGATCGAGCTTCGCCCGCAGCGCCGGATCGCCGTGACGGCGGCGCGAGAGCGAAGGCACCAGGAACGCGACGATCTCCACCAGCTGGAATGCAGCCACGTAGGGGAAGATGCCGAGCCCGAAGACACCGAAGCGCTCAGGTGCCGCGCCCGTCTCCGCCACGAACTCAGCGACGTGAGGCAACATGAGGCGACTGCCGAGCAGCACGATCAGGACCGGCGTGACGAACGTGATCAGTGCGCGGCGCGTGAACGTCATGTCTCCCCCTGGTCGATCAGGGGAATCCTTCTACCACGACCACTCGCTAGTGACTCTCGGCGATGCCGCTCTGACGCGCGACCAGGCGCGATAGCGCGAACCCAACGCTCGGCACGAACCGCTTGAGCCAGAACGCGATCTTCTCGGGACCAAGGACGATGAGCGGGCGCTTGCGCACGACCGCATTGCAGAGCGCGCGCGCGACGCTCTCGCGGCTCATGCCATAGATCGCAGGCGCTTCGTCCAGCAGGCGCTTGAACCCCGGGTTGTCGTAGCGCGTGGCGTGATGCAAGTTCGTGCGCACGTATCCAGGGCACACGGTGGTCACGCCGATGCCGTGCGGCGCGAGCTCCAGACGCAGCGCCTCCGCGAAGCCCACCATCGCAAACTTGGTCGTGCTGTACGCCACCATCCCAGGCGCGCCGATCAGCCCGGCGAGCGAGGCCACGACCACGATGTGCCCCACGCCGCGCTCCTTCATGCGCGGGAGCAGCGCGCGCGTGAGGCGCAGCGGGCCATGCACGTTGACGCCCATGATCCACTCCCAGTCGACCGTGGACGTGCGCTCGAACGGCTTCACCACCGCGACACCGGCGTTGTTCACAAGCACGTCCACGTCACCGCGCGCGAGGATCGCCGCGGCCGCTTCCACGACCTGCGCCTCGCTGGACAGATCCACCGCATGTGTCTCGACGACGCCGCCCAGATCTCCGATCGCTGTGGCCACACGCGCGAGGCCCGCTGCGTCGATGTCGAGGAGCACGAGCCGCGCGCCGCGCATGCAGAGCTCACGCGCTGTTGCTTCGCCGATGCCCGATGCAGCGCCGGTCACGACGACGCGCTTGCCCAAGTAGAATCCCGACCTCGTACCCATGGATGATCTCCTGTTGAAACTCTGGTTCCTAGAGCGCGCGAAACAGCCATTGCTTCATGTGCCAGAGCGGGGACACCGCGTGGAGCGGCAACGGCAGCGTGCGCCCGCCCAGGTTCACCCGGTGGAGGAGCGAGCGACGGACCGCGCCGAGCCCCATCTCGTGGAGCGGGTCGCGCTCGGAGCCGCCCACCGTGAGCGTGATGTTCGCCTCGCGCACTTCGATCGGGACCTCGTGCGGCGTGAACGCGAGCAGCTTGGGCACCGCGAGCCCCATCGGCCCGCGCACGTTGCGGTGCGGACGACCGAGCACCGGCGGCGCCGACGCCACCTTCGCGCCCAGGGTGCCGCGCATGGTGATGAGCTCCGCGCCGCGACGAGACGCCACGCCGTGTATACGGGCTCCCTCCTCGGCTCCGGAAGCGCGGGCCTCGAGGGACCAGTCGATCTCGCCGAGCTTCTTCGGATAGCCGAGCAGCTCGCGTCCAGTGATGAGCGCGACGTCGTCGTCCACGATCATCCACGGGCAGAAGATCACGCGACGGAAGCCGTGCCGCACGTGGAAGAACACACCGGCCTCGCGGTAGACCGAGCCGAAGCTGTTCTTCGGGAAGAACGCCGTGAAGATCGTGGCCGTGGGCGCGCGGCCCATGGTGAGGGGGAACGGGACGAAGCGGCGCGCGACGCGCGGATCCAGGTCCACCTCGCACGCCAGGTAGTGGGCGTCCTCGTACAGGTAGCCCTCGGGCGCCACCATGCGGAGCAGGCGGGAGAGCGGCGAGGCAGTAGAGGTATACGTCATGTATGGATCCGATTGCGCGAAGACGCGGGGAGGATGATGATGGGGACATGAGCACCACAGCCCCCTCCCTTGCGACCCGGCTGACCCAGGGTGGCGTCCTTGCCGCGGGCGTCCTGGTCTTCGCGAAGAAGGGCTTCACCGAGGCCCGCGTGGAGGACATCCTCGAGGCGGCGAAGATCGCGCGCCGCACGTTCTACAAGTACTTCTCCAGCAAGGAAGACGTGCTTGCTTCCATCTACGAGCTCGCCACGACCGAGCTGCTCCGCGCGGTGCGGAACGCCGCCGAGGACGACAAGGATCCGCTCGCGTCGGTGAGGCACGCGCTCGACGTCTACCTGGACTACCACGTCGAGAACGCCGCTCTCGTCCGCGTCCTCGTCGAGCAGGCCGTCCGGTCCGATTCGCCGCTCGCGCCACATCGCCGTCGCTTCCGCGAGGACCTGATCCGCATCATCGACGACGCGGTCCACAAGACCACCAAGAAGCGGAACGACCCCATGCTCTACGTCGCCATCCTCTCCGCGCTCGAAGGCATCTCGCTCGAGGTGCTCGGCGCGGGAAGCGGCGTCGTCGGCGGTGCGCCCGCCACGCCGGAGAAGGTCGCTCGTGCGAAGAAGGTGATGCACGAGCTCCTCGACCTGCTCCTTACGGCTCGATGAGTCAGACGTGCCGCCTCAGGCGGCGCGCGCGACCTGGACCTTGCCGCTGACGGGCGCTGCTTCGGTCTTGGACGCGGGGAGGCGCTTGTTCAGGCCGAGGAGCGACTTGAACACGAAGTCGATCAGGCGCTGCGGCACGAACGGAAGCAGCATGAACGGAAGCGCATGCCAGCTCGGCGCGATGTAACGCGCGCGGGGCCAGCGCGAGAAGATCGCCTTGCGGACCGCCTTCGCGACGTGCTCGGGACCCGCCGACATCTTCATCATGCGCGCGCCGAGCTCGTCGCTCTTCGCGATGACAGCGGCGTACGCCGAGGTCCCTTCCCCGCCTGCGATACCCGCGAGCGTGCGGCCCGTGAACTCCGACTTGATCGGCCCGGGCTCTATGACAACGACGCGAACGCCGAACGGCGCGAGCTCCATGCGGAGCGCGTCGGACATGGCCTCGAGCGCGTACTTGGAAGCGTGGTACGCGCCCATCATCGGCGCGGTCAGCAGACCGCCGGTGCTGCTGACGTTGATGACGGTGCCAGCGCCCTTTGCCATCATCAGCGGCAGGAACGCGCGCGTGACGGACATGACACCGAACACGTTCGTGTCGAACTGCTTGCGGAGCGTCTCGTCCGACATCTCTGCCAGGGGGCCTGCCTGGCCGTAGCCGGCGTTGTTGATGAGCACGTCGAGCGCGCCGCCACAGGTCTCGTGCACGCTCTTCGCGGCGGCCTCGATGGTGGCCTCGTTCGTGACGTCGAGGACGACGGGGACGATAGAGAGGCCGAGCTTCTCCGCCTCTTCGCGGAGCGACTCGAGCGCATCGGCGCGACGCCCGGTGGCGAACACGCGATGACCGCGCTTGGCGAGGTCGAGGGAGAGGAAGCGGCCGATGCCGGCCGTGGCGCCAGTGACGAGGACGTTCAGCGAGTTGCTCATGAGAAGCGGTATACACCATGTATACGCATCGGCAAGGCGACGACCAAAAATAGTTCGGGCGCGGGGGAATTCGAGGCCATTTCGCTGTCCCACGTGCCGTCCGAGAGGCTTCGGCGTGCCACTAGAATGAACCCCGGCGCCACCACGTCCAATGGGGATGAGAAGCGCCCTCATCCCCTGTGCCTTGCTCATCGTTGTCGCCGGTTGCGGTGCGGAGGCCGCCGCAGCCCACCCGGACGCCAACACCACGCCGGTCGAACAGGCGCCGGTCACCGCGAAGAAGCCCAGGGTCGCGCCGACCCTTCGGGGCACCGTGGCGGGCCGGCCCTTCACGGCCGTTTCTGCGCTGATGGTGTACGTGAATCGGCCGATGCGCGCGTGCTCGTCGAAGCTCACGGGCACGGGCTCGTGCTCGACCGACACGGACGGCTTCGACATCCACGTCTCCAGCTTGCACATCTACGAGAGGGCCGTCTCGTGCGCGGACCTTGGCGACGATCCACGAAGACGCGAGCTGCGCATGATGCCCGGCGAGCGCCGCCTCGAGCTCGAGATGCAAGGGACGTGGCCGGTCGCGCGCGGCAGCACGTGGAAGGTCGACCGCGAGGGTCCACCCGATCCGCGCCAGGATTATGTCCAGACCACGACCTTCGTCGTGGCGGGAGCGCAGACGAACTCGCTCGGCTACGGGGAGGTCCGGTTCGCCGCGGCGACACGGACGGAAGGCACGCTCACGGTCGCCCTCTCGGCGCTGACCGCAGAGGCCGGCTCCGTGCTCGGCGACGTACCGTTCACGGTCTGCCCGTGGCCCTGACCCAGTTCGTGAGGCCGACCGTACGTGAGCGCGCGCGCACTGCTATCCTCAGGAGGTCTTGAAGCCCGGTGACGACCCCGAGTTCTTCCGGTTTCCCGCTCCCGAGGGGCGTTCGCGGGAGAGCACCATCGTGCTCAAGGCGGATGGGCACTTCGAGCACGAGGGAGCGGTGGTGGAGCATCGGAAGCTCGAACAGGCGATGCACACGTGGGTGTCGCGCCATCCTGACGACGGGCGATACATCCTCACCAACGGCTACGACTGGACGTACCTCACGGTCGAGGACGCGCCGTTCTTCGTGCGTCACCTGCTCCCCAGAGACGACGTGGAGATTGGTGATGAGACTCCCGTCACGCTGGTGCTCTCGGACGGTACGGAGGAGCAGCTCGATCCCGCGCGTGTGACGGTCGGCGCGGATGGCGCGCTCTACACATGTGTGAAGGCGGCTCTGCCCGGTGGGCCGTTCGAGGCGAAGTTCACGCGCCACGCCCAGACCAGCCTCGCGCGCTTCCTGCGGCCGGCGACCGAGCCAGGGCAAGAGACGGAATCCATGCTCCTGAATCACGCGCGATTTGTCCCAAAACCACGCGACATTTCCCCTAAAAAGTAGTACTTCGGGCGCATGCGTCTTCTCATCGCCGACAAGCTTCATCCGCGCGCCATCGAGGAGCTGCGCGCGCTGTCACTCGAGGTCGTGTACGAGCCCGAGCTCACGCGCGAGACCCTGGCGACACGCATCGCCACCGCTGGCATCCTGGTCGTCCGTTCCACGGAGGTCTCGGCCGAGGCGCTCGAGAACGCGAAGGAGCTGAACCTCATCGTGCGCGCTGGCGCCGAGCACCACACGATCGACGGGAAGGAAGCCAGCCGCCGCGGCATCTACGTCGCGAACTGCCCTGGCAAGAACGCGTCCGCCGTCGGGGAGCTCGTGCTCGGCATGCTCGTCTCGCTCGATCGCCGCCTGCCCGACGCGGTCGCCTCGCTGCGCGCGGGTCGCTGGGAGCGCGCCGAGTACGGTCGCGCAGAGGGGCTGCAGGGTCGCACCATCGGCATCGCCGGCATGGGCGCCATCGGCAAGGACGTCGCCGCACGTGCGCGCGCGTTCGGTCTGCACCCCATCGCGTGGAGCCGCGGCCTCACACCGGCACGCGCCCAGGACCTGGGCGTTGGCTACTGCGCCTCCATCGAGGAGCTCGCGCAGAAGTCGGACATCCTGACCGTCCACCTGGCGCTCACGGAGCGCACGAAGAAGATCATCAACGCGCGCATCTTCGAGCTCCTGCCGAAGCGCGCCATGTTCCTGAACCTCGCGCGCGAAGGCCTGGTCGACTACGACGCCCTCAAGGAGGCCGTGAAGACGCGCGGCCTGCGCGCCGCGGTGGACGTCTACCCGAGCGAGCCGAAGAGCGGCAAGGAGTTCAAGTCCGAGCTCTTCGAGCGGCCGGATGGTGGCGGCTTCGTCTACGGAACGCCGCACATCGCCGCATCCACGGATCAAGCGCAGCTCGCCATTGCCACGGAGTGCGTGCGGGTCATCCGCTCGTTCCTGCGCGAGGGCACAGTGCCCAACGTCGTGAACGTGCTGAACGGCTCGGCCGCGCGCTTCCACCTGGTCATCCGCATGCTGGACAAGGTCGGCACGTTCGCGAACGTGCTCGCGGTCATCAAGCGCCACGGCATCAATGTCGAGGAGGTCACCAACACCGTGTTCGAGGGCGGGACGGCCGCCTGCGCGAAGCTCCGCGTCATCTCACGACCGAGCGAGGCCTGCCTCACGGAGATCCGCGCGTTCGAGGAAGTGCTGCACGTAGACCTGGTGACGCTGCCGAACTTCGCGTGAGGCATATGGGGATGGCGCGCCTCTCGACCGTGCTCATGTTGACGCCCATACTCCTGCTCGCGCTCGCGTCGTGCACGCCAAAGACCGTGGGCGACAGCGCTGATGGCAGCATGGAGGCGGGGTCGTCGGAAGGCGGCTCGGCAGAGGGCGGCGCCCTTGGCCCCGATGGCGGCAGCGCCGACGATCTCCAGCCTCCCGCCTCGAGCGAGGAGCTCGGCACGCGCATGAAGCACCTCGTGGAGGCCATCGCGCAGGACAATCCGGACCTGGCGAAGGATCTCCTCTACCCACGCGACGCCTACAAGGAGCTGAAGGACGCGAAGGACCCGGCCAAGCTCTGGGACAAGAAGGTGGATGGCGCGTTCAAGCGCACCGTTCATCGGCTCCACAAGCGCCTGAAGGGCGGCGCGCCCACGTTCTCGTCGTTCGCGATCGGCCCAGGCGTGGAGCTCGCGAAGGCCCGGAAGAGCGACCTGAAGAAGCCGGCGTGGCGCGTGAAGCACTCCAGGCTCACGTTCATGGCGGACGGCAAGACGCACACGATCGAGATAAGCGAGATGACCGCCTACCGCGGCTCCTGGTACGTGACGAAGCTCAGGTAACAATCGATGACCGAGCGGATCACTCCGGAGGTGTGCTGGGCGCTCGCGGTGCGCGCCGCAGGGTCGACGCTGGCGTCGATCGTGGTACCCACGCTCACGTCGGTGGCGTTCGGTGACGCCCAGTTCGTCGGCGCGAGCGACGACGCGGTCCAGACAGAGGCGGTGAACCGCTACGCGCCGTACCTATCGCGCGTGGGGCTCGCGATGCTCGGCGTGGCCGGTACGCTGTGGCTCCTGTTCTTCGGCGTGGTGCTCGGGCTTCTGCTCGGACTGCGCATACGGATGAAGAGGGACCAGGGCGCGCGCGCCGGGTGGGCCACAGCGCTCGGGCTCGCGCTGCTCTTTGCCGCGGCCTACTGGGGCTTCGTGGCGAACCTGCATCCGGGCCTCTTCCTGTCCACGCTGAGCGGCGGCGCGCGGTACGTGCTCTGGGTGCAGCTCTCGTACGTGCTCGCTCCGTTGATGCTCGTGCTCGGGGTCATCGGCATCCTCGCGTCGCTGTGGCGCGGCACGTGGAAGCATCGCGGCATCCTCGGCGTCGTGATCGCCGCGTCGCTCGGCGGTTGGGGTTTTGGCGTGAGCTGGGCAAGGTCCACACCGCGCGTGCCCACCGGATATCCGAAGGGGCCGCCCGAGCTCACGACCCCGCTCGCAAAGGCCGGAGGAAAGTCGCCCCCGAGCATCCTCTTCATCGCGGTGGACTCGCTGCGGCCGGATCACATCGACGCGGAGAACACGCCCAACATCAAGAAGCTCGTGGACAGCGCGGTGTACTTCCCGCATGCGCTGGTCACCGTGCCTCGGACTGGCCCATCGTGGAGCGCGGAGCTCACGGGCATGTCGCCGCTGTCGAACGGCGTGGAGACCATGTTCCCGTCGCAGGCGTCCGGCAATCTCTCGAAGCTCGCGCTGCCTGCAGAGCTCGCGTCGCGCGGCTATCGCACGGGCGTCTACTCGGAGTACGCGGGCGAGTTCTTCGGCCGCGTGGACGCCGGCTTCCAGATGCTGTGCGTGCCGCGCGTGGAGCTCGCGGAGATCAGCGGGCAGACGCTGCTCGCGCGCGCGCCGCTGGTCCTGGCGCAGGCAGGCATGTGGTACTCGATCGGCCAGCAGGAGCGGAAGCTGCTGGGTGCGCCGCTTGCCCCGCTCATCCGCGGCATGCCCAACTTCGCGCAGTCCAAGGTGCTCGCGGACGACCTCATTGCCACGCTCGACGCCGACCAGATCGCGAACGGGCGCGACAACCAGCGGCCGTTCTTCGCGCTGATGTTCTACTCGCAGCCACACTTCCCGTACACGTCGAGCAGCCCGTATTACAACCGGTACCGCGTGTCGGGCTCGTCCCCGCAGATCGCATTCGGACGTGACGCAACGAACGAGACGCCCGTCACCACGAAGGAAGACAAGGCGCAGCTCGATGGGCTCTATCGCGCAGCGCTGGCCGAGAGCGACGCAGAGATCGGCCGCCTGCTGGAGCGCCTCACGCAGCGCCACAAGATGGACGACACCATCATCGTCCTCACCGCTGACCACGGTGAAGGCCTCTACGACTGCCCCACGTGCGTGGGTCACGGCGACAACCTCCGCGGCATGTTCTCGCTCGAGGTGCCGCTTGCGTTCGTGCTGCCGAAGGCCCGTTACCCTCTCGCGAAGCCGTCCGTGGAGGAGAGCTACGTCTCCCAGCTCGACGTGTCGCCCACGCTACGTTCGGTGCTCGGCCTCACGCCCATCGAGGTGCAGGAGGGGCTGCCGCTCATGACGACTGCGGGCACACCCATGAAGCCGCCCACGCGCATCTTCCTCGCAGAGACCGGAGAGTGGCTCTGGACAACGAGCGCGGTCCCGAAGGATCGCATCGAATACCCGCCCATCACGGGCATCGCCAAGCTCGAGAAGAACCGCATCGTCATCGACGACAAGTTCCTGCCCGTCATCCGTGCCGCGAAGCACCGCGCAGCGCTCAGGCCGCCGTGGAAGCTGTCCTACGAGCCGAGCAAGGACGGCGTTGGCATTCACCTCTACAACGAGGTCCTTGATCCGACGGAGGAGCACGATGTGAAGGACAAGTACCCCGACATCGCCAAGGAGCTCCTGGACGAGCTGTTCGCCAGCATCCTGTCGCACCCGAACATGCTGCGCACTGGAGACTTCCTCATCACCAGGCCGCCGCCGCCGCCGGAAGAAGAGTTTTGACGGCTGCTACTTGCCAATGGCTACTTGCCAATGGCTACTTGATGCTGAGGTGAGAGAAGAGGATGTCTCGCTGGCGGTAGCTCTGTAGGTAGGCCATCGTTTGCGGGATGTCGTCTGCGCCTGGGACGTTTCCTCTTGGGGTTCGGTACTCCAGGAGGAGGTTGTCGTCCGTGGAGATGAAGTCCTCCTTCGCGAGGCCCATGTCGTCAGCGGTGTCGGCCAGGAACTTGTCGATGCCGGACTCGTCCAGGACGATTCCCTTCACGTAGTCGACCAGGTGCTCGTCGCCAAGGATCTGGGAGACGTTGGGATCTTCGCCGAGAGCCTTGAGGCCCACGCGCGTGGCGGTGAGGGGCGAGCGGCTCCCGATCATGTGACCCTGGTGGCCAGTGACGAAGAGCGCCATGTGCGGGAAGGCCTCGCGCATGGTGGCGATGATGGTGGCGACCGTGCGGCGATTGGTGTGGTGCAGCTGCAGCCATTGCTGCAGATAGCCGCCGTCCGCGAGGCGCGCGTTCGCCAGGCTGTAGAACTCTCGGTTGTAGAGGTTGGCGGCGCCGGCGAACCAGATGCTCGTGACCTCGATGGTGATCAGGTCGTACTGCTTCTGGCCGAGGAGGAGCACGTTGCGGCCGTCCTCGAACAGGACGTGGACGCGCGGGTCGCCGAGCACGTTGCGGTTCACCTTCTTGAAGGTGGTGCCCGCGTAGTCGGTGATGGCTGGTGAGAGCTCCGCGACATCTACCGACTTGAAGCCGAACGCAGCCACGGCGCCAGTGGTGGTGCCAGTGCCCAGACCGATCACCAGCGCGTTGTCCTTCTTCTTCGCGAAGAGCGCGGGCAGGTACGCGAAGCCGCGGTTGTCCTGGACCTCCTCGCTGTCGTTTCCTTGGAATTTCCCGTTCGTCAGCATGGTGTGCTGACCGTCGCGATCGCGCACGACGGTGGTGACGCCGCCGTGGATGTCTTCGTGCAGCTTCTCGATCTCGCCGTCGGGCACCACGCCCACGTCGAAGTAGACGTTGGCACCACTGGTCAGCCGCGCCAGGTCCCATCTGGGCACGAGGAGCGCGACCACGAGCGCCACGGCTCCCCACACCTGCGCACGACGCGTGGACACCTTGGCCAGCCGCGCGGCATGCGTGCGCGACGCGAGCACCGATGCGAGCGCATACGCGAGCGCAACGGCAATGACGCTGCGCTGCGAGCCGAGCATGGGCAGGACCAGGAAGCCGAAGACCAGCGAGCCAACGATGGACCCCACCGTGTTGGCCGCCGTGATCATCCCCACGTCGGCGCCCACGCGGTTCTTGCGGGCCCGGCGCAGCACCAGCGGGAACGTGGTGCCCATCAGCGTTGCAGGGAAAAACAAGGCGAAGAACGCAGCCAACCCGCGCACCGTCTCACGCGCGGGCCACGACTTCACGTGAGGCCCCAGCGCGATGAAGATCGACGGCAGCTTGTCCCAGACCAGGAGCGACAGCGAGAGCGCAATGCCCGTGGCCGCAAGACTGAGCGGCAGAGCGCCCTCCTTGTAGCGTTGCTCGAGCCGGCTGGACAGCGGCGTCCCCAGGCTGAGGCACACGAGAAAAATCGCGAGCATCAAGCCAAACGCATAGACGCTGGTCCCGATGACGAGCGCGAGCAGATGCGTGAACACGACCTCGCACCCGAAGACGAGCAACCCGCTCATCGCCGACAACATCAGCGCCGTGCGAAATCCACGACTCTCGTCAACGTTGGGCTTCCACTCGAACGCCTTCGCCTTCGCCTCCCCCTCCCCCTTCGCCTCCCCCTCGACCTTCTTCGCCTCCCCCTTCGTCAACCCCATGCCCATCGCGAGAATGCCGATGCTGAGGCTGATGAGCGCGGACGAACGCATCGCCATCCCGAGACCAAGCGACGGAAGCACGAGGTACGACGACAGCAATGAACCAGCAGCGCCACCAGCGGTGTTGATGCCGTACAGCGCGGCCAGGCGACGGCGCCCGTTCTCCGGATCCTCCGCCTCCACGAAGCGCGCGAGCAGCGGCAGCGTGGTGCCCATGCCCGCGGCGGGCACCAGCACGACGAGCACCGCGAACATCGCGCGCGCGGCCGTCAGTGTGGCAAGGGAGTCCGGAAAAGTAGATGCAAGATGCACATATTTGCCCGTCACCCACGTGAAGATGGCTGGGGATACGAAGCAAAAGACGCCAATGACTGTCTCCGCGATGCCGTACACCAGGAGCGGGCGCTTCACACGGCGCTCGAATTTCCCAGCCGTGAAGGCACCGAGAGCGAGACCGCCCATGAAGGCGACCAGGACCGCGCTGGAGGCATAGGCCGTGGCACCGAACGCGTACCCGAGGTACTTGGAGAACGCGACCTCGTAGATGAGGCCGAGTGCGCCGGACAGCACGTAGAAGACAGAGATGGTGCGAAGACGCGCGCTCACTTCTTCACTCGAGGCGCGCCGCCCTTGCCCTTGCGCTCCTTGTCTACCTCTGCGAGCAGCTCGTCAATCCGTGTGCGCGCGTCCTGGCCCTCGTCATAGAAGAACTTCAGCTCCGGTGCGAAGCGCAGGCCGGCGCGCTCGGTCACCTCGCGACGAAGCACGCCCGTTGCGCGCGTGAGGCCAGCGAGCGCCTTCTTGCGCTCTTTTGCGTCGTCACCGCCGGCGACCAGCCGCACGTAGACGTTCGCATGGCGAAGGTCGTCGGAGAGGCGCACGAGCGAGACGATCACGGAGCGCACGCCCGGATCCTTCACCACCTCCATGAGCGCGGCGGAGAGCTCCTGCTGGATGCGGCCGGCCACGCGCGTCGCGCGCTTCTTGTCGGAGACCTTCTGATCGCTCATTCGAAAGGCGATTCTTAGCAAAGCTCGACCGATCACACCCATTTTCCGACGTAGCCCACGTCCCGCAGTAGAATCCCCGCCCGTGGGAGCCACCGCCGTTCGCCTCCGGATCCTGCGAGAGGTACATGCAGACCTGGACGCATGCACGGCCTGCAAGAAGATGCACGGACCCGTGGTGCATGGACCGCCGGTGCTCTCCGGCGTGTTCTTGCTGGGACAGGCGCCCGGACCGCACGAAGGCAAGCTGATGCGGCCCTTCGCGTGGACCGCTGGAAAGACGCTGTTCCGCTGGTTCGAGGAGAGCCTGGGCGTGACGGAGCCGCAGTTCCGCGACCGCGTCTACATGGCGGCCGTTGCGCGGTGCTTCCCTGGAAAAGCGAAGGGCGGGGGCGATCGGAAGCCCGACCCGGAGGAGATCGCACGCTGCAAGCCGTTCCTCGCGCGCGAGGTTCTGGCGATCGAGCCAGACCTGGTCCTCTGCGTTGGCCAGCTTGCCATCTCGGAGGTGCTCGGCGACGCGAGCAAGAAGAAGAAGCTCGACGAGCTGGTCGGGAAGCAGTTCCACGCGACCTATCACGGGCGCAACGTGGACGTGATCCCCCTGCCCCACCCGAGCGGCGCGTCTCCATGGCACCGCATCGAGCCCGGCAAGACACTGCTCACCCGCGCCCTACGCCTGGTGGGCGCGCACGCCGCGTGGATCGCGGCCACGAGCGAACGATAGCGTCGCCCCGCCGCCAGGCAGGTGTGCCCCTGCGAAAAGCGCCCCACGAGACGTACACCTACGAGGTGAACGCCAATTGAAAAAAACGGGGCAAACGACGGGATTTCCCGCCAAAAGTACACCCGGAAGGTGTACTCCAGGAAACGGAGGTCGCGAGGGAGCCCCACGTCGACCGCGACCGCGACCGCGACGTGGACCTCGACCTCGACGTGGACCTCGACCTCGACCTCGACCTCGACTTCGCCTTCGACCTCACGACTTCGACTTCGACCTCGACTTCAACATAGACTTGGCGGATGAGCTTGAAGGTCTGGATGGTGCTTGGCGCTGTGACCGCGTTTGTCGGCGGTGTCTTGGCGTGCTCGAGCAGTAGCAGTGGTGGCTCGGGTGGGGATGGCTCGGGGAGCGGGGGCGCTGTCGTCTCGTGCCCTACCTACGAAGAGGTGAACGGACTCATGGGCGCCATGACGCGCCCTTGCACCACGTTCAACGCCGACTGCGAGTACGTGCGGGGCACGAACCTTTACGTCTCGCAGCAGGGCAACGGCTTCGCATGCGGGAAGCTCGTCTACGAGTGCAAGGGGGCGGTCGACAACATGTCGGACGCGGGCGTTTGGACCTCCGCTGGCCTCGACCAGTGCTTGCAGCCGCAGATGTGCCCCGCGATGCGCGCTCTCATCATTGCCGGCGGGGCGTGCACGCAGCCCACGACGTGCGGATACATCGACGGCCGCTGTGATTGCTTGTCGAATGGCGACGGTGGCTTCGCATGGTCCTGCAACAGCCCGAATCCCGGCGCGGGCTGCCCCGCGCAGCGCCCACTCCTGGGCACCAGCTGCACCGGGCCAATCGGTGCAATATGCAACTATGGTCCGAGCTGCAGCAACAAGCACGACATCATGACGTGCGACCACGGCAGCTGGCAGGTGGCGTACAGCCCCTGCTTGTGACGTGTGACCGTCAGTAGTCTAGGCGATAGAACGACTGGAGGAACGTGCCGGTCGTGCCGATCTGGGTGTCGGGGTTGTACTGGCCGTTGAAGAACACGCTCTTCACGTAGACCGTACCGCCCGTCGTGACCATGAACCGGATGCCGCCGTTGTCATCCACCGCGCCAAGGGTACGAACGTACTCCCACTGGTTGGCGCCTGCGCGGAACTTGAGCAAACTGGGCTCGCCCTCGACGGTGCCGTCGCGCCACGTCTGAAAGACGGTGTCGCCCACTACGATGAGCTGCTCGGTGAAGCCGCTGCTGCCCGCGAGCGGGCCCTCGCAGGTGCTCACGGAGTTCTGGAGCGGCGCGTTGCACGAGCCGTCCGAGACCTCGGGCGGTGCTGCGCTCGTCGTTGTCACCGCCGCCGCGGTCGGCGGCTGCCAGGTGTAGACCGGCCCCTTGTGCTGCACCTGGCCGTTGGAGAAGGCGTGATGCGTTCCGCCAGCGTCGATGAAGTGCGTCATCGCATGGATGCTGTCGGTGAGGTTTGCGAACGGGTCGGGATATCCCTGCAGCGTGTCGCGATGAATCTTCAGATAGCCGACCTTGGATGGGACGGCCGACTGACCAGCAAACGCCCAGACGTTGCCCTGCTGGTCCGGCACGATCTGCGTGACCTCCGCGTCGATCGGGAGTCCATTCTTTGCGGTGGGCATGGCGTCGGTCCACGCGGCCTCTCCTGGCCCGCGGAAGAAGATGTGGCCGCCCGCCAGCACGTACAGCGTCCCGTCGCTGGCGGCGCGCGGCCTGCCCTGAACGGAGAGCGACGGCGTGAAGGTCTCCCACTTCGTCCCGTTGGGTGGAAGCCGCATCAGGACCGCAGGCGGTGGCATTGCGCCCAGGATGGGTTGCGCGATCACGTAGAGCGCATCGTCCGGACCCACCGCGAGGTACCTCCAGGCAACCGTGAGGCCGTCCGTGCTGACGTCGGTCCACTTGCTACCGTCGAAATGCGAGAGGCCATTCAAGCCGCTCTTGGCGGCGAACGTCATGTAGAGGCCGTCGTGGTTGTCGGCGACGATCTCGTCCGCGCCCTCGTGCGGCGTCAGGACCTTGGTCAAACTCCCATCGTTCGGCAGGCTGCTGCTGCAGCCAACCGTCACGATGAAAGAGGAGACGACCGCGAAGAGGACGCGGGAACGCACGTCACAGCCGCTGCTTGACTTCGTCGATCTCGAAGCACGAGATGATGTCGAGCTCCTTGAAGTCGTTGTAGCCCTCGATGCTGATACCGCACTCGAAGCCCTCTGCGACGTCCTTCGCGTCGTCCTTGAAGCGCTTCAGGTTGGACAGCTTGCCCTCGAAGACGACAGCGCCCTCGCGGATGACGCGAGCATGGGTGCCGCGCTTGATCATGCCTTCGGTGACCATGGAGCCGGCGACTGCGACGCCGCGGATCTTGAACACCGCGCGGACCTCCGCCTTGCCGAGCGCCTTCTCGACCAGGATGGCGGGAAGCAGACCTTCCATGGCGCCCTTCACGTCATCCACCGCTGCGTAGATGATCGAGTAGGGACGAATCTCGACCTTGTTCTCTTCCGCGAGCTGCGAGGCCTTGCCGGCCGGGCGCACGTTGAAGCCGATGATGATCGCCTTGGAGGCGATGGCGAGGTTGACGTCGCCTTCGGTGATGGCGCCGACCGCAGCGTTGATGACGCTGAGGCGGACGCGGTCGCCGGAGAGCTTGGTGAGTGCGTCTGCGACGGCCTCGACCGAGCCTTGCACGTCGCCCTTGACGATGATGCGCAGCTCTTGCTGCGTGTCCGAGATGCGCTTCGAGAGCTCCTCGAGCGAGACCTTCGCGGTCATCGGGATCAGGCTCTTCGCCATCTTGCCCTTGCGACCCTCGGCGATCTCCTGGGCCTTCTTCGGATCCTTCACGGCGTGCATGGGGTCGCCGGCGTTCGGGACGTCGGAGAGTCCGAGGATCTCGACCGGCGTCGCGGGCGGCGCCTCGTGGATCTGCTTGCCGTGCTCGTTCGTCATCGCGCGGACCTTGCCGAAGCCCTGTCCTGCGAGAACGAAGTCACCAACGCGGAGCGTGCCCTCTTGAACGAGGACGCGCGCCACGGGGCCGCGACCGCGATCAAGGAGAGCTTCGAGGACGGTGCCGCTCGCCGGCTTCGACGGGTTGACCTTCAGGTCGAGCACGTCGGACTGGAGCGAGATCATCTCGAGGAGCGTATCGACGCCCTCGCCCGTGATCGCGGACACGTTCACGAAGATGGTGTCGCCGCCCCACTCTTCGGGCTGGAGACCCAGCTCGACGAGCTCACGACGAACGCGCTCGGGCTCTGCACCCGGCTTGTCGATCTTGTTCACCGCCACGATGATGGGCGTTTTTGCGGCCTTTGCGTGTGCAACAGCCTCTTTGGTCTGCGGCATGACGCCGTCATCTGCGGCCACGACGAGGACGACGACGTCCGCGACGTTGGAGCCGCGCGCACGCATCTGCGTGAACGCTTCGTGACCCGGCGTGTCCAGGAAGACGATGGGGCCGTGCGGCGTCATCGCCTTGTAGGCGCCGATGTGCTGCGTGATGCCGCCCGCTTCGCCGGAGGCAACGTTCGCCTTGCGGATGCGGTCGAGCAAGCTGGTCTTGCCGTGGTCGACGTGACCCATGACCGTGACGACCGGCGGCCGCTTGGTCATGTTGGGGTCGACGATGACCTCTTCGCCGATGGGTGCGCTCTCTTCGCCACGCGCTGCGGCGATGCTCGCCTCTTCGCTGACGGCGACGTCTTCGACTTCCCAGCCGAACTCGGACGCGAGGATCTTCGCGGTGTCCGCGTCGAGCGTGGTGTTGATGTGCACGCCGGTGGTGCCCATGCCGAGGAGCTTCATGAGGAGCTCGGTCGACTTGAGGCTCATCTTCTGCGCCATCGTGGAGAGCGTGATGTTCTCCTCGATGCGGATGACCTTCTTGTGCGCGCTCATCTCCTGCGTCGTGGACTGCACGGGACGACGCACCATGGGCTGACCGCCCATCATGCCGCGACCGCGCTGGCCGGGACCGCCGCGACCCATCATGGGGCCGCCGCGCGTTCCCTGCGTTCCGGGACGCATGCCGGGACGTGCGCCGGGGCCAGCGCCCACGCCTGCGCGCGGGTTGTACTCCTGACGACGACCGAGCGTGCTCGTGGCGCCACCGCCGATGCCGCTGCGGGGAGCGTTCACGGGCGTGGGCATCGGAACGCCGGGGCGTCCGGTCCAGTACTCGACGCCGGTCTTCGGAGGCGCGTTCGAGCGCGCGGGCTCCTCGAGTGCTGCCTCTGGTGCAGGCGTTGCGATGCGCGGCTCTGCCATGATCACCGGGGGCGGCGTGAACGCAACCACGGGGGCGATCTCGGGCTCGGGCGCAGACATCTCTGCGCGCGGCTCGGGTGCCGGGGGCTCCGGCGTTGCGATGCGCGCAACCTCGCGTGTGCTCGGCGCGGCCTGAACGGCGCTCACGGGTGCGACGTCGCGCACGCTGGGCTTCTCGTGGACCGGCTCGGCGATGGTCTGCTTGGGCTCGGAGTGACGATCGAGCGCCTTCGCGCTGCGACGCTCTGCGGGAGCGCTCTTGGGCGCGCTCTTGGGCGCAAGCGGGACTTCGACCGGTGCGACCTCACGCGTGCTCTTGCGCTCGTCCGGAACGTAGTTGAACGCCTTCGTGCTCTCGCGATCCTTGGCGATCGCGTCCGCCTCGAGACGTGGCGTGGAGGCCCGCTCGCTCACGAGGGACGCGATGTCACGACTGGACGCGACGTCCGTCAGGCTGGGGGCGGACGCAGCGCTTGCCGGGGCATCCCCGGGCTTGGCGACCGCGCGACGCTTCACGACTCCGCGGTGGATACGCTCTTCCACCACGTCGTGGGTCTTCGCCTTCTCGAGGTGCCGCTTCACGCGCTCCACTTGCTCGGGCTCGACCGAGCTCATGTGGTTACGCACGTCGGACACGCCCACGGCCTGGAACAGCGCCACGACCGCTTTTGGGTCGAGGTTCAGCTGCTTCGCGACTTCGTAGACACGCACCTTGCTCATCGAACCTCCGGAGACATGCATGCTTCACTCCCGCTGGTGCCGCGAAACGGCCCCGCCATCGTCGTTGCTCGCACGATGGCACTCGCAATATTCTCGTCCGTGATCGCGAGGACCGCGACCTCGGACTTCCCACACAACTTGCCGAGGACCTGCTTGTCCCCGAAGACCGAAATCCGTCCCTCATCCGCGTACGCGTGAAACTCCGATGCAATCGAGCCCGCGTCGCTCGCAACGAGGAGCAGCGGTGCTCCCTCTTTCATTGACTCCTTGGACGCGTCCGCGCCTACAGCCACGCGGCGACGCGCGACGGCAGAGGTGACGAGCCCGATGATCGCGCGCTCACTGCCGAGGACGATCTCGCGAGCGAGCTCCTCTGCGTTTGCCTGGATCTTCGACTTGAAACTCTTGCTGAACCCCGAGGCCACGGCCTTCTTGAGGCACTGGACGGTGGGGTGGATATGAGCGCCGCGGCCGATGGCCCCGTTCGCAAAATCCACCGCGACCTCTGCGAAGGTGCCGTTCCACGGCCCCATCACCACGCGCAGGAGATCCTTGCCATGAGCCTTCTGACCGCATGCCGCGCACGTGCGCTCGCGCGGTCTCCCCCCCTGACCCACGCGACGCGCTTCGAGTGCCTCCTCATCTGAAGAAGCCTCCTCTGCGTGCGCGCCTTCGAGGGCGTCGGGCGGGATGGGTGTAGAATGCATCATTGCGTGAAAGGGTCTCCGTCTTTGATCAGGTGCTGGGGGTGCTAGGGGCGCTGGGGGCTGCCGCGGGCACCGGCGCAGGCGGAGGCGCAGGCGGGTTTGCGGCCAGGGCCTTCTTCAGGGCGTCGCGGCGCTGGGCGATCTCTTTCCACTCGCCGGTGAGGAACTGCTCGGCGCCAGCCTTGAGCGCGCGCGCCTTCTTGATGCCAAGGCCCGTCTTGATGGCGAGCTTGTCCTCTTCCTCGCGGTTGACGTCCTCGACGCTGCGGCAGCCAGCTTCTTCGAGGAGCTGGACCGTGCGATCGCCGACGCCGCGTACGAAGAGGAAGCGCTCCTTCTCGGTCAGGGGCTCGGTGCGGGTGGCCGTTGCCTGGATGCGCTCCTGACGGAGCTTCTCCATGGTGCGCTCGGCTGCGGCGCGGACGTTGGCGGCAGCGGCTGCGTCGCCAAGGCCCGGGATCGCGACCAACTCTTCCTCGCTCGCCTCGCTCAGCTCCTCGAGGGCGCGGAAGCCCATGCGGTACATGCTGCGCGCGATGACGTCGGTGACGCCGTCGATCTGGGAGAGAGCGCCAATGGCCTCTTCTTCCATCTGCTTGAACTTCGACTCACTGATGATGTCGAGCTTCCAGCCGGTGAGCTGCGCGGCAAGGCGGACGTTCTGGCCCTTGCGGCCGATGGCGAGCGAGAGCTTCTCGTCGGGGACAACGAGCTCCATGCGGTGATCGACCTCGTCGACGATGACCTTGTTCACTTCGGCGGGCTGGATGGCCGCGCAGACGAAGCGTGCGGGATCGCGATCGTACGGGACGATGTCGATCTTCTCTCCGCGGAGCTCCTGCACGACGGCCTGCACGCGTGAGCCCTTCATGCCGACGCACGCGCCCACCGGATCGACGTCCGCGTCACGGCTGGCAACGGCGATCTTGGAGCGTGCACCCGGCTCGCGGGCGCAGGCAACGATGCGGACGATGCCCTCGTAGATCTCGGGGACCTCGCTCTCGAAGAGCTTCTCGACGAGCTTGGCGTCGCCGCGGGAAAGAATGACCTGGGGGCCACGTGCCTCCCGGTCGATGTCCTTCACGAATGCGACGATGCGATCGCCGGGGCGATAGGTCTCGCGCGGGGTCTGCTCGCGGAACGGGAGGATGCCTTCCGTGCGACCAAGGTCGACGATGAGGTTGTTGCCCTTCTCGAAGCGACGAACGACGCCCTTGATGAGCTCCGACTTCTTGTCCTTGAACTCGTTGAAGATGAGATCGCGCTCTTCATCGCGAACGCGCTGGATGAGCACCTGCTTCGCGGTCTGCGCGGCGATGCGGCCGAACGCGGAGCGAGCCTGCTTCACGTTGAGGATGTTGCCGAACTCCTTGTCCTGCTCGGCCGCCTTCTTCGCGTCCGCCGGGTGCCAGAAGATCTGGAAGCCGAGCTCCTCGCCCAGCTCCGCCTCGAGGCCAGCGGCCTGCGCGTCTTCGAGCGCGATCTCGCGGTCGTCATCCGACGGATCGTCGACGACGGTCATGTACTGGAAGAGGTCGACCTGACCGCTGTCCTCGTTGAAGCGCGCTTCCATCTCGCGGTTCGGACCGAACACGCTCTGGGCAGCCTTGAGGATGGCTTCCTCGACCGTCTTGATCAGACGCGATTTGTCGATTCCTTTGTCCTTCGCGACCATTTCGATCGCGGAGAGAAGGTTCAAATCACCCTGGGATGCTTGCTGCGTCGACGTTGCCATGTTTGTTGCCTCTGATGTCCTGGCGCTGATCACTGCTGCGTGTCTGACTTGGTCTTCGATTGATCTTTGGTCTTGGGGTGCGGCTTCTTGGCTCCCGGCTTGGCGGATTTCGACTTGGTGCCGGTCTCGAGCTCGAAGACGAGCCGGGCGCGGTCGACGTCGTCGAAGGCAACGTCGTAGGTGCGGCTGCCGTCCACGAGAACAATGATGTCGTTCGCGAAGCCGATGAGCCGGCCTTCCACGACACGCGACCCGTTTCCGGTGGGCTCTGCTCCGTTGATGGCACGCGGCAGAGCGGCCTTCTTGAGCCAGAGCTTCGCCTTGTCGCCCGGCGGCGCGTTTGCGCCGCTCTTGCCAGCGAAGCGGGTGAAGTCGGCCTTCGTCTTGAGGGCGCGTTCGACGCCCGGCGAGCTGACCTCGAGGCTGTACGCGTGCGGGATGATGTCCTCGATCGCGTCGAGCGCCGGCGACTGGTCGCGCGCGACGTTGGCGCAGAGCTCGAGGGTGACGCCGGCCTCCTTGGTGGAGAGCCCCTTTGCCTGTGCGCCTTGCTTCTCGACGAACACGCGGAGCACCCAGCCACCTGCCTCGGTCTTCCACTCCACGTCCACGACCTCGCCGCCGTGCGCATGCACGATGGGCGCAACAATCGCGTCTACCTTGGCGCGATCGAGCTGGGTTGTGGGGAGCGCGGTCTCTGTCATTCTTGAAATTACAGGGGAAAACGAGGTGTAGGTGCGGACTGCGGACAAAAGAAAAGCGGGCCCGGGATTGGGGTCCGCCTGGACAACCACCAACTGCCAGCGCCCCGTGGGGCCAGGCAGGCGCGGACCATAGCCCGGAGGTAGGCGTCGCGCAAGCGCCCTGACCATGTCGTTGCGACCGGTGGGGAGCCCCGCTCCTGTCGCTCTTTTTCGACCCGTGTTTTTTTCGAAAGTTGGCTCGACAAGGGCCCTCTCGTGAGGCAAAACCTGGCGGTTACCGATCATGCTGCCCTTTCGTCGCCCAGATCGTATCGTCGCCCTCGACGACGCGGACATCGTAGAAAGCCACGAGCTCGCGCTCGAGGACGATGTGGAGATGGAGCTCGACCTGGGCGACGCGGTCGAGGTGAGAAACGCGATCCAGCCGCATGCGTTCTTGCAGCCGAACACACGGTTGTTTCGCCTGACCGAGGAGCTGCCGGTCTCCAGGCCGCTGACGCTGAAGACCCCCACGCAGGCGATCAGGCCGGCGGTCATCGCGGCCGGCATCGCGGCCGGCATGCAGCAAACGCATCCCTACGTGGACGACGATGATGATGAGGAAGAGGAGCTGACCGCAGTCCAGCCGCCCTCGGCGCGCCACCAGAAAAACGGCCACTCCCTCAGCCAGATCACGCCTTCGCCGTTTGTGCGCACGTTCGTATCGCAAGAGAGCCTCGCGCCGGTCGCTGTCTCCAACTATGTCTCCAACTATCCGGAGCCGACGTTCACGGATTCGCCCTCGAGGCCGCGGCTTCGCTTCGAGCGCCTCGATGACGAGCAGCGCATGGAGTCGGCTCTCGAGCAGCGCGAGCTCAGAGAGATGACGGGTACGCCGTCGACGCGCGTGCTCCGCGGCGTCGCGCTCATGCTCATGGGCGGCGTGGCCGCAGCGGCCATGACGGCCTATGTGCTGCGTGATGAAGGCGGACAGAGCGGACCGAACGCAGGACGTGGTGCGACCGCGAGCGAGATCGCGCCGCCTCCGCCCATGGCCTCCATCATGCTGCCGAAGGACGCGATCCTCATCGGCGACGCGCCGCCGCAGCAAGTGGAGACACGCCTTGGCGCACGCCCCATCATCGCACCGCCCGAGCCGCCGACCGTGCTGAAGTTCGGTGATGGCGACGCGCTGCTCGTGACGCCGCCGGCCGCGTCAGCCCCCCCAGCCCCCCCAGCGTCAGTGGTGATCTCTTCCAGCGGCTCCAGCGGCGCGAATGGCGTAAGCCATGCGAGTCCGCCGAAGGCGCGCAAGCCGTCGCGCCCCCTGGCGCCCAATGCTCTCTTGCCGGACAGCGATCCCCCGAGCTACGCGCTCCCGCCGTCGCGTGGCGGTCCCCCGAAAGACCCGGTCGCGGAAGCACAGCTCCGCGCCTCCATGCGTTAGGCGCGACCGATGAGCTGGGAGACCACGATCCGTACGGGCTCGTACGATGGCGATCAGCAAGCGCTCGCACAAGCGGACGCACAAGCGCGCAATCAAGGGCTCACGCTCCGAACAACGCAGCTCCCGGGCGGAGGCTTCCACGTGGCCGCAGTTGCCGCCGGCTACAGCGCGCCGCCACCGCCCAATCCATATGGCGCGCCGTATGGTGCGCCGCACTCGCCGTATGGCGCACCGCCAGGACCGAGTCCGTACGCGAACCCATACGCCGCGCCCGCGCCACCCGCGTATGCAGGTTATGGATACGGTGCGCCCGCGCCGTCGCCGTATGCCCAGCAGTACAATCCGCATGCGGGCGGGTCGAATTGCGATCAGTGTGGAGTGCAAGGTCCGACGAAGCGCGCCACGTTCATGCAGAACATCGGCATGCTTGTGGTTCGCTTCCCGCGAACACGCACGGGCAACATGTGCCGCCGCTGCATCGACCAGTACTTCTGGAGCTACACGCTGGTGACGAGCTTCCTGGGCTGGTGGGGAATGATCTCGTTCATCTACAGCATGATCTCGATCCCCACGAACATCATCAACTACCTGGGCGCCATGAGGCTGCCAGAGCCGCCGCAAGAAGCCTATGACCGCGCAGGAATCCCGACCGTGCGGTGGCCAGGGTGGCGCATAGCAACGCTCCTGCTTGGAATCTTCGGCGCACTCTTCTCGCTTCTGTGGACGGCAGCCATCGTGAGCACGCTGGTAGACAGCGCGCAGAACGAAGGCCTGGACCCGATGGGGGTCGTGATCATGGGCGTGTTCCTCGTGCTGGGGTGGCTGATTCCACTGGGGATGATCGTGGGAGCAGTGAAACGCCCGCGGATTGCCTCTGTTTGACCCGCCGAGGTACACAAGAGTGTGTGTCCGCTCTGTAGTGGGGGCCGGCACGTGTTTCGCAAGCCCCGCGTTCCATGGCCAGACGAATACGCGAGCGCCGATCGCCGGTTGGAAGGTTTTCCCATGCGCTCATCGTGGCTGGAGCGAAGTCGAGCTCGACGTCCGGCGAGAACCTCCCCACCTCGTACATCCCTGTCATCAAGGAAGAGCGTGGGCGCCTGCTGGACCAGCGGCGCGAGGTCAAGATGACGTCGAGCGCTCACGCCTACGTGCGCGGCTCCACCCACCGGTTCTACGAGTGGCTGCTATCCAGTCGAGGCGACGCTCTGCCCAGGCCGCCGGATATCTGGATTGGCGGTGATTGCCATATCGGCAACATCGGCGCCATTGCCCATGCGAACGGGGATGTGGAGCTCGAGCTCCGTGACCTGGACCAGACCGTCATTGGCTCCCCCGCGCACGACGTGGTGCGGCTCGCGCTCTCGATGGTCATGTCGGTGCGTGCGTCGGGCCTGCGCGGCTCCCTCGCGCTCCGTGGGGTGGAGGCGATCGCCCGCGGATACGAGCGCGCGTTGACCGCTCGCGCGTGCGATCGGGATGCGTCGCCCGGCGTCGCGCCTCCGCAGGTCAAGAAGTTGCTGCGCCAGGCGAACGCGCGCTCCAGAAAGGATTTCCTGCTCGAGCGAATCGGCGTCGATGAGCGCATGCCCATGGGCAAGCGCTTCTGGCCGCTCATGGAGGACGAGCGCGCGGCCGTGCAGAAGCTGGTGGAGAGCCGTAAATTCAAGCGTTTGGTGACCCAGATCACGGGCCGCAAGGACAACGCCGACGTGACCCTCGTGGACGCGGCGTACTGGGTGAAGGGGTGTAGCTCACTTGGATTGTGGCGTGCTGCGGTACTCGTCCGCGTGGGCGGGGCGCGTCGTGGCGCGCTCGCGCTGGTTGACCTGAAGGAGGCAAGGAAGGCCCTTGCGCCACGCGCTCGCGGCCTCGCCCATCCGACCCACGATGGCGATCGCGTGGTGATGGGCGCAAGGAAGCTCTCACCCCATCTAGGAACGCGCATGATCTCCGCCACGATCCTGGGCGTCCCGGTCTACGTGCGCGAGCTGTTGCCACAAGATCTGAAGCTCGAGCTCGATATCCTCTCGGAGCAGGACGTGGAGCCTGTGTCTGCGTATCTCGGTTCCGTGGTCGGCATTGCGCATGCGCGTCAGCTGTCGCCGCGCGAATGCGCCGACTGGCTTGCCAACTTCAGGAGAGAAGCGGCGCCCCGATCGACGGCGCCTGCATGGCTATGGTCCGCCGTGGTCGACCTGGTCGCGTTGCACGAAGGCGCCTATCTGGAACACTGCCGCGAGCACGAGCAAGAAGCAGCGGCCGGCCGCGCCTAGTCAGCTGGCGCGCCGCGCGCTCACCGGCGGGGTGAGCAGGCTATCCAGGGCGCGGTCGATGCGGCGGCGCCATGCGCGTGCGGGAGAGCGCTCCTTCGCGGCGCCTTCGACGATCACATCCGCGCCGAACGCGAGTTCCATCACGGTCAGCGCCAGGGCGGAGAGCGCGCGCGTGGAGGACGGGGTCGGGTGCTCGGCGGCCATGATCAGACGTGTGCCGGGCCGCATGGAGCTGACGATCGTGCGTACGAGCTCGTTGAGTCGCGGACCGATCGGCTCACGCGCGACGAAGATGGTGCGGTCGTAGACCTGCTCCGTGGTCTGCAGCGCGTCTGCGAGCCGGCGCATGAAATCCCCCGGCAGCTCGGTCTCGCGCTGCACCAGTCGTTCGATGCGCGCTCCAGCGCGGTCCAGCTCCGCCATGCGTGCGGCGAGATCGACCTGATGCTCGGCAATCACGAGGACGTGCTCGCGCGGTTTGCGGGACTCGGGCTGGCTGGACTTCGTCATGCCGACTCACTTTGCAAGGCCCTTGCCAACTCGAGTCCGCTGGAAAACAGGCACCTGCGCGCGAGCTCGGGGGTTCGCGGACACCGGCGTGTGACACGGATGTCCGTTGATGCATCCACGCCTCACCAGTCGCGCGGTGGACGCCTGTGCGCTCGCGGAGCGGTTCGCTTGTTGCGTTCGCGACGTGATAGATCCGAGCCCGACATGATCGACGATCAGAACTTCGCGAACCTCTTTCGGCAGACGCCGGAGATGGTCTGCATCCTCTCGGGGCCGCAGCATCGCTTCGAGTTCGTCAACGAGGCTCACGTGCGCGTGCTCGGCTTCGACGCGACCGGCCGGACCGTGCGCCATGCCCAACCGGAGTCGATCGAGGTGCACGGCATCCTCGACGACGTGTATCGGACGGGCAAGACCGCCGAGCTCCGCGAAATCCCGGTCACCGTGACCGACCGCGTTCGCTACTTCAATCTGACCTACGCGGCGCGGAGGGACGGCGCCGGCATCATCGACGGCATCATGATCATGGGGTCCGAAGTGACCGACCAGGTCCTCGCGCGGCGCTCGCAGGAGAACCACCGGCGGTGGCTCGAATCGGTCCTGAATCGGTTGCCGTCGCCCACCTTGTTCATCGACCCGGTCACGGCGAAGACCACGTTCAAGAACAACGCGGCCATGCAGCTGCTCGGCGACAGCACCGAAGGCCTGCCCACGGAGCGGGTCGCCGCGGGCGAGAGGCTGCGCAACCTCCCCGTCGAGCTGCAAACACTGAATGGGCACCGGTCGATCGACGCCTCCTCCGACCTCATCCCCGAGGAGTTCGGGCAGGCGGCCGTCGGCCTGCTCGTCCTCAACGATGTGACTGCGCAGAAGCGCGTCCAGAGGACACTCGAGAGGAGCGAGGAGCAGCTCACGCTCGCGCTCGCCAGCTCGAAGGTCGGATTTTACGACTGGAACATCGTCGAAGATTCGGTCGTATTCAGTCCGCAGATGCGGTCCGATTGGGGCCTCGACGAGGTCGGGCAGCGCATGACCCTCCAGAACGCCCTTGCCCTGGTTCACCCCGAGGATCGCGAGCGCGCACAGATCCAGATCACCCAGGCGATCGCAGACCGCACGCCCTTCGAGCTCGAACAGCGCGTGGCGAGACCGGACGGAAAAACGGCGTGGGTCCACGTGCACGGAAAGGTCCATCTCGCGCCGGACGGAAGGGCGGTTCGCTTGTTCGGGACGTCCATCGACGTCTCCGCGCGCGTCGAGAACGAGCGGAACCTGCGCTCGCTTGCGGACTCGATGCCTCAGGTGGTCTGGACGGCGGGGCCCGATGGCGCACTCGACTACACCAACCTGCGTTGGACAGAGTACTCAGGCTCCTCCGACCCGGCCGCATGGCTGGACTTCGTGCTCCCGGCCGAACGCGATCACGCCGTTGCGCTCTGGTCGGCCTCCGTGTCCACGGGCGCCGCCTACGAGACCAAATTTCGCCTCTTCCGGACCAGCGACCAGACCTTTCGCTGGCACCTCGTCCGGGCCAATCCCACCTTCGACGAATCGGGGCGCGTCGCTCGCTGGATCGGCACCTGCACTGACATCGAGGACGAAAAGCGCTCCGAGGATCTCTTCCGGTTCCTCGCCGACGCGAGCGAGGCATTGAGCAGCTATGTCGACCACGAGGACGCCATCCCGCGCGTCATGCGCATGGCCGTGCCGCTCGTCGCTGATTGGGCGACGATGGACGTCCTCGAATCCGACGGCTCGATTCGCCGCCTGACGGTGGACCACGCCGACCCTGCCAAAGTGGCCCTGGCGCACGTGCTCTCGCTCCGCTGGCCGCCGAAGGCCGACGATCCCTCCGGGGTCGCCTATGTCATCCGAACCGGCACGCCCGAGGTGCATGCCGACATCACCGACGCGCTGCTCGTCGCGAGCATCCCCGACGCCGAGCTCCTGGCGACGATTCGCGCGCTGGGACTGAAGTCATCGATGTGCGTTCCGGTGCAGGCTCGCGGCAAGACCCTGGGCGCCATCACGTTCATTGCCTCCGAATCGGGTCGCCGCTTCACGAGCGCCGACGTGAGGGTCGCCGAGGATCTTGCGCGACGCATCGGCGCCGCCATCGACAACGCGCACCTGTATCGAGCCGCGGTGAGCGCGCGACAGCTCGCCGACGACGCCAATCGCATGAAGGATGACTTCTTGGCGACCATCTCCCACGAGCTGCGCACCCCGCTCAACGCCATGCTGGGCTGGACGAGGCTGCTCCGCGGCGGCGACCTGCCGAAGGAGAAGCAGGAGCGCGCCCTCGAGACCATCGAGCGGAACGCGGTGACGCAAGCGCAGCTCATCGAAGACCTCCTTGACGTGGCGAGGATCATCAGCGGCAAGCTGCGCCTCGACATCCAATCCGTGGAGGTGACGCACCTGGTCGAGCACGCCCTGGACGCACTCAGGTTGGCTGGCGACGCAAGGGGGATCCAGATCGTCACGACGCTCGACCCGCTGACGGGCGAGGTCGTCGGCGATCCCCATCGACTGGGCCAGGTCATGTGGAACCTGCTGAGCAACGCGATCAAGTTCACGCCGAAGGGCGGGCGCATCAGCATCCGAGCGGAGCGCGTGGACTCGAGCGTTCGCATCTCGGTGAGTGATACCGGCCAAGGCATCGCGGCAGAGTTTCTGCCCCACGTCTTCGAGCGCTTCAAACAGGAGGACGGCAAGATCACCCGGGCCCACGGAGGCCTTGGCCTGGGGCTCGCGATTTCGCGGCACATCGTCGAGCTTCATGGGGGCACCATCACGGTCGACAGCAAGGGCGAAGGCCAGGGGTCGACCTTCGTCGTGTGCGTGCCGGTGTCGGCGGTGCGGCAGGAGGTGCGGGCTACCGCTTCGCGCCTGGCGAGCAGCGTGGGCAACCTGGATTTCAAGAAGCGCCCCGAGCTCGTCAACCTGAAGATCCTCGTCGTCGACGACGAGAAGGACGCGCGCGATCTCGTGGCTGCCGTGCTCGAGCAATGCGGCGCGATCGTTCGGTTGGCGGCCAGCGTCACCGAAGCGCTCTCGATCATCGAGAGCGAGCTGCCAGATCTGCTCGTCTCGGACATTGGCATGCCGGAAGAAGATGGGTACTCGCTCATCCGGAAGGTCCGTGCTCTCCCGCATACGGCGAGCCTCCCCGCGGCCGCGCTCACGGCCTACGCGCGCGCCGAGGATCGCCGCAAGGCGCTCGACGCCGGGTACATGATGCACATCCCCAAGCCGGTGGAACCATCGGAGCTGGTGTCCGTCCTGGCGAATCTCACCCGTTTCGCGCCGCGAAGATCGACCGCCGGCTGACCGCGCGCCCAACCCAACGTGGGTCAGGGAGCGAGGAACTTGCGGAGCGCGGAGATCAGCTTTGGCAGGGGCACCGGCTTGGTGAAGTGAAGATCGAACCCGTCTTCAGGGGTCTCTCGAGCGGGGTCTCTGTCGTAGCCGCTCAACGCGATCGCCAGGATGGGAGCTCCGCGGTGGGCATCGGTCGCGCGGATCTTCCGCATGAGGCTGAAGCCGTCTTCTTCGGGAAGCCCGATGTCGGAGAGCACGATCCGCGGCGCCTCGCGTTCGAATGCGGCGAACGCTTCGCCTGCGGTGGCCGCCATGGTCACGACGGCGCCATGACTGGCAAGGACGGTTGCGTACAGCTCGCGGCTGTCTTCGTCGTCGTCCACGACGAGGACGCGCACACCAGCGAGCTCCGGGCAATCAAGCGAAGTCATGGTTGGACTCTACGGTTGGACGTCGAGGGCCTGTCGACCGAGACCAGCGTAGCCGTGCGGACAGCCCCGTCAATGCCGGTCCGGACGCGGTGCGCAGCGCCCACGTCGCACGCCGCCCGCGTGGCGAATGGGGACCATTGGGGTGTTTTTGCGCGCTCCCAGGTGGTCCCATTCCCAGGCCGGCCTGCGCTCGGGGGTCGTCGGGCTCCGTTGGCCCGGTCACTGCATCGGCTCGCGTAGGTTGGAGCGTCGCTCGTGACGCCGGTAACCGACGCGGAGCTTTTACATGTCGTCCCTACTTCCCTTGCGAGAACCCGCGCAGACTGCAGCCGGCCATGGATAGCGGAATACCGCAGGTGGGAACGCTGGTCGGCGGTGCCTATCGTATCGGCGAGAAGCTGGGCGAAGGCGCGATGGGCGTGGTGCTGCTCGCGCACGACGAGCGGCTCGATCGGCGCGTCGCGCTGAAGCTCGTGCGCCGCAGCCTGATCGACAACGACTTCCTTGCGCGCTTCCGTGACGAAGCGCTGGCCATGGCCCGCGTCAGTCATCCGAACGTCGTGCAGATCCACGCGCTGGGCGAGCACGAGCGCGTGCCGTACTTCGTGATGGAGTACGTGGAGGGAACCACGCTGGACACCTGGCGGCCCGAGGGCGGGCCTGCCGACATAGGCGTAGCGCTGCGGGTCCTGGAGCAGACGTGTGAAGGCGTGTCGGCGATTCATGCGGCCAACACGCTTCATCGCGACATCAAGCCGAGCAACATCCTCCTGGATCGGGCGCTGCGCCCGAAGATCGCAGATCTTGGGCTGGCGCGCAGCAGGACCGCGACGGACGCCACCGAGGTCGCAGGAACGCCGGCGTTCATGGCGCCGGAAATCGCCTATCAGAGAAAGGTCGACCCGGCTTTCGCGGCGCGCGCCGACATCTACGCGCTCGGCTGTGTCGCGTACGAGATGCTCACGGGCATGGCGCCGTTCGACGCACCGAACGGGCTCGTCATGATGGTGCGCCACGGACACGGGAAGGTCACGCCGCCGAGCCAGATCCGCCCGGAGCTCGGCCCCGACATCGACCACGCGATCCTGCGCGCCCTGGCACAAGACCCCGGCGACCGCACGCCAAGTGCAGAGGCGTTCCGCAAGGACTTGCTCGCCGGACGCGACCGCTCCCGCGAGCCGGCGCGGATCCTGGTGGCGGACGACAACGACGACTTCCGCTTCCTGATGCAACTCCAGCTGACGCGTGAGTTCCCCGATGCAGAGATCGTGGTGGTGGCGGATGGAACCAGCGCGCTCGCTGCGTTTGACGAGCGCACTCCATCCGTCGTGATCATGGACCTCCAGATGCCGGGGCTGGACGGCACCGAGCTCACCGCCCTCATCCGATCGCGCGACAAGAGCGCGCGTGTCCCGATCCTGGTGCTCACCGCATCTGGAACACCCGCAGACTGGCAGCGACTCTCCACGCTGGGCGCGGACCGGTTCCTGGTGAAGCCGGTGGTGATCTCCGACGTCGTGACGATGGTTCGTCGATCGCTCCGTGAGCGTGCACTGGAGACCCACCAGGGTTTGGTCGAGATTTAGCGTCGAGCACTGGCGCCTCACCTGCGTAATTCCGACACAGCGCGAGTGCGCAAAAGTCCCCGCCCCGGAGGGCGCGCGACGGAAGTGCCACGGCGTCAGGCGGCGCTGAAACGGGAGGTGGCCTGGCACGGCGCCTGCTCGAGCAGCTCGGAAGAAGAACCGAGGCAATCCACATGAGCAGCAGCGAGACAGAGCTACCTTGCGCCGTGGGCGACGTCATCGACGGGCGCTACCGCATTGACGCGCTCTGCGCAGCGGGTGGGATGGGCACCGTATTTCGCGCGACCCATCTGCTCCTTGCGCGCCCCGTCGCGGTCAAGGTGATCTCGAAGAGGGTGCTGAAGCTACCTGGCGTCGCGGCGCGCTTCCTTCGCGAAGCCCGGCTGGCGACGCAGCTCGAGAGCCCGCACATCGTGAAGGTATTCGACGTCGCCGTATTGCCCAGCGGCGCTCCATATCTGGTCATGGAGTGGCTCGAGGGACGCGACCTGTCGCAGGTCCTCACGCGCTCCGGCCCGCTCCCGATCGAGACGGCGATCGACTACGTCCTGCAGGCGTGCGAAGCGCTCGCCGAGGTCCACGCGCGCGGCATCGTTCATCGCGATCTGAAGCCGTCCAACCTGTTCGTGACGCGCGGGCGCGACGGCCTTCCGAACGTGAAGCTCATCGACTTTGGAGTGTCCAAGGTGGATCTGTCCGGAGCCGCGCGGATCACGCAAGCCGGTACTGCGCTTGGCTCCCCGTCATACATGTCTCCGGAGCAGATGGCCGGCGCAGAGGACGCGGACGAACGCGCGGATGTGTGGGGCCTTGGCGTGGTGCTCTTCGAGCTCCTCACGCAGGCGCTTCCGTTCGGAAGCGGCGCGCTCGGAGAGATCTTGGCCCGCGCCATTGTGGAGCCGCCGCCGGATCCGGTGGCGATGCGCGCCGGCATTCCGCCCGGCCTGTCGGAGGCGATCCTGCGCTGCCTGCGCCCGGACCCCGCCGAGCGATTTCAAGACGTGGAGGCCCTCGCCAACGCGCTGGTCGAGTTTGGCGGTCCCGACTCTGCCGCGCGGCTCCCGCGCATCGTGGAGGCCGCGCGCGCCGCTCGTCGCACGCCGCTGCCGACGGACGTGGTTCGCGGTGAGCAAGCGCTGCAGGACGTCGTGGCCCAGAGCGAGCCGCCGCGCCCCCTCGCGCCCACGGTCGCACCGGGCAGCAAGAACAAGCGGACATCACGCTGGCCGTTGCTCGCGATCGTGGGCCTCGCCGCCACCGTTGCTCTGCTCGCCGGGTTTGCACGGCCGCATGCGTCTGCGGCGCCTGCCGAGGCCCTTGCGCCCACGGCGGCTGTGACGGCCGACACCGTCAGCGTTACCGCGCTGACGATCCCGATGCACCAGTTGGCGCCTCGGTCCACCGCTGCGCGCCATCCTGTATTGGCCCAGCCCGCGCTGCCGCCACCTCCGGCTGCGTCCGTCGTTGCGGAAGCGCCAACGCCCTCCCCCGACCTCGTGCAGTGACTACCCGTTACGTTGCCGGAAACGAAATGGAGACAGACGTGAACTCCGCCTTGCGTGTGATCTCGAGAGAGCCGCCGTGCAGCGCCGCGATCTCGACCGCGAGGGGCAACCCGAGGCCAAGGCCGCGTCGCTCGGTGGTGGGCGTGAAGCGCGCCGCAGCTGGCGGGCAGCCCGGACCATCGTCGTCGACCGTGATCGTGGCGCGGTTGCTCTCCACCCGCACATCGATGCGCACCGTTGTTCGGGCGACGCGAATGGCGTTCGAGACGAGCTCGAAGATCGCCCGCTTGATGCGAGCCGCGTCGCAGCGAGCACGCCCTGCACCTCCCACGGTGAGCCCCACGCCGCGCCGATTCTCGAGAGCGCGCGCGCCTTCCGCCGCGGCGTTTGCCACCTCCAGGAGGTCGGCGTCGGCCGTCTGCAGGGCCACGGCGCCGCGTTCCAGCTCTGCCGCGTCTCCCAGCGAAGTGCTGATTCGCAACACACGCGCGAGCGAGCGCCGCGCGATCTGCGCGAAGAGTTCGCCGTCGGTACCGCGCAGCTGCTCGCTGAGCTCGTCCAGCGCACCGGCTCCGGTCGACGTGGCACCGCGCAGGTCGTGGGCAAGCCGCTCGAGGAAGGTTGTTCGAAGGTACGGTTCCATATGTGTTCGATGCGCCGCGAGGACGCGTTGTGCCAGCGTAGTCGCTGGCGAATATCGGCACCAGGGTTCATGATGAGCGCAAGGACATTGGGACCATGTTGCAACAGCGGCTGAATCTTGCGCTCGACGCAGCTGGGGTCGGCTGCTGGGACTACGACCTCGCGACCCTTCGCATCGCATGGGACGAGCGCTGCAGGCAGCTCTTCGGTCTGGTCGACGAAGCTGAGCTCTCGTTCGAGCGCTTCCTCGCGTTCGTACACCCGGACGATCGCGGTCGCGTCGAGGCGGCTGTACACGCTGCCACGGAGCGCTCCGTTCCGTATCGCGAAGAGTACCGCATCATCCGCCCAGACGGCAGCGAGCGGTGGGTCTCCGTACGTGGGAGCGCGCGCGTAGATGAGAACAACAAGTCCACACGGCTCGTGGGTGTCGCGGTGGACGTGACTGCGCGCCATCGCGAGGCCCAGGAGCGCGAGAGTCTCTCCCGCGAACGCGAGGAGGCGGTCGCCGCGCTCGACACACTTCTCCATCAGGCGCCCGTGGGCATTGGTCTCTGGGGCCGCGACCTGCGGTACATCCGCGTGAACCGCATGCTCGCCGAGATGAACGGGCTACCGGCCGCGGCCCACACGGGACACACGGAAAAAGAGCTGTTTCCGGCGACTGGCGACCAAGTCATGGAGCTGCTTGCCAAGGTTCGCGACACCGGGGAGACCATCACCCACGAGGTCAGCTCGGAAGGACCCGAGGAAAACCGGCGATACCGGCGCGTGAAGTACTACCCGGTCTTGGCGCGTGCTCGCTGCATTGGCGTGGGCGGCATCACCGACGAGATCACCCAGCGAAGCAATCAGAGCGGCAGCTGGAGCTCGCACACGAGGGCGAGCACATCGCGCGCACCGAGGCCGAGCGTCTCAATCGCATGAAGGACGAGTTCCTCTCCACGGTGTCACACGAGCTCCGAACGCCGCTGCAATCCATACTGGGGTGGGCGCGTACGCTCCGTGAGGGCGGGCTGGAGCCGGCGCAGGTGGAGCACGGGCTCATGATCATCGAGCGCAACGCCCACTCGCAGGCTCGCATCATCGAGGACCTGCTCGACGTCTCGCGCGTCATCTCCGGCAAGCTCCGGATCGCCCGTCACGCGGTGGAGCTGTTGCCCGCCGTCGAGTTCGCGCTGGATACAATTCGCCCCGCGGCACTTGCAAAGTCAATCACGCTCTCTGCCGCGGTCGAGCCGAACCTGGGCGCCATCGTGGCGGACGAAGACCGCATCAAGCAGGTCTTGTGGAACCTGCTCTCCAATGCGGTCAAGTTCACGCCAGCGGGCGGTTCGGTTTCGGTGGCCGTTGCGCGCGAAGGAGGCCTGGTGGAGATCCGCGTGACGGACACGGGCCAGGGCGTGCGCGAGACGTTCCTGCCGCACGTGTTCGAGCGATTTCGTCAGCAGGACAGCGGCACCACACGCACGCAAGGCGGGCTCGGGCTCGGGCTCGCCATCGTACGGCACATCGTCGAGATGCATGGCGGCACCGTGCACGTCGAAAGCAGGGGCGAGGGACAGGGCACCACGTTCATCGTTCGTCTGCCTGCGCAAGGACCCATACCGAGCGAGACGCTGGAGGCTGCGCCGAAGGGACTTCCGGTCCAGACCCAGCGCGTCACACCGCTGAAGCCACTGGACGGCTTTCGCATTCTCGTCGTCGACGACGAGGACGACGCACGCGAGCTCCTCGCGTTGGTGCTTCGTCGGAACGGCGCGCACACGGACGCGGTGAGCTCGGTTCGCGAGGCCATCGCGCAGGTCGAGGCTGATGAGTACAACATCCTCGTCAGCGACATCGGCATGCCGGATCAAGATGGGTACGTTCTGGGCCGCACGTTGCGCGCCCACCCGCGCAGGCCGCGCATCCTGGTCGCGCTGACCGCCTATGCGCGCGCGGAGGATCGCCGGGCCGCGCTCGAGGCAGGCTTCGACGGGCATGCCGCAAAACCAATCGAGCCAGCCGAGCTCGTCGCGACGCTCGTGCGGCATCTTGGCGACGCGACGCCCGACCCGGCGCCCACTCCTACGTGACGTAGAAACGAATCGGTGGTGTGCCCGCGCCGGTCAAGAGGACAGGCGCGGCTCCTTCGCCGGCGGGATCTGAGACGTGTGGTACGTCTCCAGGCGCCTGTAGAGCGTTCGCCTGTCCATACCCAGCAGCGTGGCGGCGCGCGAGCGGTTGCCGTTCAGGATCTTGAGCGCCCGCAGGATGTAGCGACGCTCCAGCTCCTCGAGCGAGAGGATCTCCTCTTCGGTCTCTGCTGACAGCACGACGCGGTTGGGGCTGAACGTCCTTATCTTCTCCGGAAGATCCTCGGCGCTCACGTGGCTCAGTCGTGCGAGCGCGACAGCACGTTCCATGCAGTTTTCCAGCTCGCGGACGTTGCCCGGCCACTCGTACGAGAGCAGCAGTCCGGCAACCTGGGGCGAGAGCCCGATCTCCTCACGGCCACTCCTCTGGCAGGCCCGCTTCAGGAACCAGGTTGCCAGGAGCATGATGTCGTTGCCGCGGTCGCGCAGCGGCGGCACTGGCACCTTCACCACGTTGATCCGGTAGTAGAGGTCCTCACGGAAGCGCTGCGCCTTGCACTCGCTCTCCAGATCGCGGTGCGTGGCCGTGACGATCCGCGTATCGAAAGGGATCTCGACGTTGCCACCGACGGGCCGAACGGTGCGCTCCTGGAGCGCGCGAAGCAGCTTGGCCTGCATCTCCAGAGGCATCTCGCCGATCTCGTCCAGGAAGAGCGTACCGCCGGAGGCCTGCACGAAGAGACCTTCGCGTGCGTTTTTTGCGTCGGTGAAGGCGCCTCGAGCGTGTCCGAAGAGCTCACTCTCCAGGAGGTTCACCGGCACGGCCGCGCAGTTGATCGCCACGAATGGCCCGGCCTTCCGGGTGCTCGCGCGATGAACCGCGCGCGCGACGAGCTCCTTGCCGGTGCCGGTCTCGCCCTCCACGAGCACGGACACGTCGGACGAGGCCACGCGCTCGATGAGATCGCGCACACACTTCACGGGCGCGCTCTCGCCGATCATGCCCTCCACGCTCTGGTCGGGCACGGCGGCGCGGAGGACCTTCACTTCTTCACGCAGCCTGTGGTTCTCCGCCGCACGCTTGAGCGTGAGACCCAGAGCATTCACGTTGACGGGCTTCGCGAGGAAGTCGTACGCACCGGCACGCATGGCGGCCACTGCGGAATCCATGGAGCCAACGCCAGTGACGAGGATGACGGGGATGTCGGGCCGGGTGGCCGCGACGCGCGCGCACAGCTCGACACCCGACATGGTGCTCATCTCGAGGTCCGTGATGATCGCGTCGAAGTTGGTTCGCGCAACCTGTTCGAGCGCCTCCTGGGAGACGTGGTCGTTACGACCGCATACTCGAGCTTGGTGACAAGGAGCTGCAGGAGGTCGCACTGGTCCTGGTCGTCGTCGACAATGAGGATTCGTTCTTTCATGCGGGTATTGCCCCCTCAGCAACGGGCGTGCCGTGGACATGGTTGCATATCTTGCGCGTCTGGCAACCGGCGCTCCATCACCGGCGCCACAATGTGTCAAATTTGCATCGCCTGCGCGCGCGCGTTTGCGCCTCACTCGTTCGACGATATGAAGGCCACGATCAGTTGGCTGCACGTCTAGCGGTGGAACACGTTTTGCTTTTCTGCGCGGGTTCTCTTCCCCCAAAACGCCCACATCGACGGAGCGCGCAACGTGAACGTGAATCGGCCGCCGAGCCTCGAGCTCGCACAGACGAAGAAGGCACGTAACGGCAACGGCAAGCGCGCACACGGCGGGCCGACGGATGCCCAGCTGGAGCGATTGCTGGATGCGCTCCACGCGGCGGAGCGCGGCGACTTTGCCGTGCGGCTCCCGACAACGCGCGGGAACGGCGTGATGAACGACATCGCGCGCGCCGTGAACAGCGTGGTCGCGAAGAACCAGCTCCTCGCGAACGAAATGGTCCGCGTCGAGAGCGTCGTCGGCCGCGAGGGCCGGATGCACGAGCGCGCATCGCTCGGTGATGACGTCCAGGGCGGGTGGGCGACGAGCATCGGCTCGATCAACGCGCTCATCGGTGACCTCGTGCAACCGACCACCGAGGTCGCGCGCGTCATCAGCGCCGTGGCCGAGGGTGACCTCACGCAGAAGATGGCGCTCGAGATCGAGGGGCAGCCCGTGAAGGGCGAGTTCCTGCGAATCGGGACGACGGTCAACGCGATGGTCGATCAGCTGAGCTCGTTCGCGGCCGAGGTCACGCGCGTCGCGAAGGAGGTCGGTACGGACGGAAAGCTCGGCGGTCAGGCCGCCGTTCCCGATGCGGCCGGCATCTGGCGCGATCTCACCGACAACGTGAACCTGCTCGCCAACAACCTCACGGCGCAGGTGCGAAACATCGCCGACGTCACGACCAGCGTCGCGAAGGGCGACCTCTCCAAGAAGATCACGGTCGACGCGCGCGGCGAGGTCCTCGAGCTCAAGAACACCGTCAACACCATGGTCGATCAGCTCAACTCGTTCGCGAGTGAGGTGACGCGTGTCGCGAAGGACGTTGGTACCGAGGGGCGCCTGGGCGGACAGGCCGATGTGAAGGGCGTGTCGGGGGTCTGGAAGGATCTCACCGACAACGTGAACTTCATGGCGTCGAACCTCACGACCCAGGTGCGCGGCATCGTCAAGGTCGTCACCGCGGTCGCGAACGGAGACCTCTCGCAGAAGCTGCAGGTGAATGCCAAGGGCGAGATCGCGGCCCTGGGCGACACGCTCAACAACATGACCAAGACGCTCGGCATCTTCGCGGAGCAGGTCACGAGCGTCGCGCGCACGGTCGGTGTCGAGGGCGAGCTCGGCGCACAGGCGCTCGTTCCCGGCGTTGCAGGTACGTGGAAGGATCTGACGGACAACGTCAACCTGCTCGCGAACAACCTCACCGCGCAGGTCCGGAACATCGCCGACGTCACGACCAGCGTCGCGAAGGGTGACCTCTCGCGCAAGATCACGGTCGACGTGAAGGGTGAGGTCCTCGGCCTCAAGAACACCATCAACACGATGGTCGATCAGCTGAACTCGTTTGCGGCTGAAGTGACGCGTGTCGCGAAGGAGGTCGGCACCGACGGAAAGCTTGGCGGACAGGCGGACGTCCAGGGCGTCTCCGGCACCTGGAAAGATCTCACCGACAACGTGAATTTCATGGCGTCGAACCTCACGACGCAGGTGCGCGGCATCGCGCGCGTCGTGACCGCGGTCGCGAATGGCGATCTCTCCCAGCGACTGAAGGTGGAGGCCAAGGGCGAAATCGCCTCCCTGGCGGACACGATCAACGCCATGACCGACACGCTCGGCGTCTTCGCGGAGCAAGTGACGGACGTCGCGCGCACGGTGGGTGTGGAAGGACAGCTCGGCGCGCAGGCAGACGTACCTGGCGTGGCCGGCACGTGGAAGGACCTCACCGACAACGTCAATCTGCTCGCCAACAACCTGACGGCGCAGGTGCGAAACATCGCCGAGGTGACGACCTCCGTCGCGAAGGGCGACCTCTCGAAGAAGATCACCGTCGACGCCAAGGGCGAGGTTCTGGAGCTGAAGAGCACCATCAACACGATGGTCGATCAGCTGAACTCGTTCGCAGCCGAGGTGACGCGCGTCGCGAAGGAGGTCGGTACCGAGGGCAAGCTCGGCGGGCAAGCCGACGTGAAGGGTGTGTCCGGTGTCTGGAAGGATCTCACCGACAACGTGAATTTCATGGCGTCGAACCTCACGACGCAGGTGCGCGGTATCGTCAAGGTCGTCACGGCGGTCGCGAACGGAGACCTGCGACAGAAGCTCGTCGTCGACGCAAAGGGCGAGGTCGCCGCCCTGGCGGACACGCTGAACAGCATGACGAAGACGCTCTCCATTTTCGCAGAGCAGGTCACCAGCGTCGCCAAGACCGTAGGCGTGGAGGGCAAGCTGGGCGCGCAGGCGGACGTGCCCGGCGTTGCAGGAACGTGGAAGGATCTGACGGACAACGTCAACGTCCTCGCCGGCAACCTGACCGATCAGGTGCGAAACATCGCCAAGGTCACGACTGCCGTCGCAAACGGCGACCTGTCGCAGAAGATCAGCGTCGACGTGCGTGGAGAGGTGCTCGAGCTGAAGAACACCATCAACACGATGGTCGATCAGCTCCGCTCGTTCGCCGGAGAGGTGACGCGCGTCGCGAAGGAGGTCGGCACCGAAGGAAAGCTCGGAGGCCAGGCCGAGGTGAAGGGCGTCTCCGGCACGTGGAAGGACCTCACCGACAACGTCAACGTCCTCGCCGGAAACCTCACCGCGCAGGTGCGAAATATCGCCGAGGTGACGACCTCGGTCGCGAAGGGCGACCTCTCCAAGAAGATCACCGTCGACGCCAAGGGCGAGGTGCTCGCGCTGAAGAACACCATCAACACGATGGTCGATCAGCTGAACTCGTTCGCTGCCGAAGTTACACGGGTTGCGAAAGAAGTCGGTACGGAAGGTCGACTCGGAGGACAAGCCGACGTTAAAGGGGTCTCGGGTACTTGGAAAGATCTCACCGATAACGTAAACGGT
>JBBRNJ010000004.1:0-210199 GCA_038230375.1 Polyangiales bacterium | reverse complement strand
ACGCCCCAGGCCGCATTTCAGACGCTCCTTGGTCTCGGAACCAGCCAGGGGCCCACGACCTACAAGCAGATCCAAAAGGCAGAACGACAACCGCCCCACAAGCGGTAGCGGCGAGCTGAAACAACCGGACAAGCAGGAGCCTTCTAGTTGCCGCTGCTGAGGTGCTTTGTGCACTGCTCGATGCAGGACTTGTCGTAGCTGGCCGCGGCCCTGCAGGCCTCGCGCAGGACGCGGTACTCGTCGGGTGTGCCGGGCTTGCCAGTCAGGCGGTTGTAGAGGATGAACTTTGCCTGCGCGGGATCATTGAGGAGCAGCGCGCGTGCCTTCTCGACGTCAGGCACGCCGGGCGGTTTGGGGCCCGTTCCGCCTGTGCCCGTGCCGTTGCCGGTGGGGTGCGGAGGAACCGGTCGTGTGCCGCTCGAGGTGACGGGAGGATTGTTGATCGCGATCGCCGTCTGCGAGGCGGCCGTGCCCGGTGGAGCAGTGGGGGCGGTGCTGGTGGTCGTGGCCGCGGAACCAGTTCCGGAGGGGTCTGCGATCACGCTCTTGTCCAGATTGTCGAGACGGTCCGTCGCGCTCTTTCGATGCTCCTGGTCGACGCCGAGCGTCTGCGAGACCTTCTGATAGATCTCCTTGCGCTTGGCGAAGTCCGGCTCCGCGTCGGCCTTGGCAAACATGTATTCCGCCCAGGTGGACTCGAGCTTCTGGAAGTCGGGGCTCTCGCGCAGCGGCGATGTCTCGCGCAGGCCGGTCGTGGCCTTCACATGCGCTGCCTGGCAGTCTTCGCCGGCCTTCGGAGAGTTGCACATCGCGAGCGCTTCCTGGAGCAGCTGCTTCTCCTGGTCGATCGGCGATAGCGAGGTGGCGGGTACCGGCGTGTCGACCGTCTGCGCGCGGCGCTTCATCAGCAGCAGACCACCGCCGAGCACGAGGAGCGCGACCACCGCACCAAGGATCGCGAACGGCAGCACGCCCGTCTTGCCGCGCTTCACGTCGGGATCTGGCGCGATGCGATCGGAGATGGCGGTGAGCTGCTGGCTCTCGTTCGGACCAGCCACGAAGACCTGTCCAGCGCCGACGAACTTGAGGCGAACGTCGCCGAGTTCGATGAGGTCGCCGGCCTCCACGATGCCGCGACGGAGCTCCGCCGCGTTGACGCGAATGCCGTTCGACGAGCCCTTGTCCACGATCTCGTAGCGGCCTTCGCCGAGCAAATGGATCTCGCAGTGAAGGCGCGAGACGGAGTTGTGGTTGATGGAGATGGTCGCGTCCTCCGCGCGGCCGATCGTGAGGCGATCGCGATCGAGCGGGTATTCCACGCCTGGCGTGGGGCCGACGAGCATCACGAGCCTGTTCGGGCGCTCCATCAGGAGCGAGCCGCGGAACGGGGTGGTCACGCCAGGGTTCGTGGCCTTGAGGTCCGCGTCGCTGGTGACCTGGCCCGTCAGGGGGACCGCGGGCGCGACGAGCGGCGGCGCCGTCGATACCTCGTCAGGTGAGGGGACGGTGACCGGCGCTTCCTCCTGGAAGATGATGCGGTAGTCGCCGATCTGGATCAGGTCGCCGTTGATGAGCTCCTGCGTGTTCGCCACGCGGATGCCGTTGACGTACACACCGTTGTAGCTCTTGAGGTCCTCGAGCATGTACGTGGGACCGGCACCATTGGAGTGCTTGCGCAGTCGCACGTGCTCGCGCGACACGTCGCGCTCGGTCAGACGGATGCTGTTCCCCTCTTTGCGGCCGATGGAGTACTCGTCCCGCGTGAGTGGAACCGCTGTTCGCCTGGCTTCGTCGTCCTCGATTACGAGCTTCCACATGGGGGCTGCGTCTGGAGACGGACCCGTCGGGCCGAAACTCAAAACGCCCACGAAGTGTAGCTAGCCTGTCTTTGGAGATGCAATGCCTAACGCACGGAACGTAAGGAGATACGGAATCCCCACGCACGCGCCCTCCCGTTTCTCCCCCCGCCTGCTTTACCTGCATGGCTTCGCCTCGGGCCCCCAGTCGAGCAAGGCCGTCCGGTTCGCGGCGCATGCGGCGGCGCAATTTGGCCTCGAGATCGAGCGGCTGGACCTCCGCGTCCCTTCGTTCCAGCACCTGCGGCTCTCCGAGATGGTGCGGACGGTGGTGGGGCAGATCGGCGAGGCGAACGAACGTGTTGTGGTCATGGGGTCGAGCCTGGGCGGGCTGACGGCTGCTCACGTGGCGGCGGCAGACCCGCGTGTGGTCGCGCTTGTGCTGCTCGCGCCGGCGTTTCGCATCGCTGAAACGTGGGGGAACAGGCTTGGACCAGAGGGCGTTCGTGCATGGCGCGAGTCCGGCTGGCTGGAGGTGGACGATCACGCCCATGGCGGGAAAGCGCGCGTGGACTTCGGCTTCATGGAGGAGCTGGAGCAGCTCACGGGGAGCATGCCCGACGTGCGGGTGCCCACCTTGATCATCCACGGAACGAACGACGACGTGGTCCCGCCCCGCGTGTCGGCCGAGCTCGCGGAAGGCCTTCCTCACGTGAGGCGGATCGAGGTCGACGATGGCCATGAGCTCCGGGACTCGATGGATGCCTGGCTCCCCATGGTCGATTCGTTCCTGACGCCCTACTTCGGGCCTCCGCGCAGAATTTGACGCATTGCTCTTGACGGTAACGCGACGCGTCGTTATGTAACACGGTGTGTCACAAACCCTGTGACGACACAGACCCCGGGAGGGACCCATGATCGAGACCACAACGACCGAAGACCTGCAGGCGGCGGACGAGGTTCGGGCGACCGAGCTGTCCGGAAAGAAGGAGCGCGTGCTCCACACCCGCGTACCAGCCGTGCTCGAGCGCGAGCTCCGGCGCTTCGCGGACGGCCTTCGCGTCCCCGTCTCGAACCTGGTTCGCACGATCCTCGAGGACGCCGTGAAGGCAGCCGACGTGGCGACCGAGAACGTCGAAGGGAAATTGAAGCGAGCCGCCGAGCAGCTCGAGCACGAGCGCGAGCGGTTCGGGGAGCGTCTGCGGCGCCGCGCCTCGAAGGAAGCGCTCGGTGGCGTGTTCGCGTTCCAGGCCGTGCGCCTCGCGCGTCCTGCTCACTGCGCCCGATGCGAGCGCGATCTCGCCGCGGGTGAGGACGCGTTTCTCGGCCTCACCAATCCCGCACCGGAGCCGGTCACGCGCGTGTTTGTCTGCGCCCCATGCCTGCCCAAGCCCGATCCGAAGCAAGATCCGAAATCAGCCACGTCGTGACTCAATCGCCGTGGCGCTCCACGTCGATCTGGACGGGTGCGCCCATCTTGTAACCGTGCTCTCGCGGCGGCGTCCTTCGGCCTAGCTCGTGGGCGCCGTCGTCGGGTCGGTGCGGCATCGGCGGCTTCGGAAGATCGTCCGTCGTCGGCTTCGCGGTCTCGACCGGCATCGGCACCGCCACTGCGCCCATCGCGTGATGCTCCGTGGGGCAGTGCGGCGTCGCCGACGTGCGCTGGAGCAGGCTCGTGACGGCCGCCGCCGTCATGGCCGTCGCGCCCGCGATCCCGAATGCGAGCTTGCGGCGACGCTTGCGCGTCACGCCCACCGGACAGTCCTGCGTGAGCACGGTCCCGTCCTCACGCCGGTAGAGGCGTACGCAGAGCTCGCCCTTCGCGTGCGCCGCAAGCAGCCCTTCGGCTGCATCGCGCGGCATCGCCGACAGGTTGTACACGTCCTTCTTGCAGTCGCCGCAGAAGCGTACGCGGTCGTCGCCTTGCATCTTGTCCCAGCTGGCGCTGCACGGTGACGCGATGGCCACGTTGTCCAGGAGGGGCAGCCTTCGCGCGTGACTCTGGAGCTCGTCGAGCTTTCGCGCGACTGCGGCTAGCTCGGCCGCGATCCGCGCCTCCTGCGCGCGCAGCTCCTCCAGGTTGCGCGTCCGCTCGCGGGAGGCGCGCAGCTCGTGCTCGAGGGCTTCGTATCGTTCGGTGAGGGCTCGGGCCGAGTCGCGGTACGCCATCTGGGGTACGGGGTTCTACGCGCGCCGCCCCCGAAAGATCTCCACGAGCCCGCGCGCGCGGCGTCACTCCATGCGCTGCGGCTCGCCCTTGGGCAGGAGCGCCAGGAACGCATCGTGTGCCCTTGCGACCTCCGCCGCATCGCGGCCGTCGAACGTGAGCTTTGTCTTGTAGGTGGGGTCCAGCCACTTCGGGTAGGAGCCCACGAATACGTTCGGGAACTTCGCGACGATCTCGTCAAGAAGGGCCTTGAGATCGCCCTCGTCCATCTGGGTGTAGACGGCGTGCGAGACGAATGCGCCATGGTCGCCAATGGTTGCGGCCACCACCTGCAGCTTGAGCGTGAAGATCTGCGGCACGCCGGGCAGGAGCCATACGTTCTTCATCCGGATGGTGGGCCACTTCACGAAATCCGTGACCTCCAGCGTGGCCCCTTCGGGCACGAGCGCCATGCGGAGATGGCCGTCCGTGCAGCGTTCCTTGTAGTGTGCACGTATCATCTCTTCGAGCTCGGGCGAGGTCATGACCTTCTGCCCGAATGCGCGCGCCACACCCTCCACGGTCACGTCATCGTGCGTGGGACCCACGCCGCCAGAGGTGAAGAGCCACGTGTGTGTGGAGGAGAGCTCCTGCACCTCGCGTGCGATGACATCCAGGTCGTCCTCGACCATCACCACGCGCCGCAGCTCGATGCCGCGAGACCGGAGGAGCCGCGCGAGCTCCACGACGTTCGCCTCGGGCACCTTGCCCGAGAGGATCTCGTTGCCGATCACGAGGGCGGCAGCGGTGACAGCGGTGGCACCCACCCGCTGATCATACCGAAATTTCGGGACAGGCGGGCGATTGGCGATACCATCGAAACAGCGCTCGATGCTCCGGATCCTCGTCGTCGAAGACTCTTCCTCCACCCGTGCGCTGGTGCGCGCCATCCTCGAAGATCCAGAATTCGAGCGCAGCGCCGGCCGTCTGGGCGTGGAGGTGACGGAAGCGGAGAGCGGCTTCGACGCGATGCGCTTCCTGCCGCGCGGGCACTTCGACCTGGTCGTGACCGACATCAACATGCCGGACATCAACGGGCTGGAGCTGATCCAGTTCATTCGCAAGTCCCCACACACGAAGGACACGCCGATCCTGGTCATCTCCACGCAGGCCGCGGAGCGCGACATCTCGCGCGGGCTCTCGCTGGGCGCCAACGCGTTCGTCGCGAAGCCGTTCACGCGCGAGGGGCTGCGCGAGGCATGCATCTCTCTGCTGCGCGCGCCCGTGACTCCGTCCGCGAAGCTGCGCGCCGCCCAGAAGGCGGGCCCCTGAGATGGCGGACAGGGACATCGACAAGGCAAAGGACGAGTTCTTCTCCGAGGCACAGGAAATAGTCGACGGGCTCTCGCGCGACCTGCTTGCGCTCGACGAGGTCATCAAGACCGGTGGCTCCGACGCGGAGCTCGTGAACGACGTCTTCCGCGCGGTGCACACGCTGAAGGGGCTCTCGGGCCTGTTCGGCGCTGCGATGATGTCAGGCCTCTCGCACGAGCTCGAGGATCTCCTCGACGATCTGCGGTTGGGCCGCATCGAGCTCACGCCCCTCGTGCTGGACCTGCTCTTCCGCGCTGTGGAGCTCTACGGAAAGATCCTCTCCGCCGCAAAGGGCGACGGTCCCGAGCCCGCAGACGAGGTGAAGACGCTGCTCGTCTCGCTCGGTCAGGTCGCGCAGAACAAGGCCGGCGGCGGCGGCAGCGTCGTGGCCCAGTACGAGCTCGACCCTGGGCTGCTCGGCGTCCTCACCGAGTACGAGGAGCATCGCCTTCGCACCAACCTTCAGGCTGGGCTGTCGCTGTTCAAGCTGCGCGTCGCGTTCCAGCTCGCGACGATCGACTCCGCGCTGGACGAGCTGAAGGCGAAGACACGCCCGCACGGCGAGATCATCACGTACCTCCCCACCGGCGAGGGCACTGACCCCGACGCCGTGGAGCTGGAGATCCTGGTCGCCACGCGCACGCCCCTCGCCACGCTGCGCGCGCAGATCACGGGCTTCAACATCACCATCGACGAGGTGCGCCGCCGCGACGCAGGCCCGCAGGCCGAGCCCTACCAGCCCGCTGGTCCGTCCATCATTCCCACCAAGGGCGGCTCCGACGTATCGGATTTCTTCCCGCCGCCGGCAACGTTCGACGCGCTTCCCCATCAGGCGCGCACCTCCGTGCCGCCACCGCCCACCGCATTCCAGAGCGGCGCGCCCCCGCCGATCCGCGAACGCGATCAGACGGCGCGCATGGAGAACGCCCGTGAGCCAGGCCCGCGCGAGCTGTCGCTCAAGAGCGTGAGCCAGACCGTGCGCGTGGACATCCGCAAGCTCGACTCGCTCATGAACATCGTCGGCGAGCTCGCGATCGTGCGCAGCATGCTGGCGCGCATGGGTGAGCGCGTCCGGGCGCGCCCCGAGCTGCGCGACTTCGCCTCTGACATGGAGCGCGTGCACCGCGCGTTCGATCGGCACCTGATGCAGATGCAGAACGGCATCCTCGAGGTGCGCATGGTGCCGCTCGGGCAGGTGTTCGACAAGCTCGCGCGCATCGTGCGTCAGCTGTCGCGCGAGGCGGACAAACAGGTCAATTTCGTGATCACGGGTGCGGAGACGGAGATCGACAAGCTCATCGTGGAGGAGCTGTCGGATCCGCTCATGCACATGATCCGAAACGCGATCGACCACGGTATCGAGGACCGCGACGGCCGCATGCGCGTGGGCAAGCCCATCGTCGGCACCATCGCGCTGAACGCATTCCAGAAGGGAAACCACGTCGTCATCGAGGTCGAGGACGACGGCGCCGGCATGGACCCGCGACGCATCGTGGAGATTGCCGTGCGCCGCGGCATGGTGGTCGCCGACGAGGCGCAGAGCCTCACCGCGAAGGAGATCCTCGCGTTCGTCTTCACGCCAGGCTTCTCCACCCGCGACGAGGCCACGAGCCTGTCGGGCCGCGGTGTGGGCATGGATATCGTGAAGACCAACATCGCCAAGCTCGGTGGCGTGGTCGACATCACCAGCGAGCTCGGCATAGGCACCAAGGTCACCATCGTTCTTCCGATCACGCTCGCGATCATCAGCGTGCTCTTCGTGGAGGTGCGGGACCAGATCTTGGCCGTACCGCTCGCGAGCGTCGAGGAGGCGATCGTCTTCGACGAGGCCGCCGTTCGCGTGGTGGAGGGGCGCGAGGTGATGACCCAGCGTGGCGCCACGCTCACGATCGCGCGTCTTGCACGCATGTTCCGGATGGAGGAGCGCCCGCGGAAGAGCCATCGGTCGTACGTCGTCATCGGCTCGGTGGGCGAGCGGCGCGTGGGCTTCGTGGTGGACAAGCTGATCGGACAGCAGGACATCGTCGTGAAGGCGCTCGGCAAATCCCTGGCCGAAGTGCGCGGCTTCGCCGGCGCCACCGAGCTGGGCGATCAGAGGGTCGGGCTCGTGCTCGACGTGGCCTCGCTCATCGACGAGGTGCTCGCCGATGGGCCGCAGAAGCTTGCCGAGCGAGGGCTGCAATGAGCGAAGCACGCACACCCCGCACGCCTCGCGCGATCGACAAGTACACGGACCGGTCGCTCCGCAAGCCGGAGCGGCGCGGCACCGTGCGTCGCACGCAGGCCGGCAACCTGGAGGAGTACCTTGCGTTCGTGCTCGGCGACGACCCGTATGCCGTGCATATCTCGCACATCGGGGAGATCCTGAAGCCGCTGCCCATCACCGAGGTGCCGCGCGCCCGAAAGGATGTCGTGGGCGTCATGAGCGTTCGCGGGCGGCTCGTCACCGTGCTGGACCTGAAGCGCCGCTTCTCGATCGCGGAGGCCAAGACGGGCGCGCCGAGCGAATCGAAGACGCGCATCCTGCTCGTGGACACCGGCGAGGAGTTCATGGGCTTCATCGTGGACGAGGTGCTGCAGGTGTACCGCCTGGCCGAGGACGAGATCGAGCCGGCCAGCGCGCTGGGCGGCGATCAGCCCGCGCACATCACCGGCGTCGGGCGTCCGCACGGGGGCCCGCTACTCGTGCTGCTCGACCTTCGACCGATCATCGGAGGATGAAGAACATGCGCGGCAGCAGAGTCAGATCACACGGCACCCGCAGGCACGACGCGGACAAGAGCCTCGTCGGCTTCGTGGTGGGCGACGTGTCCTATGCCGTGCCCGTCCATGCCGTGCGCGAGATCGTGAACCCGCGCGCCGTCGTGCCCCTCCCAAGGGCGCCCATCTCCATCCCCGGCGTTGCGGACTATCTTGGCGACGTGGTGCCCGTGGTTGACATGCGCATCCGCCTTGGCTTGCCTGCCGCCACCGACACGCGCCGGACGAAATGGATCATCCTGGATATCGGCGGGAAGTTCATCGCGCTCGTCGTGGACTCGGTGACGGAGGTCTTCGGAACTGCGGACGTGGCGCTGCGGACTGCTCCTCTGCTGGGCGGCGGTGAGCGCGAGCGCGGAATTTCGCAGGTCGCGAGCCACGGGGACAAGCTGGTCTTCGTCCTGGACATTCCCACGCTGAAGGCCGTGACCGACGGTGTCGCCCTGCCCACCGCGCTAGAATCGTCGCCGTGAGCGTCGCCATGACGGACGCCGCCGCTGTTGCCACCGACCTGAAAAGCGCGGAGCCCGAGGTCCGGCGCATTGCAGCTCGCTCGCTCGCGCAGCTGGATGCGGAGGCGTGCGCGCCGCTGCTTGCGCAGGCACTTGGTGACTCCGATTGGCGCGTGCGCAAGGAAGCGGTCACGTCGGCGCAGACCATGAGGCCGCGTGCGGCGGTGCTCGCCATGCTCGAGGGCCTCCTCGACAAGAAGGACAACATCGGCCTCCGCAACGCGGCGGTGCTCGCGCTGCGCGCGCTGGGGACGGATGCGACGCAGGCGGCGGGGCGCGCGTTCGACACGCTGGACGCGGACGGCCGAAAGCTGGCGGTGGAGGTGCTGGTGGGCGCGAGCGACGAGGGCGCGGTGGCCGTGCTCGCGCGCGCGCTGTCCGACCCCGACGAGAACGTGCGGATCGCCGGGGTCGAGGCGCTGGCCTCGGTGAAGGGGCGCACGGGTGCAGCGCGCGATCTCCTGTCGGCGCTCGTCGCCCAGGAGCTCTCCACGGAGCTGCGGCTCGCATGTCTGCGCTCGCTCGACGCGCTGTCAGCGGTCCTGCCCTTGCCGCTCGTGGAGCAGACACTGGAGGACCCGCTGCTGCGTGCGGCGGCGGTGCGGTTGCTCCGTCACGTGCCGGAGAAGCGCGCGGCTCTACTGTCTGCCATGGCGCTCAAGGATCCGCAGCGAACAGTGGTGCGCGAGGCGCTTCGCACGCTCTGCCATCGCATCCAGATCGCAGGCGTGGAGGAGCTTTCGATCGTGGAGCGCACGCTGGCGCCCCAGACGGAGGTGCTCGCGCTGCTGCGCCTGCTGCTGGCGTCGTCGGAGGACACGGAGGTGCGGTCTGGCGCGATCCTCGCGCTGTCGCTCGCTCGCGCGCCAGAGGACGCCTCGCTCTTCGTCGACGCGCTGGCGGACGATCAGATCGCCGAGGCGGCGGAGCGCTCGCTCCGGTTCTACGGCCAGAACGACGGAACCGGCCTGCTCACCGCAACGAAGACAGCGGGGCCCGTGGCGCGCGGTGCCGCGATCTCCATGGTGCCGCTCGTATCGCGTGATGGCGATGCCGTGCTCCTGCTGCGCGAGGCGCTCACGGCCGCAGAGCCCGATGTGGTCGTTGCTGCGCTGCGTGGTCTCTCGGAGCTCGGGCAAGCGCAGGATCTGGAGCAGGTCCGCGTGCTCTCCTCCTCGCAGAATCCGAGCGTGTGCGTGGCCGCGTCTCACACGATCGCGGCGCTCGCGGAGCTGTATCCGGACGCCGCGGGCGCCGCATGGGTGCGTGCGGCCTCGCGCGCGGACGTGGACCTTGCGGGGTGCGTGCTGGCCGCATGCGCCCCAGCCGCCGCGAGCGAGCCCGACGACGGGCAGAAGCGCATCGGCTATCTGGTGCGCGCCGCGGGGCATCCGGAGCCGCGCGTTCGCACGGCCGCCATCGAGGGTCTTGGCGGGTTCACTGGCAATTCGGACGCGCGTGATGCCGTCACGTTCGCTGTCGCGGACGAGGAGCCGAGCGCCGCGCTCGCAGCCGTGCGATCACTCGCGGCGCTGGGCGAGACGGAGACGCTCACCCAGGTCCTTGGTCGCTCCAAGGACGCGTCGCTGCTGGGTGCGGCGTTCGATGCGCTCCGTCACCTATCGGAAGGGCAAGCAGAGATCGCGCGACGCCTCCTGTCCGAGCGCCTGAAGAAGGAGACCGACGACACGATGCGCGCGGCGATCTCGTTCACCCTCGCGCGCGCGGAGTCGGACGCGTAGGAATGTCGCGCTTCTCTCCGTTCCGCGAGGAGCTCGAGCTCAAGCCGGAAGAGCACGCGCTCTTCTGCGAGCTGTTTCGCGGCGTCGCGGGCCTCTCGCTGGGCCCGCAGTCTCGCTTCTCCATGGAGCGACGGCTGCGCGATCGCCTGGTGGCACTGAACCTGAAGAGCTTCTCCGAGTACTACCAGGTGCTCCGCTTCCATCCGCACGCGCGCGCCGAGATGGAAGAGGCCATTGACGTGATGACGACGCACGAGACGTACTTCTTTCGCGAGGACTACCAGCTCCGCGCGTTCCAGGAGGAGCTCCTTCCGCTGCTCGCGAAGGAGAAGAAGACGACCCGCCGGCTCTCCATCTGGAGCGCAGGCTGCTCCACCGGCGAGGAGGCCTACACCATTGCCACGCTCGTGCTTGCGTCGGGGCTCGTGGATGACTGGGACGTGCGCGTGTATGGGTCCGACATCAGCAAGAAGTGCGTCTCCTTCGCGCGGCGCGGGATCTACGGCAAGAGCTCGTTCCGTTCGTCGATCCCTGCGGCGTACACTTCGTACTTCGACCGACGCGTGGATGGCGACATCGAGGTCGGCAAGTCGATTCGCGCGCTGTGCCATTTCGGGCAGATGAACCTGACGGACGCGGAGAAGACCAGCGTGGTCGGACAGGTGGACGCCATCTTCTGCAGGAACGTGCTCATCTACCTCACGGACGACGCGCGCAAGCGGGTGATCTCCACGCTGTACGAGCAGCTGCGGCCCGGCGGCGTCCTCATGCTCGGCCACTCCGAGTCGCTTTTGAACGTCACGACGGCCTTTGAGCTGTATCATCTGAAGGAAGACCTCGTGTACAAGAGGCCCCCAGGCACACCTTGAAGACACCGTCTGCAGGCCAGAGCCCGCTTCGCTTGCTCGTCGTGGATGACTCGGCGATGAACCGACGCAACATCGCCGACGTCTTTGCGAACCAGCGCGACGTCGAGGTCGTGGGCAAGGCGGGCGACGGTGAAGAGGCGCTGCGTCTGGTGTCGCTGCTCAAGCCGGACGTCATCACGCTGGACCTCGAGATGCCCAAGATGGACGGTTTCACCTTCCTTCGCATCTTGATGAGCAAGCAACCCACGCCCGTGATCGTGGTGTCCTCCTACGCGCAGAAGGAGAACGTCTTCAAGGCGCTCGAGCTAGGCGCTCTGGACTTCGTCACCAAGCCGGATCAGCGCATCCCGGAGGACGCGTACGAGCTGAAGGAGCAGATCCTCGCGAAGGTCCTGATGGTCCGCTCGCTGCGGAGCACCTTCGTCGCACCGCCGTCGCGTCGCTCCATGCTGAGCGGAAATTTTGCCACCGATCCGCGTGACAGTTCCCCGTCGGTCCGGGCGTACGTGGCGCCGCGCTACCTCGTCGCGATCGGCAGCTCCACCGGCGGACCCAGCGCGCTCCTCGAGGTGTTTGCGAAGGTGCCGCAGAACACCACGTGTGCGATCGTCGTTGCGCAGCACATGCCCGACAAGTTCACGCGCACGTTCGCCGAGCGACTGGACAAGCGCGGCACCGTCCGCACGCGTGAGGCCGAGGACGGCGACAAGATCGCGCGCGGCACGGGCTTCGTGTGCCCGGGGCGTCAGTGCATGGAGGTCGTGAGCGTCGAGTCCGAGCTCCGCGTCAAGGTGCAGGCGCCAGCCAGTGGCGATCGCTACGTTCCCAGCGCGGACAGGCTGCTCGCGAGCGCCGCTCGCGCCATGGGCTCGCGCACGGTGGGCGTGGTGCTCACCGGCATGGGCGACGACGGGCTCGAAGGCGCTCGCGCGATCCGCGAAGCAGGCGGCACCGTCATTGCTGAGTCGCAGGAGACGGCGGTCGTCTACGGAATGCCCGGCACCGTCGTGAAGGCGGGCCTTGCTTCCCAGGTCTTGCCGCTGCCAGAGATCGCGGAGTACGTCGCGAACCTTTCCATCTAACGACTCTGGCGGCTCTCTTGTCTGGAGGAGCACGCGACCGGGTGTTATTCCTGGGTCCATGTCAGACGCGAACGACGGTGGTCTCTCGGAGCTCCTCGCACTGGGCGTGCGCATCACGGAGGCCGCGACGAAGGGCGGCGCCACCGTCGCGGAGTGCATGATCCGACGTGGCGCGGAGCTGTCCGCGAAGGTCCGCATGGGCGAGCCGGAGCTGGTCGAAGAGGCGTCGCATCGCTCCGCCGGTCTGCGCGTGATGAAGGGGAAGCGCGTGGCGAGCACCTCCACGAGCGACCTGACCGAGCGCGGCATCGCGCGGTTCGTGTCGGACGCGCTGGAGCTGGTGGAGCTGTCACAGGAGGATCCGTTCGCAGGCCCGGCCGACCCCAAGCTGCTGTGTGATCCCACGAAGGCGCCCGACCTCGACCTGTACGATCCCGAAGGCGGTCGCGTGGACGCCGGGCGCGCCGTGGCGATCGCCAAGGAGGCCGAGGACGCCGCCCGCGCATTCGACAAGCGCATCACCAACAGCGAAGGCGCCACCTTCGGTCGCACAGCGGGTGGAAGCGCGATCATTCTCTCCAGCGGCTTCCGCGCGACCTCGATGGGCTCGTACCAGTCGCTCTCCGTGGTGCCGGTCGCCGACGACGAGGGCGGCAAGAAGCGCCGCGGCTCTTACTGGACGGCAAAGCGTTACCTGAACGAGCTCATGCCGTCGAAGGAGGTCGGCGAGGAGGCCGCCCGCCGCACGCTGCGTCGCCTTGGCGCGAAGAGCATCCCCACGTGTGAGGTGCCCGTGATCTTCGATCCGGACGCCGCGCGCAGCATCCTGGGGCTGCTTGCCAGCTGCGTGATGGGGAGCTCGATCTGGCGTAAATCAAGCTATCTCGTGGGTCGTGAAGGCTCGCGTGTGGCATCCGATCTGGTCACCGTCATCGACGATCCGCTCATTCCGCGCGCGCCCGGCTCACGCCCGTTCGATGGCGAGGGGCTGGCCAGCCGCAAGAACATGGTCGTGGAGAACGGCATGCTCCGCACGTACCTCTGCGACAGCTACTCGGCGCGCAAGCTCTCGCGCGAGAGCACGGGCAACGCGGGGCGTGGCGGCGGCGCGGGCGTGGGTTGCTCCACGTCGAACTTCGTCTTCCAGCCCGGCAAGGACTCGCCGGAGAGCATCCTCTCGGGCACGAAGCGCGGGCTCTACGTCACCGACATGATGGGCTTCGGCTTCAACGCAGTCACCGGCGACTTCTCGCGCGGGGCGAGCGGCTTCCTCATCGAGAACGGAGAGCTCACCACCGCCGTCAGCGAGGTCACCATCTCGCTCAACGTCGACGCGCTGTTCCAGACCATCGACGCCGTTGGCACCGATCTGGATCTGCGGACCAGCACTGCGGCGCCTACGTTCCGCGTGGCCAAGATGACCGTCGCGGGGCCTCAGACCTAGAGATCGCCTGCGGGCTTGCCCAGGATCCGGCAGTCGACTCGCTTGCCCACGGTGCTCGTGTCGGAGCACCAGAGCACGGAGAGCGTGTCGGTGGCGTCGGAGACAATGAAGCCGGTGTGAAGGGAGGCGGCGACGAGCCCGAGGTCCGTGTAGACGCTGGTCCACGTGCCCGTGAAGGAGGCGGGGGCGACGCCGGTGAGCGTTAGCGCGTTGGCGGGCGGCTCGGGTGCTGTCAGTGTGTAGCCGAGGCCATCGGTCACGGGCGCTGATACGCTCTGATTGCTTGCGGCGCCGAGCGCGACGTCCGCGGTGATGGGCGTCTTCTGCGAGCCGATCACGTCCACGCGGAGATCTTCTGCCTTGCCGACTGACGACGCGCCGAACGCCGCATTGACCATGCGCACGCGCGCTTGCTTCGGGTCCAGCGTGGGGTCGTCCAGCACGCGGAAGATGCGCAGGGTGCCCGCGCCGCCATCGCTCGCGCCGGCGTCGGTACCGCCGGGACCAGCGGTGTAGTCGCCAGACAGCACGACGGTGGTGAGCTTGCTCGGATCGACGGTGACCTTCAGCGTGGCGCGCGGTGATGCGCAGCTCTTCTGGCCTGCGGACACGACGGCGACGTCGAACGTGCCGGAGCCGGCGAAGCTCACGTAGTTGGTCATGGTCCGCGGCGCGAGCGCGGGGTCTTCTTCCGTTGCGGAGCCGTCTGCGCCGCCTTCGTTCGTGCCGCTCTCCGTGGCTGCGTCGCTCTGGGCGTCACCGCCGTCGCCGTTCGTCGCGCCTGCGTCCTGGCCGCCGTCGGGGCCGAGCCCGCCGCCAAGGACGGGACCGGTGAAGGCCTCGTCGCCAGCGCCGCGGAGGCAGAAATCCACGGGGCCAAGATTAGCTGCAAGATGCACGAATCTGATGGTGGCCGTGAGCGCGCTGCCATCCGCCGGGGCCACGGCGACGTCCGCCGCGGGTGGACCCCCAGAGCCGTCCAGGGCGCTGCCGGTCACGTTCTCCGGCTTGCCCCCGTCATCACACGCGTAGACGAGGAACGACGAGGCGGAGATCGCGCATGCGAGGCCGAGGAGGCCGGCGCGCCTTCGGGACGAGAGCACGGAACCAAGCTGCATAAGAACTCCGATGGTAGCACTCCCGCGGAGAAACCGTGCACCACGCGCCATCGCCGTCCGCAACCTGTGGTATTTCCGAGCCGTGACCCCCGACGAACTGAAGGCCGCACGCAAGGACCTGGCATGCACGGCGAAGGAGCTCGCGCAGGCGCTAGGGCTGGAGCAGAAGACGCTGCTCGCCTGGGAGAAGGGCGAGTTGTTCCCGACGAAGCAGTACATCGACAAGATCGAAGAGCTTCGCAAGAAGGGCCCGTCCTCCATCCCGAAGAAGGCGAAGGGAAAGGGGCCGATGGAGATCCTCTCGGACCCATCCACGTGGGAGCTGTTCCGGAAAATCCTCGCGCACAAGAAGCTCCGCGACGAAGCGCACAAGCTGGCCGCCCCCTACGACGATCCCGAAGACGACTGAAGGCAGCGTTCGAGTCGTTGCTGCAAAGCAGCGGGTCAGGTGGCGTGGTACCACGCAAAACGCACCGTGGTTGGTGCGGGGGAGCCTGCAGCTGCTCGAAAGGTGGTCGGCAAGCCGCGCTCGCGCGCGAGCACGATGCTTGCTCGGTGGTCCTGCATGCCTACCGTGAAACCGAGGCCGAGCCGCTTTCGCACGTCCACCAAGGTCGCTGCGTGTGTGGCCTTCCTGCTGCCGCTCGCATGGCTGGCAGGCGGCGCATTCAATGCCAAGCTCGCCGAGAGAGCCACGCCTTCGAGGACCGCGACGGTGGTCACGGTTTCAGACACACGACCCGCGGCGCAGCCACCGCCGCAGGAAGCGCCCACTGCACAGGCGCCGCGGGCCGAGAACGCGCCACCGCTCGCGGAGCAGACGAAGAGGGTGATGCGGCCCATGGCGCGCAAAACGGTTGCGCGATCGGCGGCGGGGCTTCCGCCTCTTCCTTCTCCCACCACGCGCGACACGAGGGGGCCGGCGACGGAGGTGTCCCCATCGGGCGGGCCTGCGATGGTCGTGGGTAGTCGCTGAAGCGCGGGCACCAGCCTCGTCGTGATGCGTGCCCAGGCCTACGCCCGATCGAGCTTGTGCGTTCGCGTCTCTTTCACCCAGAGCCCGCCGACCACCAGCGTCACTGCGCACACGCCGATGGGATACATGAGGCCCGTGTAGATGGCGTTCGGTCCGAACACGCGCTTCGCCCACGCTGACGCGGTGACGGCCGTGGCGATGAGTGGGAGGAAGCCGCCGAACCATCCGTTGCCCAGGTGATAGGGCAGCGACATGGACGTGTAGCGAATGCGTGTGGGGAAGAGCTCCACCAGGAACGCCGCGATCGGCCCGTAGACCATGCACACGTAGACGACCTGGATGAAGAGCAGCGCCACCATCGCCGCGTGATTGATCTCGGCAGGGTCGGCCTTGGGCAGGAGGTTCGGGTTGGAGCAGGCCTTCATGGCCATGTAGATGGGCACATAGGTGAGAGCGCCGAGCGCGCATCCGGCCATCATGATGCGCTTGCGACCGAGCTTGTCCGACAGCCAGCCGAACACCACGAAGAGCGGCGCGCCGAGAGCGAGCGCGATGCTCACGAGCTCGTACGACGTCTTCCAGTCGATGTTGAGCGTCTTCTGCAGGAACGTGAGCGCGTAGAACTGGCCCGTGTACCAGACCACGCCCTGACCGGCGGTCACGCCAAAGAGCGCGAGCACGACGAACCGCAAATTCTCGGGGTTCGTGAAGCTCTCCTTGATCGGATTTTTGGAGGCCTTGCCCTCCTTCTTCATCTTTGCGAACAGCGGCGACTCGCGCATCTTCAGCCGGATGTAGAGCGACACGCCGAGCAGCACGAACGAGATGAGAAATGGGATGCGCCAGCCCCACGACTTGAACGCGTCCTCCCCGATCCACACGCGCGTTACGCCGATGACGCCCATGGATAGGAAGAAGCCGAGCGTGGCGGTGGTCTGGATGAAGCTGGTGTAGTAGCCGCGCTTCTCGTCCGGGACGTGCTCCGCGACGTAGGTCGCCGCGCCGCCGTACTCACCGCCCAGCGCGAGGCCCTGCAACAGGCGCAGCACCACGAGCGCAGCGGTCGCGCCGAGACCCCAGGTCGCGTACGTGGGCAAGAAGCCGATGAGCGCGGTGCCCAGGCCCATCGCGGTCATGGTCACGAGGAAGGTGTACTTGCGCCCCACCAGATCGCCCAGATGACCGAAGACGATCGCGCCGAGCGGCCGCACGCCGAAGCCCGCGCCGAACGTGGCCAGGCTTGCAAGGAGCTGCGCGGTGTCGTTGGTGCTTGGAAAGAAGAGTCCGCCGAAGAAGATGGCGAGGCTTCCGTAGAGGTAGAAGTCGTACCACTCGAACAGCGTGCCGAGCGACGCGGCGAGGATCACCTTGCGGGGCGTGCGTGCATCCGTGAAGACCACGGGCTCGTCGCTCCCGGCAGGCGCCGCTGCCGAAAGCGCGTCGTCGCTCATGGCCTGGCCCCGTTCATCTCCGCTCAGCGGCCGCCGAAGGGCACGGGCGGAAGGCTCATGAGATACGTGTAGAGCGCATGTTTCTCCGTCTCGTTCATCTGGCTCCAGTTCTCGATGGGCATGAACGGGTTCAGTTGCTTGCCGTTCTTGCGGAGGCCCTTCGTGAGGAGCGCGTCGAGGTCCTCGTACGTCCAGCCCTTGATGCCAGAGTCGTCCGGCGTCATGTTGAGCGGGACCGGCAGGTCCTTCGGGGCGCCAGGGATCGGCCCGCCCGAAAGGTGCGCGCCGTGACAGCCGATGCAGAGCCGAGCCATGTACTTGCCATAGTCAGCCGTGGGAGTGGGCGGCGGCGCGAGGTCCGTCTTCTGGTGATCGATCCGGCGGGCGACGTCCATGATGAACTTGTCGTTGCGGTCCAGGATCTTGCCGAGCGTCTTGACCTCGCTGCTGTCGTTCTGCCTGTCCACGCCCGGCACCGTCTTCAGGTACGTCACGGCGGCGAAGAGGTCGGAGTCAGGAAGCCAGTTGAAGTCCTGCACGGGCATGAAGCGGACGGAGCGCCCGTCCTTCTTCACGCCGTGCCGGAGCAGGCGGGCCATCTCAGCTTTGGTGTAGAGTGCACCCAATCCCTTGGGGGTGATGTTCGGCCCGATGAGCGTGCACACGGGGCCCATCACCAGCGGCTTGCCGCCAGACAGGTCCGCGCCGTGGCAGTTCGCGGAAGTGCAGCCGCCGAGCGCCTCCACGACATGCTTGCCGCGGGCGAGCACTTCGGGCTCCGTGGTCTCCGGGACCTGCGTGACGGGAATGGCGTAGACCAGATCCATGCTGTCATCGAAGGCGCTGGTCTTTGACCTTGCGAAGATGGCGCCACCGATCGCAGCGACCGCGATCACCGCACCGACGCCCTTCAAAACACGCTTCACGATTGGCTTCACGTCCGGCCCTCCTCGAAGGCCGCGAAGCTACCATGAGTCTCGCCAGCTTGGCGCGCTCACCAAGCGTTCAGCGGCCTGCGCAGCTCCACGTGACGTCGGTGACCGTCCAGCTGTCCTTGCATGCGGACGCGGACGCCGTGATCTGGTTCTGGCCCGAGGCGTCGATGTTGAAGCGCGAAGCCTTGGGTGCGCGCTGCGTGACCTTGCCTTCGGGGGTCTCGCACTGCACCGTCCACCGGAGCTCGCACGCAAGCCCGCGCCCGCAGGCGTTGTTCACGTTCATGTCCAGGCCCTGCGACTTCTCCGTGCGAAGGACGGTGACGCAGTCGGACGCGGAGGGCTCGGCGGCAGACGCCGGACCCACCGACCCGAGCGCAACGATGAAACCTGCGGTGACGAGCGCCGCGGCGAGAATGCTTTTGTTGTGTCGCACGAAGACACTGACATTGCCCATCGCGCGAAGTTCCGATTTTTCGTAGCATGCTGCGAAACCAAGGGTTTTCCCACGTGGCAAGCGCGCTGCGTCGAACACCCCCAACGGGAGAACCTCATGGGATTGCTCGACTCGATGTTCGGTGGCGGTACGGGTGTTGCGCTGCAGCTCGACAACATGACGGCCTCGCCCGGCGCAGTGATCGGCGGTCGCATGGTGCTCACCGGCGGCAAGAAGCCGTTCCGCGTGACCGAGCTCGCGGTGAAGCTGTTCTTCGTGAAGGTGACAACGCAGGAAGGGCAGACGCTCCCGAACATCGACGCACGCGAGGTGTCGAAGCAGGTGGTCGCTGCCGCGATCGAGCTGCCGGTCGGCGCGCAGCTTCCGTTCACCTTCCGCCTCACGGTCCCGAGCGACCTCCCGCCGACCGCGCACAACATCAGCTTCAACGTGATGGCCGTTGCGGACATCCCGGGCATCAAGGATCCGAGCGCGACGATCGAGGTGAAGATCGTGGAGGCCTCGAGCGACGGCAATCGCCGCTTGCCCCTGCCCGAGGTGCTCGGGAAGTTCCCCGGCCTGCAGAGCCACGACGAGGAGACCGTCGTGAAGGCGCTCTACGACTTCTTCCTGGCCTGCTACGGCGAGGCAGGCGAGCTGATGGAGGCCGAGCCGCTGATCGCCCAGCACATGATGCACGGCACTGTGAAGATCCGGCGCGAGGCGCTCAAGGCGTGGGCGAATCTGGTCGACAACCGCGTGCAGCCCCAGCACCTGCAGGCGCTCTACACCATTGCGAACACGCCCGGCCTGGACGAGGAGACGTTCTACGAGGTCATCACCGCCGCCACCAAGTTCGCGGAGGAGGGCGCGCTGGGCCTGGTGCAGCAGCTCGCGGCTCACACCAGCGCGGAGGCGCGCGAGCACGTGGCGAACGACCTTCGCTTCAACAGCGCAGACAAGTTCGCCGGCAAGCGCGAGCTCCTCGTGCAGCTGGCGCAGGATCAGTCGCCGGAGGTGCGCGCTGCGGCCGTTGGCGCGCTGTCCTGCATGAACGACGATCAGCAGCTGATGTACTGGGTCGCGGAGATCTGCGACCGAGACACATCGGAAAAGGTGCAGTCTGCATGCATCGATACGCTGGGCCTGGCGCACTACCATGGCATGGGCGAGCTCGCGATGGCCGTCTACGAGAAGCACGCGCAGAACCCGAGCGTGAAGGTGCGCTCCACCATCGCGCGTCGTCTCTCTTCGCAGCCCAAGGCCGCCGTGCAGCGCGTGTGGGCGCTCATCCAGCGCCTCATGGCGGACCCGGACGAGGAGGTGCGTCGCGCCGTCGCGTTCGAGTTCAACAACTTCCGCGACCTGCCGCAGCTCCTGCCGCTGGCGCAGCACATGGCGCAGAACGATCCGTCGCCGGAGGTTCGCAAGGACGCCATTGGCGCGATGAGCTCGCTCATGCAGGCGCCTCAGGCCGCTGCGTTCTACGGGCAGCTCATGATGAGCGCGCAGAGCGAGGATGATCTCTGGCCCGTACTGAGCGGCCTTCGCAACCACTCCGACAACAAGGACGTGAAGCGCCTTCTCAGCCAGCTGGGCCAGTCGCAGTATCCGGATGTGGCGAACGCCGCGAGGGATGCGCTGAGCTGACTCACTTTGACGACATCGTGATCGGGGCCGGCATGGCTGGCCTTGCCACTGCGAACCTGCTCGGCCGCGACGGGCGACGTGTGCTCTTGCTCGAAGCGCACGACGTCCCCGGCGGCTATGCGCACACGTTCGAGATGCGCGGGTTCAAGTTCTGCGCGCAGGTCCACTACATCTTTGGCTGCGGCGAAGGCGGCACAGTGGACACGTTCCTGCGCGAGATCGGCGTCCGCGACGAGGTGCCGTTCGTGCGCCTCGATCCCGAGGGGTTCGATCACGTGGTGGTGGCGGGCGACCGCGTGCGTGTCCCGAACGGGCTCCTCACGTTCCAGTCGCGCCTCATTCGCCGCTATCCACAGTGGCGCACGCCGATCATCCGCTACTTCGAGGCCGTGGAGGCGGTGGCGCGCGAGCTCGACGACGACCGCGAGCTCCCGAGCTCCTGGAACCCGCTCGTGCTCGCGAGCGCCGCGCTCCGCTTTCCGAACCTGCTTCGCCACCAGCGGCACACGCTCGCGGACGTGTACGACAAGATCGCGATGCCGCCGCACCTGCGCGCGGTCCTCGCAGGGCAGTCGGGCGACTACCTGTTGCCGCCCGAAGAGGTGAGCTTCATCCTCCACGTTGCGCTCGTGCATGGCTACGACCGCGGCGCGTACTATCCGCGGAAGCACTTCGGCCACTTCGTGGACACGATCGCGAACGCGTTCACGCGCCTTCCCGGCTGCGAGATGAAGCTCGGCACCACCGTGTCGCGCATCCACCTGGACCGCGGGCGCGTCGCCGGGATCGAGACCGCAACGGGCGAGCGCTACACGGCGGAGCGCTACGTCTCCAACATGGATCCCGCGCGAACCTGGGAGATGGTTGGCAGGCGGCATGTCTCGCGCGCTGAATGGAACAGCACGCGGTACGAATACTCGTGCGCCACGTTCACGATGTACCTGGGCGTCCAGGGGATCGATCTTCGCGAGCACGGGTTCGGCTCGCACAACGTATGGCACTACCCGCACTCGGACATCGGGCGCATGTACAAGGACCAGCTGGTCCGCCACGATCTGTCCGATCCGTGGCTCTTCATGAGCACGCCAAGCCTGCATACGGACGAGCCCGGCATCTGCCCACCTGGTCACCAGATCCTGGAGCTCTGCACCGCGTGCGACTACCAGCACATGGCGGAGCTGCGCGAGCGCGATCGCCGCGCCTACAACGTGGAGAAGAAGAAGATCCGCGATCGCATCCTTGCGATCGTGGAGCGAGACTACGTGCCCAAGCTGCGCGAGCACCTCACCATGCGCGTGACCGGCTCGCCCGCCACGAACGCGCGCTATTGCCGCGCACCCAAGGGCAACTCGTACGGCGCCGCGCTCACGCCCGCGAACGTGACGCTCGCGCGCAAGCCGGTGCAGACCTCGCTGGGCAATCTCTACCTCGCGAACGCCACCGCTGGGATGCCCAGCGTCTCCGGCGCCATAGGCTCCGGCGTGAAGCTAGCCCGCGAGATGCGCGGCGCCTGACTCGCTGTCTAGTTGCAGCCGGGGCAGCCGCGAAGGCATGAGCGATGGATCTGCTCGCAGGTGTTGTTGCAGATGGTCTTCTGCCAGGCCTCGGCGCCGCTCCGGAAGCAGTCGCGCTCGGAGGCAGTCTTGCCCGAGCTGCAGGGGAACGTGCAGTCCAGGCAGTCCACACCCACGGAGCCGCCGCGGAGCTCGCTACTACCGCCCGCAGGCTCGCCAGCGGCGCCAACGTCGTCGCGGTCGTCCGCGCGTCGCGGCCGCGTGTAGAGCTCGAACGTGAGGCCGCCGGTGCCGCCGCTCTGCAGCTGCGCGTGGGTGTCGTACTCGACAAGCCGAAGGCGCACGACACCAGCGATGCTCGAGCACCCCGTGGTGGAGGCCACGCGCCCCTCGGTGTCGAAGCCAGTGAGTCCGCCCTCGGAGCTGCGCTTGGTCTGGAAGTCGATCGAGATGCGCAACCGTGATGGCTTCGCGTCGGGGGCGAGCTTGTAGATGAACGAATGACAGGTGTTCGCGGGCACCGGCACCTCGATCTTGCCGAAGCTCTCCAGGCGCGCCGCGATCGGCGCACCGACGATCGTCATGTCCTTCGCCGTGTCGAGCGCCGCCTGCGTGCGAGCCGCCACCTCACGCGCATGGACGCGAGCGGCCACGACAGGATCACTGCCACACGAGTCCGGATGCCCGAGCGAGAGCCCGCTGCAAGCACCCGGCCGCTCCGCCTCCGCGAAGGTGATGCACTGCCGAGTCCCCGTGCAGAAGCGGCAGTGGCCTTGTCGCGTGCAGTCGGCGCACTCGGTAGGGCCAGAGCATGAGGAGAGTAAAGTCGAGGTCGAGGTCGAGGTCGAAGTCGAGGTCGAGGTCGAAGTCGAAGTCGAGGTCGAGGTCGGTGTCGAGGTCCGTGTCGAAGTCTTCGTCGTCGCGCATGCGACCAACGTGAGCAACACGATCGCCGGGATCGCGGCTCTGGTCAGCTTGCGTCGAGCCATTTCACGATCGCGTCGGCCAGGTAGTCGCCGCGGTCTTCCTGGACGAAGTGCCCACCCCAGAAGCGCTCGTGTGGCTGTCCCTTTGCGCCGGGCACGTGCTTTTGCAGCGGCACGTCTGCGCCGCCGAGGATTGGATCGTTCTTGCCGAACAGCGTGAGGAACGGCTTCTTCCATTCCCCCAGGCGCTTCCACGCCTCGCGGTTCGCGGGCACGGCAGGGTCGTCGGGGCTGGTTGGCACGAGCGCGGGGAAGATGCGCGCCCCCGCCTTGTACGCAGACGTCGGGAACGGGGCATCGTATGCGGCGCGAATGCGCGCATCTGGTTTGCTCACGCAGCCGGAGGCGACGATGCGCCCGATGGGGAACACCGGCGAGAAGCGCGCGAACGCACGCCAGGCGCGAAAGGCCGCCGGCACGCCTCGGTCCGCCGTGGGCAAGAAGCCGTTGGCGATCACGATGCGCGAGAAGCGCGCTTCGTTCTCCATGGCCACACGCAGCCCGATGAGTGAGCCCCAGTCCTGCGCCACCAGCGTCATTCCAGAGAGGTCCAGCGCCGTGAGGAAGCGCACCATCCACGCCACGTGTCCTGCGTACGAGTAGTCGTCCGTGCGCGTGGGCTTGTCGCTCTTCCCGAAGCCGATGAGATCCGGTGCGATCGCGCGGAAGCCCGCCTTCGCGAACACCGGGATCATCTTCCGGTACAGGTAGCTCCACGAGGGCTCACCGTGCAACATGAGGACGATGCGCCCGTCGCGCGGACCCTCGTCCACGTAGTGCATGCGGAGGTCTGCGCCCACGTCGACGTAGTGCGGAGTGAAAGGGTAGTCGGGCAGATCCGCGAAGCGTTCTTCCGGTGTTCGAAGCGCCTTCATCCTCGGCCCGTCCTCACTGCACCTGGAGCGAGAAGTGCGCGTTCTCGTGTCCGTTGATGGCGATCGAGATGCCGTAGCGGCCCGGCGTGAGCGTGTCAGGCAGGTGAAGCGGCGCCTGGTCCATCTCCTCGCCCTTCTCGACGTGGCGGCTCGCAAGAGAGTGCATGGTGCCGTCCGGCGCGGTGAGCGTGATGTCCACGTCTGCCGTGGCGGGCGCGGGACCGTTGAACCGAAGGCCAACGGGATCCCCCGGTCGCAGCTGGTGCAGCCGGGCCTCGTAGATCCCCCCGGTGACAAAATCAATCAGGAGCGCGACGACCCCCGGGATGATGCCGACCAGCAGCCACACGCAATCAAGCACGATGGCGACGACGTCGACGCGCGATCCGTGGCGGCCGCTGCGCTCGGGGTGGAGGATGAGCCCGCAGTTGAGCTGAGAGAGACCAAGCGCGGCCACGAGGACGAGCAACACAGCCTGTATCCGCAGATGTTTCTTCATCGTCGGCCATGATAACCGGAAGCTCCGCCGCTTGTGCACCGCGCAAATTGAGGTGTTTTGCCCCGGTTTTTGGTGCTCCGCCCAGCCGTGCGTCCGCTCACTCTTGTCCAAGCGACGCGCTTGGCCTAACTCGTGTTCATGGTCACCGAGAACCGCCGCGATCTGCGCTACCGCGCGCAGCTAGTCACGACGCTGACCCTCGGTCACGACACGCGCGAGATCGTCACGGACGACGTGAGCTTCCGGGGCGCGTATCTGCGTACGGACCTCGCGACGGGGCCGCGCAAGCTGGTGCGCGTGTCCTTTCTGCTGCCGGATCATCATGACGTCAGCGGCCACGCGATGGTGGTGCACGTCCAGCCGCCGGGCCAGGACGCCAACGGCGTGATACAGCAGGCGGGCATCGGCATCGAGTTCTTCGGCGAGATCTCCGGGCGAGCGCGCTGGGACGCGTTCATCCAGGAGCTGACGAAGGATCCGGCGCTACGAACCGGCTGACTATTTCGGGATCGCATCGAGCGCGGCGTTCACGGCGGGAGCGAGCACGCTGTTCGGATAGGTGCGCTTGAAGCGCTCACCGCGCGCGCGGCCCTCGTCGCCCCGACGCAGCGCAACAAGAGCCTGAACCGCGATCGCCTCGCGCTCCTCGGTGAGCTGGCCCTTCGGGAAGCGCTGCTCGTGCTTCTGCACACCAGACAGCGCGCTCGCGCCGTCGCCACGTCCCAGCGCCGTGCGTGCGGGGTCGAGCAGAGCGCGCTCCTCCGAGAGGGTGTCTGGACGCTGCTGCACGGGAGCACTGGCGCTCGTCGCTGCCTGCGCGCTGGTGCTCGTGACCGGGGTTGCGGAGGTGAGCACGATGGGCGTCACCGGTGTGGCGCTCGGCGGTGGCGCGCGATCGACGTAGACCGAGACAACGGTCGGTGGAGCTTGCATGACGTCCGGCTTGCGCAGCGCCACAGTCAGCGCGACGCCCATCACCACGCCGACAAGGCCGATCACCGCATGGGACATCCATTTCGCGCCGCTCACAGCACTGGTAGCCGCGGAGCCCGTGGGCGCCGCGACCTTCGCAGGCTCGCCACCTGCACCGCCGCCACCGCCGCCACCACCTGCGGGTCCGAACAGCGTCGCATCGAGGCGCGTGGCAACGCGTGCCTTGCCGGGCGCCGCGGAGAGCGGGCCCTTCTCGCCACGAAGGAGCGCGCGTGCAGTCTCGCTCATGTCGGGTAGCTCATCGCTCACGTTGCTCCTCCTTTCTGGACGGCCTGCTCGCGGCCGCGGGCCTCTGCCACGTACGCTTCGAATGCCGCGCGGGCAAGGCGCAGCCGCGAGTAGGCAGTGTTGACGGGGATGTCGAGCGACTCCGCGACGTCCTTCATCGACGTCTCGTCGATCTCGTAGAGGACGAAGACGCCGCGAAGCTCCACGCTCATCGTGGCGAGAGCATCCTCGAGTATGCGTGCCGCGTCCTTCTTTTCCATGGTCTCGTGTGCACTCGGGCCTGTCGCCGGGGCGTCGTCGTCACCGCCCAGATCAAGGCGGTGGCGTGCGAGGCGCCTGTAGGTAGAAGCGAAGCGAAAGGCGAAAGCGAAGAGCCAGGGACGTCGTGGGCGTGTCGGATCGAACTTCGAAAAATTCTTCCAGACCTCCACGAAGACCTCGTGGACGACGTCCTCGAGGTCGCGCGTGTGGACGCCCAGGCGCCTGAGCGAGTGGTACACGTAGTCGTATTCATCATCGAACATTCGGCGGAACGGCTCCGCCGCCGCGTCCGCTTTCCGGGCGCCCATGTCCTGTGCTTGGTCGTCCGCGCCTGTTTTCGTCACTGGAATCGCACCAGCCCAAAAACGCCGATGTTTCCGGCGATCGGCGCGTACCGGTACGCCTCCACACCGCCCACCTTCAGGGCGTAGCGCGTGAGCGTAAGGTCGCCCTCGATCTGTCCGCGCAGCGCGAAGCGCGGAACGATGTCGTAGTCGTAGCCGGCGCGGAGACCCGCGGCCCCGTAGAGCGCGCCGGCCTCGCGCGGTGAGCTCACGTCGATGCCGCTCGCGTGCAGCTCGCCGGCCATGCCGAGCACGCACCCGAACGCGCCGCGCACGTGACCGCACGCGCGGAGCTCACCCACGAGCAGCCATGAAGACACCTCCGGGCTCGCGCCGGAGACCGATACCGCGCGGTCCACGCTCGCCGAAGAGGGAAAGTCCACGCGCCCCTCCAGGCCGAGGCTCAGCCACGCGTAGCGACCCTCCGCGAAGAGCGAGAGGCCGACGTTGGGCGCGGGCGCAGACCCCACGCTCCCGAGCACACCGACACCAGCCGCGAGGCTCTGCTCCACGCGCGGCTGTGGGTCGCGCATGTTTTCGTCGTTGTGGCGCGGCTCTGTGCCCTCGTTCGGCGGCAACGGCGGCACGCCCGCATCCAGATCCACTGGTTTTTCCCGGGGCGGCGTGTCTTCCGGGAGTGCGCCGTTGCGCGCGCTCGCCATCGGATCGATCGCGAGGCTGATCGTGAGCGCCATCGTGGGCACGAGATCCGCGCACGCGTTTCGCGCGTGCAGCTCACGCTCGCCGCGGACGTTGCTGCCGGAGTCCACGAGCTTCACCTTGGCCGTGAAGCCCTGCGCGTCCTTCGTCAGCTCCACGAAGAGCGTGTCCTGCGCCCACGTGGAGAACGGCTCGTAGCCCAGGCGCGCGGCCACCGCATCCGACAGTTCGGCCTCCGGCGGGCAGGTCTCCGTGCCGATCCCGCGCAGGTACACGAGGCGCGCCTTGTGTGACGTGTCCGCCTCCGCGCGCGCCCCGCCCGCGGCGAATGCCACGAAGACAACGCAGGTAGCGCAGAAGGTCCATGCAGCGGACAAAGGAAGGCGCACGGCAAAAGGAATAGGCGAAGAATGCGCTTTTAGAAAGGCGTGGTACCTATGAGGTGTGCGCGCCGCCATCCTCGCGTCCATCCTCGCCATCGTCATCGGCGCCACGCTGGTGCTCGACGCGTGCGCCAGCGTCAGCGAGCTCAGCGTCGGCAGCACGCCCGTCCAGCCAGACGCAGCCTTGGATGCGGAGCCGATCAGAGCCACACCCGACGCCATGCTCACCTCGACGCTCATCGATAGGCTCGAGGCGAAGTGCGCACTACCGGCTGGCCAGAGCGTCAACTACACGAGCGCCGCCCAGCTCTCAGCGCTCCTCAAGGGTCGCTGGTACCACTGCGGATCGATCGGTAACTGGGATCTGCCGCGAGGCACCGGCCTGGCGTACGGCTTCGACCAGATCGGCACCTACGCTTTCCTGGACTACGCGGACCAGTCGGAGTCCTTCACGCCGAGCACGGACGTGAACCGAAGCGGACAGATCCTCTATGTCGCCTTCGCGGGAACACCGAGCGAGGGCGGCGTAACCGAGGCTGGCGTGGCGGCGGACGCGAGCGCTGGCGGCAGCACGGCCATTCCATGGAACGACACCACCACGCGCAACGGCTTCTTCGTCTATCTCACGCGAGCCGGCGACGCCGATCTGGAGTTCCAGATGCTCCTCGAGGAAAACCCACGCAAGCTCCACCTGAACGAGCTGGGCGGCACGCCAGTCCTATCGACCTTCGTCCCGATAGACTGACGCCCTCACTCCCCATCCGTGGATCAAGAATGGCGCTGAGTCGCGCAGCGAGCTCGCGTACAACGGAGAGATGCGGATCCTAGTCGTAGGCGTCGCGGCCCTCCTCCTTGCTTGCGGTGGAACTCAGGCTCCGGCGGAGGTCGGGCCGGGCCCCAACCTGTCGCCCACAAACCCAGCCGTGGTCACGGTGCCTGACGCGTCGACCACCGTCGCCACTGTGCCCATTGATGCAGGTGCGGCGCCGCGTCCCGCAGTCGTACAGCGCTGCGTGCCCGGTGCGTGGGACCCCGCGAAGGGCTGCACGGCGCGCTCACCGTGGGTGCCGCCCGAAAACGTGCATAATGCACCTATCGACGCACTGGAGCGCAAGTACGCGGCGCAGAGGGGCTCCGTTGTTCTTGCGGTGCTCCGCGACCAGGTAGGGCTTGCCGTTGCGATCGCGCGCAAGCGTACGGGCAAGGAGCAGGTCTCCTGGAACAAGAAGGCCGTCGAGAGCTACGACAAGCTGCGTGCGAACTCGCAAGAAGACGCCACGGGGACCGCGACCGATCTCGCGGCGGAGGCGGAGTACGCGGTGATCGTCGCGCATATCGCGTCAGTCTTGCCCGACGAGACGAAGCGGACCTGCCCGGCGGCGAGCGGCGTCGAGCTCTTCGGGGGAGCTCCGAGCGGCAGTGCACCGGACGCCCCGAAGTGGCCCCCGATCATGGCGCACGCGCGGATGCTCTCCGCGGAGTTCGATGGTCTCGCGCGGAAGTACACGTCTGTCTGGTCGGTGGTTGCGCTCGCACGCAGCGGCGTCCTCTACGCGCATGTACGCTCGATGCTGGCGGCATGCGACCCGAAGACGATGCCGGTCTTCAGGCCCGATCAGGCCGCGACGATCGCGAAGCTGCGCGCCTCGGGCGTCCCAGAGCTCGCCGGAAAAGCGCAAGAGGTGGAACTGGCCGCGACGAGCGCATTCACGGAGAAGAGAGCGCGGGAGCTGACCGCTGCAAGCGAGCCTGCGGCGCGCAAGCTGATGATGGGACTTTCGCAAGCTCGCGCGTTCGGGTTCGCTCACCCCGTGATGGTGGAAGCGCGGAAGGAGCTGTCCGAGCTGGGCATCGCGCTCGGCGCCGACGGCCTGAAGGCGCTCCTCTCCTCTGCGCCAGACGTGCTCGATCCCGACATCCGGCGCACGCTGGCGACGCTCGTCGAATTCCACCTGGTGCCACCAGATGGGCGCAGCCGCGCCCGCGACTGAACTCATCATGTGCAGATCACGTCAAGCGCAGAGCAGGAAGGGCTCCAGGCGCGAAAGCATGTAGGTTGCAACTTCCGGCGCGGGGATGCCCGCGACCTCGCGGACCTCTTCGCAGCCCGGGACGCTGAGCTCGCGGGCCAGCTCGCGCACGGCCAGGCGGCGCTCGTCTGCGACCTTCGCGCGCTCTTCCGCGGTCAGGCGGCTCTCCAGGAACGTCGCGACGTCCCACGACAGCGCCGCGTGCTCCGTCTCCTCCGTTGCGATCTCCCGCATGCACGCCCGCACGTCCGCGTCGCTGGCCTCTTCCGCCTGCAGGTGCGCCACCAGCGCGCCGTACGTCTCTCGCACGCAGCCCTCGCGCGCGTTCTCCAGCGCAATGTCGAGCAGCGTGCGCTCGCCCGCGTGCCTCTCGCAGTTCGGCGCGCCCGGCGTCACGCCGTGCTTCATCGCAAGCACGGTGGTCTTGCGCGCGTGCCGGATCTCGTCCTTGATGGCCACGCGCACCCGAGCAAGCAGCGCCGGCGGCGCATCCGCACGCAGCAGCTCCTGCTCGAGCCTGCGGAACGCGATCACCGCGCCGCTCTCCAGGATCGCCATCGACGCGAAGTACTCGCCCACCGGGCCGTGGCCTGCGCGCGCGATCTTCCCGATCGTCATCCCCTCCGGCCGCCGCCCCGCCGCGCAGCCCTGCACGGGGAGCGGCGCGGTCTCGAGCACGGTGACCGTACCCTTGTAGTCTACATGCACCTTGTCGGTCTCGCCCGGGCCGCAGAACTGGTTCTTCACCAGCTCGAGGTCATAGGCGCCGTCGCTCGTGGTCCGGAACTGGGAGTCCGGCGCCTGGCTGCTGCCACAGCTGGTCGTGTACCCCTGCGTGCCGGCAACCCACAGCGCCTCTTCGATGGTGTCGATCTGGCCGATGAGGGCGAGCGTCTCCGCCGGTGTGCGCGCCACGCCGATCTCGTCGCCACGCGTGTAGAGGATGTACGAGACGTCGCAGCCGTCGTTCGCGTAGGACGCGTGCGGATACTGCGCCACGCACGTGGACTGGAACCCCGGCAGCACACGGTAGTTCTGCACCTCGTCCTGGCAGGCCGCTTGTTTCGTCGACGTCTTGCAGAGCACGCCGGTGGTCTCGCCGTTCGTCGCCTTCCAGAGATCACCCTCGGCGCCTTGCGGCGGCGGCGTCACCTGGTTCGGCTGGTTCGGGTTCGGGGGAAGGAACGCGGACTCCAAGCGCGACACCGCGCCGTCGATCGCAGGCACGGTGTGCATGCCGGCGAGCAGCGTCTTCGGCGCGCCCGCGCCACAGAGCGACGTGTACGTTGGATTGGGACCGCCGCCACCGGGATCCACGGTGGAGCCACCGCATGCGAGGGCCATGGTTGACACGGCGGCGCCGGCGCTCGCGCTCGCGAGGATCTTGCCGAAGACGCGCAGGAGCGTCGCCTCGCTCGACAGGTTCATCAGATTCGCTTTCAAGACTTTCCTCCCTGCGGTCGGGCGTCTCGCACAAGGTCCTCGCCCTTGGGGCTCGTCCACATGTTCATCTCAGCGTGCTCCGTTCGTCGTTCGCTTCCGCAAGATCACGGTGACACCCAGCAAGAGGCCAACGCCACCCAGGATTCCATCGCTCGCTGCGCTGGACGCGCTCACGGCGCAGCCGCCGCTGTGCGTGCCCGCACCAGACGTGGGGGTGGTGGTCGTGTCCGTTGGCGTGGGCGGGGTGAGCGCGCCCGGCGTGGGCGTCACGATGTGCGCCGCAGGGCAGGTGAAGTCGAGCGCGGTGGGCGCGGTCTGCAGGCCAGGGGAGAACGGCAGCGTCGCCGTGAGCCTCACTGCGTGCTTCGTTGTCTTCGAGCTGGCATCGTCGCACCACCCGCGCGAGGTGATGTGCACGGTGTCACCCGCCGCCGCCACGGTGGCGTGCGTCTCCAGCGTGCGACCGTCCATCTCGAGCGCAAGCTCGTACACGGCGGCCCACGGCTTCATCTCCGCGGAAAGCATGTAGGTTGCATCAAAATCGACCTCGCTCGTACCGCGATCCTTCACGACGACGGTCGGCGTGCCCATCACGTCGCCCAGCATCGTGGGGATGGGCGCGTCCGCGACGATGGTGAACGTGATCGGCTTCTGCTCCGGCAACGTCATGCCGTAGCAGAGCGAGTCGAACGTGAGCGTGTACGAGTCACCCACGGTGAACCCCGCCTGCGGAACGATCTTGTTCCACGGCGCCGTCACGGGGCCGATCGTCGTCGGAAGCTCACCCGCGCCCTTCGTCGTGTCGACGAGATGGACGTTCGTGGTCATCGCGTTCGGTACGTCGTAGCCGAAGCCTGGAAAGTTGTGCGGGATGGCGGTCGCTGCCGGGGCCACGCGCGCCGGGATGCAGAGGTTCGGAACTGCGATGGCCTCGGCGCGCCGGGTCACGCCCAGCAGTGCTGCGAGGACCAGCGCACCCACACCGAGCCGGCCAAGAGTCGTTCGTTGCATGACTTCTCCATCGAGCAAGGGACGGGCCCACCCGCGGGCTCGAAAATGCCGCAGTTTTCCCTGTTGTGCACGGCACAACGTGACCCAGGCACGTCATCCGCTCCACACCAGCCAGGGGCGCACTCGTACCGTCTGGTCACCGAATGTGCGCTGGGTATACTCGCGCCCATGGCCCCCAAGAAGAAGGCACCCGCGAAGAAGGCACCCGCGAAGAAGGCACCCGCGAAGAAGGCACCCGCGAAGAAGAGCGCCCGAAGGATGACCGCGAAGGTGTCGCCGTTGAAGGGCATGCCCGTCACTGCATGGGTCGCTGCGAAGGCGAAGGGCTGGCACGGCGAGGTGGTGAAGGCGCTGCTCGCGCTCGTCACGCGGGTGGTCCCCGACGCCACCGTCACCATCAAGTGGGGGCAGCCCGTGTTCGAGCTCGGCGGGCCCATCGCGTGGGTGAAGCCAGCGAAGACGCACGTCTCGTTCGGCTTCTGGCGTGGCGCGGAGCTCACCGATCACGCGGGTGTGCTCGAAGGTGGCAGCAGGATGCGGCACATCAAGATCACGTCGCCCATGGAGCTCGACGCGGACGTGATCACGGCGTTCCTCATCGAAGCCGCCAGGCTCAACGTGAAGCTCGGCGACCCCACGAAGCGAACCACCTCGTGATCCTCGGCGGGCTAGACTGAGGCATGGCTGTCGGGCGATGGGCAACGGTCATCGGTCTCTCGATGACGCCCGCGCTCTTCGCGGGACAGTCGGCGGCGTGCGCGGCCGGCATCGCGTTCGGGCTCGACCCGCGCGTGATGGTGCCTGTCGTGGCCGTGTCGGGCTTCGTGGAGGGGCTCATCGTGGCGTGGCTCGGCGGACAGACGCGGCGCATCGGCTTCGTCGAGCGCTTCATGGAGCGCATGCGAAAACCCAGGGCCATGGCGATGGCCGCGAAGTGGGGCGTCTGGGGCGGCATGATCCTGGGCGTCGCGGCGGTTGGCCAGGAGCCCATCCTGGTGGCGCTGCGTGCTCTCGGCATCAGCATGCGGAGGCTTATTTTCCCGCTCGCCGTGAGCAACGCGCTCTTCGCGGTGATCTACTACGCCATCGTCCGCTTCGGCGTCGACAAGTTCCTGGAGACCATCAAGCTCTGACGCGAGCGATTGACAGGATGGACGGTGCTACTCGTCCAGAGGGTCGCGCGCGTCATCCGTGTTGCTCTGCATGTCGTCTGCGTCCGGCTTCTCGCGGACGGGCGTCTCCAGGCTGATTCGTCCCAGGGCGCCGTCTCGGAAGTCGTGGATGAGCGCGTCCGCGGCCTTGTGCATGTCCACCTTGCCGCCCGCGCGCAGGCCACCGCGGCGCTTTCCGATCTCGAACAGCAGCTCTGTCGCGTTGGCTGGCATGGCGGCGAGCTTGTATCGCGCGGTGAGCAGCGCCGGATAGAACTTGAGGAAGAACTTCGCGCCGAACATGGCGACGACCTCGTAGTCGAGCGCGCTGTCCGGGATGCTTCCGCACAACGCGAGCCGCAGCGCCGCCTGCGGGTCCTCGATCTTCGGCCAGAGGATGCCGGGGCTGTCCCACAGCGAAATGCCGCTCGGCAACTGCACCAGCTGGCGCGCCTTCGTCACCGCGGGCACGTCACCCACCTTCGCGACGGAGCGGTTCATGAGCGCGTTGATGAGCGTGGACTTACCCACGTTCGGGATGCCCACGATCATGGCGCGCAGCGGCTTCGTCGGTCCGAAGCGCGTCGGCGCGAGCTTCTTCGCGAGCTCGGGGATCTTGGTGCGCGCCTCGGAGCGTCGCTCGTTGGTCTGCCGAACGACCACGGTGCTGGGCAGTGCGCCCAGGTACTTCATCCATGTCGTGGTGACCTCGGGGTCAGCCAGGTCCGTGCGCGAGAGCACATAGATGCACGGCTTCTTCGCGCGCAGCTCCGCGACCACCGGATTGGCGCTGGCGCGAGGCATCCGCGCGTCGAGGACCTCGATGATGACGTCCTGCGACGGCATCCATTCCTCGAGCTCCTTCCGCGCCTTCGTCATGTGGCCCGGGTACCACTGGATGCTCATCGGGCCGTTCCGTAGCACGCCGGCTTGCATTTCCGCCGGGATGAGTTAGTAACTCATACATGAGTGACGTTTTCAAGCTGCCGCGTGGCGCGGCCATGTCGACGCTGTTCTTCGGCCACGATCCGTTCCCGCTCGATCGAGATGACGAGGCACATCAGGAGCGCGGGCCCGAGCTCACGCCAGCGACCTGGCTCCCGGCGCGCGCGCGCCACGAATCGACGGACGAGGTCGACTCCACGCGCGGCTACTGACCCGTCTGCGCCGAAGGTCGGCTCAGTCGCGCACGCGAACAGCGGTGCCGGTGACGGTGGGCCCTTCGCCGTCGGCCTCGCCGTGCTCGAACTTGATGGCAAGGACCATGTTCGCGTTCATGCTCGCTGCCTTCTTGCGCAGGTCCTCGAACGCGTCCTCTTCCTTGCCCATGTGACCGCGCACGCTCACCTCGCCGAGCACGTCGTACTTGCGACCGTGCAGGAGATCGCGACACCGGACAGCCATGCCCGCGAGGTGGGTCGGCGCGCCGCCACCTTCGCCGTGCTCGAACTCCACGCCGGTCACGGCGTCCGCGCCCAGCGCCGCCGCGCGTAGCTTGAGGACGTGCAGCGCAGCGTTCGTGGTCTCCATCTTCTCGTGCACGTCCACGGGGCCGAGCGCCTCGAGCGGGCAACCCACGTCGTTCGACTCGAGCACGCGCACGCTCTCCGCGCGTGCAACCGTCGCTGCGTCCGTGGGCAGCGGAGCGTGATGCTCTTCGAGCTCCTCGCCGCCCTTGCCGTGTCCGTCATGGTCCCCGCCGCCGCCGTGCGCGACCTCTGGCCCTTGCCCGGTCTCGGCGCATGCAACCAACGAGACACTCACCAACGCAGCAAAAATGAACGCTCTCATGTGATCTCACTCCTCCAATGGTTTTCGTCTCAGTCCACCGGGTAGGGGACGCTCGGCAGAAAGCGCACGGCCAGGCCCGACAGATGTGTCGGCTCACCCGAGCCTTCTCCGTGATTGAACTCCACGCCCACGACAGCATCCGCGCCCATCGCGGCGGCCTTCGTCTTCAGCGTCCACAGCGCCGCTTCGTGCTTGCCCATCTCCTCGTGCGCGTCGACCACGCCCACCACCTCGGCAGGTCGATCGAGGTGCTTGCCCTGCAGGACCATCACGCGCGCCGGGTCCACGCGCGTGCCGTTGTGATTGACGCTCGGTGTTCCGAACACGGTCGACGGCGTCGATTGATTCCCCGAGTTGAAGACCGTCACCGGCGACGACACCGACGACGAGTACGCGTAACTGCTCTGGGGGTGATAGTCGGGATGGTACTCGTTGGCGCAGCCCGCACATCCGAGCGCAACAGCGCCGGTGACGAACAGCGCTGCGACGTCGGCCCTCCTCACCACGGGAATCCCTCTGGTGGCGTCGGGGGAGGAGGAGCTGCGGGCAGCACCATCGGCTGCTGCGGCTGCCCTTGCGTGGGCTGCTGCATCACGTAGACCGGCTGCGCCTGGCCCGTCTGCACGTGCACCGGGTTGGCGTTCGACGTCGTGTACTGCACCGACGTCTCTGGATGATATTCGGGATGATACGTATTGCCGCAGGCGACGCCGAACAGGGACAGGGCCGCGGCCAGATGAAACGAGAACCGCATGTTGCGACCTCCGCTTCTCCGTTGTGCATGAGTGGTGCCGCATCGGTGGATCCGCGAAAGCAGGCCTTTCGTGCGGGTGCTGGCCGGAGCGCCTCCGCATAACGCAGGAATGGCGCTGAGCCGGAGCGGCAGTCGGCGGCGACGTGCAGCTAGCGAACTAGAGCGCGGCGTACGCCAGCGTCCGGAAGTCCTGCGTGACGCTCGGCGGCACAGGTGAGGTCCAGCCGCGCTGCGTGAGGAGCAGTGTGATCATCTCCTCCGTCGGGTCCATCGACCAGGATGTGCCGAGCCCACCGTCCCAGCCAAACGTCCCCACGGTGCGCCCGATGTCGCGGCGCGCAGTCACCACGGACATACCAAAGCCCCAGCCTTGCCCATCGAAGAACCCTGGATACAGGCCGCTGCCAGCCTTCTGCGCGTGCGAGAGCTGATCGCGCGTCATGGTCGCTATCGACGCGCGCGACAGGATCCGCGCGCTGCCGTACGAGCCACCACGCAGCATCATGGTGGAGAACGCATGCAGGTCGATCGCCGTGGAGACGAGCCCGGCGCCTGCGGACGCGAACGCGGGAGGCGCGCTCCAGGCTCCGTCCTGCGCGGGATCGAAGACGATGAGCCCGCCGTCCGGCGCGGGCCTGTAGCTGGTCGCGAAGCGGTCCACCTTTGGCGCAGGCACGAAGAAGGCGGTGTCCTTCATTCCCAGCGGGTCGGTGATGCGCTCGCGCACGAACACGTCGAACGGTTTTCCGGACGCGCGCGCGATCAGCACCGTGAGCACGTCGGCGCTTGTATGATACATCCAGTTTTCGCCGGGCTGATGAATGAGCGGGAGCTCGCCCAGGAGGCGAATCCACTCGTCCGGTGCAGCGATCTCGCTGGGACGCGGCGGGCCCTGGAACATGCGTGGGTTCGCGAGCTTCGCCTGGATGGGCACCGAGCCAGGCGGCAACATCACGTGGCCCAGGCCCATGGTGAACGTGAGGAGATCGCGCAGCGTGATCGCGCGCTTCGCGGGCACCGTGTCCGTGAGCTCCGCATCCAGCCGCGTGAGCACGCGCCGGTCAGCGAGCTCGGGGAGGAGGTGGTCCACCGCGTCGTCCAGGCGAAGCTTGCACTCCTCCACCAGGATCATCGCGGCCACGGCGGCGATTGGCTTCGTCATGGACGCGATGCGGAAGATGGTCCGCTCGCTCATGCTGGTGTTGCTGTCGTGCGAGATCTTGCCGATCGCCTCGAGACGCTCTTCGCCTTGGCTCGCGACGAGCGCAACCAGGCCTGGCATCTCCTTGCGCTCCACGTAGCCTGCGAGGACGTCGTGCATCCTCGCCAGGCGATCCTTGGCGAAGCCGGCCATGCCCTACCGCTCCGACGGCTCCGCGATCACGGGTTCAACGGCCAGAGCACGCTCAGCCAGGGCACACCCTCGCGGGGATCGACCATGGCGAAAGTGGCAGCGGCAACAGAGGCGATCATCATCGGTACTCGCTCGTAGCATGCGCGGTGGTCATGTCAAAGGCGACCCCGCCCCTTTCGCGCGTGCTCATCGAGGAACTGCATGCAGCGACTGCAAAGTTCCGGTCTGAACGGCGACCAGCGTGAATGCCTTCGCAGATGCCGGCGCGCCGAGCGCACCACCGAGGTTCGAGACCGCCGCTGGCGCCTGCGAGCCGTCGGTCTTCGAATGGTTCAGGGCGTACGTGCCGTCGGTCATGCTCTGCGTGACCCAGAACAGCTCTCCATAGCGGCCGCTCGGCCGGATGAAGATGTTTGTCGAGACGTCGGACAGGAGCTTGTCCGACGATGGCGGGAGCGCGAGCGCCGCGCCCATCACTGCGAACGCCTGGAACTTGGGCTCGGGTCGGTGATCGCCCCAGTGCAAGAAGCCGAGCGCGTCGTCCGAGACAAGCACGGGGAAGGCGTCCTTTCCGGGGCTCTTTCGCAGCGCGTAGATGCCGCTCGCGCGATCGAGGATGCCGATGTCGGCCAGGTCCGCGTCGTTCTCGTTGAAGGTGCCGTCGGGATCTTCGATGAAGTCGGTGACGGCGATCTTCCCTTCGCTCACGTCCGCGAACCGCTGCTGAGCGGGGCCGCCTGCGACCACCACGAGCGCGTCGTCGGCGGCGCGGTAGAGGAGCACGTCGGTGTCGCTGGTGTCTGCCACGGCGGTCCAGGCCGTGAACACGACGACCCCGTTGGCCGTGCGCGGCTCGCCTGCGTGATCGAACGCGTGGCCTTTCGTGGTGCCGAACGCGGAGGACAACGCCACGGTCTTGTCGTTGTAGAGTACATGTACCTCGGGAGAGCCGGACGCGCCGTTCCCTTGCCATGCGACGACGTCGGCGGAGACGGTGGGCCGCTCCGGGTGCTCTGATGACGGGGCGATCTCCTTCTCGACGCCGGTCGCCAGGTCTCGGAGGACCAGCGCGCCCGTGTCTGCACGGACGTAGACGAGTCTGCACCCGTACGCGGCGTAGGGCGGATATCCGTAGAGATCGTCCTGCGAGACGTTGGCGGGCGCGCCGATGGTCAGGCACGACGGCTCGGGACCGGGGTTCGTCGACACGAATGCGCCAGGCCCTGCCGCGCCGTCACCGCTCGCACCTGCGTCGCCCGTTCCACTACCGTCGCCGTTGCTAGTGTGTCCGCCGCAGGCGAGCGGCGCGCCTGCCAGGAAAAGCAGGGCAGGGAAGATGGTGGATGAAAGACGCATGAAGCTCACCCTGAACCTTGCACGCCGAGCTTGGCGCGCAACCCCAATCGCAGCATTTTCTTCTTCAGGCCGTGTCGCGTGAGCCCCAGACGCGCGGCCGCGCGCGTGATGTTGCCGCCCTCGAGCTCCATCGCGCGAAGGACCTCCGCTTGCTCGCCCTGCGCCTCATGCTCAACGCGCTTGCCCTGCGTCGCCTTCGCGCCCGCGGGGATCGCAGCGCGGATCTCGCGCGACAGATGCATCACGTCGCAGAGCGGGACCCCCAGCGCCGCGATGCGCTGCATCTGGTGCGACAGCTCGCGCACGTTGCCGGGCCATGCATACGCGGACAGCGCAGCTAGCGCGCGCGGCGTGAGCTCCGTCTGGCTCTTCGCGACGGAGAGGAAGTGTCGCGCCAGGAGCGGCACGTCGCCTTCGCGCTCACGCAGTGGCGGCACGCGGATGTCGAGCACGCGTAGGCGGTACAAGAGGTCGCTGCGGAACGTGCCGTGCTCCACAGCCTCGGCGAGATCACGGTTGGTGGCGGCCACGATGCGAACGTCGAACGCGCGCTCCTCGTCGCTGCCCACGGGGCGGTAGCGGCGGCTCTCCAGCACGCGGAGCAGCGAGGCCTGGCGTGCGGGAGCGAGCTCGCCCACCTCGTCCAGGAGCAACGTGCCGCCCTCCGCCTTCGCAAGGAGACCGGCGCGCGCGCGATCGGCGCCCGTGAACGCGCCGCGCGCGTGACCAAAGAGCTCTGCCTCGAACAGGTTGTCGGGGATCGCGGCGCAGTTCACGGGTACGAATGGCCCGCGCGCGCGTGGCCCCAGCTCGTGGATGGCGCGCGAGAAGAGCTCCTTGCCCACGCCCGTCTCCCCCGTGACCAGCGCGGGGAGCTCGCTGTCGATCGCCGTGTCCAGCCGTGCGAGCGCGCGCTCCAGCACGGCGCTCTGTCCACGGATCTCGCGAAATTCCCGCCGCACCGCGCGCTTCGGGTTCACGGTGCTGTCGTCGAACGCGGGCTCGCTCCATGGCCGTGACTGGGCCATGCTTCGCGCGTCTGACACGGCGCCGGTCGCGGTGGAGGGAACAACGGCGTGGGCCGAGGGTCGCGAGGCCATGAGAACGACCACGCCAGCGAGCGCCAGCCAGCGCGACAGATCCGTGGGCTCCGTGGCGTCGAAGCGACCGGGCACGAACCGATGCTCCATGACGATCTCCGCGTGTCTGCGCGCAAACGCCAGACGTGCTCCGCGCCCGACGCCATTGTCGACATCACGCTCATAGATCGGACCCTCGCTGTCTTGCGCGGCGAGCACGATGCCCATGGGCAATCTCTGCTCTGGCTGATCGAGAGGCAGGCCATCCGCGTCCATGCCCCATACCGTGCCGATCTGATCGCGTGCGTCGCGCGGGCCGCGCACGATCAGGAACGTGCGCTCGGCCTTCGATTCGCGGGCGAGCGCTGCGAGAAAGACGTGCGCCGCGGCGTCCGCGGAGTCTGCGGCGGTGAGGCGGGCAAGTAGATCCCAGAGTGTGTCATCCATGGGCGCGGCTCTCGTGGTGTTTGTGGTGATGGTCGCTGAAGCTGTCGTGGGCTTCGTTGCAGTGCCGCGGATGCCGAGGAGAACGTCGCGTGCTCTTTCGAAGAGCTCGTCGTCGTTGGCCTCTCGAGCGCGGCGCATAGCGCGAGCAGCGGAGCGCGAGGCTGATCGTCTGCGAACGGGCAACGACCCAAGGCCAATGCGACTCTCGCAGAGCCACGCGCGTGCATCGACGCCCGCGTCCTCCGCGCGCGTGTCGGGTGACAGCTCTGCAAGTACCAGGTTTGCAAGGTCCCCGCGCCCCTGCGCGAGCGCGATCTCGGCCCGCAGGAGCGACAGGTCCGCGATCACGCCGCCTGGCAGCGCGCTCTTCCGCGCGAGCGCCTCCGCCGCGAAGCGCGCCGCCTCTGCCGTGCGACCGCGACGAAGCGACAGCTCCGCGCGCTCGACCCAGCACCACGCGAGCCCGCCGGCCTGCCCGAGCACCGCCGCGAGCTGCGTCGCCTCGACAAGCGCCTCTTCGGCCGCATCCCATGCCCTTGCCTTGCTACGCGCAATGCCCAGGTTCATGAGGCACGAGCGCACGCCCGCGAGGTCCGAGAGGCTTCGTTTTGCTGCAAGCGAGCGCGTGAGAGCCTCCGCGGCCTTCGCGGGCTCGTTCCTGTACAGGAGCGCCGCGCCAAGATTGTGGTCGAGCCGCGCCATCTCCTCGGCGTCGGGGTCCGCGACAAGAGTGAGGGTGGCGCGCGCCTGCTCCAGCGCCTCCTCGGCAAGGGCGCCGTTGCCCGCGTAGAGGTGAATCGCGCCGCGCGTGGCCAGCGCATAGCCGGTGGATGCGGCGTCGGACCGGTCATCGGCGCGCGCCCTCGCCTCTTCGACATCGCGGAGCGCGCTGGCGTAGTCGCCCTCCCGGCCCAGCTTCTCTGCCTTGCGTCGCAGCGCGAGCGACAGCACGCTCGCGTCGGTCCGCGCGAGATCCCACAGCCACTCGCTGACGCGCTGGTGCGCCGCCTTGCGCCCCGCGTCGCGGGTGAGTCGTTCGGCGCGGGTGAGGCGTGCGGCCGTGCGGTGCTCCGACGCGTCCAGCAGCGCCAGGTGCGCGTCCGTCTCTTCCGCGGCCAGCCCTTGTTCGCGTGCCAGGACCGCTGCGGCAGACAGCAGCTCTGCATGCCTTCGTGGCGGTGGCATCGCGGTGGCGACGCGAAGCATCGGAATCACTTCCTGCTCGGGTCGCGAGAGCAGCAGCTCCGCGGCGTGATCGCATAGCTCCTGCGTGGCGAGCGCTGCAGCGAGCGCGTCCGCGAGCGCTGGTGACGTGAGCGCCACGTCGGACTCCCCCCTGCGGCAGAGAAGGCTCGCCGCGATGAGCTCGCCGAGGGCGCTCGGTGCATCACTGGAGGAAGCTACGCACACTGCGCGCGGCGTGGCGCCGCCCCAGAATGACACCAGGCAGAGCAGCTCCCGGGCCGCGGAAGACAGGCTGCGCGCGCGTGCAAGGACAGCGTCCCGCTGGATGGGCATGCCTGCGCGCGCAGCCACGGCCCACCCCGGCCAGCGCTCGGACGCGCGCGCAAGGTCCGCGAGGCCGGTTGGCGATGACACGCCAAGCGAGCCAGCGAGGGCGTGGAACGCGTCGGTCGCCAGCGGCCCAAGAGAGATCGCACCGTCGCGCTCGTGGCGCGCGGATACGACGATCGCAACGTCGCGTGCGCGCTCCACGCGGCATGCGTAGGCGTCCAGCGCGGACGCAAGATCTCTTGGCGCGTCCTCGATGCCGTCCACGAGGAGGAGCATGGGCGTAGATGCGAACGGCCACGCAGCTTCTTCGCCGCGCAGAAAGCGCACCAGGCGCAGCACGGTGCTCGGATCGTGTGTGGGCAGCTCCATCAGGCGTGCGGCGCGTCCCGAGAGCAACGCACGCGTCATCGCCTCGCGAAGGAGGTGGCTCTTGCCGGACCCAGCGGGGCCGGTGACCCAGCGAACGCTGGGCACGCCGTCCGTTCGCAACAGCTCCGCGAGCTGGTCTTCGCGTCCGAAGAGCGTGGCGTACGCCATGTCTCCCGGTGCGCGGTGAACGAGAAACGCGCTCAGCGTGGACAGCGCGGAGAGCAGCTCTTCGGCAGTGCCAAACCTGTCCGATGGATGGAGCGCGACGAGCCTCTCGATGATCGCAGCGAGACTTGGCGGGACCCATGGCGCTCGATCACGCAGGCCGCCGCGCTCCGGGCCCATCGCCCCTGGCGGCGCGCCAGTGGCTGCCGACCACGCCGATGCGCCGAGTGAGTACAGATCGCTCGCGACGCTGGGGGTGCTTCCCGCGATCACCTCCGGTGCGGCGTATGCGCGCGTGAGTGCCACGGCGCTTGCCTTCGGGTCGCGCGTCTGGAGCGCCGCTCCCAGGTCGAGCAGCACCGCGCCCGCGGGCTGGCCATCCGGGCCGGTTCTCATGCGCACGTGCGCCGGCTTGATGTCGCCATGAACGAACCCCGCAGCGTGCAGCGACGCCAGGGTGCACGCGGTGTCGCGAAGCACCGAGGCCAGTCTTCGCGTGCCGACCTCCGGAGAACGCGACGCACCCGCGAGGTGCTCCGCGAAGTCCTCTCCCGCAACGAAATCCTCCACCAGGAACGGCGCTCCGGTCTTCGTGTCGCGCCCGAGATCGTGCGCGCGGACAAGGCCGCTCACGCGACGCCGCGCAAGGAGCGCGAACTCCGCCTCCAGGAGGCCCGGCTCGAACGACCCGGGTTTCCACACCTTCGCGACGAGCGCGCGGTTCGGGGCCTCGCGATCCATCACGCGGACGACGAGCCCCTGCGCGCCCTCTCCGAGGACCTCGAACGGCTCGTAGCGAGGGTGCTCGATCATGCGCCCGGCGCGCCTCCTGTTTGGGAGGGCTCGATCGCCCCCGTCGCACCAAGAGTTACCATTTCCCATTCACCTCAGGGTCAATCAAGCGACAACCGGGCCACCGCCGTCATACCCACAATTACGTTATGTTAGATGACGGCAGGTCCCTATAGTTACCATTTCACGGGTAACCACCGGAGGCGTGTTCAGACGGTGGTAACTGCAGCGCCCGGCGGTGGTAACTCGACGGCCCTGGAAAGAGGAATCCGGTCAAATCCGTGCATGGCGCGAGGGCTGCACGCGCGTTGGGCATGCGCATCCTCTGCCCCTCGTTGTTCTCCCTGCTCCTCGCTTCGATCTCCATCCTGTCCGCGTGCGGCGAGATCCGACCAAGCGCCGATGCGCCAGGCGACGTTACCGCGCTCGGCATCCGCAGCAGGGGCGGCGCCTGCACTTACGATCGGCAGTGCGGCGGTCGATGCAGCTCTGATCAGTGGGGCACATGCGGCGTGTGCCTCGAGCTGCGGCTCCTTGGCGAGCGATGCGATGAGCCGCTCACTGCGTGCAGTCGGTCCGCGACCTGCGAGAGCGGCGTGTGCAAGACGACCAAGAAGGTCAGCGGTGGTCGCTGCACGCTCGAGCCAAAGGGCGGATCATTCGACTGCGACGACGAGCTCTATTGTGCGCTCGACCACCGCGCCAACGATCCGAGCGTCGGTGTCTGTGTCCCGCGTGGACGGTCTGGCGGCGCGTGTGACACGTACCCCGGCGGTTGCGCTGGAGGTGCGCCCTGCGAGCGCGGCATCTGCGTTGCCCCCGGCGACGCGAGGCTTGGCGACACGTGCGACGATCGCGCGTGCGCATCTGGTCTCTTCTGCATCGAGGACGGTCGCACGTGTCAGCCAGCGACGTTGCAGATCGGCGCCGACTGCGGCTCCTTCATTGGCAGCGCCGCGTGTGTCGCGGGCGCGACGTGCGAGCTCACGGGAGAGGGTGAAAACGCGCCGTATCCGATGAAGTGCAAGGCCGCTTTGCCGGAGCCCTCCGCTGCGGACACGTGCCGCTGATGGTCTTCAGGGCTTCTTGACCCAGAGCTCCACGTTGCGGTCGCCAGGCTGGCCGGGGCCGATGTCGGGCGCGTATCCAGACGTGTAGTCGATGATGCCGCGGCGCAGACCCTCGGCGGCGACGGGATCATTCTCGACGGAGTAGTCGGTGACCGTGCCGCGCAGCATGAGATAGCCGTTGTCCTGGTCGAAGATCGAAACGACGCGGAACTCGTGCGGGTAGTCCGCGATCGCCGAGGTCATCACCTCGAAGAAGCCGTGGGTCGCGTCGGTCTGCACCTTCTGGATGCGATGCCGGTGGGTGTGTCCGACCATGCTGAAGATCACGTTCGGATACGCAGCAAGGATCTTGGTCCAGTCCGCGGCGAGCAACGCATCGGGCTGCGCGCTGCCGAATGCGCCGCCGTCCATCGTGAGCGAGTCGACCGCATGATGCGACGCAAGGATGACGAGCTTGCCGTCCGCCTTGGCCTTGTCCAGCTTGGGCGCGATGTACTTGTCCACGTCTGCCTTGTGCAGGATGCCGTCGGCCCCGCCGGTCTCCGCGGCCGTGTCGAGCACCAGGAAGCGGAGCTGCGTGCCATCCACGTCGAACGTGTAGATCGCCTTGCCGCTCGCGGTCTGCTCGGGGCCCACGCCGTGTCCGTCCTGGTGCGCCGCGATCTTGGCCATGAGGTCCGCGCGCGAGAGGAGCGCGCGCTTCGGATCGGCCACCACGAAGTTTCCCTTGTTGATATTGCCGTCCTGCCCGGCCGAATAGTCGCGGGTGCCGCCGCCCGAGACCGTGCCGAGCGCCTTCATGGAGATCGCGGGCTCCACCTTGAGGTTGCCTTGCACCAGCACGTCGTGATTTCCGGTCACCCACTTGAACGGTATGGCCAGGCCCTCGGCCTTGAACGGATCCTTGCCGTCGTTGTCGGGTCCCGGCACGGGATCGTCGGGGTCACCGGAGTCGCACTTCACGCTGTCCGCGCCGCCCAGGATGTCGAGCACCCAGTCGTGCTCGTTGCCTTGCGCGCTGTCGGCGTTGTCGCCACCGAGCAGCAGGAACGCGATCGGATCCTTCCGATGCAACGCGTTCACGGTGCGCACAGCGGCGTTGACGATGCGGCACTCGAACTCGTCCTGCGGGCGCAGCGCGGAGGACGTGGTGTCCGCCGCGTCGAAGCTGCCAAGCCGCGTGGGGGACTCGTCGTCCATGAGCTGCAGGTCCGGCATGTGGACGAAGCGAACCAGGCGCTTCGCGTTCGGGCCGGCCTTCGGAGCCGCGCTGCCGTCGAACACCACGGTCGTGTACTTCTGACCGGGCCCCGCCGCGTCGTCGCCAAAGCCGCCAGACTCGTACGTGGCGAGCCCGTCGATGTTGGATGGATTCGGCCCTGCCTTGTAGACCTGTCGTGCATGCGCGGCAGCGCGGGTCACAGTGTCCGTCTCGTCCGCGGTCGTCACGGGTGGGAGCGGCGTGAACGCGGGCTTGCTGTCGGACTTGGAAGAGCACGCGACAGCGGCGAGGCAGACCAGGAGAGAAGGCGCGAGGAGACGCATGGACCGATGGTACGTCAAAGTCGGTGTTGATGACACCGGCCCTCAAGGCTATCCGCGAGGCGCCGTTCCTACGTCCGTGCAGGTCGTGAGCGGATACGTGTGCAAGAACTGCACGGATGTCGACTACGCGAAGAAGGGCATCGACCCAAGTTTACTTCGAGGCCAGAACCTCGACCTGCTCGATCTTGGGCGGCTCTGCGAGAAGCTCGCCAGCCTTCGCCATGAGCGCCGCCGCGATCGGCCCCTTGAGGTGCGCCTGTCGGCCTTCATCCGCCGCAAACGCGTCGAAGATCCCGAACTCGCTCTTCGAGATGCGGATGGCGTACCACACGATCGTCTTGTCCTCTTCGCGCGCAAGCGGCAGTGCGCTTGCGAGGAACGCCCCCACCTCCTCTTCCTTCCCAGCCTTCGCAACGAGACGCACGAGCAATCCAACCTTCACCATGATGATGACCTCACTTTCGAGCCTTGAAGATAGCGACGGCGCGGAGATCCGTCAGTGGCGGCCCCGCCAACTTTGATAGCGATCTCGCCACTGGCGTAATCGCTAGCGTTGGCGGCGATTTCGCTATCGATTGCGGTGCTACCGTCGAGACATGCTCGTTTCGGTCCTCGTGCTCGACGGCGTCTTCGACACTGGCCTCTCCGTGGTTCTCGACACCCTCGCCACGGCGAACGATCTCGCGCCCGAATTTGCGCGCAAGTCGAGCCGATACGAGGTGAAGCTGTGCGGTCTTCGCCGAACCGTGACCACGAGCCACGGCCTGAAGGTCCCGGTCGAGCCGGTGCTCGAGGGGCCGCGTCCCGACGTCGTGATCGTTCCCGCGCTCGGCTGCAAGACCCGCGACACCGTGCTCCAGGCGCTCGAACGTCGTGATGTGGCCGAGGCCGCCGATCTCCTCCGCACGTGGACAAAGGCTGGCTCGCGCGTCGCTGGCGCGTGCACGGCGACGTTCGTGATCGCGCTGTCCGGTATCCTTGACGGTGGCCAGGCGACGACTACGTGGTGGCTCTCGCCGCTGTTCCGCGAGCGATTCCCCGGCGTGGCACTCGACGAGTCGCGCATGATCGTCCAGTCGTCGCGGGTCGTGACGGCGGGCGCTGCGCTGGCGCATGTCGATCTGTCGCTCTGGCTGGTGCGTCAGCGGAGCCCTGCCCTCGCGCAGGCGACCGCGCGCTACCTTCTCTTCGATACCCGCCCTTCGCAGGCCCAGTACGCGATGCCGGATCACCTTGCCCACGCTGACCCGCTCGTCGAGCGATTCGAGAAGTGGGCGCATCGACACCTTGACGATTTCTCTCTCGCCGACGCAGCGCGCAACGTCGGCGCAAGCGAACGCACGCTGGAGCGGCGCATGCGACAGGTGCTGGGCAAGACGCCGCTCTCGTACGTCCAGGACCTTCGCGTGGAGGCGGCCGTTCACCGGCTCTCCACGACAACCGACTCGATCGAGCAGATCGCGGCAGCCGTTGGCTACGGCGACGGCGTCACGCTCCGCACCCTGCTCCGGAAGAAGACCGGACGCGGCGTTCGCGAGCTCCGCGCGATGGGCGCCTCGAAGGGGTCGGCCAGCTGACTCGACGCCACCGCGACGGTTCTCCTCCGGAATTCAGGGCGTGAGCGCAGGCATCATGTGGTCGACGATGCTCTTCACCGCGGGCCGGTATCCATAGAGCGGATTGCCTGGCTCGGGCTCGGGCGTGACGCCGTCCAGGTTCACCGTCCGCGTGCAGATCGAGGCGGCGATCCCCTGGTCGCCCAGGCCGTGCGCGACCCGAAGCTGGCGCACCGTCGGGTAGGACTTCGCGCGGACCTGCTGGAGCGCGTTCGCTCCGCAGAGGGGCGGGTTCCTGGTGCCGTCGCAGTCACCGCACGTGGCGTCCCCCGCCTTCGGGCAGGTCGCGGGTGTGGGCAGCGGGAAGGTGCATGCATACTGCAAGTCGTTGCCCTTGTTGTCCCACTCGCGGCCGTGGACCGGGTCCGTGCCGTTGTCGCCGCTCGTGGCGCTGGGCGCAGGCAAACCCGCACGCGGTGTGATCGACTGGATCATGTGCGGGTCGATGCCGGCGTAGTCGTACGCGCCCGGATCGTTGCCGAGGATCTTCTTCCAGTCGGCGGACGTGAGCTTCGACGCTGCAGGATTTGTGGGGTCGAAATGCAGGAGCTGGTTCGGCACGCCGCCGAGGATGGCGAAGAAGACCAGCTGCGGTGAGCTTGGCGGCTCACGCGAGGCCCAGGTCGCGCACGATCTCGCTCAGGGCGCGGCGCGAAGGGGGCGGTGCGCCTTCGCCGGTTTCGCCGGAGGGTCCCCGCACGTCCACGCGTAGGATTCGCTGCGGCTCGTCCGCGTCCACGGAATCGAGCCGAATTCCCGGTTGAAAGCAGACCTCAGCGAACAGGCTTGGCAACGCGCGCTGCATCGACTCGAGCGTCGGTCCGTGATCGATGTGCCCGCGCTGCCAGCCGCGTCGCTCGAGGCCGAGCAGCTGCCCGCTCGGGAGCGACACGCCCTCGAGTGATGGAATGCGATTGCCCGTAGCAACGACGTTCGCGTGCTCGCGACCGAGCTGGGGAAACGGCTGCAAGATCTCGTAGTCGCCGAAGCGGTCGGCCCACTGCTTCAGCGTCTCGGGGCTCGCGTCGAGCGGATGGACGATCGTCACGCGCGCGTTGGCGGAGAGCTCGATGGTGCGATCGTCTTCGCTCGCCAGCGTCGTGTCCTCCGTCACCCGAAACAGCACGCCGTCGGCGGAGAATACGAGGCCGCGCGCGATCTCGACGAGCACCGGGTGACCGACGACGTGCTCCAAAAATGCGTCCTTCGACCACGTGTCGCCCGAGATCATCCGAAGCTCGAGCCGAGAGCGAAGCGCCGTGCCGATCGTCCGCAGCTCCTTCTTGAGCAAGTCGAATCGCTTCTTCAGGGCCTCGGGCGCGCCGCGGGGAAGCTTGGTTGCGCGCGTGCCGTCGGCGCTCACGATCGCCGGTGCGAGCTCCGTGGTCGCCGCGAAACGATGACTGGCCGCTCCCACCTTGAACTCGGGCGCGTCGAGGCCGAGCCTTGGGATCATGCGGAGCGCGAGATCCTCTTCGGAGATGGATCGCCGTACGCGCGCCGCGGCGAGGCACTTCGCGGCCGCGCGGCGGAGCGGCCGTGAGCGGGCGTGCTTCGAGAGCTCCGCGATGGCGAAGAGCGCACGATCGCTGTCGACGTGAACCAGGCGATCGAGGCGCTCGTACGCGGCCGTGTTCGGCGTCGCGCGACGGAGGATCGCTTCGAGCTCGCGCACCTCTGCGTCCGTGTCGACCGACGGCCGCGTCCTCGCTGGCGCCCCGTTCTTTTCAGCGCTGGCGAAGAGCGCCGAGAGCGCGTCGTCGAGACCATAGCGCGCGATCACGTCGCGCACCACCGAGCCGCGGCCACCGTCGACCAATCGTGCGAGCCCGCCCTCGGCGAACTTCTTCGCGTTGCCGCGACCGTATGCCGCCGCCGGTACGAGCCCGATCGCCGCCGCTTCCGGGAACTCGAAGAGCCACTTCTCGCCCTGGGCACGCTGCTTCGGGAGACGGCCATATGCCTCGGCCATCATCGGAGCGATCTGCGGGGAGTCGATGTGCGCCGCGACCGGCACGGTCTCCGACGGCGCGCCCGCACCGCACGCGACGATCCCCGGAAGGGCGCGGAGCCCCCAGTGAACGAGGAGCTTCTCCAGGTCGTACGCGCGCACCCACCATGCGGTTGACGGCATGCGATTGAAGATCGCCAGGCCTTCGTCGCCAAGGCCGGTCGTCCACGACGCGAACGACTTCTTCTTCCCGGCGACGACCGCTTCGATCGATTCGCGCTCGAAGGCGGAGGCTTCCTCTTTGCTTGGGCGCACGACGATGTCGACGATGCGCGCTTCATACGCCAGGAGCGGGGGCGCTGTCGGAGGGCCCCTCTTCGCGCCCGCTGGCGTGATCATGCCCGAAGAATACCACTGACAATGCCAACGGAGCCTGGGCCCTGACCACGGAGGACGGCTCTGGCACGGAATGGCATTGCGCAACTGGACGGGAAGGGGCCGAATTTCCGGGGTTTCTGAGCTGTTTTGTGTGGCACCACGGTTGCTACACACCGTGCATGCGAAAGCTCTCGTACGCGGTCGTGTCGTTCGCTGTCGCCGGGCTCCTGGCGGGCCCTGGATGTGGCAGCTCGCCAACGGATCCTCATGCGGACGACGACAGCGGCATTGGCACCGAGGGCGACGGCGGTCCCATCAACCACTTCGGCGTGACGGACGGCGGCGGCTCTGACGGAGGCGGTGGACTGCTCGATGCCTCGTGCGCAACGGCGACGGCCGCCGCTTCCCGACAGCCGGTGTACATGCTCATCGTCCTGGACGGCTCCGGCAGCATGGGCCAGCAGAACAAATGGAACGCGGTGGTCCCGGCGCTCGACTCCATCTTCGACGACATCCAGAAGAGCAACGATCCTTCGTTCGGGATCGGGCTCATCGCCTTCTCCGATCAGAATGACCCCACGGGCGGTGGTGGTCCCTATCCGTCCAACAAGGACGTGTCGATCGCGTTCGTGGATGCAACGCAGGCTGCGGCGCTGCACAAGCGCATCGACAAGGAGAACCCGTCCGCGGGGACGCCGACGAACAAGGCGCTCACTGGCGCGTACAGCGAGCTCGAGGCCTTCACGCCGTCGGGTTTGCTGCAACCGAACGGCAAGAAGGTGCTCGTGTTGATGACCGACGGCGTGCCCACGGATAGCACGACGAAGCAGGACGTCACGCTCGTCGCCGGCGAGCTCGCGAAGACGGGCCCCGCGGGTCCCATCACCACGTTCGTGGTGGGGGTCGGCAATTTTCCCTCCAACAACACGGGCAACTTCGATCCCTCCTTCCTGGGTCAGGTCGCCGTGGCGGGCGGCGCGGCACCGGCGGGCTGCAATCCGACCGAGAACAAGAACCTGGCCAGCGTCTGCTACTTCGAGGTGGATCCGGCGGCCTCCGCAAGCGTCGCCGCGCTCACAAAGTCGTTCGTGGATGCGATCAACACCATCCGCGGTCAGCTCGCGTCGTGCACCTTCACGCTGGACCGCCCCGACGGCGGCGCGATCGATCCGTCGAAGGTCAACGTGGTGTTCACGAACGGCGCTGGAATGAACGTGGTCGTGGGCCAGGACATGGGCAACGGCTGGACGTACGACAACCCGGCAGATCCCAGGTCGGTGACCCTGCACGGAATGTCCTGCGACACGGTGAAAGCGGATCCGAAGGGCAAGGTCTCGATCAACATTGGCTGCCCCACAGTCATGGGCCCCGGCGTCCACTGAGCTTCGTCCTACTTCTTCTGCGTGACGTCCGTGATCGCATCCGCCTTGATCGTGATGGTCTCTTCCGCTCCTCCCGGCCACTTCACCACCGCGCTCGTCACGGCGTCCGCGCCGGTGCCCAGGTAGATCACGTCGTCCATCTGCCCCAGGTAGCCGTTGCCCGCAGACAGCTCCCGCATCTTCTTCTTCCCACCCGCCGTCACCGTGACGCGCGCTCCCACGGCCCTCGTGTTCGCGCCGTTGCCTCGCAGCCGCAATCCCGCCCAGTGGTTCTTCGTGGCCTGCGTGTTCATGAACACGCTTGGCGGCTGTCGGAAATTGGCGAGCACGAGATCCTGATCGCCATCGCGATCGATGTCCACCGCGACCGCGGCTCGGCCGTTCGACGCGAACGCCTCCGGTGATGTCTGCGGCGCCAGGTAGAACGTCCCGTCGTCCGCGATGAACATCTGCTTCTTCTGGTTCGACGCGAAGCTGGTCTCGAGCCAGCCGGTGGAGAGGTACATGTCCTCGTCGCCGTCGTTCTCGTAGTCGAAGAAGATGGACGCCCAGCCCCAGCCGCGATCACCCGGCTCGAAGCGCGCGCCCTGCTCCGCCTTCCACGGCTTCTTGCCCTTCGGGTCGGCCGGGTTCACGAAGAGCTTGTTGCCGGACAGGTACTGGAAGGACTGCTGCAGCTTCTGATCGATGTTCGTGATCGTGCTCTCGTCCGTGGGAAAGATGACCTTGATGTTCTTCGAGAACATGTCGATGTTGGACACATAGAGATCGAAGAAGCCGTCGCCGTTCACGTCCGTGATGCTGGCGTTCATGCCGCTGCCGCGGTCGGCGGTGTCCGTGGCCTTTGACACGTCGGTGAACGTGCCGTCGCCGTTGTTCTGGTAGAACGTGTCCGCGCCGAAGTCGTTTGCCAGGAAGAGATCCTGATCGCCGTCGTTGTCGTAGTCGAACGCGGTGGTGGCGAGCGTCCAGCCCACATCCGCCACGCCGGCCTTCGCGCCCACCTCCGTGTACCGGCCGTCTGCGCCGCGCTGGACGAGCTGGTGCGGGCTGCCGTTCTTGCCGTCCATGCTCGGCTGATTCTTGCCGTGCTTCTGGTTCGCAACGTCCGAGCCGTAGTACGCGACGTAGATATCCAGGTCGCCGTCCTTGTCGTAGTCGAATGCCTGCGCGACGTGCGCGCCGTTGTGCGTGGCAAGGCCGCTCTTGCCGGCCGTGTCCGTGAACGCGCCGTTCTCCTGCCTGAGCAGCAGCGACGGATGCTCGCTGCGTACGACCAGGAGATCCACGGCGCCGTCGCCGTCCAGATCGGCGAAGAGCGCGCCGTGCGAGTCGTCGAGCCCCTCGGGAACCTTCCACGCAGCGGTCGCGTCGGTGAACGTGCCGGGCGCGTCCTTGCCCTTGTTCAAGTAGAGCCGGCCCATGCCTTCGCCTGCGACGAAGAGATCCGGATAACCGTCCGCGTTCACGTCCCCCACCGCGATGCCAGAGCCCATCGCCTCCTGGATGTCGAATCCTGTCGCCTTCTCCGGGACCTTCGGGGCCACGGTGGGAAGGCCCGATTTCGCGCTGACGTCTGTGAAAAGCGTCTTCGGATATGCGGCGAGGACGGCGTCCTTCTTCTTCCACTGCTCCGGGGTCCACGCCTTGGACTCGTCGCTCCGCGGCATCACCATCACGTAGTCGCGGTCGCGCACCTTCTTCGCGATGTCCGCATCGATCGTCTTCTTGTTTGCGGCCTTCGCGAGCTCGGCGCCGCGCACCAGGTAGTGCGTGATCATCACGGAGAGGATCTCGCTCACGTACTCCGAGGCGAACGGATCCATCGCGAACGCGCGCTCCTTCCAGACGTTCTGCATCAGGAGCCAGTGCCATGCGGTGTCGCGCACTGCGTTCTGCTGGTAGTCGAGCATCAGCTCGTCGTAGGCCTTCCGCGGCTTGTCGGCAGGAGCGCCCGGGTTCGGCTCGAACCGCACCTTCACATCGCCGTTCGGCATGATCACGTGCGGGAAGAGCTGCAGCGTGATGTTCTCCGCGCGCGCCGCGTCCACGTACGCCTGGCGCGGCTGGTCCTTCGGCGCGAAGTTGCCGTCGGCCAGGAAGTTGTCTGCCTGCATGGGCTCGTACCCGCCGGCGACGAAGTGCGTGAACGACTGGAGGTCCTTCGTCCACACGTCGAGCGCCTCCTTGGTCACGGGCATCTTCGGTGTGACCCGGTTCAGATCGGTGACCAGGTCCTTCGAGTCCTTGTTGAACGTCTGCAGCGCGGTGATCTTTCCGTCGACGAGCGTCTTCGTGAGCGGTGAAAGGCGCGCGACGATATCGACCTCTGGCAAGGGCGCGGGCGTTCGCTCGGCGTTCACGAGACCGAGCTTCTTCGAGAGGTCGGCGTGCGCGCGCTTCACGTGCGTGCCTTCGATCAGAGGAGAGCGCTCGTCACGCGCGAGCTCCCCCGACGCCTGCAGCACCGCGAGCGAGAGCCGCGTTGCAAGCTCCGCGAACGCCGGCAGGCCGTCCTTCCCGATCGGCCGCAGGTTGGTTCCCTTGCCAGACGTCGCGATCTCGTCCGAGATGACCGACAGCACCACGCGCCAGTGCTCGCTGGTGGTGCGGTAGTCCTTGTACGCCTTCATGCCCAGGTCCGTCGCGAACGACGCGAGCTTGTCTTTCTTCGTGGGGTCCAGCGTGACGTCGGTCGCGATCTTGAAGTCGTCCGGCCCGAGCTCCGCTGCCTTGGTGCCGTTCGACGCCTTCTCCCACGCTGCGCGCAAGAGCGCCTTCACCGCGGTGATCTTCGCGAGCACCGCGAAGTTCGAGTACTGGCCCGACGAGATGAACGAGTCGAGCTGACGGAAGCTGGTCCAGCACGTCACGTCCTTCGTTGTCTCCAGCGTCGCGATCTCCACGAGCACGCGCTTCGCTGCGTCGTCCAGGAAGCGCGTGTCCATTGTCGGTGCGGGCACGCTGGACGCGGAGAGCGACGGCTGCGACGCGGGCGTGGGGTTCGGCTTCGGATCGTCCTTGCATCCGCCAATGCCGAGCGAGACGAGCAACGCAGGAAATACGATGTGGGCGCGCATGGTGGCTCCACGATAGATCAGTTGGCAGCTGTCGCCCACGCGCGACATCCCACCCCGTCCCAGAGGCATCCGTGAACCATCCCTGCTCTCCATCTACCCGTGGGTGCGGTGTCGCAGCCGTTGAATTTGGTTCAATTCCGGTCCGCGGAGCGGGCCAACCGCTGGCCGAGGGCTTGCAGAGCAGACGATCATGGTTGGGAAAAAGGTCCTTGGGTTCTTGGCGATCGTGGGAGCGGCCGCCATCGCGGCGTGCTCCAGCGACGGTGGCGTCGGCAGCGATCCCGGCGCGAACGCCGACCAGGCGAACGGCACCGATGACGGAGGCACTCCCACGAACGGCGGTGGCAACCACCCAGGCGGTGGCGACAACAGCAACGGCAACGCCGACGCTGGCGGCGACGGCGGCCTGAACCTGGACACCGTGAAGGATCCGCTCTTCTTCTTGCCGCAGGGGCAAACGCAGCTCGCGAGCCTCTGCGCGCGCAAGCTTGGCGATGCCGTGTCGAAGGCGTTCTGCACGCCGGCCACACCGCCCGCGATCAAGAGCCTCGTCGATCTCCAGAAGCTCCTCGGCCTGGACTTCAAGTCCGGCAACAACAACAACGGCACTGGCGGCAATCCCGGGTTCGTCCTCTCCGGACACTCGTCGTCGCTCGTCACCAAGTTCGTCACCGCGATCAACCCGCGCGCGATCATCTTCACGCCGCCGCCGTCCACCGGGCGCGTCAACAACCCGAAGGCGCTCGCGAGCTTCGTGGCCATGGGCTTCGTGCGCGGTGAGCAGTTCGTGGAGCTCGTCTCGAACGATCCCACGAACGGCAACGCCCTCAACTTCTTCATCTTCAAGTTCGAGCATGCGTGCGACACGACGCCGCAGGGCTGCACGAACGCGGATGTGCTCACGCCGTCCGTGGAGACGAACTTCACGGGCGTGTACTCGCTCTACAGCGAGAACGACATCAAGAACACCGTCCTGGACTGCCAGCAGTGCCACCAGACAGGCGGCCCCAGCACGCAGAAGATCCTCCGCATGCAGGAGCTCCAGAACCCGTGGGGTCACTTCTTCCGGAACAACCGCACGAACGGCCAGGTGCTGCTCGCCGACTACGCGACGGCGCATCCCACGACCGAGGCGTACGCAGGCATCCCGGGCGCGGCGATCACGAACTCCGATCCCGCGCAGCTCGAAGGCCTTGTCGAGAACATGGGCTTCAAGAACCAGCCCAACGAGTACACGACGCAGACGATCCTCAGCGAGGTCCAGAAGGTCAACGCGAACCAACCGGCCAGCAACCTGCCCATGGGAACTTCGCCGACCTGGCTCAAGCTCTATCAGGCGTCCATGGCGGCGTCCGACATCCCGCCGCCGTACCACGACATCAAGGTCACCGACCCGACCAAGCTGTCCGCCGCGGCCGCGAACTACAAGGCCGTCATGGCGGGCTCCACGCCCGCCGCGCAGATGATGGACATCCGCGACATCTTCCTGGACTCGGCAGCTTCGGACATGTCCTTCCGTCCAGCGGCTGGCCTCACCGGCGCGCAGATCCTCGTGCAGCAGTGCCAGCAGTGCCACAACAAGAACCTTGACCAGTCCGAGACGCGCGAGAAGTTCCGCGTCGACGACCTTGCGAACATGACCCGTGAGGAGAAGGACCTCGCGATCCATCGCCTATCGCTCCCGACCGACGTGTTCCGGAAGATGCCGCCCCCGCGCTTCCGTTCGCTCTCTCCCGCAGAGATCCAGCTGGTGACCGACGAGCTGAAGAAGTAGCGCGCACGGCGCACGCGCAAGGACTCTGGTACCGTCGGGAGCGAAATGCCACGCGGGCTCAGGGTCATCTCGCTGCTCCTTCTCGCCTCCGTTTGCGCGTCGTGCACGAAGGACGACGCGCGCAGGGCCTCGCCCTCCACGCAGCCCGCGGTCACGGCCCCCACGCCCGCCCCGCGCGAGCCGGAAGCGATCCGTCGCGAGGGCAATCACCTCAAGGACGCGGCGTCCCAGTACCTGCGGGAGCACGCCCACGACCCCGTCGACTGGTATCCGTGGGGGGAAGAGGCGCTCGCCGCCGCCGTGGCCCAGGACAAGCCTATTTTTCTCTCCATTGGCTACTCGGCCTGCCACTTCTGCCACGTCATGCACGACGAGGTGTTCTCGAAGGACGACGCTGCGCGCGTGCTGAACGAGCGATTCATCTCGATCAAGGTGGACCGCGAGGAGCGGCCCGACCTGGATACCACGTACATGGCGGCGCTCTCGCGGTTCACGGGCTCGCCCGGATGGCCCGCCACGCTGTTCCTCACGCCGGGCAAGGATCCGTTCTTCGGTGCGACATACATGCAATATGCACGCTTCGTCGACACCGCGTTGCGCGCGTCCGCGCTCTGGAAGGATCACGAAGGCGGCGCGCTCACCATCCTGCCGATCAAGGACGTCCTGGGTGACGGCCTGCTCGCGAAGGGCACCTCGATGGGGGTGGACGAGCTCAAGGCGCTCGCCACCGGCGCCACGGAGGAGATGGACCTGGCGCGCGGAGGCAACAAGGGCAACGTGAAGTTTCCGATGCCGCCGCGCCTGTCGTTCCTCTTGCACGCCACGCGCAAATGGGAGCTTCCCGAGCTCGCATCCGCGCTTCGTGTGACGCTCGGCGCGATCTCGAAGGGCGCGATTCGCGATCCCATCTCCTACGGGTTTCACCGCTACACCACCGATCCCGCGTGGGCCGTTCCTCACTACGAGATCATGCTCTACGACGTGGCGCAGCTTGCAACGCTCTACTTCGAGGCGGCGGTTGCGCTGTCGGAGCCCACGTACACGGACATCGGCAAGGAGACGCTTGCGTTCCTCGAGGACGACATGCGCGTGCCAGGCAGCGGGTTCGCCGCCAGCTTCGACGCGGACACAAAAGGTGAGGAGGGCGTCGCGTGGCGGTGGTCCTTCACCGAGCTCGGGAACATCCTGGGTCCGGATGCCGTGGCGATCGCGACGCTGCTCGGCGTGGGGTCCACGAAGGTGGCGCCGTCACGGTGGAAGAGCATGGCTGCGGTCGCGCGCGAGACAGGCCGCTCGGAGGCGGAGCTCACCACGCTCTGGGCAAGCGCGCGCCCGCGGCTCCACTCTGCGCGTGCACGGCTGGCCCAGCGCGACGACAAGATCGTGGCGTCGTGGAACGGGCTCGCGATAGTTGCATTCTGCACGGGGTTTGCGGCCACGGCGAACACGAGCTACCGAGACACGGCGATCGCCGTGGGAGATGCGCTCTGGGCCTCGCACCACGAGAAGCGCGGCACGCTCACGCGCACAGCCACCGGCAATGATGCGTATGCGGCGGACTACGGCGATCTCGCGACGGGCTATCTGGCCCTCTTCTCCGCGACCTCGGACCAGAAGTGGCTCACGCGCGCGGACCAGCTCCTCCTGGAGGCGAAGCCGCTCGAGGCCGCCGATGGCGGTTTCTACGAAGGACGTGGGGACCTCGCGAAGACAATCAAGACCGACGACGGCGTGGAGCCATCGGGCACCGCGGCGCTGCTCGGCGCGCTGCTTCGGCGACAGACGCTCGGCGCGAAGGACGGGTTGCACGTGTCGCTGGAGCACGCGTTCGAGAAGTACGGAAACACGCTGCGCGCGGTGAAGCTCGGCGCGGCGGCGTGGTTGGACGTTGCGCTGCTGGATGCGGGCCCCGTGTACCAGGTCGTCATCGCGGGTGCGCCGGCAGATGCTGCGCCGCTGCTCACAGCGTATGGGCGGACACTGCCCGCGTGGGGGAATCAGATCCGCGTGGCAGGGGAGGGCGCGCCCGCGGCGCTTGCGGCGGTGTTGCCGGGCCTCGATGGGAAGACGAAGGGGCGGGGAGCGGCGCGGGCGTTCGTGTGTGACCGCAGCGTCTGCCTGGGGCCCACCGCGGATCCGGTCGTGTTTCGCGAGCAGCTGGTCCGGGGGTGGCTGCGGTAGACTGCGAGGGGCGGGCACGGGCACGGGCACGGGCACGGGGGGAGCTAGCGTTCGTCCGCGGGGACCCAGCCGTGCTTGCGCAGGAAGAGGCGGATTTTTCCTAGCCACTCCGACGAGTCCATGTGCGAGAGGAAGTCCTCCGTCAGTGGGAGCTCTTTTCCCTCTCCCGTGATCAGCACGATTCGCGCGGTGTCGAGGTCGGGGCCCACCGTACTGTCGATGAAGCGCATTGCCGGGATGGCGCTGCCGCCCTCTTGCACTCTCTGGATGGTCTTGATGTCCAGGCGCACGTTCGTGAGCTCCGTGAGAGAGAAGCGCGCCCTTTCCTTGCCGCGCTTCAGCACGTGCACGGCGCCCGACTCCACGCGCAGTACGGTGTCTGGCGTCTTCTTCCGTTTCCAGAGGTAGACGAGGATGATCGCGGAGCCGATGAGCCCACCCAGGCCCGCGTTCGGAGAGATCGCAGCTGACATGATCGCCGCGACGACGAGCGGCACGGCAAAGAGCTGGAAGATCGCCATCGACGGCTTCGTGCCCCCGCCCGTCTCGGCTCCGTAGACCAGGTCCATGGGCGGCGGCGTCTCGTCACGTCGCTCGCTTACCGGTGGAAGTTCCTTCTTCTCCATCGTCGCCCCCAACTCTACGCTCAAACGCTACGGGGAGGTCTGGATGATCGGTGAGCGCGGGCCCACGCAGGCGAGCACCACCTGGTGCTTCGCGCGTGTCACTGCCACGTACAAAGCGCGCCGCGCATCCACGGTGTCGGGGTACACGTGCGCCGACAGATCGGGGACCACGACGAAGTCGAACTCCAGGCCCTTCACGTTGCCGACCCACGTCACGGAGAAGCCGGGACCTGGCAGGAACGCGCCGTCGAGCACCAGGCGACACGGGTGCTCCTTCTTGATCTTGTCCGCAAGCCTGCGCGCCGCCAGCGGCGTCCGCAGGATCAGGGCGCCATTCGCGCGCGGATCCTTCTCGGCAAGGGCGTCCATCGCCAGGCTCAGGCTCTCTGCCTGCGCATCGAGATCGGCGAACGCAAGCACCATCACGTCCTTCGGCGCCTTCGAGGCGGAGGAGAGCGCGTGCTTCGCGAGCGCGACCACGCGCGGCGGGCAGCGGTAGCCAATGGAGAGCACCTTGCGCTCGAAGTCCGCGCACGACAGCTCGCGCATGGTGTCTTCCCAGCTGGTGAACGTCACGGCCGGATCGACCTGCTGGTCCGCGTCGCCAGCCACGACCAACGTTCCACCAGGCTTCAAGCTGCGTCCAAGGAGTGCCAGCTCCAGCGGCGCCAGCTCCTGCGCCTCATCCATCACGATGCAGTCGAACGGCTTTGGCGTCTCGGGGGCCTCACCCACGCGCTCTGCTCGCAGGCGGTCGAGCTCGAACATCACGGGGTAGTCCTCGACGTCGACCGAGCGCGCATCGCCCAGCGGCGTGCCGGCGTCGAGCGACTGTTGGTCCACGGACACGAGGCGCTCCTTGTCCATCACGTGCGAGAACTCTTCCTCCGTGGTCTGGGAGAACTGGACGCGCGTGTGTTCGATGACGTCTGCCTTCGCTGCAGCCGAGTAGGGGTTCGTGGATGCGCGCGCCACTGCATCGATCAGCGCACGATCACCGAAGAGGTGCTGCAGATCGCCGTAGTGCGCATGGGCGTTGGAGCCCTCTCGCTTCTTGCGCCGTCCGGCCTCGAACGCTCCCTCCTCGTCCTCGCGCTCGTCGTCCACGGCGCCGGGCGGGCGCTTGGCCAGCTCCGCGATCGCAACGCGCAGCGCAGGGTCGCGCTTCAGCCGCACCACGGCGGCGCTTGCATCGCGACTCTCCTTCCTGGGGAGATCCTTGAAGGCACGGCGTGCCTGCTTTGCCGCGAAGCGATCGAACGTGAGCACCGGCACGTCCACACCCAGCTTCACCGTGAGCGGTTCGAGCAGCGCGACGAGCGCCTCGGTGGGCACCACCACCACTGCCTTGTACCCCCGCTTCGCGCCCTTGCAGAGAAATGCGAGACGATGCAGCGCGACGGTGGTCTTGCCATGGCCCGCTTCACCGAGCACCAGCGTGGAGCGCCCGCTCGGCAGCATGACGATCTCGCGCTGGGTCGCGTCCAGGTCCACGTCGACCAGCGAGTGGTCGTGCTCGCGCTCGCTCTTCTTGCGCGGGTGGAGCGTTATCTCGGGAGGTGCGGACATCGGCGCCGCGAGTGTACGGGCTTTCGAGCCGTCCGGTGCGTCAGTTCGAAGCCGCAGCCGCGATGAGGACTGCGAAGCGAAAAGCGCGAGGGACGCGACGCATGCGAACGAACGTTCTCATTTTACAGAATTTACAGACCGCAAGATTCCACGGAAATTTGGCTCGAACGGCGCGGCATGTCGCTTGCGACCGGGCCTTCGCATGAAAAGACTCACCCTCGGAACAGGTCTGCTGACAGTCACGTCGCTCACGATGTTTCCGGCGCTCGCCCACGCAGAGCGATGCAGCGACGGAACGAAGACCACCGATCCGAAGAACCACGACGCTCAACACAACGGCCAGCCGGAGGAGGACTGCATCGAGCGCGACATCTTCCTGATGCCCGGCGGGCAAGCGGTCTTCTTCCATCCCACCGCGGGCAAGGGCTTCTTCGTTGGCGGCGGCGTGCAGTTCGCGCCCTACCAGTTCTCGCACAACAACGATCACTTCGGGCCGAGCCAGGTGTCGACCATCGCGCAGGTGTCGCTGCTGAAGTCGCCGGATTCGAATGGCACCATGGCGCTCTTCGAGCTGGGCGCGACCGCGTCGCTCGAGCGCAACTCCAGCCGCCGGTGGCTCATACCCTATTTTGGCGGCACCGTTGGCGGGCTCACGCAGAGCGAGCTCGGGACCTCTTCCTACGCCTACGCGCTGGGCGGCGTGCACCTCTACTGGCATCACAACCTGATGGTGGACGCGGAGGGCGGCTACCACTTTCCGTTCATGGACATCGATCACCTGAAAGGTCCGCGCGCACAGCTCTCGACGCGCTTCTCGCTCTGGTGATGCTCACTGGCCGACGATGGGCCGATACTTCGCGAGGCAGTTGATGAACTCGCCCTCACAGAGGAACGGCGTGGGCTGGTTCATTGCGCGCGTATCGGGCGCGCAGCTCAGACCGTCCACCGCGCCGGAATCACTCAGCACCAGGATCGCCACGCCGATGGTCTCGCCCAGCCCAACGTTTCGAAGCGTCACGTCCACGCAATCCGAAGCGGGTTCGTCAGCCACGCACGCGTGACAGAACGCTTCTGCCAGCGCTCGTTGCGCCGCCGTCGGGGTGGCGGCCGCAAGTTTTCCGACCTCACACGTGCCGGGATATGCGTTGCAGTCCACCTCACCTCCCTGCACGCAGTCCACCAGCGCCGCGCGATAGGCGTCGCTCGCAGCCGCGTAGCTGTCGGCGCACGACGCGTCCGACACCATCGAGCCATTGCAGGCGTTCTCGCGCAGCGCGTCGCAATACTGGGCGGGCGTGGGAACCGCGGTCGACGCGCTCTTTGCAGCCGGCTCGGGCGTCACGGGCTCGGGAGCTTGCGTGTCGGTGGCTTCCGTGTCGCCATCTCCGCGCTCGGGGGCAATCCTTCCGCCGCATGCGATGAAGAAGATGCAGCTGGCTACCAGGAGCCCATGGCGGGTGGTCATGCAGAAAGGATGGCCGGTCCGCTCGCGTTTCATCCAGGGATCGTCAAGACAGGGAAAGACGTGCTCAAGGGCCGCGGTGGACGGCCGTTCTCCTTTCATCATGGGAGCCGTTCGATCCATTCCGCCCTCCGCCGAACCCAAGCGCGACAGCCTTCCACCTACGGTGCTCTTCCGGCACGAGGTGAAGAACATCCTCAGCATCATCTGCGCGAACGCCGAGTGGATTGGCGAGCGTCCGCCCGAGGACGTGGGCGTTGCCATCCACGACATCCTCTTTGCCTGCGCGCGTCTGAAGAAGCTCGCGGATGAAATCGAGCTGGCTCCGCGCCCTGTCGTGCGCATCGTGAAGTAGAGGCGTTCCGCCACTGCACGCGTGAACATCTCTGTGGCCTTCCGAAAATTGGCCCGACTCGTGCTCCTTGTCCTGCTGCGTCGCCGCCTCCCACGGGAGCGTGTCGCGCAAAAGGAGATAGGACGTCATGAAGATCGAGAGTCGACGCTTGGGGACGATGGAAATCGACGATGCGGACGAGATCACGTTCCCCGAAGGACTGATCGGCTTCTTCGACGAGCACAGCTTCGTTCTTGTGCGCCACAGGCCCGAATCGCCGATCGGCTGGCTCCAGTCGACGAAGTCTCCGTGGCTCTCGCTCCCGGTGGTTTCCATCGAATCGGTCGAGTGCGACTTCTCGTACGACAGCCTCGAGGGCGCCGGCTTCTCCGCGGAGACCCACTCCGTGATGGCGGTACTCAACGCCAATGGACCGATGGGCCCGACCGTCAACATGCTGGCGCCGCTCGTGGTGAACGTGAAGACGCGCGAAGGGCAGCAGATCATCGCGCTCGGCGGGCAAACGATACCGTTCGTGCTTCGGCACCAGACCTCGCCCCAGGTCTCCACGCCAGCGCCCGCGATGGACCAGGCGACCGCCGAAGAAGAGACGCCGCTCGCGCTGGTCAGCAACGGGTGATGGCGCGAGCTCACTGATGGCTGCCGTCGAACCCCCCGCCTACTCCTCGCGCCCACCAGAGGAGAACCGCCGCGCGCGCATCCTGGTGATGCTCGGTAAGAAGCGCGCACGGGACGCCGTGTGCGACGCGCTCGCCGCCGACGGACACGACGTGTTCCCGAGCGCCGAGTTCGATCAGGTCTACAGCGTGGCCGCGGAGACGGTGCCCGACGTCATCATCCTGGACATGGATGACGGGCTCACGCCGCAGGTCTGCCTGGAGCTCACGCAGGCCCCGCCCGAGAGCCGCGCATGCGTGCTCATCGCCCGTGATGGAGTGGTGGACGAAGGGCGTACCGCGGTCTCGCTCGGCAACGGCGCTGACGACGTGGTGGACGCGCGAAGGCTTCGTGAGGTCTCCGCGCGCGTGAAGGTGCAGCTGCGCAACAAGCGCGGCGTCGATGCTCTTGCCCGCGTGCGCAAGGAGCGCGACCGGCTGAAGAGCTCGCTCACGGACCCACTCACGGGCACACACTCCAGGCAGTCGATCGCCATGGGGCTGGATCGCTACGTGGGTCAGGCGGAGCCATTTTCTCTCTTGTTTCTTGATCTCGATCACTGGAAGTCGATCAACGAGGACCTGGGCATGACCGTGGGCGACGTTGCGCTCAAGGCCGTTGCCAATCATCTACGCGCGCAGGTGCGAGGCGCAGACCTGTGCGGACGCTGGGCGGGCGAGAAGTTCGCCGTGCTGCTTCCGCTGGCCAGCCTGGAGGTGGCGCAGATGGTGGCGGAGCGACACCGCGCGGGCATCTGTGCGCTTGCCATCCCGGAGCTCAAGGGTCGGAAGATCACCATCAGCATCGGCGTGGCAAGCTTCGTCCCCGAGCGCCCCGACCCCAACGCGACCGCGATTGAACGCCGCGCGGATCTCGCGCTCGAAGGCGCGAAGCGCAATGGACGAAATCGCGTGGGCACCGCGCCGCCGTTCGTCCCCGCCAATGTGATCCCGCTCCGTCGCGACAGCGACGTGGAGAGCCCCGGCGCGCTCGGCGCACCCAGGGCCCCCGGCGATCTCCTGCTTCGCTCTCCCGGCGCGAGCCTCGGCGGTTCCGACTCGGCGACCGAGGCGGAGCTGCTCGCCCAGCTCGAGAACGGCAAGTCCTGGCTGCCTGTGTTGCCAGAGGCGGCCGAGCGTGCGCTCTCGCTCGGCAGCGACCCCACCGTGGATCTGGCACGCATCGCGAGCATGGTGGAGAAGGACCCGCCCATCGCAGCGCGCTTCCTTGCGGCCTCGAACTCCGCCTACTACGCGCGGGCAGAGCGCGTCACCACCACGCTCGGTGCCGTCGTCACGCTGGGCCTCTCTGCCACGCGCGACCTGCTCTTCCAGGTCGTGTACGAGTCCGCGCGCCGTGGGCTCACGCGCTTCCGGCTGGAGGTCACGCGCTCGTTCGATCGCAGCGTGGTGTGCGCGCATGCGTGCCGCATCGTCGCGCGCGAGCTGTCGTTCGGTGTAGAATACAGCTATCTCGCCGGCCTCCTGCATGACGTGGGAGAGGCGCGCATCTATCGCATTCTTTCGCTCCTGCCTGGCCCGATCCGCGAGGAGCAAGCACGCTCGCTGGTGAAGGCGCATCACGCAGATGCCGGCGCAGGACTGGCCGCGTCCTGGAACCTGCCGGAGGAGATCCGCATGGCGTGTGCCCTTCACCACGCGGACGTGGCGGAGGAAGGCAAGGCCGTGAAGCACATCATCTTCGCCGACATCCTCGCGGACCTCTGCGTGAGCGGCCGCACCGTGCGCGACCTCACGAAGGACGAGCAGGCGATCCTTGATCGAGGTCAGGTGAAGCGCGAGCGCCTGGAGGCCTGGCTCATCGCAACACGCCGAGCGACGGGGCGCGACGCCGGTCTACGCCAGCTGGGGTGAACCACACGCGTGCTCACGACCACTACTGACACGTGGCTGTCGATCCAAGCAAGAGCGAGACACGCCGCATCGAATCAGAAATGGTAGTTGACCGAGTACGGGATGCAGACGTTCTTCAGGCCCTTCACGCGAATGAACGTGTTGAGCGAGTCGTCGGTGGTGCCGGTGCAGTTGTGATTGAGCACGGCCGTGCCCGGTGCCGTCAGGCAGCAGCCATCCATGGCGATGTCGTTCTTGGTCTGAATGCCGCCCGAGCAGCCCATGAAGTTCATCACGCCCTTCTGACACTTGGCGAACATGCAGACCTCGACCTCCGCCGTGGGCGTGGCGATGGTCGCGTTGATCACGTGGAACGACGTGTCCGCGCCGGCCAGCGAGAACATGTCGATGTCGAGCGCGCCGTCGATGATGCTGCTCACGCTCGCGGCGTCCGAGTCGTTGTCGGTGATGCCGGGGAGCACCTTGGCCAGGGCGTTCGTGTTGCCGACGTCGTTCGTGTCCTTGCACATCAGGCCGCTCCCGCCGCCGCCATCCGTGCCAACGCCCCCGCGCCCGCCGTCCGTGTCGCCGCCGCCGCCGCCGAGGCCCGCGTCCAGGTAGACAATGCCGGCGTCTTCGTCGGGAGGCAGGTCGCCGCCGCCACCGCCACCACCGCCGGCTTCGATGTCGTCGCCGGTCGCCGTGCTCGAGCCGTCCGCGCCGCAGCCGAACCAGATCGCGCTGAGGACGAACGCAGACCCGAGAACGCCCCAGGCGCGAAAAGAAGGACTCATCGTAGAAAGCATCTCATGCATGCGAACTTTCGCAAATGGTAGCAACCCTTGCGGGGAGCGGCCGATGGGGGCGCATGAACACACTGAACACACCGGCCCCTCACACGTTGCCGCACCCACCGAAAACGCCGCGGATTCAGCGGGTGATGGACGAATTCGGCGAGCGCGTGGTCGTGCTCTTCCCCTGTGATCGCTGCTCCAACCCCCAGCAATACAACCACCACCAGAAGGCCTCGACGTGCTTTCGGTGCGAGGGTGTCGCACCCCTGCGCAACGATTCGACGGCGGCATGAGCCGCGGCTCTCAAGCCTTCGCGATGAGACCGTCCAGGCGATCGAGCGCGCGCTCGACCACGTCCATGCTCGGTCCGAACGAGAAGCGGACGTAGTGCTTGAAGCGCGACGCGCGCCCGCTCCGGCGCTTGCCTGGATTGATGTCGAAGAACTCACCAGGCACGGTGATGACCTTCGCCGGCAGGGCCGCGCGGAAGAAGCCCATGCCGTCGTTCCAGGGCGGAGGCAGGCTCTGCACGTTGCCCCAGCAATAGAACGTTCCGTCGGGCACGCGATCGAAGCGCACGCCAAGGCGCTCCAGGCGCGACATCATGCGGTCACGCTTCTCGCGGAAGACCTTCTGGATCGCGTTCGTTTCCGCGATGACGTGCTCGGGCGTGAGCATGGGGATCGCCGCGCGCTGCAGCGGCTTCGAGCCACCGCCGTCCAGGAAGGAGCCGGCGCTCGCGAAGCGCTCCATGACCGTCTTCGGGCCCAGCGCCCACGTGATGCGCCAGCCAGGGTAGCGCCAGTTCTTGGTGAAGCCGTCGAACACGATGACCGGATCGCGATCGACGTCCTCCACGTAGCGCGCCGCGCTCTCCACCGGGAGCTGCCCGGGCCGCCCACGATAGATGTAGTGCGAGTAGAACTCGTCGAGCAAGAGCGCGCAGTCGAGCTCGCGCGCGATGCTCACCCATCGCGACAGCTCCTCACCGTCCACGAGCTTGCCCGTGGGGTTGCCAGGATTGGAGAGCAGCAGCGCCGAGAGGCCGCGCCCCATGACCTCGCGGCGGAGGTCGTCCGCGGTGAAGGAGTACCCGCGGTCGCCGTCGAGCAAAATCGGGAATGCGGTGAACGCCTTGAAGATGTCCAGCAGCTCTTCGTACGCGGTGTAGTCCGGAAGGAAGTGCCCCAGGTTGATCTGGCCCAGGCTGGCCGCAGCTCGCGTGAGCGCCGCGCGTCCGCCGCCGGAGATGCACACGTTCTCCGCGCTGTACTGGGACGGCATGCCCTTGCGATAGAGATGGTTGTAGAGTGCAGCAATTGACTCGCGCAGCTCCCAGAGGCCGGCGACGGGCGCGTACTCCTGATCGTCGACGTGGATCGGGATCTCCTTCACGCGCGGCGGCGCGCCAGGCAGCTCGCCGGTCTCCGGCTGGCCCTGGCCCAGGTTGCACCAGTCCGGTGCGGAGGAAGAGAACCCGAGCTTCGTCGCCTCCGACGTGACGAAGATGACTCCGGTCTTCGGAACCGGTCGAAACGCGTGAAAAGCGCTCTCGTCGCTCATCGCTTGCGGTCGGGTGGCTGCGACGGGCTGCGCGTCACCGCGGCGATGCGCTTGGTGGCGTGCTCGGAGCGGTCCGTGCGCTCGGATCGCGGAGGCGGCTGGGTCGACGCGCGTGGGCTCACGCTTCCGCGCGGTGGCGTGCTCTTCATCGGGGACAGCGGGACGGTGCTCTTGCGCGGCGCGCGCAGCTCACGCGTCATGCGGGTCGCCAACTCGTCACCCTTGTCGAAGCCCCGGTAGGAGCCCTTCTCGGAGCCCTTCTCGGGTGCGGCTCGGCGCACGGCATCCTCGGCCTTGGCGCGTGCCGTCTTCTCGCGCTCGAGCTCCTTCTCTAGCTCCGTGATGCGCTTCTTCAGCTTGCCGAGCTCGCGGGTGAGCTCGGCAACGATGGCGGGCATGGTCATCTGGTAAGAGTCGCGGCGTGGGTCCTTCCGGGCCGCTGGCGATGCCTCTTCGCGGAGATCCTTCGGCCCCTTGGAGTCGCGTCGCTCAGGCATGCGCGGAATAGTGCTCTACTATCAGCCGTTCACGCAAGTCCCTCCATCGGGGATCGTCAAGCAGGTGTCATGGCCAGCATCGGGCACATCTTCGTAGGCATGGCAGCTGGGCGCGCCTACGCCCGGACGGAGAGCGCACGCATGATCGCTGCCTGGATGATCCGCCTCACGGCCCTGTCGCTGCTCCCGGATCTGGACGCCATCTCCTTCGTCCTTGGCATTCCCTACGGCGCGCCGTGGGGACATCGCGGCGCCACCCACTCGCCCGTGTTCGCGCTGATCGTCGCCGCTGCGTTCGGGGGGATCTTCGCTGCCACTGGATTCCGCGGGCGCCGCCTCTTCTGGGTGTTCCTGTGCGCGTTCCTGGTGACGGTATCGCACGGCGTGCTCGACGCCTTCACGGATGGTGGTCACGGCGTGGAGTTCGGCTGGCCGTTCGACACGCGCCGCTTCTTCTTTCCTTGGCGGCCGCTGCCGGTCGCGCCCATCGGTCCGCGCCTCTTCGCAGAGGAGGGGCGCCATGTCCTGTTGACGGAGACCGTGGTGTTCGCGCCGCTGCTCCTCTACGCTCTCGTGCCGCGGAGATCCAAGAGGTCGTGACAGCCACCATCGAAGAGCGCGTCGCCGCGCACATCAAGAGCGCATCTGGCGCCGACGTGATCGTGAACCAGGTGAAGCTCCTCACCGGCGGCGCGTGTCAGGAGAATTTCAAGGTCGACGTGACCCTCGACGGCACCGCGACGACCTTCGTGCTTCGAAGCGACGCGCCCACCAAGCTCCCGGGCAGCATCGATCGAAAAGAGGAGTTCGGTGTGCTCGAGCGCGCTGCGGCCGCAGGTGTACGCACGCCAAAGGCTCGCTGGCTCGGGCGCGGCGTCGTGCGTGATGGCGGGTACGCGTACCTCATGGACTGGGTCACTGGGGAAGCGATCGGACGCAAGGTCACCTCTGCGAAGGAGCTCGCCGGGGCGCGCGCGAAGCTGCCGGGAGAGCTCGGTCGTGAGCTCGCGAAGATCCACAGTGTGCGGCCCATGCGCGAGCCCGACGTGAACGGCAGCGCCCGCGCCCTGGAGCCCGGCTTCGAGCCCGCGCAGCACACGCTCCGGCACATGCGCGCGTCCATCGACGCCATCCACGGCCCGCGCCCGGCCCTGGAGCTGATCCACCGGTGGCTCACGGAGCATGCGCCCACCGGGGAGGACGTGGTGCTGGTCCATGGGGACTTCCGCACCGGGAACTTCATGGTGGGGCCCGACGGCCTGGTCGCGATCCTCGACTGGGAGTTCTCGCACTGGGGCTCGCGCTACATGGATCTCGCGTGGGTCTGCATGCGCGACTGGCGCTTCGGGCAGCTCGATCTGCCGGTGGGTGGCTTCGGCGCGCGCGCGCCCTTCTACGGCGCGTACGAGAAGGAGAGCGGCGTCACGCTCGACCCCACGCTCCTCTACTACTGGGAGATCGTCGGCAACCTGAACTGGGCCATCGGCAGCGTCTACCAGAGCGAGCGATACGTGTACGGCGGCGAGGACGAGTTCGAGCTGGTCGCCATCGGCCGGCGCGCGGCGGAGATGGAGCTGGAGGCGCTGCGCCTCATCGAGAAGGGGAAGATTTGAATGCAAGATGCACCCACCAAGGAGACGCTGCTCCTGGCGCTCGCCAAGTTCCTCATCACGGAGGTGCGACCCGTGGTCACGGACTCTCGCCTCTCGTTCCGCCTGCTCATCGCGGCGAACCTGGCAGGTATCGTTGCGCAGGAATGCGCGGGAGAGGACGACCAGAACCGCGCAGAGCTCGCGCGCCTGACGGCGCTCTTCACCGAGCTTGACGGAGAGATGACCGCGCCCGCTGCGGCCACGCTACCCACGCGGAAGAAGGAAGCGCGCGCGATCGCGCTGGGCAACGAGAAGCTGGCCAAGGGCATCGCGTCCGGAGCGATGGACGCTGCGCCGGGCGGCCCGGTGTTCGCGCATGTGAAGCAGACGCTCACGGAGAAGCTGGCAATGGACAACCCGCGCTTCGATGCAAAGCGGGACCTCCCTTGATTCGCGCTCACAGCTTCTTGTTCGCGCGAAGTACCTTGCCGTCGTTGGTGATCCACACCACGTAGGTGCTGGTGAGCGCCACGGTCTGGATGTGCAGATCGTTGAACAACGCGTTGAACCCCGAGCCAAGGGTCGTTGGCGGCGCCTGCGTCCGGTCCGAGTACTTCACCGTGCCGTCGAGGGTCATCCAGTAGACGCCAGAGGTATCCGCGGCCAGGCCGATGGGATTGTTCTGCTTGTCGGCGATCGTGACTGGCGCGGCGGCTCCGTTCAGCTTCCCGCGAATGAGCCCGCCGGAAGGTCTGGCCCAGTAGACACCGAACGAGTCGCTCGCTATCGACGCGCAGTCGTCCTCGTTCATCGCGAACGTCGACATGTTCGCCGTGGTGGCCTGCCCTTGAAACACGTTCCCGCCCATGGGCTCGGTCCAGTAGAAGGCGCCGCTGGATGCGTCGACCGCGACGTCGAAAGGGCCGGGGCGACTTCCGATGTTCGTGCCGGCGGTGATGTCGAGCCCCCATTGCTGGAGCTCTCCGACGTTGCTCGGACCCATGGCCACGACGACGAGCCGACCCGGCGCCAACCCCATCGAGATCGGACCCTTCGTGGGGTTGGTTGCCCCGATCGAGGCTTTGGTGTCGGTCATGAGCTGGTGAGTGATGGTCGACTTGAGCTGGTCGCCCCAGAACACCTCGGTCGCGGTGACGACGATGCTCGACGGAGTGCCCTGGGCCACCGCGAAGTCGGTCGCGCCGCCGTCGCCATCGATCGGAACTGCATGTACTTTACCCGCATTGCGCTCGACGAAGTAGACGGTGCTGTCCGTGGCGACGACGCCGGCGAGGTCGGAGAACCCTTTGGCGAGCGTCGTTGGAGTGGAGACAGTGCCGGCGTCCTTCGCGCTTCCATCCTTCCCGGCCTGCGCGTCGTTCGACGTATTTCCTGCGTCGCTCGCAGCAGCGTCCGTGTCGGCGTCCGTGCCGGGAAGGCCCTGATCCGTGCCCTCGAATGAACCGCACGCTGTCCACGTGAGCGCGTAGAACAGCCCCAGGAGCCCCGCTAACGTGAGTCGCCGGCGCATCCAACCAGAATACCACGGCATCTGACGCGCGCCCTGTTACGCTGAAAACTGGGAGGCCTCTCATGAACACTGCTTGGCGCTTCGGTTTCGTTGCGTGCGCGTCCGCGCTCGGCATGTTCGTCTACGCCTGTGGCTCCGACTCCAACGTGACCATTCCCGGCGACGACGCTGGAGCTGGCACCGATAGCGGTGGCAACACCACCGACGGAAGCAACGGCGGTATGGACAGCGGCGGCGGTGGCGCCGACTCGGGGCAGGACGCCGGCGGCGTGCCGTGCATGCCCTCGAACGATCCGAAGAAGGCCGCGCTGTGCATCGTCGTGGACCACGAGACGATCGCCTTCCTCGCGAACGACCCACGCTTCGATGGTCTTGGCGCGATGATCGCGCAGGTCTTCGTCCATGCGGTTCCGGATTTTCCGGACGGCGGCGAGGAGCCCGCGCTGGCGACCGTGGTGCTCCCCAACGCTGCCGACGGTGGCGCGGACGCGGGTCAGTTCGACCTCCAGTCGCAGACGGCGTCTTTCCGCTTCGAGTTCACGCCCGGCACCGTCTATCCGCGCGTCTTCTTCATCGACAACCCCACCGCTGCGCTTGCGGCGGGCTGGTGGGTCGCCGGGCTGGACTTCTCGAACGGCATCAAGGCAAGGTTGCCGCTCGGCGGGTACACGCTGAAGGCAGGCGACGCCAAGGGCATCCGCATGAACCTCACGGCGCTGCGCGATCTGGTCGTGAACGTCACGCGTTCCGTGATCCCATTCGGCAACGGGCAGGGCGTGACGACGGTGTTCGCCCTGGATACGAACACGTACTCGGCGGCGTCCAAGGGCTTCGGCATTGCACAGGGCTGCACGAACCTGGAAGCGCAGGACGCAATGGCGCCGGTCGAAGGCTTCGTGATCGGAAAGGGTCCGTACTTCCTCTCCACCGGCCTGGATGACTTCGACGTTGGCGACGCGAGCACTGCCGGATACCTGGTCTCGCTCACCGACGCCGGCACCATCCCCGCCGCGAACAAGACCAACTACCCGGCCAACGCCTACGTGATCACGCACCCCGTGACCCTGAACGTGGTGTTCCCGACCCTGGGCGGCGTGGACCCGAAGAGCTGTCCCTGACATTCCTCACGCGCCTCAGTCCCAGGCGCGGAATCGCCCTCGGATTCTTTGCAGGAGCATGCGTGCGGCCTCGCGGCGCAGCGTGACGGCGATCATGATCCCGAGGATCATGAGCCCCGAGACCGACAGCAGCACGAAGCCCACGCGGTGGTCGCGCAGGCCCGCGTAGACCAGGTTCGAGATCACATCGAGTGTGATGAACAGCGTTCCCAGCACCAGGTACGCGCGCACCTGCAGGACCAGCCCCGCGACCACACCCAGGAGGCAGATCGCGCCGAACACGACGGAGTACGAGCCGTCCATGGCGGCGCCGAGCCGCAGCGTGAGCTTCAATCCCGCAGGCAGGTACAGCAGCATGCCGCCCACGATGCGCGCTGCGCTGCGCCCCTGCGCGTTCATCTTGGGCGCGAAGAGCTGCGCAAGCGCTGTGACCAGCAGGCCGAGCGGACCCACGTAGATCTCGATGCCGTCCAGGCCTTGCGCGAGCGCGAACAAAAGGAGGGCCACGTTGGCGGCGACCGCGGCGAGCGAGCCGAGCAGCCTGCTCTTCTCCACCATCGCCATCACGCCGTACAGCACGCTCGAGCCCAGCGCGAGCAGCGCCAGACCGTCGCCCAGTCCGCTTGCGGTGAGCACCACGATGAGCACCGGCAACGCAATCGCGAACCGGCGCGTGGCGGTCGACACGGCGGGGACGTTGCGACGGCGCGCGATGACGGCGACCCCGAGCAGCGAGAAGCCGTATCCAAGGCCGAGGAGCGCGTGGATCTCGGGCCGCAGATCGAGCTCGCGCGTGGCGAACGCGTAGAGCGCGACGAGCAGGATCTCCACGAGCATGACGTGGCGTGCGGTCTTCTCCCGGACAGCCGCATCGATAGACACGATGATCGCCACGCCCAGGCCAAGGACGCCCATGGGCCCCACGCGGATGCCTGCGACGGGTGCCACATCCGCAGCGCGCCCGAGCACGAACGCTGATGCGACGGTCAGTACCGCAAGCAGCGCGAGATCGCGTCCGACTGCAAGGCCACGCCCGAGGTCGTCGCGGTCCGTGCGAGCTGCGACAACACGCAGTGCATGAGAGACGAGAGCCGCGATGGAGACCGTTGCAGCGACCATTGCACCGTCGCCATAGACCAGGAGCGATGGGACATTCGTGCTCGGCAGCGGCGCGCGGTCCGCGAACACGACCGCTGCGGCCGCCGAGACGCCCGCGAACGAGAGGACCATCGGCGGAACGACACCAAGGATGCTTGCGAGGCCGCCGCGCCACGTCGACGCCGTGCAGAGCGTGGCGAACGCGAGCGCGGCCAGCGTGATCGCGACCGGCGCAAAGGTCACGTCGTTCCGTGCGGCGAACAGCGCATCGCCCGCGGAGTTGATCACCATGGGCGCGGCCATCCGCGGGAATGTCGGTGCGCGGGCCGCGAGCGCGTAGGCGATCGAGCCACCAGCGTAGAACATGGCCACGAGCGTGGCGATCCCGAGCTCCGTGTCGGTCACGGCGAAGGTGCCACGCTCGCGTCGCCGCGCGGCCACGTATCCTGCAATGGCAATTCCGACGGGGAGAATGGCGAACGCAGGGCCAGCCCACGCCGGCACGGTGGCGCCCTGCTGTGCCAGAGCGTGGACCACGAGGGGAGCGCCGATGACGATCACGATCGCTCGGTACGCCGAGCCGAAGCGGTCGCTTCCCGAAGCCAGCACCAGCACGAGCCCGCCCACGAAGAGCAACACGGCGGGCGCGAGCGCAGGCACGAACGCCAGGTTGAGCCCCAGGAGCAGCGCAGCGATGCAGCTCCACACGGAGAGCGCCGTCAGGATTGTCTGCTGCTCGTCCTCGCTGCGATCGAGCAGCACGTGGCCGATCACGTCGCCCACGGATCTGACACGTGATTGCGCGAGCACAAGGGCCGCGGCGACGACCACGAAGATCGAGGCGCCGAGAAGCGCGCGCGCCCAGAGCAGGTTCTCCGTGTCGGGCACGGCGATGAAGCGTGTAGGATCCAACCATTGGCCCGACGTGCCGACGAGCGCCCCTCTGAGCGCGATCGGGACCCATCGGCCGCCCGGCCAGTCCAGCGGAACCAGGACCGGCCCCATCAGCGCGTGCTGCGCGGCGGCGACCGCGGCGAACGCGAGCAGCGCGCCTAGCGCCACGTGCAGCGCTGGCGCAAGGCCGAACGAGCGATACAAGAGGAGAGCGCCCAGCGCTCCACCAAGCAGGAGCAATGGCGGCGTGACGACCAGCGCGCGTGACAGCGTGGGCGCACCGACGAGCCACGCGTCGACGAGCAGCAGCAGTGACAGCGCAAGCACGCCCGCGTGCGGAACGAATTGATAGTGCGGCCCGTGGCCTGGTCGGCCCAGCCACGATCCGACCTTGGGCCCGACCCGCACGATGCCGCGCGCGAGGAGCCAGACCCCGACCAGGATCACGGTCAGGTTGCGCCCGACGACCGCCGGCGGCAGCGGGTTACCGACGCGGTTACTCACCGCGCAGAGGCCGATGGCCGCACCTGCGATCGCCAGCGTCGCGACGTGACCGCGGGCGCCAAAGCGGAGGAGCGCCCGCGTGCCGAATGCGACAATGCCGGAGGGGATCACCGCGAGCACGCCGAAGACCACGGCGCCGCGGTCCGTGCGCGAGCCGCCCGCTCCGATCCACTGGAACGCCGACCCACACGCGAGCGCTGCAAGGATGGGAGAAGCCAGCGCGGGCCCGTCCAGGAGCGTTGTGCCGCTGCCTCCAAGCGGGAGTGGGATCACACCGAAGAGCGCCCGCCCGAAGCGGGGTGCGTCCGTGCGGCCGCGAAGAACGGCGAGTCCGCTCGTAGCGAGCGCAGCGCAGCCGAAGAGCAGCGCGAAGCCAGCGATGTCGCCCACGTTCGTGATCAGACGCACGGCATAGACCGCCGCGCTCGTCGCCAGCAGCGTCGCGAGAGCGCTTGCGTCGCGCTGCGCACGCAAGAGCAAGAGACCGCCGATCGCCAGTACCGGCAGCGCGCGCGGCAACAGCAGCCGAGCCTCCGCGTACGACAGGCTCATCATGCCGGTCGGCGTCGAGCCAATCACGGCGACCGCGAGGCCAAGCACGGCGAAGAGGAGCGACACGTCGTCCAGCGGTCGTCGTGTGTCTTTCTCGTTCTTGACGAGCGATGGATAGAACAGCGCCAGCACGCCGTAGAGCCCACCGAGCGCGGCGCAAGCGAACGTGATGCTCTCCGCGGCGCTCTCGACGCGCGTGGGAACGAGCACCGATGAGAGCGCGACCAGCGCTGTCAGCGCTCCGTAGACGTGAAGCCACGGTCGCGTCGTTGCGCCGCCGACGTGCGCGGAGAGCGCCAGGACAAGCGCTGTTGCGGCGGTCGACGAGAACGCGGCGTACGACACGCCTGTGGCGAAGGACGCATCGGGGATGGACGCCGCTTCGAATCCGCCGGTGATGGCGAGGATGATCACACCCGACACGACGCCCCACGCGGCGGCCCAGGTGCGTCGCCGACCGTCCGTGGTGCGCGACGAGAACGCGAGCAGCGCGGCGGGGACCAGCACGAGCGCCGCGGGAAGCCCCGAAGGCCCGCGCAGGCCCAGCAGGCGCTGTTCCTGCGGCATGAACACGCGGGCCCAGAGCAGCACCGCGACCACCGACGTGGGTGCGACGAGATGCAGGAGCCCGAAGTGCCTTCGCTGTTCGGCGATGACGATGACCGCTGCGAGCGCGGCCAGGCCCGCAGGCACCAGGACCATCGTGTCGCGTGGGGAATCGTTCGCGAGCGCGCTCACCGCACCCGCGCACGACGCGGACACCAGCACCGCCACGGACAGCAGCGTGAGCAGCGCGCCCAGCCGCGCGTGCTGTGCCGTCTTCTCCAGGGCCGCGGCGGAGACCCACGCGATGGCAGCGAGCAATCCGAGCCACGCGGTGGTGACGAGCTGCGCGGGAGTCCCGAACGAGAGGTCCAGCGCCAGGTCCTTCGGTCCGCCGAAGACCGCGAACAGCGCGACCGCGATGGCGCCGTACGTGGCCGCGGCAAGCGCCACCACGTCATCACGTGCGGGCAGCGAGCGAAGCATGTTGGCGCGGATGCGAAGTGACGCGAGCAGGACGGGCACGAGCGCGCCGAGCGGTGCGAAGAGCCGCATCGAGTCGCCCGTGGGCTCCCCTGCGAGCGGCAGTTCGAGGATGAGCGACGGAATCAGCGCGAGCGCGAGGTACGGCGCGAACCGGGCGCGTGTCATCGAGAACGCTGCACCCGCAAGTGAGAGCGTGGCTATGGAGGCGAGAACGAGCACCACGGCAAAGGCGATGCCCACGCGCGCGTTGGTCCCCACCGCCGAGGCGACGGCGACGAATGCGATCGGAAGGAGCCCGGCTGCGATACCCGACAGGACTCGGCCGGTCACGTGCGAGCGCTTCACGAGCACGCGGGAAAGAACCACGAACAGCACGTGATAGACGAACAGCGCGCCGCCGATGACCAGCTGACGATTGACGCCGAAGAGCGTGCGCCACGCCTCACGGACGCCCATGACCGACCCGGCGAGCACCAGGATGATGCCGAGGAACCAGAAGACCTGCAGCGCGCCCAACGGTCGGGTCTCGCCGCCGTCGTCCGCAGGCGAGTCGTCGTCCAGTGCGGCAAGCGCGTCCACACCCGCACCCACGACAGGTGACGCCCCGTGCGTGAACACCGCGCGCCCGGCCTCCAGCGCGGCGTCGTCGCGGCCACCCGCGTCGTCGGGGGCGCGTTCGCTGGGGGGCGGCGTGTTCGAGTCGATCGCGACGGTGAGCGCGGTCCAGCGCGCGCTGATCTCCTGCGAGAACGTCGTCGCGGCGGTGATGGCGGCAGCCGCGCGATCCTCGCGGGGGTAGCCATCGCTCGAAGCGGAGGATGGCGTTGGTCGGGGCGCGCTCTCCGGGGGCAACTCGTCGTTCGTGCTCTCCATGGAGCTGAGGAGCTTCTGACCGGCGGCGCGCGAGATGACCTTCTGCTTCGTGAGCGCACGCACGCGGCGCTTCTGACGCGCGCGCTCCCAGGTCTCGAACGCGACGCGGGTGCGGGCGGTCTTCGCTCCGCACTTCGCGCATGCGTCACCGTCGCGCAGCTCCAGGCAGGAGAGGCAGACGGACGCGAGGCTGTCGTTCTCGCCCATGCGCCGAGCCTATCAGCTCGCAGCTTCACTCTGGGGCGATGTCACGTCCCAGGTCCGGATGGGATTCGGCTACTCGAATCACAACGACCAGTACGCGGACAGCCATCACGCGATCAATCACCATCTGGGGTTTGACTCGTTCCTCGTATTCTAGAACGACCCCCAGGTCCGAGCGCGAAATCGCGCGCCCGCCCAGCGCGAGCCCGTCCGCCCCGAACTCACTGCCCCACGAGGCCATACCACTCATTCGTCACGCCGTTCGGCGTGGACTCGATGACGAACGGCTCGATGCCGTTCTGCGGTGCAGACTTGAGAGTCACTGTCAGTCTCACGGTGTCGCCCGATTTGCCGCTGGTCTTGTCGAACTTGAAGTCGAGTATCGGGGACTCACTGGCATCGAGCGCACTGACCTTGAACGCCGCCATCGCCTGATCGCCGTAAAGACTGAGATCGATGGTCCCGGACTGACCCACTGCGAGCTTCGACCCCTTCGTCCTCGCGCTGGGCCCGCTGGGGTCGGATACCGTGAGCGCGGCGGCAGGCGCGAACGCTGCGTTGAAGTACGCCGCGGAACGAGAGCCAGGAGTGAGCGCATGTCTGTTCATGAGAGCAATGGTGATGCCGCCGGCTCCCGCCCCGGATCGCAGCGTCAATCAAGCGCATTGGCGCAAAACTGCGCCGCTGCACGGTGCCCGCGCCACACGTCACCTGGTTCACCAGCACCAATTCACGCATCGCGTTGTGTGTATCTTCTCCGCGACATGCCAGTGGCGCCGGCGGGCGAATCTGTACAGGGCTGCGCGTCAGCTGTGGCACCATCAGGACCGTGAACCTCCCGAACCTGCCCGCGCCGCCTGACCCGCAGGAAGAGGCGCGCAAGAACGCGCGGAACTGCGGCTACCTCCAGCTCTTCATGGCGGGGCTCAACGCGGTCAACGCGCTCGCGATCTTCACCACGTTCCTACGCATCGGACGTTCGGCTGCGCTCCCGCAGCTGGACATCGACCCATCGCAGGTCGCTGCCTATCAAATGCAGTTCCTCTATGTCGCGCTCCCCTACGTGATCGTGATGGGCGCCTGGGCAGGGCTGAACCACCTGCTGCTCCGCAAGCGCTCGAAGCTCGCGCTCTACTCGTCCATTGGCTACGCGGTCGCGTCGCTCGCGACCTGCTTCTCGGTGATCATGGTGGGCGGCATCTTCTACCTGCTCTTCAGGAAAGAGATGAAGGGCTACTTCGACGCGCCCGCATCTCAGAGCGGCTTCTCTGCCACGTAGATGTCGTTGCCGCCGGCTCCGCCTCCGCGGGTGCTGGTGAAGTAGAGACGGCACCCGTCCAGCGACAGCCACGTGGGCTGATCGTCCGCAGACGAGTTGAGCTCGGCGACGCTGACTGGCGCGCCGAACGCTGCGGCCAGCGTGGCTCGATGAGCGATCCAGATGTCGGCGGCCCCTGCTCCCGATGGGCGAATCGAGGCGAAATACATGGTGAGCCCGTCCTCGCTCGACGTGGGAAAAGGCAGTCCTGCAAAGCCGGTCGTGAGCGCGTTGAGCGCCACCGGCGCGCCGTATGCGCCCGCCACTGCGTCCGAGCAAAAGATGTCGGCCGACCGCCGCGCGAAGCACAGCGTGGCGTCATGACGCGCGAATGACGGCTCCGTGTCGTCGTCCGTGCCGTTGAGCGCTGCGAGCGCGACGCCCGGACCAAAATTGCCTGCGGTCGACGCTCGTGTCGAGAGGAACAGATCGAAGTGGTTGGTTGCGTCCTTGTACTGTGAGACCACGAGCTCGAGGCCGTTCTCGTTGATGGCGGGATCGTACTCGTTGCCCGCGGTGTTCACGCCAGTGACGGGCGATGGCGTACCGAACGCGGCGTTGCGGCTGGCGCGCTTTGCATGGAAGATGTCGCTCGCGCCCGCGCCACCTTCGCGCTCCGACGCGAAGAACACCTCGAGCTCATCACCGGTGAGGCGCGCGATGGCGTCGTTCGACGCCGAGTTCAAGCTCGCGACGTTCGCAGGCGCACCGAAGGGCTTTTCGAGATCGCACGGACCCAGCGCGACGTCCTCTCCAGCTCCACCATCCGTGACGTCGGAGTCTGCCAGCTCCGAGCCACTGTCGTGCGAGGACGCATCCGCCTTCGGGGGGCTCGTGAAGACCCCAGCGTCAGAGGAGTAGTTGCTCCCGCATGCGCCGATCGCGGCCATGATGAGCACGGCGACGGCGAAGACACCTGCGGTCGCTGCGGAGCCTCGTAGACCCATAACGCTCATCATAGCGCGATGGGCCGCCCCGATTGCCGAGTTCTTCAGCCTTCGGTCTCTGTCGATGGAGCGTGTTGCATCGTGGCGACGGCTTTGGAGAGCGCTTCGTGGACCATCGCGTGTGCCGCCTCGATGCGCTCCGACTCGTTGGTGATGTGCGCGGTGGCGGACGTCACGTCGATGGGCGGGAGGAACGCGCTCGTGACGCGGACGGGGTTTGGCACCAGCGCAAGGAGCACGGCGACTGGCACAAGCCACCACGGGACCACGTTCGCGAGCGCCAGCGCCGCCACGAGGAGCGCGACCAGCGTCCCGAGCACCAGCGGGAATTTCTCGCAGCGTCCCCACTGCTTCATGCGCGTGATGCGCGCGATCGCCGCGCCGCCGGGGAGCAGCGTGTACGTGAAATGGGAGCCGATCGTTGCGACCGGCACGATGGGAACGCCGGTCTCCAGTGCCAGGCGCACGTAGCCCCGGCGACCGCCGAACACCACGCGCCGCGCCTCGGTGAACGGGCGGCATGAATCCAGATCCCCTCCGGGGAAGGTGGCCACGTCATAGCCTCGTCGCAGCGCGGCCTTCGCGTTATCGGGATTCGCTGGCACCGCGCCGAACGCAGCCGCAATGTGTCCGACGACGGGCGTCTGGATGAACATCTTGTGCATCATGCCGACGAAGCGACGACGTCCCTTCGTGTGTGCCAGCCACCCGCCAAGCAGGCAGAGCACGTCGGCGATGCCGATCCCGCTGTGATTGCCGACGAAGAGGCACGGTGTGTTCGGGACGTTCAGCTGCCCGCGGAGCGAGAAGCGAAACCAGACCCGATTGACGGCGTGCATGAGGCGACCGAATGCCACCGCGAATCCAGGGCGATAGTGGCTCTCCAGCGCCTCTGCTTCTCGGGACGAAAAGGGGGCGTGCGCAGTGGAGCTGTTCATCTTCTCCGGTCGTTCCGGCGGCGGCACAAATTTCAACGAACGCCTTTCAGGTCGCAGCGCCCCGGATTTCGGCCAGTACCTTGGCGTCCTGCACTGGGTTCTTTTCGCCGTCTGCGGTCGCGGTGAGTGACTTCGGGATGAGCAGCAGGACGGGCAGGATGGAGGCGTACACGACTGTGATCGCTATCACGCAGTACTGGAAGCCGTGCTTCGGGCTGCTCCCGTAGATCCACGAGCCAAGGACGTCGCCTCCGCGGTAGGAGAGGAGGTAGACACCGTCTACCAGCATCATGAGTGTGCCCTGCAGTCCTGGTGGGCACGAGCGCATGGCCAGATCGTAGAGCGCCGCAAAGACGATGCCGCCCATCATGCCCATGGGGACCGCGAGCACGAGCGCCGCGTGGGGGGTGCGGATGAACGCGAGCGGGATCATCTGCGGGACCGCGATGACGGTGCCCCAGAACAGCAGCTTCCCGAGCGGCACCCGCTTGCACAGGAAGCCGTAGAGCAAGTAGACGGGAAGGAACGCCGCCTGGAAGATGGCGTTGTAGAAGCCGTAGATCGCGTCGGACGCGTGGAGCTCATTCGTCAGATAGAACTGCAAGGGTGTGTTCGACCCCGGCGAGAACTGGAAGAGGAACATCATCAGGACGGGCGCGTAGATCGCCTTGTGCCGTAGCAGACGTCGTACGTCACCGATGAGTGTCGAGCCGCGCGCGAGCGGTTGCTCGTAGACCTTTCCGAACACGGCGCGCGGCTTCCACAAACCCATCGCGGCGATCAGCATCGTCAGTCCGGCGATCAAGAGGAATGTCTGGCGTGGCGGAAGGTGCTCCGCGAGATAGCCCGAGGCGAGACCGCCGGCGACGTAGGGGATCGTCGAGACGATGTTCCACAGCGCGGAGAGCCGGCCCGACACGAGCTGCTCCTGTCCGACGAGCGCCATGAGGCCCTGATACGCCGCCGAGATGAACCTGAACGTCAGCATCACCAGGAACACCCCAGCGAACAGGCCCCCGTACGACACGTTGGTGAACGCGAGCCACACGAAGATGGCAGCGGTCACCGGCGCGAAGATCAGAAAGAACCCGCGGTCTCGCAGCCCGAACGGATTCCAGCGATCGCGCGTGAGCCCGAAGACGACCGACAGGTACACGGGGATGGCGGTGAAGAGCCGGAAGGTCGACACCTGCATCGCGCTCGCGTGCAGCTGGTTTTTCAGCATGTACGACGTGGCGATGTCGAGCAGGTAGCTGCTCGGCAATACGAGGTAGACCAGCAGCGTGAGCGGCCCGAAGTACAGGAAGACGGGGCCGGCACGCGACGCGCTGCTCTTCTCCACCCTCGGACGCTATCACGCACGCGATCGAGCGGTGGTAGCCTGAAGTTCGCATGTCGCCGCTCGCGATCACAGTCGTCTCAGGTCCCACCGACGACGTGCGCGCGCTGGTGAGTGAGCTAGAGGAAGTGCTCTCTGCGGAGTATCCCGCGGAGCAGCGTCACGGGCTCTCGCTCGACGCGATATTCGGGCCGCACGTGCGCTTCTTCATCGCGTCAGTGGCCGGCGCCGCTGTCGGCTGCGGTGGTGTGGCGCTGTTCGATGACTTCGCGGAGGTGAAGCGCATGTACGTGCGGCCTTCCGCGCGCGGGACCGGCGTCGCGCGTGCCGTGCTCGAGCGGCTGGAAGCGGAGGCGCGTGGCGCTGGTCTCTCCACGGTGTGCCTGGAGACGGGCACGAAGCAGGTCGATGCGCTCCGGCTCTATCGCCGCTACGGCTTCACGGACTGCGCGGCGTTCGGCGCCTATGCGCAGATGTCGCCGCACAAGATCGTGGCGAGCATCTTCCTGTCGAAGACGCTCTGAACGACACCTCTGTTACCCGCCGTAGAGCAGCAGCCTGCGTTGGTGATATTGGTTCCGCATGGATTTCCTCCTCACCCCTGAGCTGTCGGCGTTGCGGAAGCAGGTGCGAGCGTTCGTCGACGAGCACGTGATTCCGAACGAGGCGAAGATCGTCGCCGAAGATCAGGAGAAGAAGACGGACACGCTCACGCGCCTGCGCGCGATGACCCGTGAGCGCGGACTCTACACGCCGCACCTGCCCAAGGAGTACGGTGGCCTGGGCCTTGGCCCCATGGGAATGGCCGCGCTCTTCCGCGAGATGGGGCGCTCGTTCGTCGGCGCCGCGGCGTTCCATTGCGACGCGCCGGATCAGGGCAACATGGATCTGCTGCTCCGCGCGGGCTCAGCCTCCGTGAAGGAGCGCTGGCTCATGCCGCTTGTGAAGGCAGAGATCACGAGCGGCTTCTCCATGACGGAGCCCGCGCCCGGCGCCGGCGCAGATCCGTCGAACCTGAAGACCAAGGCCACGAAGGACGGCGACGACTGGGTCATCGACGGACACAAGTGGTACACGACGGGCGGCGGCGCTGCGTCCGTGCTCATCGTGATGGCGCGCACCAGCGAGGACCCGAAGATGGGCGCCACCATGTTCGTGGTCGACCGCCACGCAAAGGGTGTGGAGCACGTGCGCGACATCCCGGTGATGGCGCCGCCGCTGCTCGCGCACCGCGAAGCAGAGCTGAAATTCCACGGTGTGCGCGTCTCGGAGGACGCCGTCCTGGGTGGTGTGGGCGAGGGCTTCCGCATGGCGCAGGCCCGCCTGGTTCCCGCGCGACTCACGCACTGCATGCGGTGGCTGGGCCTGTGCGATCGCGCGCTTGACCTGTGCAAGCCGTACATCCTGTCGCGAACGAGCTTTGGCAAGGAGCTCGCACGTCATCAGGCGGTCCAGAAGATGGTCGCGGACGCGGTGGCGGGCATGCACGCAGGCAATCTGATGACGCTGCACTGCGCGCAGATGCTGGAGCAGGGCAGGGACAAGGAGGCGCGGCCCTATTCCTCCATGGCGAAGAACCACGTCGCGCAGCTCCTGGTGAAGCTGCTGGATGACGCGATCCAGATGCACGGCGGCCTGGGCATCAGCGAGGACATGCCGTTCTCCACGTGGTACCGCTTCGCCCGCTCCGCCCGCATCGCCGACGGCCCGGACGAGGTCCACACCATGGTCATCGCACGCGACTACCTCCGCGGCGCCGTGCAGACGCTGGTCTGAACATGTGAACGTGAAGACCACGCAGCGTGAGCGCGCGGTCTTGCAATGGTAGACGACGGCCGTACTGCTGTGAGAAGAAGGAAGCCTGATGTCACGTCACGAAACTCTCCGGATCGTTGGAGGCGCAGTCGCCGCCGCCATTGCGGTGGTTGGCATCTTCGCAGCGTGCTCCTCTTCGTCGAGCGGAGGTGATGGCCGCGGAGGCCAGGGCGACGCTGCGTACGAAGCCGCAGGGCAAATCGACGGCGGAGGCAGCGAGCCCGACGCCGGGCCCGCAGGCGATGCGGGTGGCGGCCCCGCGAATCCCGCTCACGTCGGCACCGTCGATGTCGTCCAATACGTGCTGCCACAGCAGACTCAGTGGAGCGTGTTCGCGGATTTCCAGTCCAACGCGATCGTCGACGCTGGGCCGGACCCACGCCGCACATGCGCGACGACGATCGCGGGCGATTGCACGCTCGTTGTCTGTAGTCCCGTGGACGCCGCTGCACCTCAGCCGCTACCCGCGCCCATCAAGGTCAGCGCGGGACCGGTGACCTTCAAGGGGGGCATGCTTCCCCCGGGCACGACGGTGTATCCCGTGGACGGGGGCCAGTATCAGGGGAGCCTTGGTGAGGCCGGCGTCGCGGTGAAGAACGGCGATGTGATCAGCGTGAGCGCCATGGGCGACACGGTGCCTGCGTTCTCGAACCTGAGCGTGGTGGCGGTGCCCACGTTCACCGTGACATCACCCGCGTGTGACGGCGGCATCGACTGCGGGGCCATCGATCGCTCCCAGGACATCGTGTTTGCATGGAACGGCATTCCGGCAGGTACCATGCAGCTCAACTTCTTCACGACGTCGACCGACCCTGTCAGCTATTCCGCCACCTGCCGGTTTCCGGCGAGCAAGGGCATGGGCACGCTGTCCACCGCACTGCTCTCCAAGTTTCCGTCTCCAGCCGGCGTCGAATTCGAGCTCGAGTCGCACAACGAATCGATCGCTGTCGTGGGGGACTACTCGGTGACGTTCTCGTTCGTCGGCAACTACGTCGACGGCACGTACATGATCACGAAATAGCGGCCTTGCGTGCCGCACGCGACTACCTCCGCGGCGCCGTCGATGCGCTAGTCTGAACAAGTTCCCGATGAAGCTCGCTCGTCGCATCTTGCATGGCTCCACGGCGCTCGTCTTCGCCGCGGCGTGTGGTGCCGAGAACACGACGCCGGCGCACTCGCCTGGCGATGTGCCCGCAGGCACCGTGGCGGGCGGCGATGTGGACGCGGGGACGCTGGAGAACCCGCTGGATACCGCGCTCACGGGAGACGTGGCCGACAAGCGCGTCGTGGACATCAGGGCCTCGTTCGACGCGCAGAACGCGCATGACGCCGCCGCCATCGCTGGGTTCTTCACGACGGACGCCGTGATCAAGGCGCCCGGCATGACGGACTGGAAAGGGCGTGATGTGATCCGCGCCGAGGAGCAGAAGGCCTTCGACGAGACGCCCGACCTCAAGTACGGCCCGCGGCGCATCCTCCTTGCGGGCGACGTCGCCATCGTGGAATGGACCGCAACCGGCACCGCCACGCTCAACCGGAAGATCGGCGCCAAACCCTACGGGGCGAACGGCGTCAGCCTCATGTGGTTCGCCTCTGACGGCCTCATCCGGGAGGAGCACGACATGATGAACGAGCCCACGGTGATCGCGCAGACGGGCGCACCCAAGGGCAAGATCCGCGAGGTGCTCCTGCAGCCCGCGGGCACGCCCGACGTGCGAACGTCCCAGTCCTCACCGGACGAGGTGAAGAACGCGGACATGGCCAAGGGCTTCGATCGCGCGCTGGAGGCGCGTGACGAAAAGACCTGGAGTGAGTTCTTCGCCGACGACGTCATGTGGGACGACTACGCCGCGCCGGCGCCGCTGACCGGCAAGGCGGAGGTCGTGCGAGCGTTCGCAGCGCTGGCGGTGGCGCTCCCGGACCAGAAGATCGCCTGCAAGGTGTGGGCGATCGAGGACGTCGTGGTGAAGGAGTGTCTGCGGACGGGAACGCACGAGGGGCTGTTGCCGCTGGGCTCACTCAAGATCCCCCCCACACACCACTTCGTGCAATCGCACTTCGTTGACGTCCTGCAGCTCAAGTACTTTCGTATCCAGAAGGGCGTGCGCTATGCCGACAACCTGGAGATGGCAAACGAACTAGGCCTGGTCGGTCCCGACAAGGATCCGCCAAAGCCACTGCCGAAGAAGCGAAAGCCGTAGGGTCTCGTTGTCCACGCGCGCGTTCCACGACCGGGTGCTCTCAGGGCGGAAGTGGTGCAAGCCGAATATCGTGAGTGCCCACTGCGACTGGACGGCCGAGCTCGAGCAGGTTGGGCATCGCGTTGACGTAGGCGCGCGCTTTCGCGTCGCCATGCAACGTCATGACGAGCTGAAGATGGGCGCGCGAACGTGCGATGTCCTGGGTCACGTCGCTTCCAGGGTAGAGCGCAGCGATCGTCCGCAGCGCGGAGTCGAGCCGCATCGCCGCATCGCGGTTGCGCGCCGCTGGTGCACGCGACTCGACCGCAGCGCGGACATCGTCATCGACCAACGCTAGCTGCGCCATCGCGGCGTAGTCGACCCAGGGCGCGCGCGTCATGTCGCGGTGTGCGGTGTCCTTTGCGGTCGCCCGCTCCCAGCTCGCAACGACGCGGCGAAACCAGACGGATGCGGCGCCCGCACCGGTCTTGGGGGCGAGCTTGGCAAGACGGTACGCCGCCTCGACCACGCGCCGGTCCCCCGTCCGTTCATACGCGTGGAAGAAACCCGACAGCGCGCGGCTCACCTCTCGTGCGACTGCCGGATCGCGCGCCGCCCGCTCGTAGTCGTAGCTGGCAACGACGTAGTCGGCTGCGAGCCTCTCTTCTTCGGACGGATTGTCGTGCATGAGCAGGGAACGAGCACCGACAAGCTCCGTCCTCCAGCCAAGATTCGCAAAGAGGATGAGCGCGTTGGTCGACGCCTGACGGCGGCGGTCGGACGAAAAACGCACGTTCGATGCGACGCGCGTGTACGTCTCCGCTGCGCGCCCGTAGTCGAAGCGCGAATAGAAGCTAGTGGCGAGTAGCTCCATCGCCTCGAGCGTGTATTTCGCGCGCTCCGCATACTCCTGGAGAGATGGCGCTATGCGGTTCGATGGGTCGCCGAGCTGGAGCTTCTGCAGCCGCTCCTCCGAGCCGTACTCAGCAACCAGCTTTGCGTAGAGCACCGTTGGCTTCTCGTGATTGCCGATCTGCTTGTACGCATACGCGGCGTTGAACGCTCCTTCGACGGCCTCTCTGCGAGCCGGGGCAGTGTCGAATGCAAGTTCGTAGAGAGCCGCAGCCTCCAGCCAGAGCTTTGCGCGTTCCGATCCGTTCGCCTTCTGGGCGGCGGCAAACTTGCGGCGAGCGTCAACGTACACCGGGTCTCCGACGGGTGGCGGCGCGGCTCCGCCGATCGCGCACGACGTCTTCTGCTCAGCCTCTGCTAGCGCTCGTGCCTTCGCGACGTCGCGCTCCAGGTTGGCCATCACCATGAGCTGCTCCCAGGCCTTGTACCCGTACTCGTCCTTGCCGCAGCGTTCGGTCCACAACGGCTGCAGACGCCTCCGCGCTTCATCGAAGTGGCCATAGAGGACGTGCTGTTCACCGCCGTAGTACCGATACGCGGGCGCGACCTGCAGAAGATCCTCCGCCGGGGGAACTCGCGCGACGTAGAGATCGCGCGCAAGAATGGCATTCTGCACGACGCCCGGCATGGGAGCGCTCACGACGTTGCGAGTCATGAGGTCGTTGCTGTCGAACTGGACCTCCTTGCGCTTCGGGACGCCGCTCGCGCCGTGTGTGCGCTCGTTGCGGAGAAACGCCATGTCGCGATCAAGGTCGATCAGATCCACGACGAAGAATGCGGCCTGACCGACGTTGTCACAGCCACGCGTGGCGAGCGCCGCGACCGACGCTGCGAGCGCCTCGTTGATGTCGCCACGAGTGGGCGCCACTGCCGCAGTGTCCTCCCCTACCTGCACGGCCTGGATGCGCAGCCGGTGACGACGCGCATCCGCCAACCAGAAGAGGCCGTCACGAGGAGCCGGCCCTCCATTGTCCTTCTGGACCGCGAGTAGCCAGGCGTCCGCTGCCAGCGCGTACTCCGCCTCTGCGCGGCGTAGAACCTCGCGCTGCTTCCGCAGGTCGGGCGCCTCAACGGCAAGGGCGAGCGTGGCCCTGGCGGCATTCGTGCGTAGAACTGCGACACCGCGGGGCGTGGTCCAGGTCGCAGGCTGCGCGGACGCTGGCGCTGCGCCAAAGAGGGCCGACGCCGCGAAGGTGAGAACGCAGGCTCTTCGCACGCGGCTGCGCGCGGCGGTCACTGGCAGAGGTACGCGGGGACCGGGCACTTCTTGCTGCAGCACTGGTTGGCGTTGGCGCACACCTCGCCGCTCGCGAGGCACATGTTGCCGGAGTCGAACGATGCGTCCTTCGGGAAGGTGGTGCCGCCCTCGTCGTTGCTGCTTGTCCCGCCGTCGTCCGCGCTGCCGCCATCGTCAGTGCCACCGCCGCCGCCGTCGTCGTTGCCGCTGGTGCTTCCGTCTGCACCGCTGCCGCCGCCGCCATCGCTGCCGCCGCTGCCGGTGGTGGTGCTGCTGCTGCACGCTGCCGCGATGATCACGAAGCACGACACGAAGAGAATAGATGAACGCCCCATGCAGAGAGAGTAGGGCGGAGCGCCGAAAAGGCCTAGGCGAACGTGGAGACCACGAGCCGCGCGATGTTCGCGTGCGCGGCCTCCAGCGTGGCGCTCGGCACGCGGCTCCCGCTCATGAACGCGGAGACGAGGATGGGCGAGCGGCCTGGGGGCATTGCGATCATCGCGTCGTTGTTCGACCCGTTCCCGCCCGTGCCCGTCTTGTCGGCCGCGGCCCAGCCTTCTGGGAGCCCGGCACGAAGGCGTCGCTGACCGGACTTGCTCACGCGCATCCATCCGAGCAAGCGCTCGCGCGACGCGGCAGTGAGCGCCTCACCCACGAGCGCGGCGCGCAAGAGGCCGACCATCGCCTTCGGTGATGTGGTGTCGCGCTCGTCGCCGTCCAGGTTCTCGTTGAGCTGCGGCTCATCACGATCGAGACGCGTGACCGTGTCGCCCAGCTGACGGACGAACTGCGTGAGGCCGCCTGGCCCGCCCACCTTGCCAAGCAGCAGATTCGCGGCGGTGTTGTCGCTCTGCGTGATGGCCGCCTGCATGAGCGCCTCCACCGTCATCGAGCCGTCGTTCACGTGCTCGAGCGTGACAGGCGCGTACTCCAGGAGGTCGCTGCGCGAGTAAGGCACGGCGTCCGTGAGCGCGAGCTCACCCTTGTCCACGCGAAGCAGCACGGCCGCAGAGAGCGTCCACTTGAAGACGGAGCACATCGCGAAGCGGTCGTCCTCGCGGAACGCGACGGTGCGACCAGTACCGGTGTCCAGCGCGAACACCCCCACGCGTCCCCCCACGGAGCGCTCGATGTCGGCGAGCGCGTTGTACGTGCTCATGCCACCACCAGGTGATTCAGCGGGAGGCGTACAGGCAACCGCGATGGTCGCACCAAGAACCGAGAGCGCGCCGCGACGTGAGATGAGCATGGTCATGCTGGAAGCAGGTCATGGTAACCCGATCGCCGCTCATCATCGAGTGGGACGCCACGGATATGTCGTCGTTTCAAGGGTTCACGTCGGATGACGTGGTGCTGGTGAAGTACGAAGGTTGCAGTCTGCAGGTGCTGGACGGTTGCCGGAGCGGTGCGCGTTCAGCTCGCCGCGCGAGGGCTCAGTTGGGAACGCCGGGACTCGCGGAGGAGGGCGCGCTCGCGCCGGCCCGTTGGTCGCCGTGACCGACACACTGTATACGACCCCGCTCGTGAGGGGGCCGATCGTGCACGTGGTCTCTGCGCGCGCGGCAGTTGCCCCATCGCGCGCCCCTTGCTGCCCTCGCTTATTCCAGCGGCAGCCCCAGCTCTTCCAGCTCTGCTCTTCGCAGCGGCAGCTCCTCCTTCAGGAAGAACTCGTCCAGCTGTGGTGGCGCAACGCGCGTGCCCGCAAGCATCGCGTGCGCCTGGCCGCGGTGGTGGATCTGGTGCTCGAACAGGTGGAGGAGCACGTCGCCTGCGGACTCGACCTGCGTGTGATCGCGGCGCGCGAGTGATACGCGCTCCTCCAGCTGCGCAGTGCTCAGGCTCTCCACGAACGCGCAGAGCCTCCTGTCCGATTCGCGCTGGGCGCTCATGAGCTCACCGATGTCCGCGAAGGGCTCCTCCGACGCAAACAGCGCGCGCCCCCGTCCGCCCTTCACAAGCGCGTCGATGTAGTACCAGTCCACGATCAGGTTGTGATTCAGCGTCTTCATGAGCGTGGGAAAGAAGCTCACACGCGTGGCATGGAGCTCCTGGTGAGTCAGCAGCGCGCACGCGCCGAGCAACCGGTGGTTGGCCCAAGCGTTGTTGCGAGCCTGTGCGAGCAAGATCGAGAGAGCATCCATGCCACCCAATCTACCGCTTCTCTTCCTGCCTCTCCGGATCCTCAGTGGGCGGGAGGGGGGCGCGGTGCCCGGCGGCGGTGGGAGCTATCCCCCTGCCGAGCGGCGGCGTTCTCGCGCGGTCATCCAGCACAACACCGAAGCCAGTCCTCCAAACGCCCTCATTCACCGGCGTGGAACGACGTGCGAGTCGGGAGGGGGGCCCGCCGCCGCCGGGCACCGCGCTCGCCTCCCGCCCGCGGTGGCCGTCCACGAGCAGTGTCAGAAGGGCATCAGAAGGGCATCAGAAGGGCATCAGAAGGGCGTGACGCCGAGGGCGAAGCTGAGGATGGCGGAGAAGTCCGGGTTGTCGGACCAGTCGCGTGCGGCCACGTCGATCGTACTTCCGCTGGTGCCTCGGAGCGCCAGCGTGAGCGTGCTGGCGGTCCACATCTGCACGCTGGTCGCGAGCTGCGCCACGCCGCGCGCGGCCACGGTGTTCGCTTCCACGAGCAGCGTGGTCTTCGCTCTGGGCGAATACGAGTAGCTCGCGTTCGCGGACAGCGCGTGGCCCGTGAAGTGCTCGTCTCCATACGACAGGATGAACATCTGGTACTTCATGCGCGACGCGAAGCGCCCCAGGTTCACTCCGAACGTGGCGGATGGCGCGCGTCGCTGACCGTCGTAGAGATCTCCTCCCAGATAGCCGACTCCCCACACGATGGTGCGGCGCGCGGGTGAAAGCACTTCTATCTGCGTCACCATCACCTTGTACTGACCCTGCGGCACCGTGATGCGACCGTTGCCGATGGGGAAGGGCGTGGCCACGTTCTCTATCGCGGGCTGCACGCTCACCTGCACGTTCGCTTGCTGGATGGTCGTGATGCTGGCGGCCAGCACGCCGCGATCGAACACGCGCTGATCCGTGTCGCGATCCTTCGCGAGCGAGAGCTGCGAATCCAGGAAGAGCTGCTGCACGAGATCGCTCCGGATGACCGGCGTGTAGCCCGCGGCCAGCTGCTCAGAGCGCACGCCCGTGATGGGGAAGTACCCGAGCGGCGCATCGAAGCTCTTGCCAATGTCCATGTACGTGCCCTGCGCGTAGAAGTCCTGGCTCTTCCACGACACCGTGCCCTCGCCCGCGCCCGACAGATCCAGTCCCTGCGATTTGGACGCGGCGTAGAACCCCGACACCTGGAGATGACGATCGTAGAACGCGGCCGCTGCGTCCACGCCGCCCGCGGTGTACGCGCCGGAGTCGCCCGCGCTGTTCAAGAAGATGGCGCCTATGCGCTGCCCCTCGTACGTCTGCGTGACGCGGCCGATGGTCGCGTTGTCGGACAGCGAGACGGTGCGCCTTGGGGGCGCGGTCTCCACGTTCATGATCGCGGCTTCGGTGCCGCCCTCGCGCACGACGGACTTCACGCCCCACAGGATGGGCACTGCTTGCGTGAGGCCCGCGGTGTTGGTCTGGATGCCGAGCCGGCGTGAGTAATAGAGCTGCGCGCCCAGATCTCCGTAGAGGTAGCGCGGCGCACCGAACGCGAAGCGCGGCGTGTCCTCCGCGAAGAACGCGCGCGCCTCGGGGAACTCGAGCTCGAAGCGATCGAAGTTCGCGAGCGCCTGGTCCGGGTTCACTGCGGAGAAATCGGGGTTGAACGTTGCGTCCAGACGGAACGGCCCCGGCGGACGGAGCCGCGCATAGAGGCCCGCGTACGGACGGAACGAGCCGTTCTGCCCGGAGAAATCCGACAGCTGTGAGAGCGACGGCGACGGCGTCTTGTCGTACGCGAACGCGACGTAGGGCTCGAGATAGAGGCGCTGTCCCGGATGCACGTCCGACAGGCCATCCAGATGTCCGAAGAAGTTCGTGTCGAAGAGCTCCGTTGCGGGAGGGTGCAGCGACCACAGCGCGTACTCGCCCGACGTGGGCTCGCGCCGCGTGAAGTTCAGCCCCAGATCGAACGGCGTGGAGTGGCTTGGCATGCGCATGGTGCCCCACGGGATCTTCAGCTCCGCCGTCCAGCCATCCTTCGTGTGCTGCGTGCCCGACTCCCAGATGCCGCGCCAGTCCACGTTCTGCACGGAGCCCTGGTCCGACAGCTCCACGTCCGCGCGCGCGCCGACTGGCGACACCACGAACTGGTACGCGCCGGTGTGCCCGTGCACCGGATCCACGAGCACCGCGACGCTCTCCGACTCCGCGAGCAGCGTCTGTTCGTCCGCAGTGAAGGTCTCGTCCTTCTTGCCGGGCTTGCCGTAGGTGCAGCGGAACGCGACGTAGAGGTTCTCCGCGTCGTACGCGATCTGGACGACCGTCGGCTCGGTCGTGGGCTGGCCGTATGGCTTGCTCCGTGTGGAGAGGAAGCGGTTGTCCTTGGGCGCTGTCGCCCAGATAGGCTCGTCCAGGATGCCGTCGATCACGGGGCTGCTGCCCGCGCGGATGGACGTGTACTTCTTCTCGCCGTGCGGGACGCTCCACGGGCCCGAGCCCTCGGTGTCCTCTGCGTCGTCGCCGCTCTTCGTCGTGATGAGCGGCGCGCCCTGTGCGGCCGCACCGCCGTCGCCTGCAGGCTCGGCCCCACCATCCGTGCTCCCTCCGCCGGTGCCACCGCCGCTGAGTGGGCCGACCTTCACGCGCGCGGACACGGTGACGAGCTTGTTGTCGTGCGCGTCCACCGCTTCCACGCGCAGGAGCACGGTCTTGTCCGCTGCCGCCACGTTCGCGCCCACGTCGAAGCCGATGGTCGTGGATGCGTTCTCCACCTTCTCGTAGAAGTCGTCGCTGTCCGCCTCGAGCGCGGTGAGCCGCACCTTCGAGATGAGCGCGGCGTGCGCCGAGCTCATGGTCACCGTGACGTGGAACGGGCGGTTCGGCTGCACGGTCTCCGGCGCCTCCACGGAGATCTGGTACGTGCCGGTGGTCCGAGCGTCGCGTCGCATCTCGTCCGCGATGCCTCGCGTCTTCCGGCCCGCGTCCTTGGGCAACAGGAAGTGTGGATCGAGGAGCGCTGCGTTGCGGAAGGCGGCGCGCGCCTCCTTCTCGTGCCCTAGCGCCACGCGCGCTGCACCGAGCTGAACCCAGCACTGGATCGACTCGCGCGTGGTGAGGCCGCCCTTCTCCAGCGCCTCCACGTAGAGCGCGTCCGCGCTTCCGTAGTCCTTCTTGAAGAACGCCGCGTCCGCCTTGCCGATGAGCCCGCTTCCCGCACCATCCGCGCGTGCTTGCCCGATCGCGAGGACCAGAAGGACGAGCGTCACGAGCAGCGCAACGAGCATGCGCGCCGTGGGGCGGTCTGACGCTCTACGAATCACGCGGCGAGGCTAGCAGAACAACCCCGCGCGATGCGTCGGACATCTCGTGCGATGTGAGAGCGAAGCCCCCTCATTTCATGCGGTCGTGGCTTCCCCGCCTGCTCTGGCTCGGGTCCGGGCACCTTCAAGCAGGGAAGGGGCTCCACCTATGCTTACGAAGAGCGTTGCGGGAATCACGCTGGCGGGTGCGCTCGGAGCCGCCGTGTTCGTTGGCTGTGGCGGAGCGTCCGTGAGCTCCATCGACGGGGCTGGCGGAGACGGAGGCGGCAGCGGGAGTAACGGCGGAGTCGCGACGAACGGCGGCGTGAACCCGGCCGACGCAGGCCCGGGCGGCACAACGACTTCTCTCTCGTGCGGCAACACCAGCTGCGCGATCCCAGCCGAGGTCTGCTGCGTCACCCCCACGAGCGCCGGCCTCGCCTATGGGTGCGAGACAGGCACGTGCGCAATCCCCGACGCGGGCCGCGGCACTGGAAACGGCGGCAACGGCAATCAGGGCGGGGACGTGAACCTCGTCACACTGTCGTGCAGCGATCAAGCAAACTGCCCAACCGGCACAGTCTGCTGCGCCACACAGTCCGACTCCAAGGGCACAGTGGCCGCCTGCCAGATGGGAACTGTGTGCTCGAAGGACGGCATCCAGCTCTGCGATCCCGCAGCCCCCGCCGCAAGCAACGGCTGCGCGACGGGGCAGCAGTGCACAAGCGACAACATCAAAGATCTGGGCCTACCGCCGTCGTTCGGACGCTGCAAGAAGCAGTAGGGTCGAAGTCGAGGTCGAGGTGAAGTCGAGGTCGAGGTCGAAGTCGAAGTCGAGGTCGAGGTCGACGTCGTGGTCGTGGTCGTGGTCGTGGTCGTGGTCGTGGTCGTGGTCGTGGTCGTGGTCGTGGTCGTTGTCGCTGTCTACGTCGACGTCGCCAGTGCCGCGACGTGCTCCTCATCGAGTCCCAGATCCTCGATCCTCACCACCCGCGCGTCTTCCTTCATCACGCGCGCGTCCTTGCACGTGCCGAAGTCGATCTCGTCCCTCATCACGGACAGCGAAGTGAGATCGTCCAGCAAGCCGATGCCCGTGACCTTCAGCGCGGCCTCCTTGCGACACCACACGCGCAAGAACGCCCTCTTTCGTTCGTCGTCAACGAGCCCCGTCATCGCGCGCGCCTCCTCTTCATGCAACACCGTCGGCGCCAGCAGGTCCGGATCGATCTCTGCGGCAACGCGCTCCACGTCCACGCCAACGCCTCGTACGAGTCCGCGCGCAACAGCAAGCAGCACCACGTCATCCGTGTGCGAAAGGCTCACGACCACATACGAATGACCAACGAGCTCCGGCTTGCCGCGCCGCCCCTTCGAGAGCGGAACCTCGCGTGGAGTCACATCCAGCTCCTTCCCCAGCGCCACGCGAACGAACGCACGCCGCAAGAGAGCCCGATCACGCAGCTCCGGAAGCGCAAACCGCCGCACCGCAACAGAGTCCTCCTCCGTGAGCAACGCCCAGAGCGCCCCACGAGACACCGCCGCCCCCTGCGCATAGTCAAACCGCAACACGCGAACATCGCCGCGCATCACGACCTCGAACGGCAGCTCCATCCCCGCTACTCCGCGTCCCCCTCAGCCTCACCCTCGGCCTTCGCCTCGCCTTCGCCCTCCGGCCCCTGCTCCACGCTGCGCACGTCCTTCGAGAAGAACGCCATCGCGAAGCCGATGAACAGAATGATGCCGATCGAAGTGAAGATGAACCCGACCTGGCCCGTCTGCTCTGCGCCCCACGTGCGCGTGAGGAATGTAGCGAGGCCACCGCCGCCCTCGAAGAGCCGTGGCGCCATGGTGTCCGCGATGGGTCCGGCAAGGAGATAGCTGACGGGGCCCGCCGCGTACGCGACCATGCGAACTGCGGAAAGCACGCGGCCCTGGTATTCCTCCGGCACGCGGAGCTGCCAGATGGTCATGATGCCAGCGTCGATGATGGTCATCAGCACCGCGATGCTGAAGTTGAGGATGGCGATCGTGTAGACGCTCTTCGCGAAGCCGTAGCCCGTGTAGACGATGCCCACGAAGACCGCGCACCAGAGGAAGAGCTGGATGTTCTTGAACCGCCCCGCCAGGAAGCCATAGGCGATACCGCCGACGATCATCCCGCCGCCGAAGAGGCCGTAGGCGATTCCGTAGGACTTCTCCGAGAGCACGCTGAGGCCGTACGGCGGCATGAGCACGATGCCGATGGAGAGGAAGAAGTTCGCGAACACGGCGATGGAAAGGAACTTGAGGAGGGGCTTCCGCTGCCAGATCCACTTCACCCCGAAGACCGAGTCCGCCCACATGGAGGCGTGCCCTTCTTCCGGCTCCATCTTCGCTGGCTGTGGGATGGTGATCGTCAGCACCACGCCCATGGCAATGAGGAAGGTGCAGACCTCTACCGCGAGCAGGCCCGGCAGCTTCAGGAACGCAAACAGGAAGCCACCGATCACCGGGCCCGCGAGCATGCTGGCCGCGCGTCCCGACTCCAGGAATCCGTTGAAGCGGGGCAGCTCCTCTTCGGTGCACATCAGCGGGACGGAAGCGGAGAGCGCAGGCCACTGAAACGCTTCGCCCATGCTCGCGAGCATGGCGCCGAGCACGATGGGCAGCAGCGACAGCTTGTCCACCGCCGCGCCGCCGAGGACGATCAGGGTGCCGATGAGCGACACGATCGCGGCCCCGATCATCACGCGCTTGCGCGGGGTGCGATCCACGATGGCGCCAGCGAGCGGCGAGATGAGGAGTCCAGGCACCGTGTTCGCAAGGAGAAGCGCCTCGAACGCGTAGACGGACTTGGTGGCCTGGTAGATGTAGACGGACACGCCGAAGCGCGCGATCTCCGTGCCGAGGAACGCGATCGTCTCCACGCCGACGAGCGCCCACACCGCACGTTTTGAACTGGCCCGAGCCGCGGCGTCTTCTTGTTCGGTCATGAGGCCCTTCGCGTGTGCGGGCGTCCGGAGAATAGACCAGACGGACCATTGTGGTGCTGCCGAAAATTGGGGATAGTTCGCGGATGCCCGAGGCCACGCGCAAGGAGGTCGATCGCGCGTACTTCGCGCGACTCCTCGCCGAGCGCCCGCCTCGGCTCGAGCTGCCGTGCGATCGTCCGCGGCCGAGCATACGCAGCCCCTCGCACGTGCAGATGCGGACACGGCTGGACGAGGCGACGAAGGAAGGTCTCCAGGCGCTGGCCCGCTCGACCGCGACCACGGACGACAGCGTCGCGCTCGCCGCGTATGCGGTCATGCTCGGCAAGCTCGGTAACGCGCTCTCGTTCGTGATGAAGCTTCGCGACGACCCGCCGGACCTGGACGTGTCCGTCTCGGTCGCGTTACGCGCCAAGAGCGTGCCGCTGCTCATCGCTCTTCGCATGGACGAGCCCTTCGCGCAGCTCGTGACCCGCGTGCACGCGGCGGCCGAGGAGGCGCGCATCCACGGCGAGGTGTCGTTCGCGGAGATCGCAACAGCGCTCGCAATCCCCGATGATCCCGCGCATGATCCGCTCGCGGATCACTGCTTCGGCGGGCTCCAGGCCGACGGTGACCTGCACGTCCGCATGTCCATCTTCGAGGGGATCCGTCCCTCGTTCGAGCTCACGTACGACACCAGCCTCTTCTCGCAAGAGGCCGCGGAGCGCATGGCTCGTGCGCTGTCGGTCGTGCTCCAGACCATCGCTACGGACCCTGCCATTCCGACGGGGCGCATCCCGCTGATCGATCGCGCGGGCACGGAGCAGCTCCTGGGCGAGTTCTCGATGCCCACATTCAACTGGCCGCGAACGTTCACGCTGCACGAGCTCTTCGAGGCGCGCGTGGACCTCGCACCGGACGCGCAGGCGCTCGCGTTCGGCGGTGAGTACACGTCGTACGGGGAGCTGGAGCGGCGCGCGAACCTGGTGGCGAACGCGCTCATCGACAAGGGCGTGGGCCCGGACTCCATCGTTGCCCTCCTCTTCGATCGTTCGCCGGAGATGATCGTCGCCATCCTTGGCGTGCTGAAGGCGGGCGGCGCGTACCTGCCGATCGAGCCCGAGACGCCGAAGGATCGGCTCGCCTACTTGCTCGGCGACAGCGGCGCAGAGGCCGTCCTCACCGTATCGTCGCTCGCGCGCAGCGTGCCGGCAGGGCACACGAGCCTGTGCGTCGATGAGCTGCTGTTGCGTGAAGGGAGCGCGCTGTCGTCCGTGCGGCCCGTGCGCCGCGCGGAGCCGGAGCACCTTGCGTACGTGATCTACACGTCGGGCTCCACGGGCAAGCCAAAGGGTGTGCTCATCGAGCACCGGAACGTCGTCCACTTCATCCTCGCGGAGAAGGCTGATTTTGGCGTGCGCGCGCGCGATGCGGTGCTGCTCGCGTCGTCGTACACGTTCGACGCATCGATCGATCAGATCTGGCTCGCGCTCACGTCGGGCGCGAAGCTCGTCCTCGTCGAGAAGGAGCTGCTGCTCGACGCGGCTGCGCTCTCCTCGCTCATCGCGGCGGAGAACGTCACCCACCTGGACACGGTGCCCGGGCTTCTGTCGGGGCTGTCGCCGGACGCGCTGCCGTCGCTCAAGCGCGTGGTCGTCGGTGGAGAGGCGTGTCCGGTGCCGCTCGCGCGTTTGTGGAGCGACAAGGTGCGGCTCTACAACGAGTACGGCCCCACCGAGACCACGGTGGGTTCACTCCGCAACCTGGTCCTGCCTTCTCAGGTCGGCGAGACCCGCGTCCCCATCGGCCATCCCATCGGCATGACGCGCGCCTACGTCGTCGACTGGGGCGGCTGCGTGGTGCCCGAGGGCGTGCGCGGCGAGCTTTGCATCGGTGGCGCTGGCGTTGCGCGCGGCTACCTGGGGCGCGCCGACATGACGGCGGAGCGCTTCGTCCCCGATCCGTTCGCGGCCGACGGAAGCCGCATGTATCGCACGGGCGACGTGGTGCTCTGGACGGCGGACGGCATGCTGGATTTCGTGGGGCGCGCCGACAGCCAGGTGAAGGTGCGCGGCTTCCGCATCGAGCTCGGCGAGATCGAGGCGGCGATGCGCGGGCATGCAGAGGTGGTTGCGGCTGCCGCAACGGTGCTTGGCGACGCCGTGGAGAACCGCCGCATCGCATGTCACTTCGTCGCAAGCCGTGCGCTGTCGTCCGAGGAACTCCGTGGCTTCCTCGCGCGGACACTTGCGCCGTACATGCTGCCCGACGTCTTCATGCAGCTCCCGGAGATGCCCACGACGGTGTCCGGCAAGATCGACAAGAAGAAGCTGCCGCCGCCGGTGCTCGAGGCGGGGCCCGTGGAGCTCCCCGAGAGTCAGCTCGAGTCGGAGGTGCGCGGCATCTGGGCGAGCCTGCTCGCCATACCGGTGGACGTGATCAGCGTCACGCGAAGCTTCTTCGAGCTGGGTGGGCAGTCGCTGCTCGTGATGCAGCTGGTGTCGCGCGTGCAAGCGGCGCTGGGCGTCACGCTGCGTGCGTCCACCATCTTGCGGGCGCCCACCGTGCGCGAGATCGCGCGGGAGATCGCGGCGCATAAGGGCGCGCGTCTCAACGTGATCCCGCGCGCGGACGTTGGCCTGGCGCTGCCGGCGACCAGCGTGCAGCGGCGCATGTACGTCATCCAGCAGGGCAACCCGCGAAGCACGTCGTACAACATCCCGCTCCTCTACGAGATCGTCGGCGATCTTGATCCGGGCGACGTGGAGCGCGTGCTTGCGGCCCTCATCGACCGCCACGAGTCGCTGCGCACCGCGTTCTTCTTCCAGGAGGGGCAGATCCTCCAGAAGATCGCGCTGCGTCCGCGCTTCGCTCTGGAGCGCTTCGACCTTGCTGCGATCAGCCTGGACAAGGCCTGCGCGGCGTTCGTGCGCCCGTTCATCCTGGAGGGGCCGCCGCTGTTCCGCGCCGCCGTCATGATGGAGGCGGGGCGCGCTCGCTACCTTGCCATGGACATGCATCACATCGTCACCGACGGCATGTCGGTGGACGCGCTCATGGAAGATCTGTCGGCGTTCCTGCGCGGCGAGGAGCCCGCGCCGCCGCCGCTCCGCTACTTCGACTACGCAGTGTGGCGCGAGAGCGAGGAGGGCAAGGAGCGCCAGGCCGCCGCGCGCGCGCACTGGTCTCTGCTCATGAAGGACGAGCTGCCCGTGCTCGACCTACCGTACGACTTCCGTCGCCCGCTCTCGCGCCAGCAGACAGAGGCGGAGATCACGATCGACCTCCCAAATGAGGTGAAGGAGCGCATCGAGCAGCTGTCACGCGCGCACGACTCCACGCCGTTCGCGTTCTTCGCGGCGGTCTACTCGGTGTTCCTGTCGTGCTCGTCCGGCAGCGGGGACGTGCTCTTCGGCTATCCCACGGCAGGCCGCCCGCACCCGGACTTCGAGCGCACGGTGGGCATGTTCGTCAACACGCTGGTCTTTCGCGGCAAGCTCTCGCGCGACGTGAGCTTCGCGGCATTTCTGCGCGCTGCCATGGGGCAGATCCATGCATCGCTCGAGGCCGACGAATACCCGTTCGAGGACCTGGTGGAGGACCTGGGCCAGAAGCCGCTGCCCGGCCGCAACCCGCTCTTCGACACGATGCTCTCGTACGAAGGGCTCACGCCAGACAAGTACGCTTGTGGGAGCGCGACCCTCGAAGAGCGGCGCCTGACGCAGCGGATCGCGCGCATGGACCTGGTGCTCGTGGTGCGTGAGACCGCGGCCGGCTACGCGCTGCGCTTCGAGTACTCCGCGGACCTCTTCAAGCAGAAGACCATGGAGCGGTTCGCGCGCGAGCTCGCCGCCCTGGTCGAGGAGGTCCTCACGGACCCCAGCGTGCCCGTCACGCAGCTGCACACGCTGTCCGCGGAGGAGCGTCGCAGGGTCACCGTGGACTGGAATGACACGGACCACGCGCTGCCCGGCGTGGCCGCGGTGCACCACGTGTTCGAGGAGCACGCAGCGACGACCCCGGATGCGCCGTGCGTGGTCATGAACGGCAAGAGCCTGAGCTACGCAGAGGTGGATCGCCGCGCAAATGCGCTCGCGAATGCGCTCCGCGCCCAGGGCCTCACCAGGGACGAGATAGTCGGCATCCTGCTCGAGCCTTGCCCCGAGATGCTGATCAGCGTGCTCGGTGTGCTGAAGGCCAACGGCGCCTTCATGCCGATAGACCCGGACTACCCGCTGTCGCGCAAGGCGTACATGCTGAAGGACAGCCGCGCGCGCGTGCTGCTCACCATGGGCGCTCTCGACCCCGAGCTGTCGTCTGCGTTCGCGGGAAACACGGTGGATCTGGGCGATCCCGCGATCTACGCCGGCGACGCAAAACGGCCGGACGTTGGCGTCTCGCGCGCAGATCTCGCGTACGTGATCTACACCTCCGGCTCCACCGGTCAGCCGAAGGGCACGCTCATCGAGCACCGCGGCCTGCTCAACTTCTCGGCCTGGTACGCGGACTACTTCCGCATCACGAGCTCCGACGGCGTGTCCAAGTACGCCGGCTTCGGCTTCGATGCGAGCATCGCGGAGATCGTCCCCGCGTTCATCTCGGGCGCGCGCCTGGTCATCGTGCCCAGGGACATCCGCCTCTCGATCGACGCGCTCGACGACTACTTTGCCTCGCACGGTGTCACCGTTGCGTTCTTGCCCACGCAGTTCGGCGAGCAGTTCCTTCGTCACGCGCCGAAGCACAAGCTGCGCGCCGCGTTCCTTGGCGGCGAGAAGCTGCGGAGCCACCCCACCGAGCGCTGCGAGATCATCAACGGCTACGGACCCACGGAGTACACGGTGGCCACCACCGCGTTCCGCGTGGACAAGGCGTACGAGAACATCCCGATCGGCAAGCCCGTGTGGAACACGCAGGTGTTCGTGCTCGACAAGCTGGGACGCATCTGTCCCGTCGGCGTCCCGGGCGAGCTCTGCATCTCTGGTGCGAGCATGGCGCGCGGCTACCTGAATCAGCCCACGCTCACCGCCGAGAAGTTCGTAGAGAACCCGCTCCTTGCCGGCCGGCGCATGTACCGCACAGGCGATCTCGCCCGCTTCCTGCCCGACGGAAACCTGGAATTCCTCGGTCGAATCGACACGCAGGTGAAGGTGCGCGGGTTCCGCATCGAGCTCGGTGAGATCGAGCAGGCGCTCATGGCACTGCCTGGCGTGCGCGAGGCGGTCGTTGTCGCGCGAGAGAACCCGCGCCTGTCGGGCGATCTGTCGCTGGTCGCGTTCATCAATGGAGAGCCCGGTTCGGAAGCCGCGCGCAAGGAGGAGCTCGGTCGCACGCTGCCCGCATACATGGTGCCGAGCCGCATCGTCGAGCTGTCGGAGATCCCGCTCACCGCGAACGGCAAGGTGGACAAGCGCAAGCTGCCGCCGGTGGAGCTCGAGGCCGTCGAGATCATCCTGCCGAAGACCAAGACAGAGTCGGAGCTGCGCACCATCTACGCGAGCGTGCTCGGCATCCCCGAGGAGCTCGTCGGCACCACGGCCACGTTCCTGGATCTTGGTGGACACTCGCTCAAGGCGGCGGTTCTCCTGTCCGCGATCTACCGGGAAAGAGGCTTCGATCTGAAGCTCTCGCAGTTCCTCGCCGCTTCGTCGATCGTGGACGTCGCCGTGGTGCTGGAGGAGGCGGAGAAGGGCCCGGACTCGCGCATCCACTTCCCCAGGGCGGAGGAGGGCGTGGCGCTGCCGCTCACGTCGTCGCAGAGCCGCATCTTCGCGGTGCAGCAGCTGGCCACGTGGAGCACTGCGTACAACATCCCGTTCGCGTGGGAGCTGCGCTCGGACATCGATCTGGATGTGCTCGCCGCCGCGCTGGCCACGCTTCCATCTCGTCACCACGCGCTGCGTGCATCGTTCGACGTGGACGGCGCCGTCCCGCGGCAGTGGTTCGCGAAGGACGCAGCGCTCACGGTGGACCGGTGGGACACCGACGAGGCGAACCTGGCGGCCCGAATGAGCCGCTTCGTGCAGCCGTTCGATCTCTCGAAGGCCCCGCTATTGCGCGCGGCCATTGCAACGACCGAGACGCGCGTCCTTCTCCTGCTCGACGTGCATCACATCGTGGCAGACGGCCTGTCCGTGCGCCTCCTGCTGGAGGACCTCGAGGCCCTCTACGAGAACCGCGCGCCCCCGCCGCCGTCGCCCACGTTTGCGGACTACGTGGCGTGGGAGAAGAGCGACCTCGCGCGCGCCCGCCGCGACGACGAGAAGGCGTTCTGGCTCGAGCGCTTCGCGACCACGCCCGACCCACTCGAGCTGCCATACGACTTCGATCGGCCGCCGCGTATCTCGTTCGACGGTGACTCGATCTCGATCGATCTCTCCAAGGAGACCACCGCGCCGCTGGAGCTCCTCGCCAGTTCACGTGGCGTCACGCAGCTCGCCGTCTTCCTGGCAGCGTTCGGCGTCACGCTCTCGCGCCTGGGAAATACGCCTGATCTCGTGATCGGTGTGCCCGCGTCCGGTCGCAACACGCCTGGGACGGACGGCATGGTGGGCATGTTCGTGAACACGCTGCCGCTGCGCATGACGCTGACGGCAGAGGAGTCGTTCACAGACCTCGCCGTGCGCACCGGCCATGCTGCGTTCGCTGCGTTCGAGCGGCAGTCGTACCAGCTGAACGAGCTGGTGACGGACCTTGGCCTGGCGCGCGACCCCTCGCGCAATCCGCTCTTCGATGTGCTCTTCGCATGGGAGGACGAGGAGATCGTCACCATGCCTGGGTCCGTGTTCGGGCTGACCGAGGTGCCGCCCACGCAGACCTCCTGCAAGTTCGATCTGGAGCTCACGGTGCAGAGCACCAAGCAGGGCAAGAAGCTCGTGCTCCACTATGCAACCAAGCTGTTCCGGCGCGCCACGGCGGAGCGCTTCCTGGGACACCTGCGCTCCATCCTGGAAGAGGCGGCGCGCAACGCCGACGCGCGCGTGCGTGACTTCGCGATGCTGCAGCCCTGGGAGCGGGAGATCCTGCTCACGGACTTCAACCGCACCGACGTTCCCGTGGACCTGACGCGCACGTTGCCGGATCTGTTCGCGCGCCACGTGAAGCAGCGGCCCGGCGACGTGGCCGTGGTGGACGCGGGCGGCAGCCTCACGTTCGCGGAGGTGGACGCGCACGCGGACCGCATCGCGCGCGCGCTCACGCAGCGGGGCGTCGTTCTTGGCGACGTGGTGGCGCTTTCCGTGGGGCGGACACGATGGCTGTATCCTGCAATCATCGGCATTCTTCGCGCGGGCGCCGGCTATCTTCCCATCGAGCCCGACGCGCCGGCCGATCGTGCCCTTCTCATGATCGAGGACAGCCGTGCACGCGCGCTCCTCACCGATCGCGAGACCTACGGCGCGGACCCCGCCAAGGTGCAAGAGCTGTCCGCCGCGGTGAGCGAGCCCGATGCCGGCGCGTTCCCATCGCGCGCACTGCCGGAGAGCATCGCCTACGTCATCTACACGTCGGGCTCCACCGGCAAGCCGAAGGGCGTCGTGATCGAGCATCGCAACGCCGTGAACTTCATCGCCACGTCGGAGGACGTGCTGAAGGTGCGGCCGGACGACAGGATCCTCCTCTTCTCGTCGATCACCTTCGACGCGTCCGTTGCGCAGCTGGGGCTGGCGTTCGCCACTGGCGCGCGGCTCGTCGTGCCGTCCAAGGAGGTGCTCCTGGATCACGACGCGTTCGAGGCATTCGTGCGCGAGCACGAGGTCACCCACGTGGACACCGTGCCGCTCTTCCTGTCCGGCTTCACGCCAAAGACACCGCTCAAGCTGCGCCGCATCGTGGTGGGTGGTGACATCTGCCCCGTTCCCACCGCCGCACGCTGGGCGCTCGCGCAGCCCTTCTACAACGAGTACGGCCCAACGGAGACCACCATCACGGCGCTCCGCCACAAGGTGTCGAAGGACGACCTCGCGCTCTCGCGGCTGCCGGTCGGTCGCCCCGTCGCGAACACGAAGATCTACATCCTGGACTGGACCCGGAACCTGGCGCCGCTGGGCGTGCCGGGCGAGATGTACATCGGCGGCAAGGGCGTGGCGCGCGGCTATCTTCACAACGAGGAGCTCACACGCGAGCGCTTCGTTCCCAGCCCGTTCGCCGACGGCGACCGTCTCTATCGCACCGGTGACATCGCGCGCTGGACCGCCGACGGCACGATCGATTTCCTGGGCCGCGCGGACAATCAGATCAAGATCCGCGGCTTCCGCATCGAGCTCGGTGAAATCGAGGCGGCGCTGCTCCGTCATCCTGACGTGGTGGAGGCGGCCGTCGTGGTGTTCCCTCACGGTGACGACAAGCGCCTCTGCGCGTACGTGGTCCCGCGCAAGGAAGTGACATCTGCTGAACTGCGCAGCTTCCTTGCGCGAGCGCTGCCGTCGTACATGGTTCCGGATGCCGTCGTGTCGCTGGCGGCGCTGCCAGTGCTCACGTCCGGCAAGGTAGATCGAAAGCGCCTGCCCGAGCCCGCGTTCGATCTGGCGACCGAGAAAGACGCGCCCGCCTCCGACGCGGAGGAGCAGCTCCTCCAGATCTGGTCGGATGTCCTTCGCGTGCCGCGGGCGCGCGTTCCCCTTGGTAAGAGCTTCTTCGAGCTTGGCGGGCACTCGCTCCTCCTGATGCTGCTCATCACGCGGATCCATCAGGCATTCGGTGTACGCCTCACCCCTGCGGACATCTTCGATCACCCCACGATTCGCGGGCAGGCGGCGCTGGTCGCGCAGCGGGATCACGTCACGATCGAGCCAATTCCTCGTGCAGGCGCGCGCGAGTACTACCCGCTGTCGTCGGTGCAGCGCCGCCTGTTCGCCATCCAGCAAGCGAACCGCGAGAGCGTCGCCTACAACATGCCCACCGTCTTCGAGGTGGAGGGCCGTGTCACCCGCGAGCGGCTGGAGGAGGTCGTCCGCGCGCTCTTCGCGCGACATGCCGCGCTGCGGACCACGTTCCACATCGTCGATGGCGAGCCCGTTGCCAAGGTGCACCCCACGGTGAGCTTCTCGCTCGAGATCTTCGAGAGCGACGACCCGACGGACGTGGTGATGAGGCAGCTGGTGCAGCGCTTCGACCTTGCCAAGCCGCCGCTGGTGCGTGTGTGGCTCGTGCAGCGAAGCTCTGGCGCATCGCTCCTGGTCGTGGACTTCCACCACATCGTCGTGGACGGCTATTCCACCGCGATCCTCTTCCACGAGGTGAGCGAGATCATCCGCGGCGCTCCTTTGAAGGAGCTCACGCTCGACTACTCCGACTTCGCCGTCTGGCAGCAGACCCCGGAGAGCCGCGAGCGCATCGCGGAGCAGCGCGCGTTCTGGCTCGCGCTGTTCGAGACGCCGCCGCCGCAGCTGGAGCTCCCGTTCGATTTCCGGCGTCCCGCCGTACGCAACGACGAAGGCGATCTGGTCGTGGTCCGGATGACCAAGGCGGAGCAGGACGCGCTGGCGGCGCTGTCGCTGAAGAAGGACGCGACGCTCTTCATCACGCTGCTCACCAGCTTCCTCTACTACCTCTCGCGCATTGGACGCGTGGACGACGTGGTGGTGGGCGTGCCCACGTCGGGCCGTGTGCACGCGGATCTTCAAGACGTGGTCGGGATGTTCGTGAACACGATCCCGTGGCGCATGAAGGTGCCCACCACGGGCTCGTTCCTCGAGTTTCTGGCCAGCAGCAAGGAGATCTCTCTCGAGCTCCTCTCGCGCGAGGAGTACCAGCTGGAGGATCTGCTCGCCGAGCTGGGCACGAAGGCGGGCGCGCAGCGGAGCAATCCCCTGTTCGACGTCATGTTCGCCTACCAGGCGCGCGAGGGCTCCGTGGTGGATGCCGGCAAGGTGAAGCTGCACGCGACCGAGTTCACCCACCACACGGCGAAGACGGACCTGGTGCTCTCGGCAACGGAGTCGGCAGAGGGGCTCGAGCTGGCGTTCGAATACCCGACGGAGCTCTTCACGCGCGCCACTGTGGAGCGCCTGGCCCAGGGCTTCTGCACGCTGCTTCGCAATGTGATCGCAGATCCGGAGCAGCCGCTCGCCACATTGGAGGTGATGACGCCCGCCGAGAAGCTCCAGCTCGTGACGACCTTCAACGCCACCGCTCACGCGCTTCCGGATGCCATCGCTGCGCATCACATGTTCGAACAATGGGTGCAGAATACACCCAACGCGCCCGCACTGGTGTTCGAGCGCTCCGTCTACTCGTACGCGGAGGTGAACCGCCGCGCGAACGCCATCGCCGAGTGGCTCGTTGGACACGGCGTTGGGCGGGGCGCGGTCGTGGCGCTCCTCCTTGATCCGTGCGCGGAGCAGCTGCCCGCCGTGCTCGGCGTGCTCAAGACAGGCGCTGCGTTCCTGCCCATCGACGCGGAGTATCCCGCCGGGCGACAGGAGTACATGCTCTCCGACAGCGGGGCGCTGGCGCTGCTCTCCAGGCCGGATCTCTTGACCGGCGTGAGCTGGGATGGGCCGCGGCTCGACGTCACCACGGTGGAGGCGACCGAGCGCCACGACAACAATCCCGGGGTCGTCCAGGAGGGCTCGGACGCCGCGTATGTGATCTACACGTCGGGCTCCACCGGAAGGCCGAAGGGCGTCGTCATCGAGCATCGCGCGCTCATGAACTTCTCCGCCTGGCACGCGGACTACTTCGGTATCAACCAGAACGACGGCGTCACCAGGTACGCGGGATTCAGCTTCGACGCGAGCATCTCGGAGCTTTTCCCCACGATCATCTCCGGTGCGCGACTCGTGATCATTCCCAAGGACGTCCGGCTCACGATCGAGGGGCTGGACGACTACCTGGCGACGAACAAGGTCACGATCGCCTTTCTGCCCACGCAGTTCGGCGAGCAGTTCCTGCGCCAGGCGACGAAGCACTCCCTGCGCGCCGCGTTCCTGGGAGGCGAGAAGCTCCGAAGCCATCCGACGGATCGCTGCGCGATCGTGAACACGTACGGCCCCACGGAGTACACCGTGGTGACGTCGGCCTTCACGGTGGACAGGGCCTACGAGAACATTCCCATCGGCAAGCCGGTCTGGAACTCGGAGATCTTCATACTGGACGCGCACGATCGCATCTGCCCGCTGGGTGTGGCGGGGGAGCTGTGTGTCGCCGGCAAGAGCATCGGCCGTGGGTACCTGAATCGGCCCGAGCTCACCGCAGAGAAGTTTGTCGCGCACGCGTTCTCGCCATCGTCGACGGGCGAGCGCATGTACCGCACGGGCGACCTCGCCCGATGGTTGCCCGACGGCAATCTGGAATACCTCGGCCGAATGGACGCGCAGGTGAAGGTGCGCGGCTTCCGCATCGAGCTCGGCGAGGTCGAGCAGACCCTGCTCGCGTCTCCCAGCATCGAGGACGCCGTCGTGGTCCCGCGGACGGATTCTTCGGGGGCGACGTACCTGGTCGCGTACGTGGTGCCGAAGACCGTGCTGGATCTTCCGCTGGTGCGCGCAGAGATGCTCAGGAACCTGCCCGAGTACATGATACCGGCGCAGTTCTGCGCGCTGGACGCGCTCCCCGTGACGCCGAACGGCAAGGTGGACAAGAAGGCCCTCCCCGAAGTCGAGCGAGCGGCTGCGCTGTCCCTTGTGCCCGCCGCGAACGCCACGGAGCACACGCTCCTCCAGATCTGGGCCAAGGTCCTGGGCGCCGCGCCGGGCGCCATGGGCGTCACGACCAGCTTCACCGATCTGGGCGGTCACTCATTGAAGGCGATCGCGCTGGTCAGCGAGATCTGGAAGGAGCTCAGGACGGAGCTGAAGGTCAGCGACATCTTCCGACATCCCACCGTGCGCGCGCTGAGCGCGAAGATCGGAGAGAGCACCGGAGATGGCCTCACGAGCAGCATCGATCGCTGCATTCACGTTGGCGCGATCCCCGCGTCGTCCGTGCAGAAGCGCATGTACCTGATGCAACAGATCGACAAGGGTAGCGTGGCCTACAACCTGGCCACGCTGTTCGCCGTCCAGAAGGGGATCGCGAAGGAGTCGCTCGCGTCGGCCCTTGCCACGCTGACGGATAGACACGACGCGTTCCGGTCCTCGTTCTTCCTGGATGCCGACGTCCTCATGATGCGCACGGACAGCCGGACTGAGCTTCCGCTCGCGGAGCTCGTGACGACCGAGGCCGAGCGCGATCTCGCCGTGGCCGGCCTGGTCCTGCCGTTCGATCTTGGCGAGGGGCCGCTTGCGCGCGCTACCTACGTGACGACGGAGAACGCCGCATACCTCTTCTTCGACATGCACCACATCGTGTCGGACGGCGGCTCCATGAGCCAGTTCATGGACGAGCTCGCCAAGCTGCTGAGTGGTCAGCGCCTGCCGCCGCTCGGTCGCAGCCTGCGCGACTGCGCCGCGTGGGAGCAGACGGTGGCGTACCGGGCGCTCCTCACGCGGCAAAAAGAGCACTGGCAGCAGGCCTTCAAGGATGGCGTTCCAACGCTGGATCTCCCCGCGGATCATCCGCGCCCGAGAGAGCTCACGCTCGAGGGAAAGACGCTGTCCACGGAGCTGCCGCAGGCCACGCTGAACGGCCTGCGCGCGCTCTGTCAGGCCCACGGCGTGTCGCTATTTTCCCTTCTGCTCACTGCGTTCGACGTGTTCCTTGCGCGCGTCGGCCGCCAGGAGGAGATCATTCTTGGTACGCCGGTGAGCGGACGTTTCCACCCGGACATGCAGGACGTGTTCGGCATGTTCGTGAACACCCTGGTGCTCACGTGCGACGTCGATCCCAAACGGCCGTTCATGTCGCTCTGCCACGAGGTATCCGCGCGCTCGGTCAACGCCATCGACAACCAGGCCTACCCGTTCGGTGACCTGGTGGAGCTCCTGGGCGAGCGCCGCCGCGCGGGCCACAACGCGCTCTTCGACGTCATGTTCTCACTGCAAAACGTGGATGAGCGCGCAGACCAGGCGGAGTCCATGCTCGCCCCGATCGCCGTGACGAACGAGACGTCCAAGTTCGATCTCTCGTTCTCGGCGGACGAGGCGCCCAATGGTCTGACGCTGTCGTTCGAGTACCGGACCGCGCTGTACGACGAGACCACCATCCAGCGCTGGCTCGCATGCATGACGGAGCTCCTCGCTGACATCGTCAAGCGGCCGGACGCGCCCACGGAGTCGCTTCGCATCCTCACGCCGGAAGACCAGGTCCTGGTCGTCTCCACATGGAACCAGACCGCGCGTGACTTCCCGGAGGTGACGTTCGCACATCAGCTCTTCGACGCCGCGGCCGCGCGCTTTCCCGCCCATCGCGCGCTGGTGTCCGGCGCCACGTCGTTCACGTACGAGGAGGTCGCGCGCATGGCGAACCGCCTCGCGCACCGGCTGCAGGCCATGGGCGTCGGCAAGGGCGACATCGTGGGCATCCTGGCGCCGCCGTGCCCGGAGCTCTTCATCGCCGAGCTGGCCGTGATGAAGGCAGGCGGCGCGTTCGTACCGCTCGATCATCGCTACCCGCTCGAGCGCATCGAGTACACGCTCCGCGACAGCGCGGCGAAGGTCCTGCTCTCGGCGCCTTTGCTCGATCGGGAGCTTGACTGGCCTGGACGTCGTCTCACGCTCGACGTCGCGCTGTTCGCGGAAGGCAACGACGCGCTCCCCGTGACGCCAGGCGATCTCGGGAACCTGGCGTACGTGATCTATACGTCCGGCTCCACCGGGCGACCGAAGGGCGTTGCGATCGAGCACACGTCCATGGTCCCGTACATCCAGCGGTGCGTGGATTTCTACGGCCTCACGGAGCACGATCACTGCTCCAAGTACGCTGGCATCGGCTTCGATGCGTCGATCGGCGAGACGTTCCCGGCGCTGTCCGTGGGCGCGGAGCTGCACATGATCCCGGACGACATCCGGCTGGCGCCCGTGGAGATCATCGCCTGGACGAAGCGCGAACGCATCACGTACATGGACCTTCCCACGCCACTGGCGGAGGAGCTCATGCTCGAGCCCCGCGACACGCCGCTCCGCTGGCTGGTCGTTGGTGGGGACAAGCTGCGCAGGTTCCACCCGCAGACCTTCAAGCTGGCGAACGAGTACGGCCCGACGGAGTTCACCGTCTCCGCGACGACCGAGGTCGTCACCGCTGCCTCGGACAACATTCCCATCGGCAAGCCGAACGCGAACGCGCGCGTCCTCATCCTGGAGCCCACCGGCGAGCCATGCCCGCCTGGCATCGCGGGCGAGATCTGCCTTGCGGGCAAGGGCATGGCGCGCGGCTACCTTGGCAGTCCCGAGCTCACGGCGAAGAAGTTCGTGGAGCATCCGCTCGCCCAGGGACGCATGTATCATACAGGTGATCTGGGGCGCTGGTTACCGAACGGGAGCATCGAGTTCCTTGGCCGCATCGACAGCCAGGTGAAGATCCGCGGCTACCGTATCGAGCTCGGCGAGATCGAGCACGCGATGCTGGAGCTGCCCGGGATTGCAAGTGCCGTCGTCATCGACCGACCCGACGCCGCTGGAGACAAGATCCTGGTCGGCTACTACGTGGCCGCTCCCGACGTGACCGACCTGCAGCTCCGCGAGGGCCTGGCGCGACGCGTGCCCGACTACATGCTCCCCACGGCGCTGGTGCGCCTGCACGAGATCCCGCTCTCCACCAGCGGCAAGGTCGACAAGAAGCGACTGCCGGAGCCCGAGCTCTCACGTGCATTGCGGAGCATCGTCCAGCCGGAGAGCCTTGCAGAGGCGCGCGTGCTGGAGGCGCTCTCACGCGCGATCGGTCGCACGGACTTCGGCGTCACGGATGATTTCTTCGACTTTGGCGGCAACTCCATGAAGGCAGTCGCTGTTGTCACGGTGCTCGCCGCGGACTTCAAGATCACCGCGAACGATCTCTTCCGTCTTCGCACGCCGCGCGAGATCGCACGCGAGATCCCCATGCAGCGCGGGGACCTCCGCGGCCGACTCCTTGGCCTGGCGAAGAGCATGCGCGAGGACGCGCCCCCGGATCCCCTCACGCACCCGGACATGATCCGAGACGTCGAGGCGTACCGCCAGAAGGTGCGCACCTACGAGGCGTCGCCCCTGGGCCACGAGGACGTCTACCGGAACATCTTGCTCACCGGAGCGACCGGCTTTCTTGGAAGTTACCTCCTGCGCGATCTCCTGGCGCGCACCGACGCCAAGATCCACGTGACCATGCGCGCACGCACCCGCAAGGAGGCCTGGGATCGCCTGCAGGCCCGCGCGGAGCACTACTTTGGTGTCGGCGCGCTCAACGCCGTCCGACGTCGCGTGATCCTCGTCCTGTCGGACCTGTCGCAGCCTGACCTGGGCATGGACCCCTCGGTGCGCGATGGCCTCGCTCGCACGATCGATTGCGTGATTCACTCGGCCGCGCTGACAAAGCACTACGGCGACTACTCCACCTTCGTCGCCGCGAACGTGACCGCGACAGAGAACCTGATCGCCCTCGCGCGCCTCGCGTCCGCGCCGTTCAACCTGGTCTCCACGACATCGGTGGGCGCTGGTGACATCCCGAACACGGAGCGCGCGCTCTTCACCGAGCTCTCGTGCGACATCGGGCAGGTCACGCCCAACCACTACTGTCGCACCAAGCTGCTCGCAGAGAAGGCAGTGATCGCCCTGCGAGACTCCGGGCACCGCGCGAACATCTTCCGCGTGGGCTTCCTCACGCCCGACACGGAGACGCTCACGTTCCAGGAGAACGCGGATGACAGCGGCTTCGTGCAGCAGCTGAAGAGCTACGTGACCCTGGGCGTCATCCCCATCGGCGCGCTCATCCACTCGTTCTGCCCGGTCAACAAGGTGAGCGACGCGATCACGCAGCTGTTCCGTCGCGGCGCGCTCGCGAGCGAGACGCACCACCTGGAGCGCTTCCTGGACGAGACACAGGCGCGCAGCCTGATCGCCGCGGGCAAGCGCTGCCGCGCCATGGAGGACCCGGACTTCTTCGAGCTGCTGGCGGAGCGCCTTGGCGACCGCGACGTTGCGCAGGCGGCCACCGCGATCCTCTTGCACGACGGACTCCTCGAGCGAGAGGCCTCCACCGAGGCCGTCACGCTCAACGAGCGCACGGAGCTCCTGCTCCGCCGCATCGGCTTCACCTGGGGGACCGTCACGCCAGAAGAGGTCTGGAGCCTGGCCAGCGTCTGAGACAGCCGCGCCCGATTCGACGCTGTTTCCCTGGGGCGGGATGTGATTTCGGCAAAGAGACGTCGATGTTCTTGCGCTGCGGCCGCGTCGGGGTCAGTATTTGCCGCCGATGGGCAAATACTATCGGGGCGGGGTTTGCGTGACCGTGGCTGCGGGGCTTCTCCTGGTCGGCGCTGCGTGCGGAGGTGGTGGAGATGCGATTTCGAGCCCCACGAACACCACCAGCACCTCCGGGACGTCACCCGCGGCCGACGCCCCCGACGCGTCGCCCACGCCGGCTTTTGTCGCGCCGCAAGAGAAGGATGCATCGCCGGCCGCTGGCGGCGTCGACTCCGATGGTGATGGCATTGCCGACGCTGTGGAGGAGAGGCTTGCTGCGGAGTACATGCCCTTCGTCTCGATCCATCCGAATGACAAGTGTCCGACGCACGGGCTCCTCTATCGCCTCTCGCCTCATCCGAAGGAGCCTGGTCGCGTCATGCTCTGGGTCGACGTTCTCTACGATGAGGACTGCGGCGCGAGCGGCCATCCAGGGGACGACGAGACGTTCGGCGTGGTGATCGATCCGCACGTACCGGCGCCAGCAGGCATCCTTGCCGTGCGCGGTATCTCGCACCAGGGGACGCCCTGCGAGCACGACACCACGTGCGGCGCGTGCAAGGGGATGAGCGCGTGTCAGACGGCGATGCAGGGCGGCGCTGCATACCCGGTGGTGTTCTCGTCGGTCGACAAGCATGGCAACTACGCCGACCTCAACACGTGCAGCGGCAGCGTCGTCTGCGACTTTGGTGGTTGCGCAGTGGCGACCACCAGCGGCTCCACGCCGCGTGTGAATGCTGGCGAGCCGGGACATCCGCTCGTGCACGATCTCACGACCGATGGCTTCGTGACGTCGGCGAACGGCTGGAAGCAGGCCGCGCTCATGCACGTGGATCCGTGGAAGCCCGGGAAGTTTGGCGGTGCCGGTGACGTCTCGAAGGATCTCGTGGACCCCGCGTTCGTGATCGACACCACAGCGTGTCCCTGAGGCGCGGCTATGGTTGGGGGCGCGGCGCTTCCTGATCCTCGACGCGAACCACAAGGCCACGGATCTGCTCCGGCGTGGGCATGGCCTCCGTGTCGGGCTTCCATGGCGCGCACGTGGCGTTCGGCACGAACGCGGACACCTTCTTCGCGAAGAGCGCGATTCCCTCTTCGTCGCTCGTGCCGGTGTAGAGCATGGAGACCAGGGCCACGCCATGGCCGGTCTTCCGCGAGAAGAAAGACGCGGACATCTCGAGCCCTCCGCGCGATTTCTTCTCGGCGCGTGAGCCGCGCGGCGCGGGCGTGAGCGAGCCACGGATGGGGGCGGGCGACGGGCTCGCGTTGGGGCCGCGGGCCAGCGACGAGGGCAGCACGTCGCTCGCGCTGGTGGGCTTCTGCGCGTGCCCGGCCACGGTGATCATCAGGACAACGTCGCCGGTGGCCGCGGGCGCGAGCACGCCGAAGAGATCATCTGTGATCCCGTTGTCCCGCGTGTACTCCTCCATGGCCTGCGCCAGAGGCAGCACCTTCTTCATGTGTGCGTCGCCATACGCGACATCACAGCTCTTGCCGTGCAGGGCGGGGGAGATGTTGGTGGAGAGCGCGTCCCACGCCTCGGAGCTCATCATGCCGTCCTTGAAGACGCCCACCACGGATACGGAGAACTCGGACAGCGGCGTGAAGTCGGCCGAGCTCTTCACCGAGAAATCCGCGTCGTTGAAGCAACCCGCGCACAGCACGCCCAGTGAAAGGCACAGAAGAGGGAACGTGAGCGCTCTCCGCATTGGCCCGCAGACTGCCACGATGCCGTGGTAATACAAGGTTGGAACGCGCCCGCGTGTTCCATCCGAAGGAGGTTCCGACGTGACTCAGCCGCAAGCGCCGCAAACTGAAGCCAAGGGTCTGCCCGAGGTTGACCTCCACGAATACGGCGGCAAGAAGGACGGTGAGCGCCAGAAGATGAACCGGCGGCTGTTCATGCAGCTGCTCGTGTTCGATGTCCCCAAGGGCAAGGACGCGAACGCGATCGGCATGGCGACCGGCGCATTGCTCGAGGAGCGCCGCATTGCGGGCGTGGTCTATGCAGACACCATGTCACCGCGCGGCCTGGGCCTGCTCACCTGGAGCGACGACCCCGCGCACTTTGTCAACGCGGTCCGCCCGCTCTTCGCGCACGGCAAGCTGGATGACGTGGACCACCGCCCCGCGTTCAACATGATCGGCCGCGCGTACTCCACCGGGCACGAGCCGGACCTGGCGTACGTGATGCTGCAGCGTCCGATCGACAACGTGATGAACGCGCTCTACGGCTGGCACGTCTGGTATCCGCTGCGCCGCACCGGCTCCTTCGCCATGCTGGAGCCGATCGATCAGAGCCACATCCTGCGCGAGCACGCTGCGCTGGGCATGGGGTACGGCGCGATCGAGGCAGCGCACGACATTCGCCTTGCGTGCCACGGACTGGACGCAGAGGACAACGAGTTCGTGATCGGCCTGGTCGGCAAGGACCTCCACCCGCTCTCGCACCTGGTCCAGGCCATGCGCAAGACGCGCCAGACGCGCGAGTTCATCGCCAAGATGGGCCCGTTCTTCGTCGGGAACGTCCTCCATCGCAGCAAGGGCTGATCATCGCGCGCGCCTGTCTTCCCACCGGATCTCGCTCCGGCGGGGCGCGTGCGCTATGCTCGTTTCGTGGTTCGCAGGCTCGCGCGTTGCTCTCTCCTGGCGTTCGCACGCCTCGCCGCTGCCACGACGCTCGTCTCGGTCTCGAGCTGCAGCGCCGTGTACTCGATCACGGGCGACGACCACGGACCGGCGCCTTCACCGGACAGCGGCGCCGCGCAGGGCGCAATGGGTGGTGGGTGCTACCCGAACGCAACGTGCAACGCGGGTCTCGCATGCCTCGACGCTACATGCGTTTCCTTGATGGACGGCGCCAGCTCGTCGCCGAGCGATGGCGGCTCCACCGACAGGCACGATGCCTCGCTCTCCACGGGGGGCGACGCCGGAGCGGACGCCGGCGGATGCAACGCGCCCGTCAAGCTACTCGTGGCGAACAACTGCGGCAGCGGCATGCTCAAGTGCCTGGCCGAGCAGGTCTGCTACACGACGCCCGAGCAATGCCTGACAGAGGAGAGCGATCGCGGTGTCTCGTGCAACGCGTCGGCGGACTGTGGCAACGGCAGTGTCTGCTGTGCGCTGCTTCCGAACGTTGACCTCAACGCGTGTCCGGTGAAGGCCAAGCCGCTGAACGACAGCTCCTTCAGCACCACGTGCCGCAAGGGCTGCCCGTCACCGGAGCTTCCGCTCTGCGCGACCAATGGCGACTGCACCGCGGGCAAGCGCTGTGTGGCGGCTTCGTCCCCTGGGGCGTTTCTGATCGGCCAGATCGTCGACTTCGGCGTCTGTCTGTGACGTTGACACGTGGCGGACTGCCCCGCATCCATGCGGATGGCTCGATACGCGGGGAGATCGTCGCGCAGAGCGTACGGCACGGATGTTGTAGCTGACTCGCGGAAGAGAAAGGAGTCCGCCCCATGGCAGCTCCGGTTCAGATCACCTTCCGAGATATCCCGCACTCCGATGCGGTGACGGCACATGTCGAAAAGCGAGCAGCGAAGCTCGAGACGTTCGAGGCGAACATCATTCACTGTCACGTCGTCGTGGAGATGCCGCACCGCCATCAGACCCACGGACACCGGTATCACGTTCGTATCGACGCACAGCTGCCAGGGAGGCAGCTTTTGGTGTCAAGGACGTCACCGCACGGCGCGGAGGACCTCAATGCGTTGCTCGATGAGGCCTTCTCGGATGCAGAGCGCCTGCTGTCCGAACACCATCCGCGCGACCACCACGGCAAGACCCACCTGAAACCACCGCACGGCGTGGTCTCCAAGGTGTTCCACGATCGCGGCTACGGCTTCCTCGAAGCGGAGGAGGACGGACACGAGATCTACTTCCACCAGAACAGCGTGCTGGGCGCGCGCTTCCCGAAGGTGGCTGTGGGCAGCCGCGTCCGCTACGCCGAGGAGGCTGGTGACAATGGCCCGCAGGCCAGCACCGTTGAGCTCCTCCACGTGTGACGTACGTGCTCAGAAACCTGCGTCCACGTCCGGCACGGTGCCGCCGCCTCCTGCGTCGGTGTCCGTGCCGCTGCCCGCGGCTGTGCCGCTGGTGACGCAGCCTGCGTTCGTGTCCGTGCAGCTGGAGGAGCACACCGTGGCGTTGCCGCATGCGGTCGTGCAGTTCTGTGTGCACGAGGTCACCTTGCATGACGGGCCCGAGCACGACGTCCTGCATCCTCCCTTGGGGCAGTCGATCGCGATGCTGCCGTCGCCGCTCGCCTGACAGTTGCCGCCCTTGCACGTGAAGGAGCAGGTGGCCCCCGCCTCGCAGACGAAGCTACAGCCCGAGCCGTCTGCGCTGTCGCAGCTCTTGGAGCAGTTGCCCTTGCAGACGCACTGCCCGGAGCCGTTGCATACCTCGCTTGCAGAGGACGCACAGCCCTGCGTGGGGATGGCCAGGACCATGAAGCCAGTGACGAACGCGATCGAAGCAAGCGTACGAACGAACATGAAGGACCTCCTTGGGGACGGGCTTTCTGGAGCAGGAGGTGTGCCTGCACGGAATTGGCTAAAAACAAGCTACTTCGTTGTGCGTGCCGCGTCGTCAGTGGTTCGCGTACGCCCATTTCTCCACCTTCACCGCGTCGGCCATGACGCGGTGCCGTGGAGTCGCGGCACCACTCTGCGTGGGTGCTATGCTGAAGGCATGGCTCGTTCGTTCGTGCTGGTCGCTGTCATGGCTGTGGCCTTCCTAGGTGTGAGTGGCAGCGAACCCATCGCAAGAGCGGACGACGCGGTGGCTTTGCGTTCGCTCGGCAGTGAGCCCACCGTGACGGTGTTCGGTGCGTCGTGGTGCTCGGCGTGCAAGTCGCTCGAGAAGGACCTCCGCGAGCGCAGCATCCCGTTCGCCCTCGTGGACGTGGACCAGAATCCGCGCGCCTATGACGTTGCCAAGCGCGCCACCGGCAAGAGCGTCGTTCCCCTCTCGAGCGTCGCAAAGAGCGAGGACGAGATCAGCTGGTTCGTGGGCGCAGACGCGGACGGCATCGAGAAGGCCTACAAGCAGTAGTTGTGCGCAACCGCCCCGTCTTGACAATGGCACCTCGCAAGAAGCGCGTGCGACCTTGGGCTGTGCTGGCCGGTTCCGCATCCCTCTGCGCGTGCGGCCTTGTGGAGTCGTTCGACGGCTACGTTGGCGGACCCACGGGCGTGGGGCTCGACGCTGGCGTCACCGACGGCAGCGATCTCGATTCCACTGCGTTGGACGCTGGTGCGTCAGCTGGCGATGGATCCACGGCTGCAGATGGCGGTGCTGGCCTGTCCTACTGCGCGTCTCTGGCGGTGAAACCAACGTTCTGCGCCGACTTCGACGAAGGCCTGGATGTCGGAAGTGGCTTCACGAAGACCGTGATCAACCCAACGATGAGCTCCGGCAGCCAGAAGATCGATACGGGGCTGTTCGTGTCAGCGCCAGGCTCGGCGCTGCTCTCGACAGACGCGGGAGTTGGCAGCGGCCTTCTGAGCCTTCTGGTCTATCAGCTCGCGACGACGCCTCAGACATCGGTTCACCTGACGTTCAAGGTCAAGGTCGAGACGATGGACCCCGCCGCGGGACTCTTGCTCGGTCAGATCGCGATGACGCAGGTCAACGGGTCCTACGGCGTCACGCTCTATCAGCGCGCGTCGGGCGCGACCGTTCAGGAGCAGATCATCGTCGATGGCGGAGCGCAGAGCTATCCCGAGTACTCGATCGGCGCTGGCGTGCTCCCAGGGCAGGGCTGGGCCGATGCCGACATCCTCGTGGACCTTCAGAATCGCAAGGTCATCGTCAGCTACGCAAACGCCGGCCTGAACCGTCCAATGGATCCGAGCGGACAGCCAGGGGTGACCACAGTGGACGTTGGCGCCGGCTACTACAGCGGCGGCAACGTGCAGGCGAGCGCCGTGCACCTCGACAACGTCGCCATAACGGCTCGGTGATGGCGACTCAGTAACCGGCGGGCAGCACGACGTCCCCGAGCGGAACGCCGGGGTGGCACTTGTCCAGGATGGGCTTCTCTTCCGCGTCGGTCTCGCACTCCGAGATCGGGCCGTTCATGTATTCCATGTAGAGGTCGTGGTAGCCGATGGTGCTCGGCACGGAGTGGTAGTTGCCCCACGAGTTCTTGATGCGGAAGAACTCGATCGTGGCCGCGTCGTCGAGCGCGGCGGCCAGTGCCTCGGGGCGCGTCTCCAGCACGCCAGCGGGCAGCGTGCCGAAGCCGGGGACGTTGTTCACCTGGTAATCCATGATGATCGTCATGTGGCCGCCCTGCGAGCCGGGCTTCGCGGGGGGCTTTGCGAACTGGCCTTGCGCGTTGAGCGCGTTGAAGTCCACGTACCAGCTGACGACGACGGGCTGATTGTCGTGGAGCGCGCGCTGCACGCGCTTCTGGAAGTTGCGGCGGTCGGTCGCGGACGTCGGGTACTGCGTCACGCCCCACGCGTACGTGCCGATGCGATAGTCGGGGTTCCACTCGTAGCGCGGCGTGCCAATGGCGTCCGCCAGCGTGTGATCCTCGAGCGCCTTCGTGGTCGGGTTCTGGAGCTTTGCGGGGAGGGTCTTCGCGGAGTAGATCGGAACGCCGTCGGGGACGGTGCCCACGTCCAGCGTCTTGCCGCCGTCCGCACCGAAGGTCTTGTCGAGATTGGCGACGACGGAGTCCGACAGACCCCACGCCTTGTTCAACTCCGTGCGGACGAGCGCCTTGTTCGTGCGCGACTCGGGCGCCTTCAGCGCGCCGTTCGTGAGCGACTCATTCATGGCCTTCACCGCGGAGGCCTGGCGGTTCGAGAGGATCGCGTCTGCTTCCTCCGGGATGAACGCGCCTTCGTCCATCATGCCCCACTTGCGAATCAGCTCGACGGCGACACCCCATGAGCCGCCTTCCGCGATGCTGTTGGCGGTGAAGCTCGGGTCGGTGACCTGCTGGTACCAGTACCAGTAGCTGACGTACGACTCGGAGAGGTTCATGTCCTTCTTCGACGAGATCTTCGCGAGCGACTCTACCCAGCCGGTGGTCGCGTACGTCCAGCAGTTGCCGATAGATTGATCCTTCACCTGTGTCTGCGGGATGTCGGTCACGCTCTGCGCGTTCGAGTCCAATCCATCAGAGGCGCCGCTGCTGCATCCCATGACGAGCGCGGCGATGGATGCAGAGCACGCGAGGAGGGAGCGACGAACCGAGCGATGGGAGGGCATGAACTCAGACCATGCATACCCAGTGCCACATGTAGGCCTAAACGATATCAAAGGTTTACTGGGCCATCCATGAAGCCAACTGAGCTCAATGGACGTACCAAGCTGGAGACCGACCGATCCATGTCGAGGTCGAAGTCGAGGTCGGAGTCGAAGTCGAAGTCGAAGTCGACGCCGATGTCGAAGTCGAAGTCGAAGTCGAAGTCCGACGCGTCACCGACGTCGCGCCAGCACGATCCCACGGGGGACAACCGCGTCACGCTTGGCATCTGCCCCACGAGAAAACAACTGGTTCCGGGCCATCCTCGCGCGGCACGTTGCGTGCGACTGCTCCTCCCATCGCCGGTCAGGCGCGGAGGTCTTCATCATGTTCATTCGTTCCCTTGGCTTTGCTGCTCTTCTCTTCTCAACGTTGGTCGCCTGTACGGTGACCAACACTTCCGCCGGCGCCGCGTCCGGGCCGCACTGCACGGCGCTCGCGAAGAGGTGCCCCGCGTGCACCATCCCGAGCCTGAAACAGACGTGCGAGTCCGCCGTGCGCTCCGACGATGAGAGCTCCTGCCAGGATGGCCTCAACGACAAGGACATCCAGGCGAGCTGCGTTCCCGGCGGCGGCGGCGGTGGCGGTGGTGGCGGTGGTGGCGGTGGCGCGGACGCGGGCGGCATGAGCGGTGGCGATGGCGGCGTGGTGCAGACGCCCCCCGAAACCACAGCGAGTTGCCCCACCGGTGGCTGCAAGGAGTCGTGCCCGGCGAACACAACCTGCATCTTCGACTGCGCCGGTGGCTCGTGCGCGCAGACATGCGGCGCGGGAAGCACGTGCAACTTCGCATGCGCCGGGTCGAACTGCACGCAGGTGTGCGGAGCAAACGCCTCCTGCACGTTCACGTGCAACGGCGGCAGCTGCCATCAGGACTGCAGCGCCGCTGGCGACAAGTGCGACAAGTCCTGCAACGGAGCGGGCTGCACCTGAGCGCAGGCGCCACGAAGGCGCACAGGCAGTCTCAGAGAATGCCGTATTCCTTCAGGCGTCGGTAGAAGGTCCGCCGCGGCATGCCCACGACCTCCGCGGCCTTCACGCGGTTCCAGTTGGTCTCCGCGAGGGCGGCGAGGATCCGATCCTTCTCCGCCTCGCGGTGCTCACCCGCGCTCCGCACCGTCACGCTGGTGGGGCGGCTCGGTGCCGTGCTGTTGCGTGAGCTGAGGGGACGGCTGTCCGACTCCGGGATGGTGAAGTCCTCGAGGACGATCTCGTCGGCCTCGCTCATGAGCCACGCATTCAAGAGCACGTGCTCCAGCTGGCGCACGTTGCCCGGCCATTCGTAGTCCAGGAGGCGTTTGCGCGCCTCACGCTCCACGTTCTTCTTGTCGCGGCGGTAACGCGACGCGAAGATCGTGAGGAAGTGATCGGTGAGCGGGAGGATGTCGTCCTTGCGGTCGCGCAGAGGCGGCACGTTGATCTCGATCACCTGCAGGCGGTACCAGAGGTCTTCGCGGAACGTTCCGGCCTCCACCATCGCGGACAGATCACGGTTGGTCGCGGCGATGATGCGCGTGTCCACCGCGATCTCCATGGCCTCGCCCACGGGCCGGACCTTGCGCTCTTGCAGCACGCGCAAGAGTGCAGCCTGCATCTTGATCGGGAGCTCGCCGATCTCGTCCAGGAGGAGGGAGCCGCCCGCGGCCTCGCGAAACAGGCCTTTTCGTTCGCGGTCGGCGCCGGTGAACGCGCCGCGTGCGTGGCCGAAGAGCTCGCTCTCCAGCAGGTTCTCGGGGATGGCTCCGCAGTTGACGCCCACGAATGCGGCCTTCGCGCGCAGTGACTGGGAGTGGATGGCCTTTGCGACCACCTCCTTGCCGGTGCCGCTCTCGCCAATGATGAGCACGGGAACGTCGGTGTCCTTGATGCGCTCGAGGATCGCGTAGAGCTTACGCATGGACGCGCTGGTGCCCACGAGGCCTGCGTATCCGAAGTGGCTGCGCAGCGCGGCGCGGGTCTCCTTCAGATCGCGCCGTGTGGCAGCGAGCTGCTCGGTGCGCCTGCCAAGGAGCTCCTCGAGCCGCTCCTGCGCAGTGAGGAGCTCCGCGTTCGCGCTCGCGAGCTCCTCTTCGCGTTGCTTGTTCTCCTCGAGCAAGCGTGCGTTTTCGATCGCGATGGCGGCTTGATCCGCGAAGGCCATGAGCGTGGGCAGCTCGTCCTTGAAGCGGCCCGCTTCGCGCAGGCGCGTCTCCAGGTAGAGCGCGCCAATGGGACGGCCCACCGGCGGAGCGCCGCGGATCGGCACGCAGGCAATGGACTGGATCATGAGCTGGTGCACGCTGACGGCCTTGGCGACGCGCTCGTCGTCCTTGGCGCGGGTGACCACCACGGGCTCGCCGGTGCGCACGACCTCCTCGGCGACGGAGCGCGAGAAGCGTGCGTGCTCGTCCTCGCCCTTGGGCGCGCGCGTGGCAACGGCGGCGAGCTCGCCCTGTTCGTTCACCAGCAGGACCAGGCCGCGCTCGGCGGAGGCAAGCGCGACGGCGTGATCCGTGACCTTCTGCAGGAGGCGCGACATGTCGTGCTCGCGTGCGAGCTCGCGCGTGAGCTCCAGGATGCGCGCCAGGCGATCCTCGCTCGATGGCGCGATGGCGATCGTGGTCCCCGTGCGCGAGAACTGCGAGATGGACCCAGTGAGCGCGCTCTGGCTCGCAAGCGTCGCGTGGCCCACGCCGTGGGCGTGCAGCGCGCCTGGCGGCGACGACGGTGACGTCACGGCGAGCGAGGCCCGGAGCGCGTGCCGCCACGGGTCGTTCCAGAACACCTCACGCAGATCGCGCGGAAGCCTTCGCGCGGTCTCCTCGAGGATACCCAGGGCGTCCTCCGTGTCCTTGCGCGCGAGCGAGAACGCACCCTGCGACGTGAACAGCCTTCCGCGGGAGTCGAGCGTGCGCCATTCGAGCTCCCGCTTGCCTGCCTTTCGCGCCGCGGCCAGCGACGCGTCGAAGCAGTCCTTTGCGCGGGTCTCGTCGCCGGAGAGCACGTCGATCTTGCCGCGCACGAGCATGGCGAAGCCTTCGTGCTCACCGAAGCTGCCCGCGAGCGTCTTGGAGAGGGCGTCGTATTCGCGCGCCAGCTCTCCCGCGTCCGGCGACTTGCCACGCAGCTTCGCGAGCAGGCTCTCGAGCCGCCCCTCTGCTGCGTCGAGCGGCCGGCCCACGAGCTCGTACATCTCTGCGCACAGCGCGAAGAGTGTGGCGCTTCTCTCGAAGTCACCCTGGCGGAAGTGGAGGTCTGCCTCCAGCCCCAGCAGCTGTCCGCGCGCGCTCTTGTCCAGCGCAGCGCGATCCTCGGAGAGCGACCGGATGCTGGCCTCCGCGCGTGCGTACCGACCCAGGTACAGGTCAAGGTTTGCAAGGTTGAAGAGCGCGCGCTGCACGGCCATCTTCGCGCCTGCTCGGCGGCCCATGTCCACGGCCGCCTCAAGGTGCACCAGCGCCTGACCCAGATCGCCAGCGGCCTGCGCGAGCACAGCAAGGTTGAGCCGCGTGGTGGACACTGTCCACGCGTCCTTCGCCGCCTCCGCGCAGGCAAGCGCGCGCTCGTACGCGTCCTTTGCCTCCTGGGTCTTGCCCGCGCGCTGGAACGCGATCGCGAGCGATCCGAGCGCAACGGCCTCGGCGCGTTTGTCGCCCAGCGTCGAGGCCACCGCCACGGCCTCCGTCAGCAGCCCATGCGCCTTGTCGTCGTCGCCCATGTACGCGAGCGCCACGCCGCGCACCGAGAGCGCGTCCGCCTGGATGGTGTCCACGATGCCCTCATCGATGACGCCCTTCGTGAGCTCCGCAGCCGCGGCAAAGTCACCCGCGCGGTTCTTCACGCGCGCCAACAACGTGTAATATGCACGCGAATGGGGGCCTTTTGCCGCGGTCTCCGCCACGCTGGCCAGCGCCTCCGTGGCCCGGTCCACCTCGCCCCGCGCGAGCGCGATCTTGGCGGTGGCGATCTCGAGCGCGGTGTCGCGGGCCTCCGTGGCCGCCAGGTTCACGCCGCTGGGGCCGGGGCGGAGCGCGCGGACCATGTCCAGGTGGCTCTGCGCTTCGTCGAAGCGGCCCGTGTCCAGCGCGCGCTCCAGGGCCTTCTTCGCCTCCTCGTAGGAGTTGCCGGTCGACAGCGGCGCGTGCTGCGCGGCGAACATCTCGTGCAGCTCCTCCACGGAGACGACGACGCGTGTGCCCAGCGTTCCAAGCATGTCGCGCAGGATGCCCGGGCTGCCGCCAGCGCGGGTCACGAGCTCCGCGATGATCGCATCGGGCAGGGATGGGTTCGCGCGTCGCACCAGCTCGCGCGCAGCGGACGCATCCAGCGCGGGCATGGTCTGCGTGGTGACGGCGCCATGCGTGAGCACCGCGAGCGCCTCGGCGGATGCAGCCGCAACGATCTTCGCGCCGGCCTTCGACGCCTCCGCGAGCGCATTGCGCGTTCCGTTGGGGAGCGACTCCAGGTCGTCCACGACGAGCAGGCCGTTCTTCGTGGCGGCAAGATGGATCTCGTCCGTGAGGACCTTCGCGCCTTCGTCGTTCTCGGGGGCATCCACCAGCGAGACGGTCTCGCCGCCAACGCCGAGCGTCCACGCAAGCCTGCGGAGCAGCGTGCTCCTTCCGCTGCGGTGTGCGCCGGCGAGCGCGATGGAGTCGCCGCCCTTGATCTTGGTCGTGAGCATGCGCAGCTCGTGTGAGGCGAAGTCCAGCCCGAGCACGGGCCAGCCTGGGCGCACGTCCTCGCCGCTGCGCGCCAGGTTCGCGGAGGAGCGCAGCGCGGCGCCGAGCTCGTCGACGCTGGGAAATCGTGCGTCCGGTCGCTCCTCTATCGCGCGCGCCGCTACCTTGCGCAGCGCGGTCAGCATGTCCTCCGGAAGCTCCGCGCCGCGCGCATCCAGTGCGTCACGCAGCGTCGCGCCCAGCGCGTAGACCTCCGCGCGAACGGTGAGCGGCTCGCCCGCGAACAGCTCCGGCGCGGCGTACTTCGGCGTGAGCCCCTCCGGCCGCGTTCCGCCCTCACGCCATGGCGCGGAGAGCCCCAGGTCCACGAGCGTCGCGCGGCCTTCGGCGTCGACGACGATGTTCGCGGGCTTCACGTCGCCATGAAGGAGGCCGGCGCGATGAAGCGCTGTGAGCGTGTCGGCCGCGCCCGCGAGCGGCCCGAGAAAATCAGTCGCGCGCTCCTCCAGTAGATCTTCGTAGCTGCGACCGGGCACGAGCTCGCGCACCATGAAGCGCCGACCATCACCCAGCGAGCCGAACGCGAGCACGCGCGGCACGCCCAGCCCTTCGAGACCGGACAGCGTGGTCGCTTCGCGCACGAGCGCCATCACCTCGTGCTCACCCGAGTCCTCAGCGAGCAGCTTCACTGCGAGCGTGAGGTTCTTCACGCGATCGCGGACGTGCCAGACCTCGCCGCCTCCGCCTTTGCCAAGGCGCGCGACGGCTTCGTAGCGCGGGGGCAGCTCCGGGGCGCTCGCCTTCGTCACCCCGTCGGGTATCGCGAAGCGCGTCATTTCTTCGGCGGCGTTCCCTTGTCGTCTGCGCCGATGGGAAGACCGTAGTTTGCGGAGAGCTGGAAATAGAAGCCATATGGCGACCAGCCGATGGCGGCGCGTCCCTCGATCTCCTTGATCGGGTGGAAGCGCATGCCGATCTGTGGGATCGAGAGGTTCGGCAAGAAGTTCGGGGCGGAGCCGCCGTCGAGCCAGAATTTCTCGTGGTAGACGCCGGTCTTGATCTCCTTCGAGTTGGAGTGATCAGCAGCGCTGCAGCCGGGCGCGTTGTCACCCGTCGCGCAGCGGGTCATCTTCCTGTTGTTCTTGTCGGACAGGCTGCCGTTCGGGTCGTACTTGACCCACGTGTTCTCCAGGTCGCCGAAGACGACGCCCGCGCCAAGGCCGACGCCGTACTCGAACTCGATGCTCTTGTTGATGGGCACGTCCCAGAGCAGATCGACGCTGAGGTAGAGCGTCTTCAGGCTGCTGTTCACGACGGTGTAGTTGCCGATCAGGTTCGCGTCCTTCCCCTTCTGAAGGAAGACCATGTCACCGGAGTTGTAGTCCATGTACATGACCGAGGGGATGAAGCTGAAGTTGTCCTTGTGCATGTCGAGCTCGAGCCCGAGGCTGTTCGCGTAGATCGTTCCGCCGCCATCGACGAACGCGTTGATCAAGAACTGCGGGAGGACGGTGCCGCGGTAGCGCAGGCCCAGGTAGTAGTAACGCTTGCCCGCGATCTCGGTCGGGTCGTGCGGGCTCTCGGCGGGCGGCGGCGGCGGCTCGGGCTTCGCGACCACTGTTGCGGCGGGCTCCGCAGATGCGGTGGGCTCGGGCGGCGGCGGCGGCGGCGGCGGCGGCGGAGGTGCAGGCGTCGCGCTCGGTGCGATGCTCGTCCCCGGCTTCGCGCTTCCGGAGGGCTTGCCGCTTCCAGCCGGCTTGCCATTTCCGGCCGGCTTGCCAGACGCAGCACCCGCAGCGGTGGGAGCAGCCGTTGCGTTGGTCGAAGTGACGGCAAACGCCAGCGCCGTGGTGAGCACGCAGAAGCCGAGAGCGACGGGGACGGAGGCAAAGGCCCGGGGCATGGGTATGCTTTCGAATGTGACCAGCGACGCCGCCGCCGCATGTGACGGTTCGCGCGGCGAATCAAGGCCAGGAATCACGCGCTGTAGCGGCAGCGATGCTACACTTAATCACTGGGGGGAGGGTACTTCCTGTCGCAAGTAAGCGCCCTTGATACGGGTCTCTCAACGTCTCCTTCTGGGCCGCGCTTGTGATCCTCTCCCGCAGCATCGTCGATCAGACCATAGACACTGGCTTTCTGGGCACCTTCCAGAAGGAGCTCGTGGTCGTGGACGGTCCCGTGCCGCTCGCGATGGTCCGGAAGCGGCTCGCTGTCACGAAGGACGCGACGCGCGGGACCGTGCTGCTGATCCACGGCTTCGGTCAGAACCGCTACGCGTTCCATTTGCCGTCGCGCAGCTTCGCGAACTACCTCGCGCACGCCGGGTTCGACGTCTACAACCTGGACCTGCGCGGTCATGGTCGCTCGCGAACGCTCGGCGCCAAGCGGCCTGCGAGCGTCGTCGAGTACGTCACGCAGGACATGCCGCTCGCGATCGAGGAGGTCCGTCGTCACAACGGCGGCGGGCCGGTGTTCCTGGTGGGGCATTCACTGGGCGGACTCGTGAGCTACTTCTCGGCGCCCGCGCTGGGCAGCGCAGTGTCGGGCGTGGTCTCCATTGGCAGTCCGTACCACTTCACGCGCGGCTCGTTCTCGCTGCGGGCCATCGCGCAGTTCTTCAAGATGCTGGAGCTGCTGCAGGTGCCGCACCACAACCCGCGTCTGCCGCTCGGGCCGGTGTCTGCGTTCATGCGCGCGTTCCGTCCGGTGGCTGACAGCCGCGCGTACCTCTTTCCGCTGCGCGGCTGGCATCGCGGGTCGCTCGAGCCGCACGTGCTGGATCAGCACCTGAAGCTGGCGTTCGATCGCGCGGGTCTCGCGGAGCTCCGCAACATGTTCGACTTCGCGAACGCGAAGCGCTTCGGAGGCGCCGCGCGAGACTTCGTGGAGCGGTTCGAGAAGCACGACGTCCCGCTCCTGGTGATCGCAGGTGAGAACGACGACCTGGCGCCGCCACCGAGCGTGGAGCCCGGCTACAAGGCGAGCGGCTCTCTGGACAAGCGATACCGGACGGTGCCGCTCGGCCACATTGATCTCCTGTGCGGACGCGAAGCGCGAACCCTGACGTGGGGCATCGTCCGCGAGTTCCTGGAGAAGCGCGCACCGCCCCGTTGACAGCTATGATTGCCTGGAAGGGGAGGGCAGCGCATGTCTGAGGTCTACGGGAAGGGCGCGCGGGAGCTGCAGGAGCGGTTCGGGACACGGAAGCTCGCCGACCGCATCGAGGAGCGGCTCGTGAAGGACGCGCTCGACGACGACGCGCGCGCGTTCATCTCCGGTCTCGACATGTTCTTCCTTGCAACGGTGGATGCGGATGGGCACCCGAGCTGCTCGTACAAGGGCGGCGCGCCCGGGTTCGTGCGCGTGCTGGATCCGCAGACGATCGCGTTTCCGAGCATGAACGGAAATGGGATGTACCTGTCGAACGGCGCGATCCTGGAGACGGGAGAGGTCGGGCTGCTCTTCATCGACTTCGACGGCCAGTCGCGGCTACGCGTGAACGGGAAGGCGAGCATCGACCCGAGCGATCCGCTCTTGTCCACGTGGCCGGAGGCGGAGCAGGTGGTGCGCGTGCACGTGCGGAAGGTCTTCCCGAACTGTCCGCGCTACATCCACAAGCGCGCGCTCGTGGAGCCGTCGCGCTTCGTGCCGTGCGAGGGCGCGGCCACGCCCGTGCCCAGCTGGAAGAAGACCGAATGGGCGGCCGACGTGATCGCCGAGGGCGACCCCGCACGTGACCCAGGCCGCGAGGTGATCCGGCGTTGACGGAGCCGATGGATCTTCCAGGCCTCCTGCACACTGCTGCGCGCCGTTACTGCGAGGAGCGCTACGCGCAGTGGTCCGCGCTGTATTCACGCATGGACCGTGAGGGCGGTGGCTACAACCGCGCCGCGAAGCAGTACTCGCACCGCGCGCGCGACGTGTTCCCGCGCTACCTGCAGATCCACGCGATGCAGCTCGCCATCGAGCGCTTCGTTCCGGAGGACTTCGTGTCACTCGACGACGCGCGCGTGAAGCTCCAGCGCGCGTGTGAGGCTGCGGAGATCCCGAACGAAGCCACGCGCAGCGATCCGCTCTCGTCGCGCGCCGCCGAAGAGGAGCGGGACCTGCTGCTGCGGTACGTTGCCGCCATGGACGAGGAAGCGCTCTGGCGCGTCCGGCCCATGCCCTTTCGTCGCACGCTGGCCGATGCGGAGAAGGAGAGCCTGGACGCGCGGCTCGTCGCCACGTTTGGTCGCTGGTATGGCGGCGCGTGCGATCGAAAGGACCCGCCGGAGCACCTCACGTTCACGTTGCCGCTCACGCCCGAGCACACGCCGGCGTTGCGGGAGCTGCTGCGACCGCTCGCGCCGCGTCTCTTCGAGCTCCGCGAGACCGAGGAGAGCTTCGAGCAAGATCTCTCTGCGGTGAACTTCTGGATGACGGAGGCGTTCTGGTTCACCGCGGAGCTCGACTTCATGGTGTACGTCTCTCACGAGTCCACGCTGACCGTGGCAGGCGGGCCGCTGGTGGCGCTGGTGCGCGCATCGCAGCCGTCGTGGCTTTTGCGACAGGGCTTCCCTTGGTGAGCCGGCGTGGATGATTGGAATGTGTTTGCGCGTCCTGGCGTTCCTCTGCCGATGAATCGCTCGAGCGTACGATCAGCCGTTTTTTTGGCCTCTGCAGCGCTGCTGACGCTCGGGGCTCTCTGCACGAGCGGGTGCTCTCCGACTCCTTCCGCGAGGACCGAGACACAGGCCGCGCGTGCGCATGGCCCCGTGTCGCTCACGTACCTGGGCGTCGCCGGATGGCGGCTCGACGCCGTGGGGAATCACACGCTCCTGGTGGATCCGTACTTCACGCGCGTCCGCGCGCCGGACGACAACACGGTGCTCCATCCCGACACCGCGGCGATCGCGCGCTTCGCTCCATCGCGCGCGGACGTCATCCTTGTCGGGCACTCCCACTACGATCACCTGATGGACGTCCCAGACATCGCGAAGCGCACCGGCGCCATCGTCGTGGGAAGCGAGAGCACGGCCAACGTGGCACGCGCAGACGGCGTTCCACCAGAGCACGTGCTCGCCGTGAAGGGCGGCGACACGCTAGACTTTGGTCCCTTTGCGGTCCGCGTGAAGCATGGCCTTCATTCGCTGACGGGTCAGCCCAACATTCCGATCCCGCGCAATGTGACGCTACCGATGGCGGCGCCGGGCTATGGCGAAGGCGGGACGCTGCAGTACGTGGTGCGCGTGGATGGTCGCACCGTGCTGTTCATCGGTACGGCCAACGTCATTGACGGCGAGCTGTCCGGTGAGCGACCAGATGTGGTGGTGCTTGCGACGGGCCTCCGAAGCAAGGTCCCGGACTACACGTGCCGGGTCCTGACCGCGCTCGGAAAGCCACGCATGGTGCTGGCAAACCACTTTGACGACTTCGGAGCAAAGCTGACGCCGCACGCGCCGCTGGGAGACGCGGAAGATCGAGCAGACCTGAACGAGTTCGCAAAAGAGGTCCACGCCTGCGCGCCGGACACGCGGGTAGTCGTGCCGTCGCACCTGGAGAGCTTCGAGCTGTAAAGCTCAGCGCTTCTTGGCTGGCTCTCGGTCTCGCTCGAGCCGCGAGACTTCGTCCTCGAGGCGCTTCACCGTTCGCTTCAGGTCTTTCACCTCGTCCTCGGTGGCCAGCGACATCGCCTTCGCTAGCTTCTCCACCTGGTCGTGGGTGAAGTTCTGGACCTTGCCCGGCATGCTCATCATCTGCATGACCGCCTTCATGACGCGTGGGTCCTGCATGAGCTTCAGCACGCGCGGATCCGTCATCAGTTTCATGCCCTGCTGCAACAGGCTCTTCTTCAGCGTGCTCATCACCGCTCAGCATATCCTCATCTCCGCTGGGTCGCAGCCCTTCCGCGCAGCGCCTCCGAAAACCATCCGCCCGTGAGCACGTCCAGGGTGGCCGCGGCCTCGAACGCACGGAATCCGTGCTCCCTGGCCTCCAGGCTTCCAGGCGCCGCGCGCCCAAGGTCCGCGAGCGACGTCTCCAGCGCGAAGAATGCCTCCAGGGTCTTGTGCGCAAGCCGCTCCCGCGCCTCTATCCGCGTCACCCGGAGATGCTCTATCTGCGGCTCGTCGCCCGCGTAGATCAGCTTGTCAAACCGCCACACGAGCCGCGCCTCGTACGCCATCTTCACGCCGGAGACGTGGTACTGGCGCGGGGGATCCGAATAGTAGAGCGTGGTGTGCTCGTCCTCGGTGCGCTCGCTACGCACGCGCAGCTCTGGAACCCACGCGCTGCTCCGCGCGCTCTGTGACAGCGCGTCCATCGCCGCGTCCGTCTCGCCCAGGCCAGACGCACGCCACGCCGCGCGCACGAGCGACCGCGCCGACGACAGCGAGAGCGGGAACGCGGCGAACGCATCCGTGGGCGGAGAGTCCTGCGCGCGCGCGTGCGATGCGGTGGCGAGCACGAGCACGAACGACGCAAGCGCGACGACACGTGTGGCTCTGCGAGCGATGAAGGAGCGAAGCGTGGCGGAGGTTGCGGCGTGCATGCCCGCGTCCTAGCGAGCCGCATGCCGATCCCGAGATGGGCACGATTCACCGGAAATTCACCTGTTCCTCATGCTCCGCGCATCGTGCGGGCATGACCGTGGTCACCTCACCATCGACCGTGGTCAGTCGTCCGTTGTGGTGACGCAGATCGCTTTGACGGAAGCGATCGCGAACGGCAGAGTGGAGTCCATGCGAACGCGAACGTTCTTCCTCGGAGCCTCCCTCACCCTTGCCACTGTCGCCACCATCGTCGCCTGCACGGGTGACTCCAGCACCACCGACTCCTCCGCAGCGAAGGATGCTGGTCATGCCGACGCGAGCCAGCAGCAGACAGTGGATGGGAGCGGCGGCGGTTCTGACGCAGGCATGCAGCCGACCGACTCTGGCAAGACGGGCGACACCGGCGTGGACTCTGGTCCGCTTCCTCCGCCTCTGCCCTCTGCACTCGGTGGTCGCCTTGTGCTGTGGCTGAGCGCGGACAAGGACTTCTCGACCGATGGTGGCTTCGCCGTGTGGAAGGATCAGTCGGGCACCGGCAACGACGCCCTGCAGGCCCTTTCCGCGTCGATCCCCGCGCTGTTCGACGGCGGGACAGGCGTTGGCGGCAAGCCCGCGCTTCACTTCAGCGGTGCGGAGTACCTCCAGATCGCGGACACCGCATCGCTGCAGTGGGCCGCGAGTGACTTCTCGCTCTTCATGGTGGAGCGCCACACGAACGACCCCTCGGTCTACGCCATCCTGTACACGAAGTGGACGGACGACGGCGCGCAGGGCTTCCCGGGCTTCTTCCTCTGGGCCGACTACCCGACGTCGAGCGGGATCGTCGCACGCCTGGACACGCAGAACGTGGTGTTCGGACCCGACGGTGGCAATGACGGCATCGCCCGCGTGGTGGGTGCACGGAAGAACGGCAGCGACCTCCAGCTCTACTCGGGGGGCAAGCTGGTCGGCGAGATGCCGGACGCCAGCGTCGCGAACCCCGCTGAGTTCAACGCACCCACGATCCCCGCGTACATCGGCGGGCGCCCGCAGGGCATCCAGATGCTCCAGGGCGACGTCGCCGAGGTGATCGGCGTGAAGGGCACGCTCACCGACAAGGAGCTCGCGGACCTCCACGCGTACCTGAAGGCGAAGTACAACCTGTAGAAGTCGAGGTCGAGGTCGAGGTCGAAGTCGAAGTCGTCGTCGAGGTCGAAGTCGAGGTCGAGGTCAACGTCGAGGTCGTCGTCGAGGTCGAAGTCGAGGTCGACGTCGAGGTCGACGTCGATTCCGCGATGAAGGCGCTGGGGTTTGGCCATCCCTTCGCATGTCGACCACGATCGTACGGCACTGCTGCGTCGCGGGAATCTGCGTGGTGGGGCTCGTGGGATGCCTCACGCGGCCAGTCGCCAAATCCGATCCGCTCACGAAGGTGAGCTTCGGCACCCCGCTCGCTCAGCGCGGGATCGACAAGATCGATCTGCTGCTCGCCATCGACAACTCCGCGTCCATGGCCGACAAGCAGGCCATCCTCGCGGAGGCAGTGCCTGACCTCGTGAAGCGCCTGGTCACCCCCAGCTGCGTGAACAGCGTGTCGGGCGAGGCCACGGGCAAGGCCGCCGACACCACGCAGCCGATCGCATCGCAATGTGCCGCTGGCAGCGAGCCGGAGTTCTCCCCCATCACCGACATCCACGTGGGCATCGTGTCATCGTCGCTCGGTACGTTCGGCGATGCGCTCTGCGACGATTCGAAGTCCCCACGCAAGAACGACCACGGGCGCCTCGTCGCCTGGGACAAGAGCGGACAAGCCCAGGAGCCCGACGCGCCGCCTGGCTTCCTCTCGTGGTTTCCGACAACGGAGCAGAACCGCGATCACGTCGCGCCCGCACGGCCGATCATCGACGCCACGAAGCTGGTGGCAGACTTCCAGGATCTCGTCGTGGGTACGGGGCAGGGTGGCTGCGGACTCGAGGCGCAGCTGGAGAGCTGGTACCACTTCCTCGTCCAGCCGGACCCGTGGCGGGAGATCACCATCGGTCCCGACAAGCACGCGGCATACGCCGGCGTCGACGAGGCCATCCTGAAGGAGCGGCACGACTTCCTGCGCCCGGACTCGCTGCTCGCCGTGATCATGCTCACGGACGAGGACGACTCCTTCTCCGACCCGCTCGCCGTCGGCGGTCAGGGTTGGTACTACTCACAGACCACGTTTCCCACGGGCGACGGAGCGCACCGCTCGTCCGACACGCGCGACGGCACCACCGCGCCGAAGGGCAGCGCGATCTGCGCGACGAATCCAGGCGATCCGGCGTGCCGTTCGTGCGCGCAGCTCTCCGCGCGCGACCAGTCGAACGATCCCGCGTGCAAGTCGGGCGCGTACTACGCCGCCGATGCGGACTCGCTCAACGTGCGCTTCTTCGACATGAAGCGCCGCTTCGGCGTGGACCCGCAGTATCCGATCGCGCGTTATGCGAGCGGGCTCTCCGCTGCATTCGTGCCCAAAGGCAGCGAGGAGCACGACGCGAACGGCAACTACCGCAGCGGCCCGGGCTCGTGCACGAACCCGATCTTCGCCGCCGCGCTGCCCGAGAACGCGAAGGGCGAGCTCTGCAAGCTCCCGAAGGGTACCCGCAACCCAGAGAGCGTCTTCTTCGCGCTGATCGGCGGCGTACCGCAAAAGCTCCTGCATTTCGATCCGACCGACGCCAACAAGAGCGCGCTCACGGACGCCGACTGGCAGAAGATCCTGGGCAAGGACCCGGACCACTACGACACCAGCGGCATCGACCCGCACATGGTCCAGTCGACAACCGCAAGGGCCGGGCTGCCCATGCCCAGCGCGAGCCCCGGCGACAACGGCGGCGACCCCGTGCACGGGCGCGAGTGGGACACGCACGGCCATGACTTGCAGTATGCATGTACCTTCCCGCTGGCCATGCAGAAGGACTGCACCCAGAACCCGGATGCGTGCGACTGCGACGGGACGCAGAACCCGCCGCTCTGCTCTCCGGGCAACGGCAAGACGCAGACGCGCGCGAAGGCGTATCCGACCGTACGCGAGCTGCGCGTGGCGCATGCGCTGGGCAAGCAAGGTGTCGTGGCGTCGCTGTGCCCGCGCACCGTGGACGACCAGGGCGTCACCCTCGAACCAGAGGAGAAGAGCGGCGTACCCAACCCGCTCTACGGCTACCGCCCTGCCGTGTCCGCGATCATCGATCGCCTGAAGGGAAGCCTCACGCAGCAGTGTCTGCCGAGCGCGCTCCTTCGCGACGAGAAGAACCAGGTCTCGTGCACCGTGCTCGCCACACTGGCGAAGGGCGGTGACGAGGGAGAATGCGCGCGTCTCGGCCTCTCCGCTCCGCCGCAAGAGCTGCTGTCCGCATTCGTCCGCGACAATCCCGCCGCCGCCGGCAAGCCGGTGTGCGTTGTCCCACAGATCGGCGAGAAGCCCGGTGAGACCTGCAAGAGCGAGAAGCAGAGCGGCTTCTGCTACGTGGACAACACCGCCACGGCGAAGCCCGCGCGCCAGTGCCAGCAGGCGCTGGTCTTCAGCAAGGCAACCGACGAGACGCTGAATGGTGCAATCTACACGCTTCAGTGCATCGAGCAGTTTCAGGTCGGAGAAGCCGCAGGCGACAAGACCTTCTGACGCGAGGTCGTTGTCGAAGTCGGAGGCTACGTCGGGTCTCGCTGCGCTGCCGCCTCGAACACCCCTAGGCCTTCGCCGTAGAGCTGCATCTTGGGGCCGTGCGCCCTGTAGCCGCCCACGAACGGATCGCTCGCCAGGAGAAACGCCGTATCCAGATCCACGAAGTCCACACCGCCGAGCGCCGCGGCCACGTGCGCGCCCGCAGTCATGCCCACGCGCGTCTCCACCATGCCGCCGACCATCACCCGCAGACCTAGCTCCTTCGCGCGCCGACCGATCTCGATCGCGCGTGCGATCCCGCCCACCTTGACGATTTTCAGGTTCACGCCGTCCGTCGCGTCCGCGGCAGCCAGCCTCTCCAGATCGGCGAGCGAGCGCACCGACTCGTCCGCGATGACCGGGATCGTGATCGCGTCCTTCACCTTCTTCTGCGCGGCGATGTCGTCGCGTGCGCAGGGCTGCTCGAAGCACTCCACGCGCACGCCCATCTTCGCGCAGCGCTCGGTGAAGGTGATGGCGTCGTCGCTGGTGTAGCCGCCGTTCGCATCCACGCGGTAGCTGGCGCCGGGCACCTCGTCGTGGATGGCCTCCACGTTGCCCAGGTCCACCGCGAGGTCCTTTCCGACCTTGAGCTTGAAGACGGAGAAGCCACGGGCGTACCACTTCCTTGCGAGCCGCTGCATCTCCTCGCGCGGGAGGATCGGGATGGTGATGTCCGTCACCAGATGCATGTAGGGTACAACATTATCGCGGAAGAGCTCCGCGAGCGGGATACCGCGCCCACGGGCCAGCGCGTCGAGCAGGGCCATCTCCAGGGCGGCGCGCGCCACCGGGCTCCCCGCGAGCGCCCCGAGCAGCGGGTCGATGTCCGCCGTGTGGCCGATCGACGCCCCTTTCAACGTGGGTGCGATCTCGGACAGGACGCGCAGCACGTCAGGCTGGTCCTCTTCCGTGATGGGGTGAAGGCATGCGGCCTCCCCAAGGCCGAACGGGCCGCCGTCGCAGGTGACACGCACCAGGGCTGCGCGCGTTGCGGTCATCGTTGCGGTGGCGATGACGAACGGCTCCACGAGCGGGACCGAGAGTGGCCTCACGGTGACGTCGAGAATGCGCATCGCCCCCTTGATGTACCCTGGCGCCGGGCGCGCGTCGAGCGATGCTGGCAGCGCGCTGCCGGAACGTGGACTCCTCTGATCGGTCCGTGTAGAACCTCCAGCGGAACCTATGCTTGAGGAGCTGACGGAGGGGTCTCTCGTCGCGGGGAAGTACCGCCTTGGCCCCATGCTGGGCGAAGGCGGCATGGGCTCCGTCATGTCCGCGACGGACACGGAGACGAACGAGCGCGTGGCGATCAAGTTCCTGCGCGCCGAGGTCGCCAGTGACGGTGGTGGAGCCACCGCGCGAGGGCGCTTCATGCGCGAGATCCGCGCCGTCACCGGGCTCGAGAGCCGTCATGTCGCGAAGGTCACCTCCGCCGGCGAGCTCCGCGACGGCCGCCCGTTCATCGTCATGGAGCACCTGACGGGGAAGGATCTCGCACGCATCCTGTCCGAGCGTTCCCGCTTACCGGTGGAAGAAGTTGTAGAATACACGCTTCAGGCCTGCGCGGGCCTGGGCGCCGCGCACGCGGAGGGCATCGTCCACAGGGACCTCAAGCCTGCGAACGTCTTCGTGGCCGGCTACGACGGCGATCCCAAGCTGCGGAAGCCCGCCGCCGACGCGGAGGACGCGCCGCTCCCCATCGTGAAGGTGCTCGACTTCGGCGTGTCGAAGATCATCGACCCCGACGAGGAGTACGCGGACAGCGTGATCACCCACGTGACGGACATGCTCGGCTCGCCCGCGTACATGGCGCCGGAGCAGCTGCTGTCCGCGCGGGACGCGGACGTCCGGAGTGACGTCTATTCGATGGGCGCCATCCTCTACCGACTGCTCACCGGTGAGCTGCCCATCAAGGCCATGTCGTTCCGCGAGCACGTGGACGCGATCGTCCGGGGCGACTTCCCGGCCCCGATCGACCTTGTTCCGGACCTGCCCGAGGACCTGTCCCGTATCGTCATGCGCTGTCTCTCCAAGAAGCCGGAGAGCCGCTACCAGGAGATCTCCCAGCTCGCGCGCGCTCTGCTCCCGTTTTCGGGTCCGGACGGCCCCGTATCCCTGGAGCGGATCGCCCTGGTGAAGCGAGCGCCGCCCGATGTGCCGTCGGAAGACAAGCTCACAGTCGTGAAGGAGGAGCGCCCGGCGCCGAAGGGCGTGGGACGGCTGATCGTGTTTGCGATCGTGCTCGTCCTGCTTGCCGCCGGCATGGGGGCGTTCCTGGCTTCACGGTGAAGCGCGCGCGCGACAGGTGAGGACGCGCGGATGCACATGGTGGTTCAACGACGAACCGATGCACCATGCATGCTCCGTCACGCCTGAGAGACAAGCCTGTCTCCCTGGGACGCGTGCTGCGATCTAGACCTTCGCGCGGGCGCAGATTCGCCGCAGATTCGTCGCGCGCACCGTTCGTCTGCATCGCGTCTGTTTCAAGCGAGTCTCGGGTGCTGCGCGCATGAGTGCGTCGGCACGCGGGATGCTCGATGGCGGCTCAAGATGAAATCCGCACACACTCTCTCCAAACGTAGTCTGGGTCTCGCCGGAACCACCGCGCTCATGGCGCTGCTCTCACTTGCCGCGTGCGGAGGGCAGGATGGCGCCGAGAACACGGACGGCACAGGAGAGGACATCTCCGGCTCGTGCGACACCACGGCGGTGCAAGCGCTCGCGAAGCAGGAGCTCGAGGAGATCAACTGCATCAAGCCCGGGACGTTCACGCACATCACGGCGCGGCCGAACCTCTCGATGGGGCCGAACGTCCTGCCGTGGCTGGAGAAGCCTGCCGCAGACGCGCTGGACGCTGCGCTGCTCGCGCATCCGGGAACCCACATGACGCTGAACTCAGGGTTTCGCACGCTCGGAATGCAGTACGCGCTCTACCAGGGACACAGCGCCTGCGGCGTGCTCGCGGCGGTGCCGGGCAACTCGAACCACGAAGGCGGGCGCGCGCTCGACATCTCGAACTACGGCGACTGGCAGAGCGCGATGGCCTCGCACGGCTGGCGCTGGTTCGGAAGCGCGGACAAGGTGCACTTCGATTACACGGCTGGCGGTACGGACGTTCGCTCCCTCAGCGTGCTCGCGTTCCAGCGCCTGTGGAACCACAGCAATCCGAACGACAAGATCGCCGAAGACGGAAGCTACGGACCGGGAACTGCAGCTCGCCTCGCAAGGGCCAAGGGCAGCGGCCTGCCCGCAGGCCCGACGTGCACGCCGTGAGGTGATTCGTGGCGTAGCTATTTCAGGATGGAGCGGAGCGTCAGCGTGATCGCTCGCTTCTCGCCCTTGCGCACGACCACCACGGGAACCAACCTGCCCTCGGCTCCGTAGAAGATGTCGTTCCAGCCCGCGCGATCCAGTGTTGCTGGTTTGCCATCGATCTCGAGGAGGCGATCGCCCGGTTCGATGCCTGCGATGTGGGCGGCAGTGCCTGGCAAGAGCGCGGCCACGATCCACGGCGTGCTCTTCCAGAGCTCGTCGTCCTTTCGCTCAAGGTGCCAGCCCGTCTTGCTCTCGGTTCGCGGCCGATCGCAGGTGCCGTGGAAGATGAGCATGTGCTGCTTCGGGTCGAACGTCACGGCCTCGCATCGCGCGAACAGGTCGTTGCCGATCAGCCCGCCGAGCCCGCTCTTGGGCGCGGCGTTGTTCATCTGCACCAGCTTGTCGTCGTAGTGGATGGGGCCGAGCGTGACCTTCGGCACGCGAAACATCGTGAGCATGGTCACGCGCTCGCCTGCGCCGGTGAGCGCGGAGGCCTGCACGGTGGGAAGGTTGCCCGGCAGGCCAACGTCCTTCGCCCACGCCTCCTCGATGTTGAGGCCGTTGCCGTTGCCGGTGTCCAGCTGGAAGATGGCGGTCTTCCCCGCGACCGTCGCGTTGCCCGTCAGCATGTCCCACGTTGCCAGCGTGGGCACTGCGCGGCCCGGGCGCGCGGGCAGGAGCGATGCATCCCGCGCAAACGTCACCGTCTGTTTCATGTAATCTACACGTACCGCTGCCTGCTGGAAGAACGCGATGCCCAGGATCGCCTCCGCACGCATCGCGCCGCCCGATGCGAGCACGGACAGCGGCGCTGACGCGACCGGCATGTCGTGGAACGTGAGGTCCCCCACGGACACACGACCCACCACGGAAACGCCATAGGCCAGGCCCTGCGTGGAGCCGCGCGCCCAGAGAGACAGCACCGGCTTTGCCGACGCACCCAGCGGCGCGGTGGTGTCGAACGACGTGAGCGACGCGCCGGAGTCGAGCACTGCCCACACCTCGCGGTCGTTCACCTTCGTGCGCAAGAAGAGCTCGTTCTCGAAGAACGTGAAGGGCACGGTCGTGACGCCGCTGGCGGGCCACGTGGCCGTCATGTGCGCGGGCATCGCCGCCGTACAGTCCTTGGTTCCGCACCCGAGCCCGGGCGCGTCGCTCGTGAAGCGTAGGTCGTTGCCAATGGGCGCGATCACGGAGAGCCGAACGGGCCAGCGCACGCCGTCCGCGCCTGCGGCTCCCCACGTGACGATCTTTCCGTACGACGCCACGCCACGGCGCAGGACCTCGAAGCCGGTGATCTCTCCCGTCTGCGCGTCGAACACGAGGCGCCGCGTGGCCTCGCCGTTCTCGCCGCGGAACGTCACGAACGTCTCCGTGTTGTCGCCTTCGGTCCTGCACTCCGCGGTGGCGCCCTTCTTCGCGGCGTCCTTCAGGTACTCGCGGCGGAAGAGCCATCCCATGAAGGAGCCTCCCGCCACCACGTCGCCCTGCAGTCGCACCACCTCGCCGGACAGGCCGAGCTCCCATGCGCCCTTCTTGTCCACGCCCGCGCCCAGCGACAAGCGCGCAGGCCGGAAGGGATCCACGCCGCCCATCGAGATCTCGAGCCTGTGTTGCGCTGTGTCCACGTAGAACGCCGTGTCGCCGGAGCGCATCGGCGTCTCCACGTAGCCCTTGAACGTGCGTGGCAACGCGGCGCGCACGGCGGCCTCGGACCCGAACGCGCCCGCGTGCTTCTGGAGCAGCGCCGCGATATTCACGTGCGCGGAGCATGGCGCCCGCAGCCGGGACGTTGGCATCTCCGAGCCGGGCTCGTACACCTCGAACTGCACGTTCACGTGGGACGGATCCTGCTCCAGGCTGCGGACCAAGTTGAGCCCCTGCTTGTTGAACAGCTCAAAGAGGCGCTGCTTCGTCTCCTCCAGCTTGGTCTCGTTGAAGACGTCGTCCTCTGCGAAGGTGAACGCCTTGCGCAGGGTCTCGTTCGGCACGGAGTGATTGCCGATCACCGCCACATCGTGGAATGTCGCGCGGGCCCGGCGCTCGATGGTCACCACGAGATCGGCGGTCGCCTTCTCCGGATGCATGGTCATGTCGGGCTCCAGGGAGACCGCGACGTAGCCTTGATCCTGGTACGCGCGCTCGAGCGCCTCCAGGTCGCTCTTGATCTTCGGACGCTCCAGGAAGGAGCCCGGGCCCACGTGGAGTCGCGACAGCAGCGGCTCCATTCCGTCCAGTGTTCCGCCCTTCTCGGTCACGCGTAGCTTGCCGATCTTGTAGCGCGCGCCTTCGTTGATGAGGAACGTGCCGCTCGTGAGCTTCCCGTCGTTGCCGCGGACCACGTTGGTGAGCTCCACCTTGGCGTCCAGGTTGCCGCGATTCACGTACAGGTCGCGGACGCGCTCCACGTTGGCATCCAGCACCTCGTTCTCAGGGTACGCGTTCGTCCACGCGGAGCCCCACGTGAGGAGCTTGCGCAGCTCTGCCTCCGGGACGTCCACGTTGCCGGCGTAGGAGATGCCGCTTCCGGTGCCTGCTTCGGGCTTCGCATCACTCTCGCGCGGAGGCACCACGACGCTGGGCTCTGGGCCACCGCACGCGGTGACAGCGAGGAGCAACCCGAGCGAAGCGAGCCGGCGAATCACGCGAGCGTGCTGGCGAACAGCGTCTCCACGCGGGACCAGTGACGCTCCGATGAGGGCTTGTCGTACGGGGTCATGTCGCTCACTGCGAAGCCGTGCTTCGCGCCCTTGTAGAGCTCGATCTGGTAGTCGAGATGCGCCTTGCCGAGCGTGGTCGCAAGGGCGCCCTGGTGCTCCGGCGTGAAGCTCCCGTCCTCGTCGGCGACACCGAAGTAGAGCTTCGCTGTGATCTTGTCCGCGAGCAAATGCGGGCTGTCCGGCTTCTCCGTGATCACGTTGCCGCCGTGGATGCAGGCCATCGCCTTGATGCGATCACCGTGATGGCCGGCCGCAGAGAAGGCCCACCGACCGCCCATGCAGTAGCCCATGACGCCCGCGCCGCCCTTCTGCACGTCCTTCTGTGCAGCGATCGTATCCAGGTACGCAAGGGTGTCCTGCATCGCCGCCTGGATCGTGACAGCGCCCATGATCGCGCCGAGTCGCGCGCGCTCCTTCTCGTCCGTCCAGATGGTGACCGGATCGAACGGCGCGATGTCGCCGCTGCGGTAGAACACGTTCGGCAAGAGGACGAAGTAGCCCTTGCTCGCCAGCCGCTCCGCCATGGCGTGCATGGCTGGGCGCACCAGGAGCGCATCAATGAAGAAGAGCACCGCCGGGACGGGCGCGTCGCCCTCTGGTCTGTAGCCCCACGCCTTCGCGGTGCCGTCAGCGGTCTTGATGTCGAGCTCGCGCCTTGTCGTCGGGGTCATGCTCTTGTTCATGACGACGTCACCTTCGCGCGCTCGAGCATGGCGTGTAGCAGGACGTTGCAGCCGGCTTCCAGGTGCTCGGGCTTCGCGTCCTCTATCTCGTTGTGGCTGATGCCATCCTTGCACGGCACGAAGATCATTCCCGCGGGGGCGAGGCGCGCCATATAGACCGCGTCGTGACCAGCGCCAGAGACGGCGTCCATGAGCGAGTAGCCAAGTCGCTCGGCGCCGCTGCGCACCGCCTCCACGCAGCCCTTCTCGAACGGGCAGGGCGGGAAGTAGGAGACCTGCTCGAGGGAGATGGGGAGGCCGCTCTCCTTGCTTGTTTTCTCGATGAAAGCGCGGATTTCCTTGTCCATCGTATCAAGGCGCTCGTTGTCGACGTTGCGGAGATCGATCGAGAACTTCACCGTGCCGGGGATCACGTTGCGGCTGTTCGGATGCACCTGCACGAAGCCCACCGTGCCGCGCCCGTACGGCGGGTACTTGTTCGCGATCGCCACGGTCTCCTGCATGATGCGCGCGGCCACCTGCAGCGCGTCCTTGCGCAGCGCCATGGGCGTGGGGCCCGCATGCGCTTCCATGCCGCTCACCACGCAGTCGTACCAGCGCAGGCCGAGCACGCCGGTGACGACGCCGATGGTCTTGTTCGCGTCCTCCAGCACGGGGCCCTGCTCGATGTGCGCCTCGAAGTACGCGCCCATCGGGTGCTTGCCGGGCTCCTCGTCGCCGACGTAGCCAATGCGCGTGAGCTCCTCCTTCACGGTCTTGCCGGCGACATCCTTCGCGGCGTACACGTGGTCCAGCGTGAAGGCGCCTGCGAAGACTCCGGAGCCCATCATGACGGGGACGAAGCGCGAGCCTTCCTCGTTGGTCCAGAAGATGACCTCGATGGGCGCCTCCGTCTGGATGTTCTTGTCGTTCAGCGTGCGGACCACCTCGATGCCGGCGAGCACGCCGTAGTTGCCGTCGAACTTGCCGCCCGTGGGCTGCGTGTCGATGTGGCTTCCGCATGCGATGGGCGGGAGGCTCGGGTTCTTGCCCGCGCGGCGCATGAACACGTTTCCGATCTTGTCGATGGTGACCGTGAGGCCCGCGGCCTTGCCCCATGACGTGACCAGGTCACGGCCTTGCTTGTCGAGATCGGTGAGGGCGAGCCTGCACACGCCGCCCTTCGGTGTGGCGCCGATCTTCGCAAGCTCCATGAGCGAATCCCAGAGGCGCTTGCCGTTGATCGTGAGGTCCTTGTGCGCGGCGACGTCGTTCATGGACCGCACGATGCCCCATTCCCGTTCCGCTCGTAAAGTCACACCCGAAGGCGCATGCGTTTTCCATAGGTGAACGAGCGCCAGGCCCATTCCACCGGGCCGAAGCGGAAGCGCGACAGCCACGCGCGCGCGAGCAGGATCTGGGCGAGGTAGAGGACGATCGCGAGCAGCGTGGCCGTGGTGACGCTGGTGCGGCCGAACATGCCAAGACCATAGCCATAGAAGATGAAGCCCAGGATCACCGACTGGGTCAGATACGACGACAGCGCAGTCCTTCCGACGGGCGCTGCGAGCGCGATGATGCGCGCGCCGGTGTTCGTCGCGTGGAGGAGCAGCAGCGTGCCCACGTATCCCAGCGCCAGGAGCACGGAGCACGCGTTCTGCGCGACGCCATCCATCACGCCCGTCACCAGGTGCGCGTGCGTCGCCAGGGTGAGGCCAAGGCCCAGCGTGAGGAGCGCGATGGTGATCGCGATCGCGCGCGCCCCCCTCACGTCGCGCGTGAACAGGCGCAACCGCCACGCGCAGGCCCCTGCCAGCATGAGCGAGAGCGTGCGAGGCGCGGCCCACATGAGGAGCGGCACAATGGCGCGCACCTCCGCGATGCGAAACGCGAGCACGTCACGGAAGCCGCCCTCCGCGTACACGTGCGTGGCCCGCATCACGTGCGCGCGCAGCTCGGGCATGTTGGGGAAGGGCGGGGGCAGGGGCACGGGATAGAGATGCAACGCGAACGTGAGCGCCGCGCAGAGAAAGAGCCACCGCGTGGGAAGGCGCACCAGCAGCACGGCGAAGAGTCCCATCAGCGCATAGAGCGTGAGGATGTCGCCGTTCCAGATCAGGAAGAGATGGCAGAGCCCAAGCACAAGGAGGAACGAGAGCCGGCGAAGCGCGAGCGGCAAGAACGAACGGCCCGCGAGCCGTGCGCGCTCTTCCTGCGCGCCCAGGCCCACGCCGAAGAGGAGCGAGAAGACACCGAACGCCTTGAAATCCACGAAGATCGTCACCAAGGTGGAGAGCGGCGCATCGAGCGCGCCCGAGCCGGCAGACGCGCCCTCGGGAAGAAACTGGGCGAAGATCGACGTGCGGAAGATCGTCAGGTCGTTCACCAGCAGCACGCCGAAGAGCGCAAGGCCGCGGACGCCGTCGAGCGCCGCGCTGCGCTCGTCCAGGCTCGTGGGGGCCGCTTGGTCCATTCCGGCGTTTCTACGCCTGATCGGAGCGGGCGGGGTAAGTTCTCCTCAGCTGTAGACGCGGCGTCCCTCGCTCGTGCCCACGAAGCGGGGCCAATGTCCAGCGGCGGTGGGCTCGCGCGCCAGCTCGTGATCCAGCTCGTCGCGTTCGGCCAGGAGCGCCTCGTACTCCTTCACCGAGAGGCGCGTGCGTGCGTCCAGTCGCGGAAGCACGTCGTCGAAGAAGCGCTGCGCGCCCGGCGTGATCTCGCCTGTGAAGAACTCCGCGCACGAGCCGGAGCCGTAGCTGTACATGCCGATCTTCTCACCATCCAGTGAGTCAGGCGCCGCGGCAAGCAGGCTCACGAGCGACATGTAGAGCGACGCCGTGTACGTGTTGCCGACGACCTGCGGGATCACGAGCCCGGGCGCCAGCATGCGCGCCTCGTCCAGTGGCAGGTCGCCGTCCAATCGGCGGAGGAGCTCGTGACCCTTGCGCGCGAGCTTCGCGTACGGCACGTGATAGAGGATCGCGCGGAAGCGATCCGTGTAGCTGGGGCTGACCCAGCGCGCGCGGTCACGGTGCGCAGTGAAGGCGCGGGTGAGCGCGTCAAGGTAGCAGGTGACGGAGTACTGGCCGTCCACGCGCGCCTCCTTCGCGTCGAGCGGGCGCCAGAAGTCGAGCACGTCGTTCGACGCGGTGCCCACGTTGTCCGCGTTGATGGCGAGCACGCGCGGCGAATCGGACACAAGGAGCGCCACGGCGCCAGCGCCCTGCGTGGGCTCGCCGGGAGTGCCAAGGCCATAGCGCGCGATGTCCGCGCAGACGACGAGCGCCTTCCGCCCATGAGCGCGGCCCGCAGCGATCCAGTCGAGCGCGGTCATGAGACCGGCGGTGCCGCCGTAGCATGCGTGCTTGGTCTCGAAGACGCGGCAGTCGCGGGGGAGGTCGAGCAGGCCTTGCACGAACGACGCGACTGGCTTCGCGTGATCGACCGCCGTCTCGGTGCCCACGATGCAGAGGCCGATCTCCTTTGGCGAGATCTGGAATCGTTCGAACGCATCCTTTGCGGAGCGCACGGCGAGCGACACGGTGTCCTCGGCGGGGAGCGGAACGCCCATCGCCAGCGTGCCCAGCCCCTGCGTGTACTTCTCCGCTGGGACACCGCGGGCGCGCGCCAGATCCGAGAGCGACACGTACCCGCCTGGCAGTGCCAGGCCCATCCCATCGATGCCAATTCTCATGTTGCGGCGCAACATGGATCGCCCTAGGGTGTCTTGCAAGTGCCTACGCGGTCGATTTTGCGTCGCAGCAAATGCAGGCTGCCGGGCTAAGGCGCCAGGTCCCGCTGCACAGAGGAGGCGGCCTTCGTCGCGTCTTCGATCTGGGCTTGCGACGAGCGCATCGCCTTGAGGCCCGCCAGTGCGCCGAGCGCCGTCAGCACCAGGAAGATGATCAGCGGGACCGACATCCCGCGGCGGGGGGCCTGCGTGGTCGCGTAGGTGGACGCCGCCATGCTGGCCTGGACGGCCATGCGGGACTCGTGGCCAAGCGTGGTGAGGTGGTAGCGCATCGCCTCGTTGTATGCGGCAACGTCCGACGGAGCCTTGGCGGCAACGGCGCGGTCGCGACCGTGCTTGGTGACATCGCCGAGCTCACCGGCGTCCAGCCACATTCCGTGTACTGTACATACATCGACGACGACGCTCGAGCTGGCCGCGAAGCGTCCGCGCTCCATCTGCCGCTTGCAGATCGGACAGGACAGCATCCCGAGTAGCTCCGCCGGCTGCGCGACGAGCGGAGGCAAGCGCGCCTCGAGCGCGGAGGCGAGCTCAGGCCGGGCGATGAACGCGCACCACGACCGCGCCGTCACGAACAATCCGCGGCAGTGCTGGCAGGCATGACAGGCGGAGCCCGCGCCGTCCTCGATGGGAGCGGGAGCGAGCGGCGCGGTCAGGCACCGCGGACACATGCGGTTCTGGGTGGCCGGCTCGGGGGCCGCGGGATCCGGCATCGCGATCTGACACGAGGCGCACATCGCCCCGGCGAACCCGGGCTTACCGCAGAAGTAACAAAACGATGCCGCCACGAAGTCGAGGATACCCGTTCCAGGTCGAAGTCGATGTCGAAGTCGAGGTCGAGGTCGACGTCGAGGTCGAGGTCGAGGTCGAGGTCGAGGTCGAAGTCGAGGTGAGAATAACTTTCGAGCCGCGCGCGTTGATCGGTGGTGATGAGACACGGAAGAGAGCGCCACTCCGAGCTGCCCGCCACGTTGGCGCTCGCTGGAGTCGTGCTTTCGGTCGTCCTCGTTGTGCAGGATGCGATGCTTCTGATGCAGCCGTCACCCCGCGTGATCGCCTCGCCCGTGGTCGTGAACGGCGGCGCGGACCTTTCGTCCGACCCCTGCGCAGAGATGGGCGTGCGCATCGCGATGGGCGATCACCTCGTGAACATTCCCGCCAACCTCGCGCTGGACGACGCGGGACACAAGTACAGGAAGGACGGCTCGCGCTCTGCGTGGCTCACTGCGAACGGCGGTCCCGTCTACGTGCACGCGGTCGGCGGAGCGCTCCCCCGCGACACGGGCTCGAGCCCGCTCTCGCTCTTCATGATCCGCTCTGGCCCTGACGGCCACGGATTCGCGCTGTCGCCGCGCGGTGGTTCGCATCTCGACGTCACCGTGTCCGACGGCACGAAGATCGGCGGTCGCTTCGAGGCAGAGGTCAGCAGCGTGGCGAGCGTGACGCAGACACCAGCACTCAGCGCCCCGATCATCCACGTGCGCGGCACGTTCTGCTTGCCAGCGTTGCCCGCGAATCCCCGCGACACGCGCCCTTGAGAGCCTACTTCTTCGGCTCGAGCTTTGTCATGCCTCGCATGTACGGGACGAGCGCCTTCGGCAGCGTGATCGACCCGTCCGCGTTCTGGTGATTCTCCAGCAGCGGGATGAGGATGCGCGGGCTCGCGACAGCCGTGTTGTTCAGCGTGAACGCGAACGACAGCGAACCGTCGGCGTTTCGCACGCGAATGTTGGAGCGACGCGCCTGGAAGTCCCCCATGGTCGAGCACGAGTGCGTCTCGGCGTAGGCGTTGCGACCTGGCATCCAGCTCTCGACCTCGTGCTTGCGCGTCTGGCCCAGGCCGATCTCGCCAGTGCATGCGAGGCACACGCGGTACGGGATCTCGAGCATCGCGAGGATCGACTCGGCGTTCGCGAGCAGCTGGTAGTGCTCCTTCTCCGCGACCTCTTCGTCGGGAACGCAGAAGATCACCTGCTCCACCTTCGTGAACTGGTGCACGCGATAGAGGCCACGCGTGTCCTTGCCGCTCGCGCCCGCCTCGCGACGGAAGCACGGCGACTGCCCTGCGTAGCGGATCGGCAGCGCGCTCGCCTCGAACACCTCGTCGGCGTGAAGCGACACCAGCGGCACCTCGCTCGTGCCGACCAGGAAGAGCTCGTCTGCGGGGATCGAGTACGCCTCTTCCTTGCCGAGCGGGAAGAAGCCCGTGCCCATGAGCGCGCGCTCGCGCACGATCACCGGCGGGATGACGGGCGTGAGGCCCTTCTCGACCAGCGTGTCGATCGCAAGGCGTGTGACTGCCATCTCGAGGAGGGCGCCATTTCCCGTGAGCGCGTAGCTCCGGCCACCTGCGTACTTGCGCGGGCCTTCCCAGTTCGCAAGACCAAGCAGCTCGCACAGCGCGACGTGATCCTTCGGTTCGAAGTCGAACTTGCGGAGCGTGCCGACCTTGCGGACCTCCACGTTGTCCGCCTCGCCGGCGCCAACGGGGACCTCGGGTCGGGGGATGCTCGGGATGCGGAGGAGCAGGTCCTCGTACTTCGCGGCGAGCACGGCGAGCTCCGGCTCCAGCTTCTCGATCTCCGCCTTCGCCTCCTTGCCCTCCTCGATGAGCTTGGGGCGATCTTCTTTGCTCGCCTTCGGGATCGAAGCGGCCACCTGGTTCTTCTTCGCGCGCATGGCCTCGAGGCGCGTCATCACCTCACGTCGGCTCGTGTCGGACGCGAGAAGGTCGTCGAGGTTCACATAGCCGTCGAGGCGCTTGTTCTTGATCGCGGCGCGGACAACGTCGGGGTTCTGGCGGATGAAGGCGATGTCGAGCATGGCTACTTGGCTCCCATCTACCCCGAACGCGTGCATTTGTAAGGTCGATTTGCGCACGGCGCGGGCGCCGCGATGCTATTTTCACCGCATGAGGGTAGGGGCTCGTCTTGCGCTTGGCGTCGTGGGTCTTGCGCTCGCCACCGCAGGCATCTGCGTCGCGTGCGTCGGCGATTCGTCCACGCCGTCCACCAGTACGGATGGCGGTGTTGGCGGGGATGCGATCGCCAACGACATCGACGGCTCGAAGACCCCGATCGACGCGAGCACTGACGGCAGCGTTCTGACACCATGCGCGCAGCTGCCGTGGCCGCAGTCGACCGGCAACGTCGGCCCCGTGCAGGGGGTCAGCACGACGTTCAACGAGTTCAACGTGACCCTCACGAGTGACGTGTTCACCCTCTTCCTGTCCCGCGGCTCCGGAAACGACATCGGCGTGTACGAGTCCGTCCGCGACGCGTCGAGCAGCTTCCCGACCGACACACGCGTGACCGACATCCTGTCTACGGCCAACGGCGGCATGCTGCCCAACGTCTCCGCGGATGGGCTGACGATGTACCTGCAGTATCGCAATGGCGTGGACGGCGGCGCCGCACCGGAAGGGGGCGTCAACAACGCGGATGCAGCTGCGGATCTGACGTTCAACCTCTACACATACGTGCGTGGCTCCGCGTCCAGCCCGTGGGTCGGCCCCACGCCCATCGCTGGCGTGAACACGGCTGCCAACGAGATTCAGCCGTTCATCTCTGCAGACGGCGACACGCTCTACTTCGTGTCCGACCGCACCACCGCGGGCGTGTTCGCGCTCTACCAGGCATCCAAGATGAGCCCCGGCGTCTTCGGCACGGTCAAGCCAATCACCGGTCTTGCCGCGGCGGGCGCCTCCGTCAACTTCCCGGTCATGAACGCCGCGGGCACCAGGCTCTTCTACGGGGCGCCCGCAGGTGGCGCCGTCACGGGTGAAGACGACATCTGGATGGTCGAGCGCGGCAATTCGGGCGGCACGTTCGGCGCGCCCGTCACCGTCACGCAGTTGAGCACGCTGCTCGATGACCGTCCCGGCTTCATCTCCCCGGACGAGTGCCGCTTCTACTTCACCACGCGCGCGGGCTCCACCGCGGGTGACTTCGACGTGTGGCTCTCCAGGAAGCGCTGACCCTACTTCTGGTCCAGGGAGCGCCCGTAGTCGACCAGCGCGTCCTTCACGAGCGTGGCCGCGCGTGTGCGGTGCGAGTCCGCGCGGTAGATCAGGCTGATGACATCCGGGATCGACGGCAACGTGCGATGCAACCGCACGAGGCGACCTTCGTGATTGTACGCGGCCACGCGGCGCGGGATGAGCGCGACACCGATGCCCGCAAGCGCGAGGCTCTTCACCATCTCGAGATCGCCGCACACCAGGCGCCGCGCAGACTGAAGTCCGAGCGCTTCGAGCTGCGCTACCAGCTCCTGGCACTGCGGAACGCGGCCTGCGTAGATGAGCGGTCCCGTACGCAGGCGCACGGTTGCCTCGTAGAGGCTGGGGTCCACGACGGTGTCCGGCGGCATCGAGTCTCTTCGCGGCTGGACCGGACGCGAAGGCGGCGGCGCATCCAGCGCGATCATCACGTCCATCGCGTCGTGAAATAGGTTCACGATGACCAGGTCGGGATGCGGGTTCGCGTTCACGACCAGGCCGAAGTCCGCGGTGCGCGCAATGACGGACTCCTCCACGCGCGACGACGGCGCGTTCGCGATGAGGATCTCGATGCTCGGATGCTGGCGCAACATCTGCTGCATGAACGCCGGAAGGAAGTAGGCGCCGAGCGACTCGTGGCATGCAACGACGAAGCTGCCTTCGTCCTCGTTCTCCATTCCGCTGATGCGTCGCTCTGCGCCCGCGAGCATCTCGAAGACCTGCTCCACGTGCCTGAAGAGCTCCTCGCCCGTCGCCGTGAGGCGCACACCGGTGCGCTCGCGCAGGAAGAGCGTGGTCTTGAGGCGATCCTCCAGGTTCTGCATCGCGACCGTCAACGTGGGCTGCGACACGCCCACGGCCTTCGCGGCGGCGGTCATGCTCCCGCTCTCGGCGATCGCGTGGAAGTAGCGAAGGTGGGTGAGGTCGAGCATGGTCGCGGCAGTGACCAGCATATCGGCAACCCACGAGAATTGCAGATGGACCGAGGGCCATAGCGGGGGCCTATGCCCAACATCGCGAGAATCTAGTGTTCTCGAAGGCAGCGCATCACTACGGTGATGGAACGCGCGGGACGGGGTGAGCAGCGCGCACTTCACAAAGGAGAGGGACGAGAATGCGACAGCTTCGCGCGACGCGGTCTATGGGCATGGTTTTTGGATTGGTTCTGGTGGGCGGGCTTTCCGCCTGGGTCCAGGGCTGCGGTGGCGACGACTCCACCAACGCGAATAGCGACGGCGGCTTGAAGGAAGGCGGCGGGACAGACGCCAACGTCGGCACCGTGGATGGCGGAGCCAAGGACGGCAGCACGCCCGTGATCAGCGTGTCGCCCGGCCCCACGCGTGGCTCGTCGATCGCGCTCTCCGCGGATGACTCCACGCTCGTCGTGTGCAACCGCGACGCCGGCACCGTGTCCGTGTTCTCGGTCGTGTTCAACGGAACCAGCCCTCCGACCCTGACCAAGAAGGGAGAGGTCGCTGTTGGCGCAGAGCCGTGGCAAGTCGCGGTCGCGCCGAGCGGAAAGACCGCGTACGTGGTCACGCGCAAGGATCAGAAGCTGGTCGAGATCACTGGCCTCGACACCGCCGCGCCGGCAAAGGGCCGTAGCGTTGCCACGGGTGCGGAGCCCACCTCCGTCGCGCTGTCGCCCACCGGCGCCACCGCGTGGGTCGCCAACTGGGTCGACGGCACGGCACAGGGCGTGGACACGGCCGGCATGATGACGACCTCCACGGTCGATCTGAACGACGCGCTCGCCAAGTCCGGCATGCTGGGCGCCGCCGTCACCACGCGTGCGTCGCTCGCGCACCCGCGCTCCATCGCCATCACGAACAACGGCGACAAGGTCGACACCGACGAGACGATGATCATCACGGAGTACTACGCGCAGCGCAAGGACGCGCTCGCCGCCGATTTCAGCAACGCGGATGCTGCCAAGCAAGGCGTTGTCTACTCCGTGAAGCTGTCGGACAAATCCGTGACGCTCGTCACCCTCGCGCCGCTCACGGGCATCAGCGTGGCGGACGCGAACGCGGGCTGCTTCCCCAACCAGCTCCAGTCCGTGACCATCAACGGCACGATCGCGTACATCACCAGCGTGTGCGCGTCACCGAACGGTCCGCTGAATCCGGTCGCGGACACGCACGGCGCGGTGTCTGTTGTCGACATTGCTGCGGGGGCCGAGGTCACCGCGGGCAGCAAGAGCCTCATGCAGCAGTTCGAGTCGTTCTACACCACGAACACGTTCGCGGACGACGCCACGCGGCGTTACCCGTCGGTGCCGTCGGACCTCGCGTTCGTTCCTGGCAAGACGGTCGGTTACCTTGCCGCCAACGCGGCGGACGCGGTGTTCCGCACGGTCTACGATGGGACCGGCGCCATCACCGCCGTGGGCACCGACAAGGGTCGCCCGTTCATCGATCTCCTGAACGGCAAGGGCGCCGTGCTGGACGCTGCGCATCAGGGCAAGAACCCGACCGGCATCGTCACGCCCAACAGCGCCGGCGGTCGCGAGCAGTTCGCGTTCGTCGCGAACGACGTGTCGCGCAACATCTCGGTCCTCGATCTGCAGACGCAGGACATCGCCGGCATCAGCGCGGCGGACGGCGGCGCGGGTACGCTGGTGGTCTCGTCCACCGCTCCGCCTACTGCGGGAACACCCGAAGCGAAGGTCCTTGCGGGACGTCGCCTCTTCAACACTGGCGTCGCGCGCTGGTCGCGCAACGGTCAGGCGTGGCAGGCATGCCAGTCGTGTCACATGGACGGCCTGTCGGACAACATCACCTGGAAGTTTGGCCGAGGCCCGCGTCAGTCGGTCAGCCTGGACGGAAGCTTCTCCAAGACCGACCCCACCAATCAGCGCGTCTTCAACTGGACGGCCGTCTTCGATGAGGTCGCGGACTTCGAGGGCAACACCCGGGGGATCTCCGGCGGCAAGGGCGCCATCACGGACGGCACCGACACGCCCATCGCGCCGAACAACACGACGAACAACTTCGGCCTCGAGGGCTCGTCTCTTGCGATGAGCGATCCGTCGAACCCGCAAGGGCTCGCCACGGCCGGCTCGCGCCCCGACTGGCTCCAGATCACGGCGTACGTGCAGCAGATCCGTTCGCCCAAGCGCCCCACCAACCTGGACGCCGCCGCGGTCGCCGCGGGCAAGGTCGAGTTCACCACCAACCGTTGTCAGGGCTGCCACGGCGGCGACGACAAGTGGACCGTGTCGAAGCGGTTCTATGCGCCCACCACTGCGAGCACGGATGCGCTCGGCGCAGCAGCATACGCGATCCCCGCGCTCGCGGTCTTCCCGACGGAGTTCGATCCCGCCGTCACGCACACGCTGCGAACCGGAACCGTCGGCACGAACGACTCGATCCAGTGTTCGCTCCGCAAGGTCGACACGTTCGGTCTGGACGACGGCTTCATGGGCATCGCGGAGCTCAACAACGCTGGCGCCGTGGCCCAGGGCGGCGCGGGAGACACGAACGGGTACAACTCGCCGTCGCTCCTCGGGCTCTCCGTAGGCGCGCCGTACTTCCACGCAGGACAAGCTGCGACGCTCGAGGCGACGCTCGCCAACGGCTTCGCGAAGCACCACGCCGTCATCGATCCGAACTTCCTGGTCGGTGACTCGGCGGCGGACCGCGCGACGCATACGAGCCAGCTCGTGCAGTACCTCCTCTCGATCGACGCGGCCGAGCCCGTGATTCCGGTCCCGGCGTCGGGTGCGCTCTCTGCGCAGCTCTGCCCGGTGACCTTCCCCTGAGCGACGCTTCGTGATCCCCGAAGGGGGACCAGGCGCGGGTGGTCACGCGGCGGCACTTTCATGTGTCGCCGCGTGAACTCGTTCCAGGTACCGAAAAAGGCCGGGGCGCCCAGCGATCGCATCGCGTTGCCACGGCGTGAGCGCGTTTCGCAGTCCGTGCAGCTGCCCGAAGATGCCCAGGTCCGCGACGGAGAGGCGCGGTCCCGAGAAGAATTCATGACGTCGCACACGCGTGTCGAGCCGGTCCAGTGTTCTTTCGAACGATGACCAGCATGCCTCCGCGCCACCGCGCCACACATCGCGCGCAACGAGCGCGGAGATCACCTTGCGGCGAAGCATCGGCACGATGAGCGCGCGGACGAACCACGGAGCCTCACCGAAGTAGGCCTGGCGCACGCGCTCCCAGTTGCGATCGTCGGCCCATCGCGACGCGACGAGAAACCCGTTCAGGGACGTGTCGGCCCAGTCCTCGATGAGCCACTCCTCGGCCGTCGCCGAGATCGTCCCCGGTCGCGCGTCCACGATGTATGCGAGGATCGCGGACGAGTCGACGATCGGCCGACCGTCCACCAGCAGCACCGGAACCTGCGCCCGAGGATTGAGCTTCACGAACGCCGCCGGCCGCCCACCTCGCCGCGACGAGTACGACAGCCCTGCCGCCTTGAGCGCACGATGGACCTTGAGGCAAAAAGGAGAATGAGACTCGAGCCCAGGCTCCGTCGAAGCCCCAAGCTCACAAAGGACGAGAGAAGGGGTCGAGGTCGAGGTCGAGGTCGGGGTCGGGGTCGAGGTCGGGGTCGGGGTCGGGGTCGAAGTCGAGGTTTTCGTCGAGATCGTGTCGATGTGTAGAGCGTTCATTCCGGTGACCTTACCGGGCCCATATGTCACCCTTATGTCAGGTTTGTTTGTGCGCCGCGTGTTACCCTCCCGGTTGTGCCCCGCTTCTTCATGCTCCTTTTCCCGGTCCTCCTCGTCGTCGTCGGCTGCGCGCAGACGTCTGCCGATCCGAAGGCGGCGCCCTCAGCCGCGCCGAGCGCCACGTCGAGTGTGGTTGCGACGTCCACGACGAAGATCGTGAAGAGCACGTCGTGCAAGGGTGGGTCGATGACGTATCTCGGCTTCCGGGGCACCGGTCAGCCGCCGGGCGCGCTCCTGGATGAGATCACGAAGCGGTTCCCCGACGCGCAGGTCATCGAGTTCGGTGACGGCACGCTCGGTGTCGTGATCGCCGAGCCGCACTCATGGGAGGTCCGTGGCCGTCACGAGGCAGCAGCGGCCGCTGTCGGCTGGAAGGGCGACGTCGTGGATTTTCCGTACGTGGAGAAGGACTGCACCGCGTCGTTCCACACGCCGGTGCCTCCGCCGCACTGAGCGCGCGTCAGCGCTTCTTCTTCGTGGGCTTCTTGGCAGCCTTCTTCGGTACGGCCTTCTTCGGTGCGGCCTTCTTCTTCGGTGCGGCCTTCTTCTTCGGTGCGGCCTTCTTCGGTGCGGCCTTCTTCGGTGCGGCCTTCTTCGGTGCGGCCTTCTTCGGTGCGGCCTTCTTCGGTGCGGCCTTCTTCGGCGCGGCCTTCTTCGGTGCAGCCTTCTTCGGTGCGGCCTTCTTCGGCGCGGCCTTCTTCGGCGCGGCCTTCTCGGCGCGCCCCGCGTGGTCCTTCAAGATCGCCGACACCTGCGGGAGTTTCTGCGCCCAGTCCGTGAGTGCGGCCCAGCGCAGGGCCGTGGCGAGCTCGCCGCGCTTCTCGAAGTGCGCCAAGATCGCGGTGGTGCATTCCGGCGCGAGGTCCAGGAGGTCCTCCGCGATGCGCGCGATGGCGTTCGCCTCGCCCTTCTTGATCTCGCGCGAGAGGATCGCCGTGCGGCGCGCAGCCGGGATCGCCAGGAGCACGAGCCGCAGATCGTCCTCGGCGCCGAACGCCGTCACGAGCGGATCCCACTTCGCCGGAAGCTCGCCCCCTGCTGGCAGCGCGCGCGCGAGAAGCGGCAGCGCGGAGTAACCGGCCCGCTCACGGCTCGTGGCGAAGGTGGGCGTCAGCGCAAGCTCACACAGCGCGGTCGCGCGCGCGAGACCTTCTGCCTGGTTCGCCGCGAACCATTCCTCGAGCTCCTCCTCGGCGGCCGAGTACACGCCGTAGTCCTTGGATGCGAACGCGGTGAGTAGCTCGTGGTCGGAGTGTGCGGGGGTCGTCGCCATGCCGGCAGCATACCCTACCTCTTCCGCGAGGCTGCGTTTTTCCCTGCCGTCCCAGGTGGAGGTTGGAGGTCGAGGTCGAGGTCGAGGTCGAGGTCGAGGTCGAGGTCGAGGTCGAGGTCGAGGTCGAGGTCGAGGTCGAGGTCGAGGTCGAGGTCGAGGTCGAGGTCTACGTCGGGGCTACGTTCGTCTTCTGGTACGCCTTCGCGAGGTGGCTCAGCGCTGCGGTCACCGCTGTTGCCAGCTCCGCCAGCGTCTCTTCTCCCGTCGCTTCGTACGCGATGTAGTCCTTGCCGATCACGTCGAAGATCGACTTGTGCCGGAAGCGAACGAGCCGCTCGCCTTCACCGATCGTCAGCACCTCCTCGCCCCTCGGCAGTGCGCTTTCGAGCGGCTTTCCATAGCGTTTCATGACGGCCGCAAGCGCGCCCTCGGGAAGAGGATGCACGCCCGCGTCGTCCTTGAGCGCGAGTCCGTCGTCGCCGTGTTCGAGCATCACGCGCTCGAACGAGCCATCCGCGCGTGGCGACTCGTGCAAGAGAATGCTGCTCTGCCCCGGAAGTTCGCTCACTTCGAGAAGAGCTGCGCTGCGACCATGCCGGAGCCCTTGCTCACGGTGATGACGTAGGTCGCCTGGATCGGGATGGGCGAGAGCGCGAGCTTGATGCAGTTCGCCTTCTCACCGAGCACGGCCGTGGAGCCCGTGGGGCTCGGCTTGCCCTTCGCCGCACCGAACTGCGGATTGAAGCCCGGGATCGCGACGGGGCCCGAGGCCTGCGCCGTGATGTCCACTTCCATCCCGGGGCCCACGCCCGCGGCGACAATCGAGTAGCACTTGCCGGGCGCGATCGTGAACGGCATGGACAGCGTCTGGGTCGGCGTGAAGTTGCCGGCGAGCGTGTTGCCCTCGCGGACCATGCCCGGCTGCAGCGCGGTGCTCGCGAATGTTGCCAGCGCGGTCTGCGCGACCATCGCGACGTTCGGATCGATCTGCTGCGCCATGTTGCCCGTGTTCGCGGGCGGCGGCGGATTGTTGGGCGCGCCCGTGTTGGGCGGCGGCGGGTTGTTGTTCCACGCACCTCCGTTGTTCGGCGGTGGCGGGTTGTTCGGGCCGCCGTTGTTGGGCATGCCGTTGTTGGGCGCGCCGTTGTTGGGCATGCCGTTGTTGGGTGCGCCGTTGTTGGGCATGCCGTTGTTGGGCGCGCCGTTGTTGGGCATGCCGTTGTTGGGTGGCGTGGCACTGCCATTCGGCGGCGGGGTTGCCGGCTTCTTGTCGCCTCCGCATCCTGAGGAGACGAAGGCGAGAGCGAGCGTTGCGCAGCCGAAGGCAGTTCCGAGTTTCATGGGGCTCCTTGTGGGATCACTTCGAGTAGAGCTGCGCCGCGACCATCCCGGAGCCCTTTGACACCGTGATGACGTAGGTCGCCTGGATCGGGATGGGGGAGAGCGCGAGCTTGATGCAGTTCGCGCCGCCGCCGAGGATCGCCTGCGAGCCCGTGGGGCTCGGCTTGCCTTGCGCTGCGCCGAACTGCGGGTTGAAGCCGGGGATCGCGACGGGGCCCGAGGCCTGCGCCGTGATGTCGACCTGCATGCCAGGACCGACGCCAGCAGCGACGACCGTGTAGCACTTGCCCGGCTGGATCGTGAACCCCATGGACAGCGTCTGGGTCGGCGTGAAGTTGCCGGCGAGCGTGTTGCCGTCGCGGGCCATGCCCGGGGCCTGCGTGTTCGCGATCGTCGCGAGCGCGGTCGTCGCGACCATGGCCACGTTCGGATCGAGCGCCTGGGCGGTACCACCACCAGCACCTGCGGGAGGTGCGCTCGGCATGCCCGGGAATCCGCCCGGCTGTGCGCCTGGCTGCGGCTGCCCGCCCGGCTGCGGCTGGTATCCCGGCTGCGCGCCCGGCTGCGGCTGATAACCCGGCTGCGCGCCCGGCTGCGGCTGATAACCCGGCTGCGCGCCCGGCTGCGGCTGGTATCCCGGCTGCGCGCCCGGCTGCGGCTGATAGCCCGGCTGCGCGCCCGGCTGCGGCTGGTATCCCGGCTGTCCGCCCGGCTGCGGCTGGTACCCCGGCTGCGGCTGATAGCCCGGCTGGCCCGGCTGGGTCGCCGCGTTGTTCGCGGTCGCGGGATCGGCTTTCTTGTCACCTCCACACCCCGCGACTCCTGAGACGAGAGACGCGCCGAGAGCGGCAAGACAGAAGATTTTTCCGGGGTGGTTCACGATGAAGCTCCTTGTTGTACGCAGGTTCTCTTCGAACAACGCGCGCCGGGAGCTTACCTTACGGGTCCCAGCACGCAAAGCGCGCTTTCTGATCGTCTCGACCAGCCAAAAGGTGCGGTTTCGCGCACCGTTCGAGCACGATTCCCAGTAACGTACCTGGGCTGAACATGGGGAAGAGGCTCACCTACGCGCTGTTCGCGATGCTCGCGCTGTCGTTTCTCCTCGCGGCGTGTGGCGCTCCGGCGCCCGCGACGATCGCACGCACGCCGAGCCGCCCGTTCTCGATCCGCGGCAAAGGCGAGATGCGCCCGATCTCGCCCACGCGCATGGCGGACGCGCTCGCCTCTGTCGGGCTCGATCCGAAGAAGCTCCCTCCGCTCGAGCAGCTCGACAAGAGCCAGCGCCTGCTCGTCATGGAGACGTTCAACACCGCGCTCGGCATCCCCTGCAGCGGCTGCCACTCCGATCCCGACTTCCGCGCCGACACTCGCCGCAAGCGCGTCGCGAAGCGCATGTGGAACGACATCGTGCGTGGCCTTGCCTACGACAACGGCGACCTCCTCTATTGCGACAGCTGTCACAACGGCGCGCTCTTCATGCTGGACCGCCGCGACAAGGACAAGGTCGCCGAGTTCATGTCGAACGAGTTCGTCGGTCGTCTGAAGCGCACCGACGGCAAGGACCACGACTGCGGCACGTGCCACGGTGACCCGCCCGAGTTCGCCTTCCTGAGCGACTGGCGCGAGAGCCCCGCGCCGGACGTTCGCATCGTGAAGGCGCCCCCGCCGCCCGTCAGCACCATCGCAACCGCGATCACTCCGCCCCCGATCCCGACAGCTCCCGCCAACACCGCGCCCACTGGCGTGAAGCCGCCGACGAAGCCGCCGACTGCGCCCGTGTCTGCAGGGCCGTGCGGCACGAAGCTCAATCCGTGCCCGCTCCAGCGGTGGATGCGCTCGAACATCGCGACGGCCATCACCGCCAACGACACGCAGGCACTGGCGCGCGCGCTCGATCGCGTCGCAACGTTCTCGCCCGACGGCTCGTGGCGCTGGGCAGAGATCGCGAAGACGGGCGCCGAGTTCGCGCGTCAGGGTGACATGAGCGCCGCCCGGAAATCGTGCAAGGGTTGCCACGAGGCCTACAAGCCGTCGTGGAAGGCCAGCTACCGCTCGCGGGCTGTGAAATAGGGGCAAGTGAACGAGGACCGCATGATTCGCAACGCTCGCAACGTCTTCCTTCTGTTCGTGACGCTCACCGGGGTGTCCGCGTGCGCGTACCTCAGCGGGCAGAACCAGTCGTGCCCGCCGGTCTCCGAGGTCTCCGACCCGAGCACCGTCGCGCTTCCGCCCGCACCCAAGCCGCCGCCGAAGGACGAGATCGAGCCTGGGCCGGCTGCCAGCGTTGCACCGGTGGACCCTCCTGTCGTCGCTGACATGGGCGATGGGGGCGCGCAAGAAGGCGGCGCCACGGCCGTCGCGCACAAGGGTGATGGCGGAGCCGCGAAACCGAAGCCCGTCGTCGCGAACGCAGGTGGCGGTGATGCCGCATGCGGTGATCGCGCGAACCCCTGCCCCATGCAGAAGTTCATGCGCGGCACCATGGGCTCGGCCAAGACACCAGAGGAGCTCACCGCAGCGTTCACGCGCGCGTCTGCGCTCTCACCGAACGGTGGCTGGCAGTGGCGAAGCATCGCGCAGAAGGGCGCGGAGCTCGCGAAGGGCGGCGACGCCGCAGCAGCCAAGAAGCAGTGCAAGGCCTGCCACGACCAGTACAAAGAGCCGTACAAGCAGCAGTACCGCGCACGGAAGATCTGAGGAACTTCGAGAATGAATACGACCATCACCACCGGGCTCGGGATTGCCTTCCTTGTCCTCGGGCTCTCGACCGTCTTCTTGATGTTCCACCTGTGGGGCTACCCCTTCGACAAGGCCACGCGCACGAGCGCGGCACCGAAGGGCCTGATGATCCTCCACCGGATCCTCGGGTTCCTCTACGTGGGCGTCTACATCGCCACGATGTACATGATGGTGCCGCGCATGTGGACCTACCAGGTGGAGTTTCCGCCGCGGACGGTGGCTCACATCATCCTGGGCCTCACCATCGGCTTCATCCTGATCGTGAAGATCTCGATCATCCGGTTCTTCCGCCACCTGGAAGAGTGGATGCCCTACCTGGGTACGATGCTCCTCTTCTGCACGGTGCTCCTGCTCGGTCTGTCGCTCCCGTTCACGTTCAAGGAGCGCCACTTCGCCAGCAAGGTCGTCGGCGGGAATGTGTATAGTGCACAGAATCTCGAGCGCCTGAAAAAGAACCTGCCAGAGGCGGGCTTCCCGAAGGAGGCGCCGCTCGACAAGCTCTCCACGGTGGAGTCGCTCAAGGCGGGTCGCCGCGTGCTGCTCAGCGAGTGCGTGCAGTGCCACGACCTGAAGACAATCCTCGTGCGCCCGCGCGCGCCGCAGGACTGGGTGCAGACCGTGACGCGCATGGCGGACAAGCCCACGCTCACGCAGGAGATCACGGAGGAGGAGCAGTTCCAGGTCGCGGCCTATCTCATCGCGATCTCCCCCGAGCTCCAGGCCAGCGCCGCGAAGAAGCGCGCCATGGACATGGAGATGAAGAAGGCGCAGATGGCCGCCAAGGCCACGCTCAAGAAGGACTCGCCCGCAGACGAGCCGTTCGACGCCGCCGCGGCCCAGAAGCTCATCTCCGAGAAGTGCACCCAGTGCCACGAGCTCGACGAGCTCGAGAAGAAGCCGCCGAAGACGAAGAAGGCGGTCGACGCGCTGCTCTCGCGCATGGTCGACAACGGCCTCGAGTGCGAGGACAAGGAGCTGAAGCTCATCGCCCTGCATCTGCGAAAGACGTACGTTAAGGGCGGCGACGATGCACAGAAGCCCAAGCCCACGGACCCCGACTCGGAAGAGTGAGCGCGTCGCGATCGCCCTCGGGTCGATCGCCGTCTCGCTGCTCGTCGCATTCGTGGCCTGCGATCCGTCCACGGACGAAGAGCCGGTGCCCCCGCGCGTGCTCCTCACCGACGCAAGTACGGAGACGGGCATCGTCATCAACGGCGACGAAGCATCGTGCGCGGCGATCGCATGCGGTGACGGCGGCGCTTGCTGCAACGGCTCGTGTACGGCTTCCGCGTGGGATCCGCAGAACTGCGGAGGCTGCGGGCTCGCGTGCTCCGCGACCTCCGAGAACATCTCGGGTGCGTGCGTCCAGGGCATCTGCGTGGACCTCGGGCGCACAGGCGTGGGGCGATTTCCGTCCAGCCCCGCGGAGCTCGTCCTCTCAGGCTCGGTGCTCTACGCAGATCTACCTGCTGCGATTGGCACGCCCATCAGCGCGATCGATCTCGGAGACCCCACCGGAAACACGCGCGCAGTCTCCATCGCCCCCACGCTTGCGCCCACAGCCGACGGGCGTGGCGGCGTCTACTACTTCGAGAGCCCCGTCTCCGGTCATCTGCTCGTGAAGCACTACGACTACGCGACGAACGTGGCCACGCTCGTGGACGACCTGGGCGCTGGCGCACTTCCGCACGTGCTCGTCCGCCAGGGCGCGTCGGTCGCGCGCGTGTTCTCGCCCGTCATCGGAGTCATTCGCACGGTCTGTTCGAACGGCACTGTGCACGACCTCACACAGACCACCGGCGTTGCATACGGCGTCGCGGATGACACCGCGGTCTACTTCGGCTTCGGCAGCCCCGTGACCCCCGCTGTGCGCGTTGCGTGCGACGAGGGCGGTGCCATCACCAATCTTGCCACCACGTTCGGTCACGTCATCGGCGTGGACGCCACGAACACATACTGGTTCGGCGTGGACCGAACGATGGACGCATCGGCGATCGCCGGCATCTACGCCTCCGCGAAGGACGGCGCCACCCGCGCGCGCCTCATCGCGCATCCGCCTGTATCCAGCTCGCTGGTCACGTTTCCGCTGCTGATCGGCTCGGGAGGCACCGGCCTCACGGCAAGCACGCTCTATCTTCTCTACGGTGAGCACCTCCCGTCGGGTACACCGATCAACGTGCTCGCCGCAGTGGATGTCTCCGGCACCGTGAGTCCCGCTACGATTCATCCCCGTCTCTCGAGTTCTTCGCCGATCGCGCTCGATCCCGCGTTCGCCTACACTACCGCCGCGCAGAGCGGGCCGGACCAGAGCGAGGGCGTCTATCGCGCCCAGCTCTCGCCGTGAATGGAAGGATTGGATTGATGAAGAGAGTTCGGCCGTCGGGCATCACGAAGCGCGTCGTCTGCATCGGCATCGTTGCTCTGGTGGGCTGCGGCACCGGCGCGCAGCCCCAACGGCCCGCGACTGGCCGCACGGTGAAACCAGCGGCGACACTGACCGAGGCACCCGTGGCGGAACTGGATGGCGGCGCCGCGGACGGAGCGACAGCGACCGCGATCGTGGACACAACGTCCACCCCGCCTGCAACCGCGACCGCCACCCCGACACCAAACCCGACCCCAACCGCCGTTCCCGCCGCGTGGCCAGCGAGTGTTGGTCTGGCCGATCGCACGGCCTGCTCCTATCGTTGCATGAACAACGCGCAGGCCGTCGACAGCGGTGATCTGGAGCGCCATCTCTCGAAGCAGCTCGGGGCTATCAGGCAGTGCGCGCGGTCGAGCAGCGAGAACCGTGTCGTCCAGTCCGACGCGACGTTCGGCCCCGACGGGAAGCTCACGTTCACGATCGAAACGGGGAGCGTGCGTCGCCCGATGCAGGATTGCATGGCACGTATCCCGTCGCCCTCCTTCTTCAAGGGCCCCTTGAACACGCACTGGAAGTGCGCGGACTACTGCCAGTGAGCTAGCTGCGGCACCGGTTTCTCGCGAGCGTGCCGAACGCGGATCTACCTGCAGTAGTCGGTACACTTCCACCGGGTGTTGGCCGGGCCGTGGAAGTAGCCGGGCGCCGGGATCTGAGCCACACAGTCGCGCATCTGCGGCTTCAGGCCGTGGGTGTTCACGCTCATCGTCATCCGTCCGTCCTGCCCGAAGGTCACCGCTGCAGAGACTGCGTGGTACTCCATTGCGTGGAGCGCGCAGGCACGCAACGCGCCCAGCTGCTTGTTGATCACCACCTCGACCTGTGCGCCTTCCACCGAGGCGCCGTTCTCCATGCACACCAGCGTGCACGCGGTGCGGTCCGCGATACCCACGGCCGGCGGCCACCCGGCAGGCGTTGCAACGGTGGGAGCCTCCGGCGGCGGCGTCTTTCCCCACGACAGCTTCGGGTCCGTCGACCCAGGCTGCGCTGTGCCCGGCGGGATGTCGGACTGCGCAGGATCGCCTGGCTGCGGCGTGCCCTCCGCGTAGTACTTCACCTTCGGCGGCTGCGGCATCGTCGCGGGATCCTCGGGCTCGTCCTCGAGCGCGATCTCGCTGCTGCCTGCGTGCACGATGGTGCAGTGACGCGCGTAGATGCCAAGGACGCCGAGCTCGTCGGAGTCCACCACGCTCACCTGCGTGGAGTTGCCCGCCACCCCAGCGACCGAAGCGTTGCCCCATGCGAACACTCCCAGCAGCGATGACGCGCACCCCTTCACGCTGCGCTCCTCGAGTGTGTTGCCCGTCACGTTGTCGCCGCTCTTCACATGCGTGAAGAGAAAGCCATTCACGGGCGCCTTGTTCGGCATCGCGCAGCCCACGCCCACGCCCACGAGAAGAACTGTCATCGCAAGCGTGCGCGGGTGGGTCATGGAGTCTTTGCGTGGACGATCGCGATCGCGTCCAGGTCGAAGCCGTTGGTGTCGATGCTGCTGCCCATGGCACATGCCCCCGAGGTCTTGTCCACGATGCGCACGAAGCGTACCTCGGTGAGCCCGACGTCCGCGAGGTCGAATGCGTCACCGCCGCCGCCGCTCGCAGCAGGGTCGAACGGCGAGAGTCCATTGTCAGGTGTAGAATACACCGGATGCCAGCCGGCGCATGCGCCGTAGGGGGCAGCGGTGGCCGTGCACGGATAGGTCTTCCACGTGGTGCCGTCGGCGCTCACGCTCACCTCGCCGGGCTCCGCGAACAGAGCGCCGTTCGGGCCGCTTCCCGCATTGAACGGGTTCTCGAAGACGATGAAGTCGGGTCCAGGGCCGTCCTCTATCGCGTTGTCACCGAATGAGAGGACGATCTGGCCGCCCGTGCCGAGCGACAGCACGTCCAGGCTTCCGTGCAGGTCACCACCGCCCAGCGGCGGCCCCTGGACCACGCCGGGAAGCTGCGCCTGACCGAAGCCCGCGCACGGACCGTACGTCACCGACTCCACCTTGATCACGAAGCGGTCCGCGCGCACGACACCTCCATCGGCTGTCGCGAAGCCACCATCGGTCGGATGCTGGACGACCGGTCCCCCACCGTCAACGAACCCCAGGGTGGATCCGTCGCCGCCAAGATCGACGATGCCGGCGTCGGCGGTATTCCCACCACCCGAGCTACTGCCGCTGCAGGCGACGAGCAGGGCAGCGAACGACGAGAGCGAGAGGGCGGGGTAGCAGAGCTTCTTCACGGAGACCTCGAACCGCGTGGCTCGCGCGGCAAAGGAGAGGGCCTCCACAATTGTGTGCACTATGCAACCAATCGAAAAAAGACCCACCGTTCGAGATTGCTCTGGCTCCCGGCTACCCGGTCACAGTGGCGGCACCGCGTCGGATTCACACCGACTTCCCACTCGAAAGACGCTCCCTGACTACCACGGGGTCGAGGTCGGGGTCGAGGTCGAGGTCGGGGTCGGGGTCGAAGTCGAAGTCGAAGTCGAAGTCGAAGTTGGGGTCGAGGTCGACGGCTCGTCCCTCGTCCACAGCCCACCGTACGCCCGCGGCTGGGGCGCGAGCTCCGAACGCGGCCGTGTCTCCGGATCGTTCTTCGTCAGCCACGCCTCGCAGCCTTGCGACCGCTCGTCCGTGTACTGGTACTTCACCGACAGCGAGACGCACTTGCGCATCGCGGGGAGCGCCTGGCGCTGGAGGATCGGCCCGCGCACCTCGTCGAGCGCCGCGCGTGCCTCCGCCCGCGTGGGTGTCGTGGCCGGCGTGCCAGCGACGCGCGTCACTGGGTACACGTCGAGCGGGACGAGGCGCGCAAGGTCGTCCGCGTAGTCGGCCCACATCTTCCCGACAGCCCCCGCTGCAGCGATCACGGCCTTCGGTGGCGGCACAGGGCGCATCTCGAGCACGCTGGTGTATTGCCTCTCCCGCTCCTCGATCGCCGCGCGCCGCCGCTTCATCCATTCGGGCACGGCCGTCGTGAGGTGGTGATGAAGCGCGTCCACGGTGCGCGCTCCCGCGTAGACGGGCGGCCGTTGCGAAGCCAGGCTCTTCTCTCGGTCGCGATCGGCAAGCAGCACGAGCGCGTCGCCGACTGCGTTGAGCGATTTGCCGATGCGGCGCATGCGCTGGCCCTCGTCTTCGGTGGGATAGGCAATCGCGATCATGTCCCCGAGCGCGCCGCCGTTGCCGTACATCGAGAGCGCGGTCTGGAGCTCCGCGTATCCGCGATCGGGCGTTGGGCCGTGAAGCTGCGCGCGCCCCACGAGGAGCCGCGCCTGGAGACGGATGTCGATCGGCGCGTCGTCGATGAGGCGCTGATTCCGCGACAAGATCTCGCCTGCCTCGCGCCAGCGCGCTTTTTCTCCTTGATGCGCCGCGGCCGCGAAGATGACGGTCGCCGCGCGCGTATGATCCGTCGCGCCGTATATCTTGACGAACTCGCCGGCCAGGCGCATCGCCTCCACGTCCTCACCGAGCCCAAGCCGCAGCACCAGCGCGTCCGAGAGCGCCGTCTTGCCGCGCGCCTCTGCAGGAAATGACCGAGCACACTGCGTCAGCGCATCCGCCGCCAACGCATACTCGGCGACGCCACGAAGCGCCTCCCCACGCCTACAAACCTCGGCGGCACTGACCGGCGCGGGCATCGGCCCCGCCGGTACGTCAGCCGCGGCACTCCACGAAACCGCGAGAACGAGAAGAATCGATAGGCCAGCCGAAACCGCGCGCATGTGGAGACGACATCTTGGCGACTGGAAGGTTCCAATCAAAGTGTTTCACCACCGTGGTTGGCTCACTCATCCATGTACTTGAAGACGGTTCGTGCGCTGACCATGAGGGCGTCGGCGGCGGCGGTGCGGTTGCCTCCGAAGCGGTCGACGACCTCGCGGACATAGCCGCGCAGGAACTCGTCACGCGCCATGGAGAGCGGGCGGACCAGCGGGGCGGGCGGCATGCTGCCCCGGTTCGGTGCCACGAGCCCGAGCTCGCGCGCGCCGATGTTGTTGTCCTCCGTCATGAGCACCGCGCGGCGAATGCTGGCCTCGAGCTCGCGTACGTTGCCCTCCCAGCGCGCGCGTTGCAGCGCGACGAGCGCGTCGTCGGAGAAGGTGAGCGCCGTGTTGCCATGCTCCTTCGCGAAGCGGCGCAGGAAGTGCTGCGCGAGCCGGAGCACGTCGCCCGGGCGCTCACGAAGCGGCGGCAGGCGCACCTCGACCACGGCCAGGCGGAAGTACAGGTCCTGACGGAAGCGGCCGGTCTGTACCTCTTCCTGGAGGTTGCGGTTCGTGGCGCAGACCACGCGCACGTCCACCGCCACGCTGTCCTCCGAGCCCACGGGCGAGACGCGCTCTTCCTGCAGCACGCGGAGCAGAGACACCTGCTGCGAGAGCGGCATCTCGCCCACCTCGTCCAGGAACAACGTGCCGCCCTCCGCGCTGCGGAAGAAGCCAAGGCGATCCGCGCTTGCCCCGGTGAACGCGCCACGCTTGTGGCCGAAGAGCTCACTCGCCAGGAGCTCGTGCGGGATCGCGCCGCAGTTCACGGCGACGAACGGACCGCGCGCGCGCAAGGAGAGCCGGTGGATCTCCTTTGCAACGAGCTCCTTGCCGGTGCCCGTCTCACCCGTCACCAGCACCGGCGCGCGCGAGCCGGAGACCTTGCGCAGCATCTTCTTCAGCGCGTGGATGGGCTCGCTGTCGCCCACGATGAGGCTGTCGTCGTCCTTCTTTTCACCGAGCAGATCCAAGCGCTCGCGGAGACGCGCTTGCTTCCGCTCGCTCTCCAGGATGGAGACCGCGTGCGTGGCGTAGAGCTCCACGAGCTCGAGCGCATCGCGGTTCATGCGCGAGCTTGCGCGGGCCGAGAAGTAGATCGCACCGACGATACGACCCTCGGAGAAGATGGGCGCGCAGAGCGCGGAGAGCGCGGGCTCGCCTGCGATGCTTGCAGCGCCGACCAGATCCGGATCGGTGAGCGTGTTCTCCACGAACAGCGGCTGGCCGAGCGCGCGCATATTCGCGAGCAGCGTGCGGCTCACGACGACCTCGCCACCAGAGAAGCTGCCCTGCGTGCACGCGACCAGGCTCACCGGGTCCTCGTCCTGGGAGAGGCGAACGAGCGTTCCGCGCGTGGCGCCGGTGAGCGCAAGCAGGTCGCCCATGAGGCGCTCGGCGAGGATGGCAGGGTTCTCACCTTCCTGCGCGCGCGCCGCGAACGTGGTCAGCCTGCGGATCGCATCCAGGTGTGACGGTGCGCCGGCGCGCGGTGTCCCGGCCGGAGCTCCGGAGACCGCGCCGGCAGACACCGAGCCGCCCACGCCGTCGAGGCTTGGCGGCGGTCCCGTGCGGAACGAGAGCGCGTTCTTTCCGATGACGACCATGTCGAACGGCGCCAGCACGTGCACGCGCACACGCATGCCATTCACGAGCAGCGGGTTCTGCTCGCGCACAAGGACGTAGCCCTCCTCGCGCTGCTCCACGCGGGCGTGGATGCCCGAGAGCTCCGGGTCCGACAGGAACAGCTCCGCCTCCGGAGCCGCGCCGATGCGCACGACTTCAGCGTCCAGCGGGAAGAACGACACGCCACCAGGCAGCGTGCCTGCGGCGGACGTGATGGCCCGACCCGAGGACGCGGTGAGAACGACGAAGTGCGCAGCGGTCTTTTTCGATGACATGTCGACGCGAGGCCGATGGTATACCTGAGACGTGCGTTTGGCTCGGAAAACCAGGGTGTTCGGCGCTTCAGCAGCAAGCGCCGGCCTCCTTCTCGTCACGACATGCGCGACGCTGGTGTCAGTGTTGTCCTCCGAGCGGACGGCGCGGGCCGAGGGGTCGCCGGCCGCCGAGCAGTTCTTCCTGGATGGTCGCGCGGCGATGAAGCGCGGCGAGTTCGAGAAGGCGCGCGCGATGTTCGCAGAGAGCCAGCGGTTGGATCCGGCGCCGGGTACGCTCGTGAATCTCGCGGTCGCGGAGGAGAAGGTCGGCAAGCTATCGCTCGCGTGGGAGCACGCACGGGCCGCCATGGAAGGTCTGCCCGAGGGCGACGATCGCAAGGTGGTCGCCAAGACGCTGCGCGACGCGCTCGAGCCTCGCCTCGCGCGCCTCACGTTGCGCGCCGACAAGACCCTTCCCGAAGGCACGAAGATCACGGTGGACGACGTGGAGCTCTCCGTCGCCAGCCTGGGCGTCGCGCTGCCAGAGGATCCGGGTGACCATCGCGTGGTCATCAAGTCGCCCGGTCGCAAGGATCTCGCCGTCGCTGTGAAGCTCGCGGAGGGCGGCAAGGAGGCCTACACGGTCCAGCTCGGAGAGATCAGCACCGAGAAGGTCACCGGCAGGCCCGAAGGCGGGTCCGCGGGAACTGGGGATGGCGGCGCCACGAGCGAGACGTCCCCGCTGCGTACTGTCGGCTTCATCGCTGGCGGTGCTGGTATCGCGGGGATCGCCATCGGCTCTGTCTTCGGCGTGCTGACGATCGGCAAGAAGAACGTCACGGACTCGCACTGCCCCACGACCGGTCCAGTGATCGGATGTGACTCCACTGGCTCCGCTGCGCAGTCGGATGGCCGCACGTTCTCCACCGTGAGCACCGTCTCGTTCATCGCTGGCGGTGTCCTGCTCGCCGGCGGCATCACGCTGATCGTGCTGTCGCCCAGGGCGGAGAAGAAGAGCGCTTGGCTACCCGTGGAGAAGCTTCACCTGGGTGCGGCGCCGAACGGCATGCTGCTCGGAGGCTCGTTCTGACATGGGACTCTGGGACAAGCTGAAGGACCGCGCCGAGAAGAAGAAGGCCGAGCTGGAGAAGAAGGCCATGGAGCGCGCCGCGGACATGGCGCTGCAGAAGACGAAGGACACCGCGAAGAACGCGCTCGACAGCATGGGCAAGTCGATCGAGAACGCGATCTTCGGTCCCGACTCCGACAAAAAATCGGACGACGACGAAGCGCCGCCGAGCTCCCACGAAACCCGTGAACGTGAACGTGAACGTGCCCGATCCAAGGACAACGCGAGCACCAAGAGCAAGGGCGCGAAGAGCGATGCGCCGCCGAAGCCCAAGGAGCCGCTCACGCGCGACTACGACAAGTTCGTGAAGGACCGCGCGCAGAAGGAAGCCGATCTCGAGAAGGCCGTCGACGACGACCTTGCCGCGCTGAAGAAGAAGCTCGGGAAGAAGTAGCCCGGAAATTCGTTTCCGGGCGGCTCCTCGTTCGCGAAAAATGGTTCCGGAGCAACGGCCCGAATACGCGGCTGCAGCGGAATTTTCAGGGTTTCCGCGATGGCCCGCGCATTGCTGAAGGCGACCGCACGACGCCGTCTCGCAAGAACGCGAGGGCGTAACTCGCCATCATCCGGAGCACTGATCATGTCCACGAAGAACATCCTCCTCGCAGCAGCCACCGCCCTCTTTGCCATCACTGCGCCGTCCGCGGCGACCGGCTGCGCGGCCTTCTTCCCGGGCCTCGCGCGCACGCCCATGCCGGACACGCAGGTCGCCGACCTCACCACGTGCGGCTCGGGCGATCTCGCGAGCATCAAGAAGAACCTCGTGCTCGCCGGCTACTCCGTGAAGAACCAGGACTCCGACACGCTCGAGACCGAGTTCAAGCAGGTCGAGGGCTACGGCACGCAGAAGGAGCTTGAGAAGATCCTGGTCGTGAAGGACGGACAGAAGGCGAAGTTCCGCGTCCGCGTCCGCGAAGAGGGCGTGCAGAAGGTGGAGACGGGCCGCGTCCAGGACAGCCAGGGCCGCACCGTCGCGACGGACAGCCAGCTCGTCGGCACACAGAACGAGACGGACGAGAAGTACTGGAACGAGGGCCGTCAGCAGTACGAGGCGCGCAAGAAGACCGTCTGCGGCCAGTGAGACCGCGCTGCGCGGCGGGGCTCTTCGCGCTCGAATGCGAAGGGCTCCCCGTCGTGACAGATGCGACAGATCAGGGGCAGGGGCTCACGCCGCTGCCGTTGTTCGTGCCGGTGCACTTGCCGGAGCAGCAGATTGTCCCCCCGCACGAGCTGCCGGCGCAGCCGAGCCTGCACTGCCCGCCGTCTGCGTAGCAGCTCACGTCCTTGCAGTCGTTACCGGCGCAGGAAACTGCCGCGTCCGGTGCGCCCAGCTCGAGGGTGTCGCAGACGGCGCTGTTGGAGCACGAGATCGAGCAGCCGATCGCGGCGGAGCAAGTGACGTCCTTGGTGCACGTGTCGCCCGCCGAGCACTTGATGTTGCAGCGCGCAGCGTTGCACGTGATGTCCGAGTGACACGAGCCGCCGCCGGCGCACTCCACGCTGCATAGCGCGCCGCCACACACGACGCCGCCCTGACACGAGTCGCCGCCGGTGCACTGGATGTCACACGCCACGGCATTCGCGCAGCTCACGGCGCCGTGGCAGTCGCCGCCTCCACACTTGATGATGCAGCTGTGCCCAGGCGGACACGTGGGAGTCGCGCAACCGCCGACCACGGAGTTGGTGCAATCGATGGTGCATACGCTGCCGCTGCACGTGCCGCCCGCAGCCGCGCAAGCGGCCGAGCAGATGGGCGCGCCATCCGAGGCGTCTGCGCGGGTGCCCGCGTCGAGCGCCGCATCCGCATCGGAAGCGCCGTCCACCAGCATGGAGGCTCCGTCTGCGCCGTTCACCGCGCCGTCGCTGTCGCCCTCCGCCGAATCCAGCACGGTGTGATCGGTCGCGCCGTCGAACGAGCCATAGAACGGATCACCCGTGCCGAGCGTGGAGAGCCCGCACGCGACCGAGACGCCCGCTAGCGTGAGCGCGGCGCTCGCAAAGATGATCGTCCGGCGCGGCAGCATCTACTCAATGCTCCCAGCTGATGCGGTCTCCCGCCAGCGGTTTGTTTGCTACTGGTCGCCAGCGTTCGCGCTCGCGCTCGCGCTCGCAGGCACTCCGACGAAGAACGCCGCGTGACCGTGAGGCGAATCCAACCCCTCCGAGCAGTTTGCGTAGAAGTGGAAGCGCGCGGTCCAGACGCCCGCGGCGTCGAACTGGTAGGGCCCGATCACATAGGTGCCGGGCGTCACTTCCACGGCCGAGGGCTTCTTCGAGCCGTCGAGGGCGGGGTGGGTCGGATCGAGGAACGCCTCCACGTACGGCGCGGCGCCCGAGAGCGCGTTGTTGTTCGTGGTGAGGGCTGCGGAGACCTGGAAGTAGACGTCCTTCTTCTGGGCGATCTTGGAGGCCTCCCAGGTCACGGAGTACTTGCAGTCGTCGTCGAAGCCGATGTTGTTGTAGAGCGTCGCCGCCGTGTCGCCACCAGCCGCGCCGCCATCGGTGCCCGCCTTCGTGGTGACACTGCCGCCCTCGCCCAGTCCGCACCCCGGGAAGTTCACGGGCTGGCGCTTCACGCCGGCGTCGCCGCCCTGGCAGTGAGTATCGTTGATGCCGCTGACGACGCCGCTCAGATCGAACTGGAGCTTCGACACGTCGATGGTGCTCTCGTTCGCCGGCTTGCTGTCGTCATCACATCCGGCGACCAGGCAGCCAGCACACAGCAGGGCGGCGCTCACCGGAAGGACGCGACGTAGAAGGTAGGCAGTCGTGGTGCTGGCGGTCTTCATGGGCCGGCACTTTACCCACGGATCGGCCGTTGTGGGGAGAGTCTTTTCTAGCGTCGTTTGTCCAGTGGATCGGCGCTCGCGCTGCCCGGAGGATGCGCTGCATTGCCGCCCTGCGCCGAGGGCGCGGACGATGAAGAAGCTGTCACGCTCCCCGCGCCAGCACCGGGTGGGACCCTCTGTAGCGGTCGCCCGCCTGGTGACGTGCCCGGGCTCTGCGTGCTGCTCGGCGTGGGCGCCCCGCTCGCGATCGACGCGGAGGGAGGCGGTGAGGTCAGCCCGACGGCACTGCTCGCCGGCGGCTGTGGTGCAGTGGTGCTGGGCGCGGAGCCGACCGCGCTGGTGGTGCGTGGTGGGTCCGTGGTGATGCTGGGGTTCACGAGCTTGACGCCAACGCCCACCGCGACGGCGATGATCGCGAGCACCAGAAGCACGCCGAGCATGGAGCGGCGAGGCCGTTCTTGCGACGTGGCATCAGCCGCGCCGCCTGGCGATGGCCCCGCCTCGGGGGAGATCGACCCGCGCGAGGACAGCGTGCCCGTGAGCGCGTGACGGAAGATGCGCGCCGACGAGAACCGATCCTTCTGCGAGAACGCGAGCGACTTGTCGAGCGCGTCGGCGAAGTCCTGCGGCACCTGGGGCGCGCGCTCTCTCACCTTCTGCGCCGGCTTCGTGGCGGCGAGCACGAGGCGCCCTTGCGCGGTCTGTGACTCGTGGATGTCCAGGCCCGTCGCGAGCTTGACCAGGGTGGCGCCCACGGCCCAGAGATCCGTCTGAGGGCCGACGAGATCCCAGCGCCCCTGCGCCTGCTCCGGCGCCATGTAGCCCACGGTGCCGAGCAACGAGTCCGCGGAGGTGAGCGCCGACGCGTTGGAGCCGCTGTCGTCCGTGTCCTCCAGAGCGCGCGCAAGGCCGAAATCCAGCACGTAGAGCGTGCCGTCGTCCTTGCGGAACAGGTTCGCGGGCTTCAGGTCGCGGTGGATCACGCCGGCGGCGTGCGCGATCTCGAGCACCGATAGGACGAGCGAACCGATGCGCTTCACCTCCTCGAGCGGCAACGTCCCGCCCTCCGCCTGGCGCGCATCCTCCAGGTTCTTTCCGGAGAGCAGCTCGGTCACGAGGAACGGCGCGTCGTCGTCGGTGAGGCCGTCGTCCTGGAAGCGCACCACGGCGGGGTGGTCGACCTGATTGGCGATACGCGCCTCGCGAAGGAAGCGCTGACGGATGGTCTTCTCGCGATGGAAGCGCTCATGCAGGATCTTGATGGCGACCCTGTTGCCGTTCTTGTGGCGTGCGGCATACACAGCGGCGACGCCGCCCACGCCGATGAGCGACTCCAGCGTCCACTTGCCGCCGACGGTCTGCCCGATGCGCTCGCGCGCGAGCTCTTCGAGATCAGCCGCTCTCACGTGGGACCCACGACGACAGTGTAGCGCAGCTCGGCTAGCCCTTCTTCGGATCCTTCGCCGGCGGCGGCTGACTCAGCTCACGAAGTGCGTCGTCCAGGAACGCATCGACGCCTTTCTCCGGCCCGAAAGACGGCGGACTGCGCGGCGCGGGTGGCGACGGCAACGCTACCGGAGGCGGCAACGCTACCGGCGCCGGGGGCGCCAACGCCACTGGCGGGCGATGGGACGCCTCCATCTCCATGGCAGGCGGAGGTGCAGGATCGGTCAGCACGGGCTCACGCTCGGGGCCGAGATCGAAGTCCTCCCAGCTCTCGACGGTCGGCGGGGTCGCCGGCGTTGGCGGCGTGCGGAGCGGCGCGGGATCCGGAAGAGCGATGTTGAGAGACACCAGCCGCTTGATCACCGGGACTGGACGGAGCACCTCTTCCACAAGGCCTGCCGGTGGCGCGGTGTCGTTCCGTGGATCCCGTCGTCGTGCGGGGGCGACCTCGACGGGCGGCTGGGTGCTGATGATCGGGTCCAGCAGTGGTGGAAGCGAGCTCTCGATGGGCTCCAGCAGCGGCGGTGACGTGCTGATCAGGTCCACGACCGGCGGTGACGTGCTGATCAGATCGTCGCGGGCAGGCGGCTTCGTGGTGACGAGCGGCGCTTCACTGATGGATAGAGCGACGGGTGAGCTGGTCGACCGCCGCATCAGATCGCTCAGGTCCAGGCCACCGCTCTCCAGCATGGGCTCCGCTGCGGGGCGCACCGTGATCGGGAGCTCACCCGAGGCCCGCTTCGAGGTGAGCGGCCCGATCGTCGCCATGGGCATCGGCATGGAGACGGCCGGCAGCAGCGGGGCGTTCGCGCCGGGCTCGATCGCACCGCGGCGCTTGGCTGCCACCGCCGCCGTCACGTAGCTGCGCATCGCCTTCGTCTGGTGCTCGTCGGCGTCGACGGCCGAAGCGACGAAGCGAAGTGGCTGACCCGGTGCAGGCGCTGCCAGGTCGACGTCGAGCGGCGTGTCCAGCAGGCCTGCATCGGCATCGTAGAGGATCTTCACGCTCGGCCTGACGTAGTCGAGCGGGTTTGCCGGCGTGGTCAACACGACGCCGAGCTCTCCCGTGTTGAGCGTCACCATGGTGCCGGCTGGATAGATCCCCAGCGCGCCGATGAAGAGCTTCACGATCGCGCGGTCGGTGCCGTCCGCCGCACGCTGGGTGAGCACCTGGATCGCGTCGTCGATGCTGAAGCCGCCCTCTGCGCCGGCACCGCGGAGCTCCGCGAATGCACGCGCGACATGGATGATGCGCGCGAGCAGCGACGGCGGACGGCGCCCTTTGTACAGCGGCCCGAGCCGGTGCGCACGACGCATCGACCAGACCTCGTAGAGCAGGCTCGTCCGCGCGCGTGCAGGCGCATGCATGCGCCCGAGCGCGGTAAGGGCGACCACCGTATGGGCCGGCACTGCGTCGAGCTCGTCGTCGTTGAGCGTTCGGAGCGGGCCGTCGCCGCCACCGTCGAGCCCCACGCGACCCGCGTCGTAGAGGAGCGCCGTCATGGCCGCGTTCACCAGGATTCCGCGGTCCGACGTGAGCTGCCTGGTCATGGCCACGGCAAGGATCGCGCTGCCCACGGCGATCGTCGCGGCGTCGAGGCTACCGCCACCGTTCGCGGCGAGCGCCACCAGCAAGCGCGCGTCTTCATCCGCGCGTGCGACGACCTGCTGCGCGACGCGCTTTGTCTTCTTCGGCAGCTCGAACTTTCCGGCTCGTACGTCGGCCAGCACGGCCTGGACGGTCAGCACCGACGTGGCGTACGTGCGCGAGACTCGTTGCCCCGGCGACTCCTCTGTCTGGCTTCCGCCTGCCGCAAATTTCGCCTTGCCGGCGGTGATTCCGGGCATGTCTCCGGCGGTGAGCCGCGCCGCAAGAGAGCGGTCCCTCTGGACGTCCGCAAGCAGCTTCGCGAACGTGGCCATCGACGGGCGCGTCAGCGTCATCGCGAAGGTGAGCTCGGTCACGTCGCAGCTCCGGAGGAACGTGCCTAGCTCCGCGGCAAGCGCGTGCATGTCGCGCGACACCTTCAGTATCTGACGATTCACGAAGATCGCATCGCCCAGGAACGAGAGTGCCACCGTCTCCGTCCCGGCGCGCGCGCAGTAGTCGTGTACGCCCGTCGTTGCGGCGGCCGTGAGTGACGTGATGACGTCGTTCGTGACGTCCGCGTGGAACTGACACGCCTTCACGAGCCGGTAGACGCCATGAACCACCGCCGCGGCAAGCTCGTGGACCTCGACGCCGTCCCTGGCCGGACCGCCACCGCCGCGCTGGGTCACGGGCCATCTCCCTTCTTGCGCCGCGGGCTCTGTCCCGGCTCCTCGACGCCGCTCGCGATGAGCGCGGTGATGTGTCTGACGGCGCGCTCTGCTGCCTCGCGAACGGGCGCGGTATTCCACCAGCGCTTCTTCGAGGCCTCCACGGCTGCCTCGAGCGCCTCCTTGGACGCCATGTCGGCGAGGACGTCCGCAGCGAGCGCGCGCGTTGCCTCCACGGCCTCCGTCGGGACAATCTGGTGCTCCTTCAGGATCGCCACGCACACCGCGAGCGCGCGGCGCGGGCTGAGCGCAACCAGACAGTCGAGCCACTTCTTCCGCTCGTCGGTCGTGAGCAGATGAAACGCGGGCGCCTGGATCTGCAGCACGATCGCGGGGCCCGCCGCGACCAGGCCACGCTGCGCCACGAGCTCCAGCGTCTCCATACGCGCGGCGACCACTGGATCCTCCAGGAGCTTGCGCACCTGCGCGCGGACTTCATCGTCCTGCTCGGATGAGAGCTGCGAGAGGCCCTCGATGCGCACGACGAGTGATGGATTCCGCGCTGCGTGCTCGATGGCGCGGGCGGCATCCTTGGTCTGGACCGACGCGAGCAGGCCGACGATGAGGAGCCCAGTGTCCGCCGGCGCGGACTCGAGCACCGCGCCAAGCCGCGCTTCATTGCCGCGAGCCCAGTGCCGGACGTAGCCGGAGGTCACCTTGCGCAGATCGTCCGATCGCGTTGCGCCGAAGCACCCGCAAGCGAGCTCCAGCATCGCCGGGGAATCCAGCACGAAGAGCGCCTGCTCGATACCGGCGATGACGACGGTCGGCACCTCCTGCGCGCCGGATGCCTCGCGCCCCTCCTTCTCGATCACTCCCAGGACCTCTGCAAGGACCTTGGCCGGGAACATCACCTCCGAAAGGGAGCGCGTGAGCTGCGCCGCCTCCGCCGGTGCGCGCTGCGAGAGCGCGCGATTGATCGCATGGAACACCTCGAAGATCTCCTTCGAGGCGTTCAGGCGGAGCTCGTCGGCCGTCCACTCGCGGATGACGTCCGTTAGCAGCGCCAGGTCTCCACGTGCGCGCGCGTCGATCCACGCGTCGGCGAACGCCTCGACGAAGCGCTCCAGCCATTTGTCGTCGCTCATGTTCAGCTGCGCGCCCATGGTGGCGCGCTGGATCGGATCCAGCGCCAGTGCGGCCGCGGCCTCTCCGCTCTGCCGCAGCTGCGAGGTCAGGTTCAGGCGCATCGCGCGCCCCTCGAGCGAAGCATGGAGCCAATCACGATCGAGCTGCGCCGCGGCCGCCAGCTCGCGCGCCAGATCCGCGCTCTCCTTCATCTGGTGCTCGGTCTCGGCGAACGCTTCGATCGCGACGTAGGCGACGTGCTCGAAGCGGCGGTCCCAGAACGCCGTCACCGCGTCGTCCTCCGAGCCAGCGCCATCGACCAGATCGCGGAGCAAGATCCCGAGCAGGTCGCGGAGCTCGTCCTTCGTGAACCCTTCCTTGATCTGGATGTGCCTAACGCCGTCCGCGAACAGCTGATACGGAACCCGGTCGAACGGGATCCGATCGGGCGCCCACACGGGGACGCCCTGGAAGAGAAACGCTCCCGGGCCGACATCCCACCGGACGGCTCGAGGGTTCTTGGCGAGCGCATCGTCGATCTGCTGGAGGCCGGCGTCGAGCGCGCGCTGTGCAACTGGATGCGTCCACCCGTACTGGCGCACGTCCATCAAGCACGTCCCGATCTGCTGCCATACGGCCTGGAGCCGCGCCTGGACTTCCTTCGTCTTCGCCGGTTCGAGCTCCTCGTTTTCGTCGAGCGCGTCGTTCGCTCGGATGCGGAGCCCTCCTTCCTTCTTCGGCCCCCCACGGACCAGCTGACCAGCGCGCAATGCGGCGAGCAGACCAAGGACCTCGCTGCGCATCGACGCTGCGTCCTGGAAGCGCTTCTCGCGCTCGAACGCGAGCGCGCGGTCCACACAGGCCACGACCTCCACCGGAAGATCCGGAGCCAGGTTCGCGATTGACGGCGCCTTGTGCGTGGCTGCCATCACGAACGACTCTGCCTCTGTCCGCGCGTGATTCAGGCGCTTGCCGGTGAGCGCGACGTACATGCACGCGCCAACGGAGAAGATGTCGGAGCGCCCGTCGACCTGCGCGCCAAGACCGAGCGCTTGCTCCGGGGCGATGTACGACGGCGTTCCGATGGCCATTCCCAGCCGCGTCGCCTCCACCCCCGAGTCGGGCTCACGCATCCGAGCGACGCCGAAGTCGAGCACCTTCACGCTGCCGTCCTCCGTGATGAAGATGTTTGCAGGCTTGATGTCGCGATGAACGATGCCCACGGCGTGGCACTTGCCGAGGAGGTCCAGCACGGTGTCGACGATGCGGAGCGTGTCCTCCAGCGACAGAATGCCATCCGTGCGGCGGCGCAGCTCGTTCAAGGTTCCGCCCTCGAGGAGGTCCATCACGAGGAACGGCTCGCCCCTGTCGCTGACGTCGTCGTCGGTCACGGGGACGCGCGCTGGGTGGTCAACGCGGTTCGCGATACGCCCCTCGCGCAGGAATCGCTCGCGGATGTTCGACTCGCGTGCGTACTGCGCGTGCAGGAGCTTCACGGCCGCGCGCGTTCCATTGCGGTGCCTCGCGGCGAACACCGCCCCCATGCCGCCCACCCCAAGGAGCCGCTCGAGCGTCCACTTCGCGTTCAGCGAGGTGCCCACGCGAGCCTCCGCCATCGCTATGGGATCGTCCCCAGCTGGCTGATTGGCATCGACCATTGACTTACCAGTTTACACGGTCCCGCCGCTATCCGGCGGCGCCTGAATCCCGCCATGGTTCCCTTCGGGAAGGGCCGAGTGGGCCTCAGCAGGGCCGAGCGGGTTTCAGGAAGGGCCGAGTGGCCCGCCCGGCTTCTTCGCGGGGACCTCTGTGCGAACGCGGTCCGCGCGCGCGTGGCGCTCGAGCACATCCAGGCGCTTCGCGGTCTCTGCGCGAAATGCGCCCAGGTCGCGGATGATGCCTTCGATCCCGACCTCGTTCTTGAGGTTCACGCGGAAGTCCGTCTCGGCCTGCGCGCGGTCCTTCATGGTCTGGCGGTTCTGGCTCATGACGATGAGCGGGCCCTGCAGCGCGACCAGGATCGCGAGCAGCAGGTTGAAGAACACGAACGGGTACTCGTCGAACGGGTGCGGGAGTAGCTTGTTCACGCTCGCCCACACCAGCGTCAGCGCAACCAGGAAGCCCATGAACGCCCAGCTGCCGTTCAGGTCCGCGACCTTGTCGGCGAGCCGCTGCCCCCACGTCAGGTTCTCCTCGATCTCCTTGACGACGTCCTTCGCGGCGCGCTGGCTGAGCATCGCGTTCGTCTCGCGCAGGCGCTCGGCCATCTCTGCGAGGATCGCCAGGGCCGCGGTCTTCGACTTGCTGAGGTGCTCGCCGAACTCCTCGCGCGTGAGCTCGAGCAAGACCGTGTCGACCGTAGCTTCCACGCTTGCAGAGCGCGGCTTGTCGTCGAAGAGCGAGAGCTCGCCGAAGTACTCGCCCGTGCGCACGTCCTTGAGCACGACGGGCGCGTCGTCCTTCTTGTCACCAGGCAGGAAGATCTGCACCGCGCCAGAGAGCACGATGTACATGGACGAGCCCTGATCGCCCTTCGCGAACACGGTGCTGCCCTGCGCGAATGGGCGCTCCGTCAGCTTGTTCGCCAGCGCCTCCAGGTCCTCCTGGTTCAGCGTGTCGAAGAGCGGGAGTTGGGCGAGGAGCTCGGAGTGCTGCATGCGGGTGCGGGCCGGACGCCATCGTCGCCTGTGAATTGGAAACGCGCAAGCAAAGCCGCGCGGACGGAAAAGGGTGATGTTAGGCTGGCGTCAGCTACCGATGCTGGCCGACAACCTGGACCCCAAGTTTCGCGCTCGACGCGTCCAGAACTGGGTCTTTCTCGGCCTCATGTACGCCATGTTCTACATGGGCCGGTACAACTTCTCCGCGGTCAACGCCCTGCTCTCGGAGCGCTTCGGGTGGACCAATACCGATCTCGGCAACATCATCTCTGCCGGCAAGATCTGCTACGGCATCTCCGTCTTTCTGAACGGCCCGCTCGCGGACCGCATCGGCGGCAAGCGGGCCATCCTGATCGGCGCGGCCGGCGCCAGCGTGTTCAACCTGCTGTTCGGCGCGTGCGCGTACTTCCTGGTGACGGACGCCGTGTGGGCGCCCGATCACAAGTCCGTGCTCACGCCAGCAGTCCTCAGCGCAGGCATGACCACAAGCTCCATGGTCGCCACGTTCGCCGTCCTCTGGGCGCTCAACCATTACTTCCAGTCGTTCGGCGCGCTCTCCATCGTGAAGATCAACGCGTCGTGGTTCGCCGTGAACGAGCGCGGCTCCTTTGCCGGCATCTTCGGCATCATGATCCAGTCCGGCCGCACGCTGGCGTTCGCGGTCGGGCCGCTCATCGCCGGCACACTGCCGTGGCAGTGGGTCTTCTGGGTGCCCGCATTCTCGCTTGTGATCCTCATCTTGCTGAACTGGAAGCTGGTGGAGAACTCGCCCGCAGATGCTGGCCTGGGTGAGCTCATCACCGGCGACGAAGCGCCCGGTGACGACAAGAGCGGCGGCCTCGCCTTTGTCTTGAAGAAGGTCTTCGCGAATCCTCAGATGTGGATCATCGCGCTCGCGTCCATGATGATCGGCTTCGTGCGCAACGGCACGGACGACTGGTTCCCCAAGTTCTTCGCCAACGTCCACCACGCGAAGCCCGTTGCGCGCGACGTGCGCATGGTGGTCATCAACGTGAGCGCGCTGGTCGCTTCGGTGTTCGTGATCCTCGGGCTCCTCTACGTGAAGCGCCGCGTGGACCGCATCACGGAGTGGTCCGTGCTCCGCAGGTTCACCACCACGTTCTCGCTGGTGGGCGTGTTCTTCTTCATTGTCGGCGTGCTGCTCTACAAGGTGCTCGACAACACGGAAGATGCGCGCCGCGCGACCATCTGCCTCACGTTCGCGTCCGTGGCCATGCCCATCGCCAGCGTGTTCGGCGGCATCGTGTCAGGCAACATGTCGGACGCGATCTTCGGCAATCGCCGCGCGCCGGTGATCTTCGTTGCGTTCGTGGGAATGGCTGTGGTGCAGATCATCTTCAAGGTCGTCGGTGGTGGCCCGCTGTTCGCCGCATGGATGATGGTGTTCCTGGCGTTCTTCATCCAGTCCGCGCACTCGATGGTCGGCGGGGCTGCATCCATGGACTTCGGTGGCAAGAAGGCCGTCGCCACGGCTGCGGGTCTGTTCGACGGCGCGCAGTACGTGGCGGGCGCCATAGTGGCTCAGGCGCTCGGCCGCGTGATCGATCGCTGGGGCTGGGGCGCGTGGGGCATCACGCAGGTGCCGTTCGCGATCGTCGGCGCCGCGCTCATCGCCACGCTGTGGAACGCACGCCCCGGCCGCGCTGGTCACTGACGCACCGTTGCCACGGTGCTCACGGGCCCGCGTCGGACGTGCTCACTGGCACCGTGATCTCGGGCGTGGGTTGCGCGCAGGAGAGCTCCGGCGACAGACCGCCCTCCTTCTCCAGCGTCTTCGCGATCGCCTGCGCATGCGCGAGGTCCCGCGCGGGCACGCCCACCACCAGTCGGTCGCCCGACGGAACCACGACGAGCGACAGCGGGCCGAGCTCGGGGTGGTTCATGAGCATCTTCTTCGTGAGCGGCAGCCCCACAGGCGCCTTCTTGGTCGAGGTCGAGGTCGAGGTCGAGGTCGTCGTCGTCGAGCCTCGGCTGCAGCTTGCAAGCAGCGCGAACGCGAGCGCGCTTCTAGCGGCCGCGCTTGCCGACATCTCTGGGCTGCACGTTCTGGATCGTGACGTTCGCACGTGTGGGTGTCTCCTCGGCCGCGGCGTCGTCCGCGCGCGAACGCAGCACCACGTACAACACCGTGGGGATCAAGATGCATACTGCAAGCACTCCGAGGACGAGCACGATCCAGCGCGGCTCCTCCATCGGGCGCGGAGCGTTGCTCATGTCTGCGAACCCGAGCCCGCTGGGCGAGCTGCCCATGATGGGCGGCGGGAACGAGCCCGCGACCTGCATGCGTCCAGAGGGCAGGCCGTTTGCCGGCTGGATCGTGCCGTTCAGCGCGCCGGCCGGGAGACCCGGCGGAAACGCGGCGGGCGCCGTGGGCAGCATCGCGGCGGACTGCAACGTCATGGCCGCTTGCAGGTGCGGTCCGGACGAAGGCGGTTGCGCTGGCTGCGAGTAGCCACCGGGCAGCTGCTGGATGGCCATGCTCTGGGTGGATGGAGCACCCGCCGCAGACAGCATGAGCGCGTTCGACGTGGGTGCAGCCGGACCTGACGACACCTTCGTAGCGGCTGTCATGGGGATCACGGCCTGCAGCTCGCCGGCGCCTCCCTGGAACGTGTACGAGTCCGTGCCCAGCGAGTTCTCTGGCGGTCGCGGTGGCGGCGGCGCCATGCCCTGCTGCGTCGTGCGCGGCACGGGCGACGTGTTCATCAGGTTCGTGGTGCGCGGGACCCGACTCTCCTTGTCGATCGCCGGCTCGGTGATCACGCTGTCCGTTTCGCTGTTGTACGGCGGCCGCACCACGTTGTCGCCCAGCGAGCGGCGCACGAGGGGGCCAAGGTCCGTCTCGGTCGCCAGCTCCGACGGCTCCTCCTCGCCGGCGAGTGGTGGCATCGCGGACCGCACGCCGGTCTTCGGCGTGATCGCGAGGTCAGCGCGGCGCGCGGTGGGTGACTCGTCCGGGAGCTCCGAGATGTTGACGGGCTCCATCTTGGCGCGTGCGATCGCGCGGTTGATCTCCTCGGAAGGGATGTCGCGACGCTCGGTCTTGTCATCGTCGACGTCGTAGATGTCGGACGCAGCTGGTCTTTGTCGCGGCGGCGGGCTCGCGGCGGGGAGCTTTCCAACGGACCCTGCCTTCGGAGGCGTGGGTGTCTTCGCGGGCGGTGAGATCTTCGCGAGGGCGTGGTGCTTCGCGCTCGGCTGGATGGTGACGATGCTCTCGTCCTTCCCGTCCGGTACGGCCTTCTGCAGTGTGACGACGCTGTCTTCCTCTGGGTCTTGGGTCAGAGGCTGCTTCGAGCTGGGTGGCGACGTGGGCTGCGTCGCTGGCGCACCCGCGGCCGGACCGACCTTGCGCACGCCAGGAACAACGATGCCTGCGGGGCGCGCGGCGCGTCCGGTCGGCACTTCATCGGGCGGTGGCAGATCGACCTTCGTGACCCCCGTCGGTCCGTCCTCGTGAGGATCATCGTCGGGCTCTGCTGCGCCCGCGGTGACGGGGCCCTCCCAGTCGTCGTCGAGCGCGACGCGCGAGATGCTGGTGGGTCCATCGTCGTCGGCTGCGTGCGCCTCCGTCACCGGCGCGTCGGGTCGCGATGGCGCCTTCGCAATGCCCGTTGGTGCATCTTCGGAGGGTGCCTCGGGAGCGGCCACCGTCGCCGGCGCCGAGTTGCTCGGCTGGTCTTCCGTGGGGGCTGCAGCGTCGATGGGTGAGCGCGTCACGCCGGTGGGAGCGTCCTCGAGCGACTCCTCCGCAGCCGCGGGGGGCGCCTTCGTGATGGACGTGGAGAACTCCTCCTCCATGGAAGGATGGGTCGCGGGGATGGGACCAATCCCCGTCGCCGTGTCCTCTATCTCGTCATCCGGCATCGGGAACCAACTCCAATGATACCCGGAGGGAGCCCAGAACCGGAAATACTCAGTTTGTACGCAGATTCACGCAGACTGGCTCACTTGCGGGACTTGCCCGGGAACCAGGTGATGGCCGCAATGAACTGATTCTGGTCGCCGTGCGTGCCTGCGCCCGCTCCCGCATACGGGGCAGGTGTGGGCACAATGTACCCGGCCGTCTTCATGGCAGCGATGACGCTGTTTGCGTCGGTGAAGTCGCCGCCCGGTCCCACCTGTCCGTTGGGGGCGAAGCCCAGGGTGGCTGCGGTGGCTCCGGGCGTGTCGGACGCGTTGATGTCGTTCGCCCAGTACGCAGCAAAGTACGACTGCCGGATGTGGAAGCCGAGCTTGAGCGCCGCGGTGGTACCGGCCGACTCTCCGAGCAGGTACGTGCGATCGTTGTCGATGTTGTATTTTGCACGTATCTCGTCGAGCACCGTTGCGCCCGCGTTGCCGTCGCCGTTGTACGTCACGCCATCGAGCACGGCGCGGATGAAGCCGCCGGTTCCCGTGGACGGGCCCACGCTCTGCAGGTTCATCGTCATCACGGAGCCGCCCTCGGTGCCGCTGTACACGAGGAGGAATGCACTCGGGGTGGTCGGGGCGTAGCTCGCGGGCACGATCAGGCGGTACGTGATGGCGCCTGCTGTCATCGTGGCGCCCGCGACGGGCACGCTTCCGCCCGCGCCGCCGGACGAGCCGCCGAACGCCGGATCACCGGGGCCCCCGGCCTTGCCTGAGTCGACGACGACTGTGGCTCCGTCTGGCAACGTGACGACCATCGAGCCACCGTCCGTGGTGGTGTCGGTGCTCCCGCCATCGCCGGCGACGCCTCCTTCGGAGGACGAGCTCGGGATCACAGTCGTCTCGGTCGTGCACGCGGAGAGGGCTGTGAGCACACCCACCGCGAATGTCGCAGCGACCACAAGAGAGGCGGGGAGCATCTTCACATGCTCAGTGTACCCCGTCAGTTTGCCTGAGTCGCGTGAGCGGTGCCGTTGGTGTGCGCCTCGCGCTTGCTCGATGCCGGCTCGGACGTCTTCAGCGTTGTGATGCCGGCCTTCTCCGCCCACCACAGGAGACCCACGACCAGGGCGCGCTTGTCCTCCACGAACGAGGGCTTTTTTCCCTCGAACACGTGGCCGACGAACTGGAAGGTCCAGCCGACAGTGAACATGCTTGCAGCGAGCGGGAGGCCGACCACGGTCAGTCCAAGCGGGATCGACGCAGCGATGAGCGGAATGCCAACAGCATGGCACTTCTGGTTCATCGGGTTCTGGTGATCATCCTTGTACTTGGCGAGAAGCTCGGACCATTCGGGCGACAGCTGCATGAGACACGGCGTAGCGCACCACCCCACACCGAGCAAGCCGATAGAATCGCCAGACGAACGGAGCGGGTCGGGCCCGTTCACGTGGAAGCATAGACACCTGAGGCGTGGATGGGATTCGAACCCACGTGTGACGGTTTTGCAAACCGTTGCCTAACCACTTGGCCACCACGCCACTCACCCGATGGCGGACTCCGCCGACCGGTCGAGTCGTCTTAGTCGCGTCGTGGGGCTCCGGTCAATGTGCACCTCCACATCGAGAGGCTACCGCCCGGCAGGCTTACAGGATAGTCTAGAAGCTAGTGGGTCTGCCCTCGGAAATATGGGACTTGAAGGCCATCAAGCCACGCGCGGTTGACGTGCGTGATCTTCGCCTCGCCCCGGATGAGGGGTACATCCTTTCGCGCATCGATGGGCCTCTCTCGCTGCGCGAGCTGTCGGCGATCAGCGGCCTTGGTGAGGAGCAGGTCGCCGATATCGTGAGCCGCCTCGTCGCGCATGGCGTGATCGACGGACCGCCTGGGCTCGCTCCACCTTCCGAGCAGAGACCGCACGTGACGGAGCCGGGCGCGGAGCCGCGGACGTTGCCGCTCGCGATTGCGCCGCAGCCATCACCCGATCAGCCGAGCCCCGCGCCGGAGCCCAAGACACTGCCACGCGCGGATGCTCCAAAGCTACCTGCCGATCAACCGAGCCCCGCGCCCGACGAATCGCCCGCGAGCCCGCGTGCCGCACCGCGCCCCCGAACATCAACGCGCGTTCCGGGCATGGCTCCGCCAGGCGCGCGTGCAGCAGGCGCAGGGCGCTCTGCCTCGCCCGGTCCGATCTCCACGCGCGGCGCGCCGCCGACCACGCCGCCGCCGCTTCGCATCCCGACGGTCGCCCCGGTCCACGCCGGTCCCCCTCCGCCACTCGGGCCGCTCGTACCCTCCGAGCCGCCGCCCGCGATCGCCCCTGCCGCTGCCGTTGCTCCCGCTCCTCCTCCCGCTCCTCCTCCCGCCGCCGCCGCCGCCGCCGCCGCCCCCGCTCCCCCGTCAGCAGTCGCGGCCGAGAGCCCGAGCGCGCCGATGGGCCAGCTCGGCACCGTCGAGATTGGCTTGTGGGGCATGACCGACGTGGGCGTCGTGCGCAAGAACAACGAGGACTGCTTCCTGCTGGTCGACCTGACCGAGAACACGGAGATCGCCACGGCATCCAGCATGGAGGTTGGAGCAAAGGGCGTCCTCATCACCGTGTCCGACGGCATGGGTGGCGAGAACGCGGGCGAGGTCGCGAGCGCCCTCACCGTTGCCGCGATTCGCGAGTACGTGAACGCCGGCCTTCACGCGGATCCGGGCGAAGCACTCGCGGCGTCCGTGGTGCACGCGAACAAGAAAGTGATCGACGCGGCGACAGAGCCCCAGCGCGCGGGCATGGGTGCGGCGGTCGTCTCGGTCCTCGTGCGGGATGCCGTCGCGTACGTCACCGAGGTCGGCGACTGTCGCGCGTACCTGTACCGGAACGGCGTGTTCACGCAGCTCACGAAGGATCAGACGCATGTGCAGGTCTTGATCGATCAGGGGCTGATGACGGCTGAAGCGGCCAAGAAATCGCGGGCGAAGAGCGTTGTGCTCCAGGCGGTGGGCAAGCAGGACGAGGTGTCCGTCACGCAGCGCGCGCTCACACTACGCGAGGGTGACCGTGTCCTTCTTTGCTCGGACGGGCTGACAGTCAACGTGACGGACCCCGAGATCGCAGAGAAGGTCGGCGGTCAGCTGGAAGGTGCGGTCGAGTCGCTCGTCGCGCTCGCGAACGAACGTGGCGGCGTGGACAACGTGACGGTCGTCATCCTCGAGGTGACGGGAGCACTGCAACCGTCGCGTCTGGAAGAGCCCGTGCAGGAGACGCTGAAGACCGTGCGCGAGTTCGAGATCGGCGGCGGCGCCGACTAGCTGCCGCGGGTCAGGAGCGCGGTTGCACTTCCGTGCGCGTGTTCTTGCCTTCGTCTGTGAACGTCACCACGTCTCCCAGGAAGCGCGAGAGCACCCATGCATTAGTTGTAAGATGCATGCTCTTTTCGTGGGTCACGAACGTGCCTCCCTTTGCGATCGCGAGCGGAAGGAGCAGCTGATCAGCCAGGTGCTCGCCGATGGGCGCGGTGGACGCGAGGTACTTCTTCATCTGTGTCGCCGCATCCTCGGCGACGGCCTCGGATGATTTCCCGCGCTCGCCGAAGGCCGTCACGAGCTCGTGTGTGAGCCCGCCCGCGGTCGCGCGCGCCATGACCGCGTTGCCCGGACCGGGCGACTGGACTTCCGTGATGGTGACCGCGTCGCGATCGATGCCGAGGCTCGCGGCCAGGGCGATCTTCTCTCGTCCGCCGACGCGGTCTCCCACGTTCGCGTGCACGACCGCGCCCGACAGCGTGAGCTCTCCGCGCGTGAGCCATGACGCCGCGCGCGATAGGAGCGCAGGCCCCGAGCCCAGCGTCACGGTGAACGCCCCGCCGCCAGCCGGAAAGAACCCCGCGCGCTCGAACGTCGCGTCGATGCGAAATCCAAGCTCGCGGAGGCGCGGGAAGAGCACCTCGACCAGGAACTCGTACGGTGGCGCGAGCGGATTGTGCGTACCCCCTTCCAGGCGCACCACGCTCTCCCCGTTCGCGAGGAGCAGCGGGAGCATCACGGTGGCGAGCACGAGCGACGTGCTCCCGGCCGAGCCCACGGCGAACGTGTAGGAGCCGCTGCGCGCCGACGCGGGGCCCGATGGACGGAACGCGAGCGTCTGGCTACCCAGCTCGGCGCCGTCTGCGTCCGCGCCGGAGATCTGGCACGAAGCCTTCACGCATGTGAGGTGCTGCCGCAAGAGGCCCGGACGACCGCGGCCCGCGCGGATCTTGGTGATGCGGAATGGCGTTCCCGTGACGAGGGAGAGGGTGAGCGCCGAACGCAGCACCTGCCCCCCTCCCTCGCCATACGAACCGTCGATCTCGAGCATGTCAGCACTCATCTCCCGTCATCCCTTCACGCACACCACCTGGCGGAGCGTATGCACGATCTCGACGAGGTCGTCCTGCGCTGCCATCACTGCGTCGATGGACTTGTAGGCCATCGGCGTCTCGTCGATCACGTCGGCGTCCTTGCGGCACTCCACGCCAAGGGTGGCCTTCTTGTGATCCTCGACCGTGAACTGCTTCTTCGCCTGCGTGCGGGACATGAGGCGCCCCGCTCCGTGGCTGCACGAAGAGAACGACTCCGCGTTTCCCTTGCCGCGGACGATGAACGATCGCGCGCCCATGCTTCCCGGGATGATCCCGAGCTCCCCTCGCTGCGCGCGCACGGCACCCTTGCGCGTCACCCACACCTCCTCGCCGAAGTGGTTCTCGCGCGAGATGTAGTTGTGGTGACAGTTCACCGCGTGCTGGTTCAGCGTGAACGCTGGCAGCTTGTTCGAGCGCGCGAGCGCCGTGACCACGTTCGTCATCATCAGCTCGCGGTTCTTTGCCGCGTACGACTGCGCCCACGACACCGCCTCTACATAGTCGCCGAAGCCCGTCGTACCTTCCTCGAAGTACGCCAGATCGCGGTGCGGAAGCGCGCGGTCGAGCCGCATCATCTCCTCGCGCGCGCGCTCGATGAAGTAGGTCCCGATGCGGTTACCCACCCCGCGCGAGCCGGAGTGCAGCATGATCCACACGGAGTTATCGCGCTCCTCCAGGCAAAGCTCGACGAAGTGGTTACCCGTGCCGAGCGTACCCAGGTGCTCCACGTCGTAGTTGTGCTCGACCTTCGGGTGCTTCGCGAAGATCTCTGCGTACGCCGGGCGCAGCTCCGCCCATGCCGCGACCACATGCGGCGGCGCCTTGTCGCCCCACGAACCGCGGAGGCCGGGCCCACCGTGCGGGACGGCGCGCTCGATCGCGTTGCGGAGCGGGCGCAGATCGTCCGGAAGATCGGACGCCGTCAGCGACGTGCGCGCCGCGATCATCCCGCACCCGATGTCCACGCCCACCGCCGCCGGCACGATGGCCTTCGTGGTCGCGACCACGCTTCCAATGGTCGCGCCGATACCCGCGTGCACGTCCGGCATCACGGCCACGTGCCGGAAGATGAACGGAAGCTCCGCGACACGAGCGACCTGCGCGCGCGCCTCCTGCTCGAAGGGGACGCCGGAGACCCAGGCCTTGATGGGGGAACCGTTGGTTTGAATGATCTCGACCATGACACTCACTTCCTTTGCGTCAGGAAGTGCACGCAGCGTACCGCGCCGCTGTCGCGGGCTAACCCCGCAATTCAAGCAGATCGCGGAACCCGGCGCGCGCATGGTGGATAAGATGTATCCTGCAGGATATGAAGCGGCGAAAGGTCGTCCTGGGGTTCCTGGGCACCCAGCTGGATGCGGGGAGCGCCAGGAACCGCTGGGAGCGCTGGCGGCCCACCGTGGATCTCTGCAGGCAGGACGACTTCGTCGTGGACCGCCTGGTGCTCTTCGTGGAGCGCCACCACGCGCGGCTGGCAGACGAGGTGATCACGGACCTTCGCTCCGTGTCGCCCGAGACGGAGGTCGTGCGCACGGAGCTGGGCATCACGGACCCGTGGGACTTCGAGGAGGTGTTCTCCAGGCTGATGGACTGCGCGCAGCGCATGACGTTCGAGCCGGAGAAGGAGGACTACTTCGTCCACATCTCCACGGGCACGCACGTCGCGCAGATCTGTCTCTTTCTCCTGACCGAGGCGCGGTACTTCCCGGGCAAGCTCCTGCAGACGTCGCCGCCGCGCGGCAGGCCGGGGAAGGGGCACCCGGGCTCGGCGCAGGTGATCGACCTTGACCTCTCGCGCTACGACCGGCTCGCATCGCGCTTCGAGAAGGAGCGAAAGACCGCGCAGGCCCACCTGAAGGCCGGCATCGCAACGAAGAGCACGACGTACAACCGGACCATCGAGCGCATCGGTGAGGTCGCGACGGCGTCCAGCGCGCCCATCTTGCTGCTCGGGCCCACAGGCTCCGGCAAGAGTCAGCTCGCGAAGCGCATCTACGAACTGAAGAAGGAGCGGCGTCGCCTGAGCGGACCGTTCGTGGAGGTGAACTGCGCCACGCTCCGTGGCGACGCCGCGATGAGCACGCTCTTCGGACACGCGAAGGGAGCGTTCACCGGGGCGCTTGCGGCGCGCGACGGCCTCTTGCGCCGCGCAGATGGCGGCGCGCTGTTCCTGGACGAGATCGGCGAGCTGGGCGCAGACGAGCAGGCGATGCTCCTTCGCGCGATCGAGGAGAAGGTCTTCTACCCGATGGGCCAGGACCGCGAGGTGAAGAGCGACTTCGAGCTCCTGTGCGGCACGAACAAGGAGCTGCCGAGGCTCGCCGCGCAGGGAAAATTCAGGCCCGATCTGCTCGCACGCATCGACCTATGGACCTTCCGGTTGCCGCCGCTCTCGGAGCGGAAGGAGGATCTGCCGCCAAACCTGGACTTCGAGCTCGAGGAGGCGTCGCGCCTCTTTCGCAGGCAGGTCACGATGAGCCGCGAGGCGCGCGCCGCGTACCTTGCGTTCGCCACGAGCGAGGATGCGACGTGGCCCGGCAACTTCCGCGATCTCAACGCGAGCGTCACCCGCATGGCCACGCTGGCGCCAGGCGGCCGGATCACGGAGCCGGTGGTCACGGAAGAGATCGCGCGGCTGCGCGCTGCGTTCAGCGCGGGTGATGAGGCGTCGGGCGGCGCAGGCGAGGGCCGCGTGGACCGCGTGCTCGGAGCGCGTCGCGCACGCGCGCTGGATCTCTTCGATCGCGCGCAGCTGGAGGAGGTGCTTCGCGTCTGCACGCGAGAGCGGAGCCTGTCCGCGGCGGGCCGCGTGCTCTTCGCACAGTCACGCAAGTCCCGCACATCGACGAACGACGCTGACCGCCTACGGAAGTACCTCGCGCGGTTCGAGCTCACGTACGAGGAGACGCGCTGAGGCGAGGTCCAGGGTTGAGGTCCAGGTCGAGGTCGAGGTCGAGGTCGAGGTCGAGGTCGAGGTCGAAGTCAGTCCGCCTTCTCGGCGGGCTTTGCGGCCTCGACCTTTGCTTCGGATGCAGGCTTCGCGGCCTCGACCTTTGCTTCGGATGCGGGCTTCGCGGCCTCGACCTTTGCTTCGGATGCAGGCTTCGCGGCCTCGACCTTTGCTTCGGATGCGGGCTTCGCGGCCTCGACCTTTGCTTCGGATGCGGGCTTCGCGGCCTCGACCTTTGCTTCGGACGCGGGCTTCGCGGCCTCGACCTTTGCTTCGGATGCAGGCTTCGCGGCCTCGACCTTCATGGCGGAAGGTGCCTTCGGAGCCGCTTCGATCTTTGCTTCGGACGCAGGCTTCGCGGCTTCGACCTTTGCTTCGGACACGGGCTTCGCCACCTCGACCTTGAGGGCGGAGGGGGCTTTTGAAGCCGTTTCGACCTTCGCCTCCGACTTGCGCACCGGCACCGCTTCGAGCTTCGCCTCGGAGTCCGGATCCGGATCCACCTCGAGCTCGATCTTCACCGCGCGCGCAGGCAGCGGCGGCGGCGGCTTCGTGACGACGGACACGAGGTGATTCACCGGATCCTCGATGCGCATCACGCGCACCTTGAACTCCAGATCCTTGCCTGCGAGCGGCGGCAGCAAGCGGGCCTTGATGACCTCGTCGTCGACCTCGATGATGCGCAGGTTGATCGTGCCGCCCGTCGCGGTCTGCGCTTCGAACATGGAGCCGACCTTCACGTCCGCCTTGCCCGGGAACTCACGCCGCGGGATCTCGCGGATGGGCAGCGTGTCCTCCGGTGGGATGACCTCGCTCGACGGGATCTCGCCCTCGAGCTTCTCGCCGGCCTTCAAGCCATCCAGCCGCTTCTCGAGCGCGGGGAGCAGCGTGCCGTCGCCGTGGGTGTACGTCAGCGGGCCCGCCTTCGCGGACGACTCGATCACGTCGCCTCCCTTGATGCGGATCTCGTACTCGATGCGGACCACGTTGCCGGGAGCGATCTTCATGGTGGACATGGTTCACCGATGCTACGCGAAGCTCGCGTCGCCGTGCACCCGGATTTGGGGTAAGAACACGCGGGAAATGAAGCTCCGGGAACGTCGAAGGCAACCTGGCTCCGCGCTTTGCTTCGTGTGCGGCACGGAGAACCCGCATGGCCTGGGCGTGGAGTTCACGGACGACGGCGAGCGCATCTACAGCGAGCTCAACCCGCGCGAGTGGCAACAGGGATGGCCAGGCGTCCTCCACGGCGGCATCGTGACGGCCGTCCTCGACGAGACCATCGGCCGCGTTGCGTTCTTGCACGATCGCTGGGTGCAGACCGCGAAGCTGTCCGTACGGTTCGTGCGGCCCGCGCCGCTCGACAAGGTGCTGCTCGCGACCGGGGAGCTCGTGCGCGATGCGCGGCGGCTCATGGAGATGAAGGGGACGCTCGTCAACAAGGAGACGGGCGAGCTGCTCGCAGAGGCGGAGGGGACATTCGTGCGGTTGCCGGATGCCGCTCGTGACGAGCTTGCGAAGCGATTGGGCGGAGACTTTTCGGCCTGGGAGCAGTGGCTGAGCGAGGCACGCGCCTCTCGCGGCGCGGAGTGAGCTACTCGCTGCGCAGGCGGTAGCCCACGCCCGGCTCCGTCACCAGGTGCTTCGGGCGCGCGGGGTTCTCCTCCAGCTTTCGCCGCAGCTGGGTCATGTAGACGCGGAGATACTGCATCTGATGGGCGTGCCCTGGGCCCCAGACCTGATCCAGGAGTTGCTTGTGGGTGAGCACCTTGTCCACATGCTTCATCAGGACAGTGAGGAGCTTGTATTCGATCGGTGTGACGTGGACCTCGGCTTCGTTCACGAAGACCAGGCGCCTCCCGAAGTCGAGCTTGACGTTGCCCACCGTCATGATCGCGCTCTTCGGGTCGGTGGGTGAGCGCGCGGTGCGGCGGAGCGCGACCCGGATGCGTGCGGAGAGCTCCTCTGCTCCGAACGGCTTCGTGATGTAGTCGTCCGCGCCGCCGTCGAGCACCTTCACCTTCTCGGACTCCTGATCGCGCGCGGTGACGATGATGATGGGGCCCGTGAACCACTCCCGCAGACGCGTGACCACCTGGAGGCCGTCCATGTCCGGAAGCCCCAGGTCGAGCAGCACCAGATCCGGCACGTGCGCGGCCGCTTGCTGCAGCGCCTCGGCCCCGTTCTCCGCGTCGACAACGCGATACCCCTGCGCAGAGAGTGCAAGATGCACGAATCGTCGCATCTGCTTCTCGTCCTCGCAGAGAAGGATCACTGGCTCCGTCATGGTGCTCTCTCCTCTGGCTGCGGCCGGGACTGCGAGCGGGGCTCGGCGTCACCCAGGGGCAGCGTGAAGCGGAACGCAGCGCCGCCGCCTTCGCGATCCTCGACCCAGATGCGGCCGCCGTGGGCGGTGATGATGCCCCGGCAGATGGTGAGCCCCAGCCCTGCGCCGCCGCCTTCGCCTTCGCGCACGCGGTAGAATTTGTCGAAGATACGCTCGCGCTGCTCCGTGGCAATGCCGGGACCGCGGTCCTCCACGCTCACCGTGATCTCGGCCTCGTTCGCGCGCGCGGAGATCGCGATGGGCGTGTCGTCCGGCGAATACTTCAGCGCATTCTCGAGCAGATTGATGAGGGTCTGCTCCACGAGCACGGAGTCGAACGGAGCCAGCGGGAGCTCGGCGGGAATGTTGGTGTTCACCTCGCGCTCCGTCAGCCTGCTGGAGAGGCGTTCGAGCGCGGAGCCAACGACCTCCTCGACTGGCTCCATGCTCTTCTGGACCTTCAGCGCGCCCGCCTCGAGACGTGTCATGTCGAGCAGGTTCCGCACCAGGCGGTTCAGCCGCTGCGCCTCCTCGTGTGCGGTCTCCAGGAGCTCGCGACGCACGCTCTCATCCTTTGGCGGAGTGAAGAGCAGCGTGCTGGTCGCGCCCGTCACGACGGCGAGCGGCGTTCGCAGATCGTGGGACACCGACGAGAGCAGCGCATTCCGCATCTGCTCGGTCTCCGCGCGCAGCCGGGCCTGCCGCGTCTCCTCCGCGAGTACGACGCGCTCGAGCGCAGCGGCAAGGAGCCCCATCAACGTTCCGAGCAGCTGCAGCTCCTCTGGCGAGCGCATGCCGGCCGGCTCGCTGGCGTAGAGGGCGAACACACCAGCGGGACCGCGGTCCCACTTCAGCGGGAGGCAGAGCGGCCGCGCCGACGGCAGCGTGTCCGTCCCCGCGCCGGCTGGCTTCTTGTTCTCGGACACCCAGTCGCACACGCTCATGTCGCGCTCGCGCTCGTCCATGGTGCCTGGGTCGGCGAGCGCCACGCGAAGGCCGCCGGACTCTTGTGGTATCAAGACCGCCACCTTTGCGGTGAACGCATCACGGATGTGACGGGCCGCGACGGAGAGCAGGTCTGCTTCCGTGGACAGGGGCCCGAGCTCGCGACTGAGCGCGTACAGGCTCGCGGTTCGCCGCTCCCGCTGCCGCGCGGAGTCGACCTGATCGCGGATGCGCTTCGTGAGATTGCTCACCACGAACGCCACCAGGAACATCACGCCGAAGGTGAGGATGTGGTGCAGGTCGGTGACGGCAAAGCTGAAGTAGGGCGGTACGAAGAAGAAGTCGAATGCCAGCACGCTGAGCACCGTGGCGACCAGCGATGGTCCGTAGCCGAACCGCATCGACACCAGGGTGACGCCCAGCAGGAACACCATCACCACGTCGGTGAGCTCGCCGCGCCCGAAGACGAGCCACGAGAACGCGCCCGCCACACACACGACCAGCACGCCGGCCGCGTAGCCCGACGTGCCGGCCCGGTCGCGGTGCTGCTCCTTCTCGTCGGCGCGTCGCTCGGGCTCCGTGGGCACACCGGAGATGACGTAGACGTCGATCTCGCGGCTCTTACGCACCAGATCGTCGAGAAATGAAGCCCGGATCAGATCGCGAATCCGTGAGTGCCTTGGCTTGCCGACGACGATCTTCGTCGCGTTGCGCTTGCGCGCATAGCGCACCGTCTCCGTGGCCGGATCCTCCGCGCGCAGCGTGACGGCCTCTCCACCAAGCGACTCCACCAGCCGCATGTGCGCGGCCAGGCGCTCGCGGTCCTTCGTGGACAGCCTGATGGACGCATGGGTCTCCACGTAGACCGCGACCAGCTCCGCGTGCAGGCTGGTCGCCATACGGCGCGCGGCGCGCACCAGCGTGGCGGCGTGCGGGCTGGGGGAGACGCAGACCAGCACGCGCTCGCCCGTGTGCCAGGTCTCCTCTATGCCGTGCGCCGCCTTGTAGCCGCGCATCTTTGCTTCTACGCGCTCCGCGGTACGACGCAGCGACAGCTCGCGGAGCGCGATCAGGTTGCCTTCGCGGAAGAACTGCTCGCGCGCGCGCTCTGCTTGCTCGGGCAGATAGACCTTTCCTTCGTGCAAGCGGTCCAGGAGCTCGTCCACGGGCAGGTCGACCACACGCACCTCGTACGCCGTGTCGAATACGGAGTCGGGTACCGTCTCTTCCACGGTGACGTGCGTGATCTCCCGCACCACGTCGTTGAGGCTCATGAGGTGCTGCACGTTCAGCGTGGTGAACACGTCGATCCCCGCCGCCAGCAGCTCCTCCACGTCCTGCCATCGCTTCGTGTGCCGAGAGCCCGGGGCGTTCGTGTGCGCAAGGTCGTCCACCAGAATGAGGCTGGGCCGCCGCGTGAGCGCGCCCGCGAGATCCAGCTCTGAGAGCTCCGCGCCGGCGTCCAACGTCGTGCGCCGCGGAAGGATCGTGAGCCCCATCAGCAGCGCGCCGGTGTCGTAGCGACCTTGTGTCTCGACGATGCCCACCACGACGTCGCGCTTCTGCTCGGTGAGCTCCTCACGGGCGGCCTCGAGCATGGTGTACGTCTTGCCCACGCCGGGCGCGGCGCCGAAGAAGATTGTGAGCTTGCCCCGCTTCTCCTCCATGGGGGCCACTATACGCGCGCGTCCGTCGCCGTGCGTGCAGAGCGTGCCATTCACCCCATGCATCGAGGCGTCTTAACCCTTTCTTGATGAGGGTCAGCTTCGTCTTTGCGACTTCCTGAGCGGCCGGTGGGCACGTTTGGCGAACCGCCCATGAAGCCTTCGCACGTCCTCCTGATCGTTGCCTGCGCCATACCTCTGCCGCGCGTCGTTGCGGCTGAAGAGCCCGCGGCGGCCACGCCCGCGCCTGCGAAGGAGAAGGCCGCAGAGCCGTTCGCGTTTGGTGACTTCACGTGGATGAACGGCAACAACCGCCAGCACAAGGCGATCCTCGACACGCCGTATTTCACGCCGGAGTTCTTGCTGGACGTGAACTACACGGCGAGCACGAATCGCCCGATCGACCACACGGTGGTCGGCTCCACTGCGCTCTCGCGTGACAACGAGTTCACGCTCGCGTTCCTGGGCTTCGGCGGCGACTTCCACTACGAGGGCGTGCGTGCGCGCCTGATGACGCAGTTCGGTGTGCGCTCCACGCTCGTTCCGCGAAACGACGTCAGCACGAACCGCGGCCAGTTCGATCTGCAGACGGCGCTCCGCTACGTGAGCGAGGCGTATGGCGGCTATCACTTCGACGTGCTGAACGGCATCAACCTGGATGCCGGCATCTTCATGTCGTACGTGGGCCTGTTCTCGTATGACAACTTCGAGAACTGGATGTACCTGCCGTCGTTCACGTCGGACAATACGCCGTGGTTCTTCAATGGCATTCGTCTGCAGATCTTCACGTCCGACAAGCTGAAGATCGAGCCGTGGCTGATCAACGGCTGGCAGACCTATGGCAAGTTCAACGAGATGCCGGGCTTCGGCGCGCAGACGAACTATCGCCCGTTCGAGTGGCTCTCGGTCCTCTCGAACGACTACCTGGGCTGGGACACGCAGAACAGCCCAGGGCGGGTGCGTTTCCACTCCGACAACAGCATCAACCTTCGCTACCTCAACACGCCGAACGACGCGATCATCAAGCGCGCCGCGTTCTCCGTCACTGCCGACATCGGCGGCGAGCAGGGCAACGGCGTCACGCCGTGGGGCGGCTCGGGCACGGAGGGCAACTGCACGGTGAAGACGCCATGCGATCAGAACTTCATGAGCGCGATGGCCTACAACCGCATCTGGTTATTCGACGGGAAGCTCGCGTGGAACGTGGGCGGCGGCCTGATGCACAACCCAGGGCGCTATCTGGTGCTGACGCCAACCGGCAACGCGAACCCGCTGACGCCGCAGCCGCTGGGTGTGCAGGCGGCGACAGGGCCGTTTGACACGAGCGCCGGGACCAAGTTCGACGCGTTCGATTACTCCACCGGCTTCCAGTACATGCCGAGCGAGCAGATCACGTTCGACCTGGAGTTCAATCACCGTGAGTCCGCGGAGCCGTTCTTCGCCGGCCATGGTGGCGTGACGTCGCCAGACGGCTACACGAGCACCGCGAGCCCGCTCGGCTGGCGGCCCGATCTGGTCAAGTCCGACACGCGCGTGATCGCCGCCATGCTGGTCAGGTTCTGAGGAGCCATGGAGAACACAATGAAGCGCACCATCCTTCTCGTCCTCGCGGTCACCGGATTCATCGCGCTCCTCCCCGCGTGCGACGGCGGCCGCGAAGGCGATCGCTGCAATGCAAGCCTCTCGCACAACGACTGCAATGACGGCCTCGTGTGCATCACGCCGTCCACGTGCGTGGAGACGTACTGCTGTCCATCAGACCCCACGAAGAGCACGAGCCAGTACTGCAACGGCAGCAGCTGCCCGCACCCCGCCGCAGCAACGACGGACGCAGGAAGCAACGACGCGCCGTCAGAGTGACGGACTGCGCGCGGCAACGTGCGCCCAATGCTGCGCATCTCAGTGCTCGAGGCAACGCGAGAAAACGACGGAGAGCGAGTGGCTCTCCTAGATACTTCGTGCTGCTGTCGTCCTATGGGTGCGATTTGGTCGCGGCTTTCACCGGTGAGGTATCCTTCATTCTCGCGGCTTCGGAGTGATTCCGCATGGAGCTCGGGCGCGCTCCGCAAGACGTGGCTCGGGCAGTAGGATTCGGCCGTGATCCTTCCCCGGGATTTGTGTCTGCACCTCCCCCTTGCGCGCGTAGCGCGCAATTGGGGGAGGTCGGCGCGCGCAGCGCGACGGGTGGGGGCATCCATTCTCGTCCTTCTTCTCCCTCTGGTTCTGCTGCTTGTCCCATGTTCGGTCTTCGGCGTATGCGTCGCGGCCGCCACGCGACAATATGGTCGCGTCACGCGACAACGTTGTCGCGTCGTGCAGCATTGGTGAGAGCGCAGCCACGCTCTCGTACCCCGTGGATCTCAAGGCGGCGTTCACGCCACCCCAGGTGGCAACCCATCGAAGCACGCGGGCCGCAACATGAAGTGAAGCCTGCAGCCTCGACAGAGAAACGATCTCGGCGGGCTACTGGGCGCAGCACGTGTGCAAGGAGAAGCGCGGAACTACTTCCGCACCGGGCTGGCCGAGAGCGTACTTCTGGAACCTCGGGCTCCATCGCCTGCGCGGCACCGTCGAATACCCCGAGACCGTGAACTACCGCTTCTCCGAGAGATCACCGGTAAGCCGTGTGCGGGAAATCCGCATGCACGGTTTGAAAGGGGGCCCTACCGAAACGTCCGCTGAAGAGCGGAAGGGAAGGTAGGGTCTACCAATGGCCTGGGCAGTGGACATGCGTGCGGAGGAGCGGACCACTGTCTACAGCGCCTTCTTCGCGCTGGTGGGGATGACGGCCGCGCACACGCTGCTCGAGACCGCGCGCGACGCGCTCTTCCTCGCGAAGGTCCCCGCGAGCAGGCTCGTGTGGGTCTACGCGATGTTCGCCGTCATCGCAATCATCGTCGCCCGTGTCGGCATCCGCCCGGCGAAGGACGGGACACAGAAGAACCGCGTCGCGCCTGGGCTCGTTGTCGGGGCGTGCGTCACGCTTGGCTTCTGGATCGTGATGAGCGCGAGCCACTCCACACCGCTGTGGATGCTCTATGCGCTCTACCTCTGGCCTGGCGTCTTCGGTGCGTGGATCATCGGGAACCTATGGTCGGCGATCGGCGCCGTGCTCACCGTTGCGCAGGCGAAGCGCCTCTTCGGGTTCGTGGGCGCTGGCGCCGTGCTCGGTGCACTCCTCGGCGCGGGGCTCTCGCGCGCAATGACGAGCGCCCTGGCTCCAGAGCAGCTGCTCCTTGCCGGTGCGCTCCTCTTTCTCCTGACGGGGCTCGGGCCTGGACGGAGCCTGGACACGGTCACTGGCTCCGTCGTTGCGCTTCCGCCGCGCCGCGCTGCCACTCAGCCTGCGAGCGCATCGTTCAGGGGCGATCTGCGCACGCTCCTCGCGGCGCCCTACGAGAAGCGCGTTCTGCTCCTGGTCTTCCTGGCGAGCATCGCGCTCACGGCGGGTGACTTCCTCTTCAAGAGCACGGTGGCGGCGCACGTCCCCGCTGCGCGCCTTGGCAGCTTCTTTGCCACGGTGTCGATCGCGCTCAACACGCTCGCGCTCCTCACGCAGCTCGTTGGTGTTCGGTTCCTGTTGCGGTCGCTGGGCGTCAATCGCGCGCTTGCGATCATGCCGTTCCTGCTCCTTGGCGGCGCGCTCGGGGTCGCCAGCGTTCCCGTCCTGGCAGCGGCCCTCTTCGTGCGCGGTGTCGATGGAACGCTGCGACACTCGCTCCACAAGACAACGAGCGAGCTTCTTTTTGTGCCGATCTCGAACGGGCCCGCGAAGTCGCTCGTGGACCTCATCGGACAACGCGGCGGACAGCTCGTTGCTTCGCTCGCGCTCCTGCCGCTGTTCGCCTTCGGTGGCGAGCGCGGGCTCGGAGTCGCGATCGCCTGCCTCGCGGCCGCATGGCTGGTCGTCGCGGTGAGGCTGAAGAAGCCCTATCTGGATCTCTTTCGCGAGACGTTGCGGGAGGGACGCATTGATGACGCCGGTGTGCTGCCGGAGCTCGATCTGAGCTCGCTCGAGGCGCTCTTCGGCGCGCTGAACAGCCAGAAGGATCCGGAGGTGCTCGGCGCGCTCGATCTCCTCGCCGCGCAAGAACGCGGGCACCTCCTCCCCGCGCTCGTCCTCTATCACCCGTCCAAACCGATCGTCCTGCGTGCGCTGGACGTCCTCACGGCGGAGAATCGGCGCGACTTCGTTCCGATCGCAGATCGCCTCCTTGCGCAGCATCCCGACGCGGAGGTGCGCGCCGCATGTCTGCGCGCGCGAACCGCGGTCATCCTCGATGAAGCATTCTTGCGAAAGTTGCTCGAATCGGTGGACGTCATGGCGGAGGTGCGGGCGACGGCGCTTGCAGCGCTCGTGGGCCACGGCCTCTTGACCGGCGATGCAGCGGAGCATGAGATCGCGACGTTGATGTCGGGCCCGCGTGGGGTCCGTTGCGCCCTTGCGCGAGCGACTGCGTTCGAGCCGTCGCGCGTGTTCGAGGACGCGCTCGTCACGCTCGCAGAAGATCCCGACCCCGAGGTCCGCGTGGAGGCGACGCGTGCGCTAGGTCGCGTCGCCAGCCCGCGCTTCATCCCGTTGCTCGCTTCGATGCTCGATGGGCGCCGCGAGGCCGCTGCTGCCCGCGAGGCGCTCGCCGAGATCGGCGCGCCCGCCCTCACGGCGCTCTCCGCCATCCTCGGCGATCACGGCGCGGCCAGAGAGCTGCGCTGGGGCGTCGCACGTGCGCTGGGCCATTGGCGCGATCCCGACGGCGCCGCCGCGATCCTCGTCCAGAATCTTCCCGCCGCGAATGGCGACGGAATGCTTCAAACGCGCATGGCGCGCGCGCTCAATCGCCTTCGCCGCGCCGAGCCAAAGCTCAAGATCGACGACGCATCGATCACCCGCGAATGTGAGGCTGCCGTGCGCGACGCGTTCGACGACCTCGCGCATAGGCTCGCGCTCGAATCGCTCGTGCCGAAGGACGATCCGCGCCACACGCCCACGTTCGAGCTCCTGACGGCGATGCTGAAGGACGGGGAAGCGAACGCCGTTTCTCGCGTGTGCTCGTTCCTTGGCCTGATCCATCCGCAAGAGAGCTTCTCGCGGATCGAGCGTGGGCTCCGCTCTCACAGCGCAAAGACCCGCGCGAGCAGCCGCGAGCTCATCGAGCACATCGTCGTCCCGCCGCTGCGCGAGAGCGTGCTCCTCCTGGTCGACGACGCTCCCGATGCGCTGCGTCTCGAGCGCGCGGAGGAGCTTCCGCAGACGGGGATCACGAAGCGCACGCGCAAAGATCTCGCCGCAGATCTACAGGCCATGATGCGGAGCCTCACGTCCCGCAAGGGAGAGACACAGATGGTCGCCTCGTTCTTCGCGGCAGAGGCCGGCCTCTTTGCCGTTGATGAGGCAGGCGCCGACGACCTGGGTCTGGACCCCGCGCTCGGCGCGGCGCTCGCGGCCCGCGCGAACGACCACGCCCTTTCGCGAAGAGGAACCGATGTCTGAAGCGCTCGATCTCACGAAGCGCATCCTGTATCTGCGCTCCATCCCCGTTGGCGCGATGCTCTCGCCCGCCGTCCTCAAGATCATCGCCGCGGCGCTCGTCCCGCGCACCTGGCCGGCCGGCACGAGCATCATGCGCGAGAATCACCCTGTCCCCGCGCTCTATCTCATCACCCACGGCGGCGTCACGCTCCGGCGCGGAGGCGCGGCATTCGGAAAGCTCTCGGCGCCGCAGACGCTCGGCTTCCTGAACATCGTGGCGCAGACCGAAGGAAGCTACGATGCCACCTGCGACGGCGAGACGCGCGCCTTCGAGCTGGATGCGGACGTCCTTCTGGATCTGATGGAAGATCAGTTCGAGCTTCTGGAAGCGACCCTTCGTTACACGGCGGAACGGCTCTATTTCGATCTCCAGGAGCTGCCTCCCGAGTCCCTTGGCAGCACGCCGGAGCCGTCGCCGATCATCTCGCCTGAGCCCATGGACCTGGTGGAGCGAATCCTCTTTCTCCGCTCACAGAGCGGCTTCATGCACGCGAACGTCAACGCGGTCGCCGCTGCATGTCGCAAGTACACGGAGGTACGCTACGAGCCCGGGCACGTGTTCTGGAAGTTGGGCGACGCGTCGACCAGCGTGCTCATCCTGGCCCGCGGGACCATCGCGTGTGAGACCGCCACCGGAGCGAAGTTCAAATATGGTCCCGGCACCGGGGTTGGGGGCGTCGATACGATCGCGCGGAAGCCGCGCTGGTACACGGCCATCGCAGAGACCAAGATGCAGGGGCTCCTGGGCGAGCCGGCCGGCTTCCTTGACCTCATGGAGCACGACTACTCGCTCGCCTCCGAGTTCGTCGCGTCCCTCGCGCGCGGCCTGATCCAGCTCATCGAGAGAAAGTCGCGGCTTGGCATGCAGCCGCTCGCGCAGCTGCGTGACGTCTCGGGGCTGGGTTCCGCCCCGATCGGCGCGTGAAGGTCCAGGTCCAAGCCGAATGCACGTGCGATGAGATATGCTTCTCTAATGCGGGTGCGGGGGCTTGGGACCTGTGTGACGATCACGCTCAGCGGTTGTTCGCTGCTCACGTCCTTCAGCGAGCTGACGACCAGCAGCGGGCCGCTCGACGGCGCGGCTCCCGCGGCGGATGCGCAGGCCACCGACGCAGGCGTGGTGATCGCGAGCGACGGCTCACCGACTTCTGGCGATGGCGGCTCTTCGGGAACGACGCTGCTGGTGGCGGGCGGATACACCAGCATGGGAACGTTCATCAGCGACGCGTGGACCTCCGTGATCAATGCGGACGGCTCGCTGTCGGCATGGCAATCCGTGACACCGCTTCCGCACCACTGCGCACGCGGTGACGTCGCGCGGGGGCCGGGACGGTCCTACTTCATCGGAGGTAACGATGACTCGGACAGTCCGTCGAAGACCGCCTTCCTTCCCACGCTGGGCGCGGCGGGGCTGTCGTGGACGCCCCAGACACCTCTGGCGGTGGCACGCTGGCGCGAGTCGGCGACGTACGCCAACGGGTTCGTGTTTGCGTTCGGCGGTGTGAACTACGTCGATGGCGACCTGTCGAGCGTCGAAGTCGCTGGCGTGGGAAGCGACGGCACGCTCACGGCCTGGCAGACCACGACCCCCCTTCCGGCAAAGCTCGCCGGAGCGCCCGCAGCGGCAGTCATGGGACAGGTCGTCGTCGTGGCGGGCACGACGCCGAGCACGATGGCCTCAACCGCAACCGTACTGGTCGCTTCGCAAGCCGCGGACGGATCGCTCGGCCCGTGGATGGCGACGACCGCGCTCCCGCGCGCCGACTCGTTCGGCAAGCTTGTGAGCTTCGGCTCCCGGATCTACTACCTGCCTGGCTACGCTGCCGGACCGCCGCTCTTCGCCGATGTGTCTCCGGGAAGCGTGGGTCCCTGGACGGCCGCTCCCGCGCTGCCTGCTGCTCTGACCGAAGTGGAGACCATCGTCATCGGCTCGACCCTTTACGTGCTGGGCGGCAGGGACGCAAACGGCGTCACGGATCATGTGTACTATGCAAGCATTGCCGCGGACGGTGCGCTGGGCGCATGGACAGCGGGGACGGCCCTTCCCGTCGCACGTTCATTCGTCCACGCCGCCGCGCTCTGAGGTCCGGCGGAGCGCGCCACCCGGGCTTTCGTCCGCGCCACTGGATGAAGCTCACAAGCGTCGATATCCTGCGCTCCCATGCGAAGGTTCGAGCTGAGCGACGGTACGAGCAACAAGTTCTGGCAGGTCGACCGCAGCGACGCGGAGATGACCGTCACGTTCGGCCGGATCGGCACGAACGGGCAGACGCAGACCAAGGGGTTTGCCTCGGCAGCGGCGGCGCAAGCGGAGGTCGACAAGCTGATCAAGGAGAAGGTGAAGAAGGGATACGGGGAGACGACGGCGACAACGACCGCGACTTCGACGCCGACCACGACAACGACAAAGACCGCGACCCCGACCCCGACCTCGACCTCGACCTCGACTTCGACCCCGACTTCGACGCCGACAAAGACCACGACAAAGACCTCGACCTCGACTTCGACCCCGACCTCGACCCCGACCTTGACCTCGACTTCGACCTCGACCTCGGCGATTGCCTGGACGGACTCTGCGTTGCGCTCTGTGGCTCCCGTTCTTGGCTCGGCGGAGTTTGTTGCTCGGGTGCCCGATGCGAAGGCCCTCTATGGTCGGCTCGCGAAGACCATGCAGGCGGCGTCTGCGATGCTGGACGCTGGGGCTGCGCGGCCGCATGCGGTGAAGGCGGTCATGGCGGCGGCGCGGGCGGCTTTTTCCGGCGCGGCGGCGCCCGAGAGTCTGGAGATCGAGTCGCAGGCGGCGGCTTGCGCGCTGGTCGTGCCGAGGCTCCTGTGGACGGACCATCCGCGCACGGACGACTTCATCGGCTTCTGGCTCGCGAAGGAGGGCCCGAGCTTTGCGCTTCGCGCGTTCGTTCGCTCTTCTGAGCTCATCACGGAAGGCTCGGATGCCATGATCGCGCTGCTCGACACGGCGCCCACAGAGAACGCGTGGTGGCGGACACGGGATTCGCTCGGCTGGCGCAGCATGCGCGTGGTGGCGGCGATCGCTACGGGCGCAGTGAAGGCGGCGCTGCTCGTCGAAGCCGACGCGCTCCAGAAGGACGTGACACCGAAGCTCCGCGCGACGCTCGCCGCAGCATTCGAGCGAACCGAATGGTGCGACGCCGACGTCGCTGCGATGCCCACGGGGCCCGACGTGCCTGCCTGGTTCTGGCCGCTGCTGGTGAGCGTCCCTTCGATGGAGGCACTCGACGCGTTGCTCGCACACGCGAAGACGCCGCACGTCTGGTACCTCGCCGCGGCGATCGACGACCTGCGCTTCGACCTCCTTGCTCGCTACGGCGGTCGCGCGGCAAAGATGATGATGGACATCGTCACGCAGGCGTCGATCTCCGGCGTGGAACGTCTGCGCTCCATCGCAGAGGCCATCGCGTTCGTCGTGAGCGACGACGTCGCGGCCTTCTTCATGACGTACCTCGCAACGAAGGAGCTCCGCGCGATCGCGGCCGGGTACCTGCAGTCTCACCCCGAGGTGTCGCTCGCTCCTCTGGCACAGGCAGCTGCAGGAAAGGGAACGGTCGCGGACCTTGCGATGGCGGTGCTGAAGCCGGTCGTGGCGGGGGCGAAGGAGCGCGTAGACGCCGTGAAGGCGCGGGTCTCGCCCGCGGCGGCGGAGCTGCTGACGCAACTCACCGAGCAGAGCAAGCCGCGCGAAGAGGCAACGGCTGATGAGCTGCCGCCCGTGCTGCGGACGCCGCCGTGGACAACCAAGGTGAAGGTCGCTCCGCCCGTCGTCGTGAAGCTGTCACCACTGCCCTTGGCAGAGGAGATCGCGTGGAAGCCTGGTGAGGAAGCGAAGCGCAGGAGCGGGCCGACCTGGCTTGCCGAACGTCCGGAGAGGGTCGCAGAGAACCTCGCGATCATCCACGGACAGAGCGCCACCACGGCAGGCCCGAACGAGCGCTCCTGGAACATGCAGAATGCAGTCGTCTTCACGTATCTGCCGAAGGCCGATTTCCTCGCGCTACCCGACACCATCGAGCTCTCGCGCTTCAACTGGTCCTACTACGACGTCATTGGCACCCTGATCGCCAGGCACGGGCTCGACGTGCTCGACTTTGCGCTGCGCGCCTCGGAGGTGGAGACGGTGGGCGCCGTGGAGGCGCTCGTGCGCGTGCGCTCACCGCGCGTTGCGCCGCTCATGGCTGACGCCTACGCGCGCCTCAAGAAGGCCCGGCCCACCGCGCTGGAGTGGTTGCTCGCATTTCCAGAAGCCGCAGCGGCGGGATTGATCCCGCTCGCACTCGGTCAACCGGGGAAGACGCGGACCTCGGCCGAGGTCGCGCTTCGACTCCTCTCGCAGCGGGGAGCGCGCGCCGTCATCGAGGACGTCGCGAAGCGCTACGGCGCCGAAGCGGAGAACGGCACGCGCGCGGTGCTCGACTTCGACCCGCTCCTCACATTTCCAGCGAAGCTGCCCAAGCTCCCCGCGTTCTGGAATGCGGGTGCGTTCACGCGGCCGCTCCTCAGGGATCGCAAGAAGGCGCTGCCGCTCTCCGCGATCGAGGTGCTCGGCACCATGCTCGCGTTCACGAGCCCCGATGATCTCTATGCTGGCATCCCTCTCGTCACGGAGGCCTGCGATCCGGCCTCGCTCGGCGAGTTCGCGTGGGATCTCTTCCAGGCATGGCTGGTCTCCGGCGCTGCCTCGAAGGAGCAGTGGGCGTTCGTTGCGCTGGGCTTCCTGGGCGACGACGAATGCGCGCGAAGGCTCACGCCGCTGGTCCGCGCGTGGCCCGGCGAAGCGGCGCACGCGCGCGCGGTGCTGGGGCTGGACGTGCTCGCGCGGATCGGAAGCGACGTCGCGTTGATGCATCTGCACGGGATCGCGCAGAAGCTGAAATTCAAGGGCCTTCAGGAGAAAGCGCGAGAGAAGATCGACCAGATCGCAGACGTGCGCGGCCTCACCACCGCAGAGCTCGCCGACAGGCTCGTGCCCGACCTGGGTCTGGAAGAGGACGGCACGTTGGTCCTTGATTTCGGACCACGGAGCTTCCGCGTCGTCTTCGACGAGTCGCTGAAGCCCGCGCTCATGGATGGCGATGGCAAGCGGCTGCCCGATCTTCCCAAGCCAAAGCAGACCGACGACGCGGAGAAATCCAAGCAGGCGACCGACACGTGGAAGGCCTTGAAGAAGGACGCGAAGACCATCGCGAGCGGACAGATCCTGCGCCTGGAGATCGCGATGTGCGCGCAGCGTCGCTGGCCGAGCGACGTGTTTCGCCGCTTTCTTTCGGGGCACCCGCTGCTCGTTCACGTCGTGCGCCGTCTGCTGTGGGGTGTCTACGACAGTGGCGGCAAGCTGACATCCACGTTCCGCGTTGCCGAGGATCGCAGCTTCGCGGACGCAAAGGACAACGCCTTCGACCTTGAGGACGGCGCTGACGTCGGCCTGGTGCACCGACTCGACATGGACGACGCGACCGCCGCTGCGTGGGGCCAGATCTTTGCCGACTACGAGGTGCTACAGCCGTTCGTGCAGCTGTCGCGCGAGACCGCCGTCCCCACGCCCGCAGAGAAGGGCGGACAGAAGCTCGAACGCGTGGTCGGCCTCACCGTGCCCACGGGCAAGGTGCTCGGGCTGGACAACCGCGGATGGCGGCGCGGCCCAGCGCAAGACGGAGGCGTCGTGTGTTGGTACGAGAAGGCGCTCTCCGGGGAGAGGCTCGCGAGCCTGGATCTGGAGCCAGGGATCTTCACCGGCATGATCAGCGAGGCGCCGGAGCAGAAGCTCGGGGTCGTGCGCATCACGAAGGGCGAGAGCGTCTGGTACGGCCAGAACGAGTCGCTGCCGCTCGGTGATCTCTCGCCGATCGACTTCAGTGAGCTGCTGCGGGACCTGGAGTCCCTGCGGGGGTGAGCCGGTTTTTTGGGCTGATGTAGATCGTAGCGTCCGTTCGCCCGTATCATCGCACCGATGCTCAAGACACCAGGACTCCGGCACCTCTGCCTGCTCGGCCTCGGCGCGTGGCTCTCCATGACGACAGGTTGTGCTCCCACAACGACCGCGTCACCGCCGCCATCCTCGGGCATCCCCAGGAACACGAGCGTCGGGCCGGGCGTGGGCACAGGCCCGAATGTGGTCTCCAACGTGGATGATCCGAACTCCGTACCGGTCGCGTCCACCATCAAGAAGGTCACGGTCTATTCGGACCGCGCGCTCGTATCGCGCCAGGGAGCAGTCAAGGTTGGCACGGCCACCACGGTGTACGCGTTCCGTCAGCTGCCGGGCTGGGTCGACGAGGGCTCGGTGCGCGCGGCGACCTCCGCTGGCAACATCATGGACGTGCGCGTGGTGCGCGGATACCTCGCGCGCGCAACGGAGCCGCGCGTCGTGAAGGCAGAGGCGGACGCCCGCGAGCTCACGGGCCGACTCCTCGCGCTCGACGACGAGCTCAAGGTGCTCGATGCGAAGGCCAAGCAGGTGGAGGACATCAAGGCGTTCTCGCTCGACAGACTCAACAAGGAGATCGCGGCGGGTGGTGCCCGTGGCGGCGGCGCCAACCCATCTGGCAACGGCACGGGCAGCGGCAGCGTAGGCGTCGAGACCTACGCCGGGGTGGTGGAGTTCATCGCCAAGGAGCTTCGCGAGATCGCGAAGGGGCGTCGCGCGGTCCAGGCCGAGCGCGAGAAGCTCGTGCCCGCGGTCGAGGCCAACAACAAGCGCCTCGAAGAGCTGCGCGGGCTCACGCAGCTCGAGGAGACCAAGGTCCTCGTCACCGTGCAGGGCACGGCCGCAGCCGACGCGCAGCTCGAGCTCACGTACATGCTTCCCGGCGCCACGTGGGAGAGCACGCACGAGGTCCGCACCTCCGACGCGGATCCCACCTCGGTGGACGTCACGTCCTACGCCGTGGTCAGTCAGGCGAGCGGTGACGACTGGGACAACGCCGAGCTCACGTTCTCGACGCAGTCGTCCGTCGCGGCCGTTCGCATTCCAGAGCTGGAGGCGCTGACGCTCGGCACCCCGCGCGCCGCCACGCAGACGGTCGAGTCACACTCGGCGTCTTTCCGCCGCGCCGAGGCCGCGTTCAAGGGCCAGAACCACCTGTGGAACAAGCGCGTGCAGAGCAGCGACTCGACGAGCAACTTCGAGGAGAGCTACCAGGCGAACTTCGAATCGCTGCAGGTCACGCAGAGCAAGACGGTCCAGATCTTCCAGAGCCTGCAGCAGCGCGGGACCACCACGCAGTTCAAGGCGACGGGCACGACGCGGGTGAGGGCGGACGGTCGCGCCGTGCGCGTGCCGATCGGTCATGCCAAGCTGAAGACCAAGAAGGTCATCGTTGCGGCGCCAGAACAGTCACTCAACGCAGCACAGACGCTGGAGATGATGAACGACAGCGGTCAGTCGCTCCTGCCCGGCAACGTCGCCATGTACCAGGCGGGCGCGTTTCTCGGCATGACCAACGTCGACTTCGTCGCGGACGGCGAGCAGTTCGCGCTGTTCCTGAGCGTGGCCGATCAGCTCAAGATCTCCCGTGTGCTGGACAAGAAGCACAGCGCGCTGATCAAGAAGCAGCACACGCAGATGCAGCTCACGTTCGTTGTCACGGTCGAGAACCTCTCGAACAAGGTGATGCCGCTGCAGCTCGCCGATCGCGTTCCGGTCTCCGAGGACAGGGACATCGTGATCACCGGCGTCAAGATCAGCCCCGACGTGAAGCCAGACTCCAAAGGAATCCTGCGCTGGCCGCTGACCATGAAGCCGAAGGAGAAGCAGAAGTTCGAGATCCAGTACACGATCGAATACCCACCGACACTGGTGGTCGAGATGAAGCGCCAGGCAGCCAGACCCTCCGCCGCCGGAGCAGCCCAACCCGGCGCCCCTTCACCAGCTCCCGCACGCAAGGAATACGATCTCAAGCAAGACATCGAGAGACTGGAAGAAGGCTTCTAGCCAGCCTCCTCGCCAGTCGATATCGCGGCCTCGGTCGAGGTCGGTGTCGAGGTCGAGGTGGAGGTCGGGGTCGAGGTCGAGGTCGAGGTCGAAGTCGGGGTCGAGGTCGAAGTCGGGGTCGTTGTCGTCGTCGAAGTCGTTGTCGCCGCCACGCCCGCTGTCATCCACCTGGCTCCCGTTGCCGCTCCCGCCCATGCGGGCAGCATCAGCGCGATGATCTGCCCGTTCACCTGATCGAACCACGGCAGCACCTTGAGCACGAGCCCCAGCGCGGCTCCGCCGGCGATCACGATCAGCACCTTCCGCGTCTTCTCCATCGCGCCGGGTCGTCCCCACATCACGCCGATCGCAAGCACCACGAGCACGAGCCCGAGCGGCGAGCATTGCAGGAGGTTCTCGTTGTGGTGCGCGACCAGGTGGTCCGTCCCGAACCAGAAGAACGCGAAGATCGCTCCGAGCACGCCCGCGGGCAGCGCGAACGCGATGAGCAGCAGACCGTAGCCCACACGCGCCGCTCGCCTCTTCGGTGCGACGCGGCCCAACCACGCCAGCATTCCCCCGATCGTGATGCCGATCAGCGCCAGCGGTAGGTGCCATCGCGGAGGCTCCGAGCGCAGCGGCGGTCTGTCCGCGGTGAGCAGCGGGATCTCCTTCGCCACGAGCGGCACGTCTCCTTCGGCGCGATGCAAGGTCACGTTCGTTAGCCCGTCATGGAGCTTCGACGGAAGGAACATCTCCTCCCACTGCGTGATCGGCTGATCGATCACGTCGCCCATCGCTGCGTCCAGCGCCAGCGCAAGGGTCGCGTCGTCCGCGGTCAGCCGCGTTGTGTGCCCACGGAACGACAACGCCGCGGCGCCCTTCGACGCCTCATGAAGCTGCCCGTCGAGCACGCCATCCACCGCGTCTCGTACGCGTGTGGAGCAGTTGTCCTTGTAGTAGTCGTAACGGTATGCGCGGTTCTGCGGCAGCGCGTTCTCGGAGAGCCGCTGCGAAAGCAAGCGCCGCTGCTCTGGCGTGAGCGCGAGTTGCTGCGCGTCGATGCTGCGGTGCTCGGCGCGGTAGTGCGCGATCGTCCCTTCCAGCGACTGCACCGAGAGCCAGTACGAGAGGCGCCCCTTCAAGAAGTCGCTCACGAGCGTCTTCGAGTGAAAGTCGAACGTGCCAAAGTTGTAGACCATGTCGCGCCCGAGCCGGTCGTCGTGGATCCAGATCGCGTTGTGGCCAAACTTGTAGAACGGATGATCCCCGGGCCCGAACGTGAGCACCGACACGGTCAGCTCCGAGCCCGGTTCTGCAGCGGCAACGTCGGGGGCGGAGAGGCAGAGGAAGAGCACTGCTGCCACGAGCGCGAGCAGCATCGAGCGAGCCGTCGTCAAAAGAGCCCGCCGATCTGCTGCGCGAGCTGCTGCGCCTGCGCGCACTGATCCTCGTAGCGGCTCTTCGCCGCGCCCTTGCAGATCATCTTGTGGAACTTCTGGAGGTTCTGGATGGCCTCCGACTTGCGCGGCGGTGTCACCGCAGCGTACGCAGCGCCGAGGTTGAGGAATGCGATCGCCTGGCCGGGCTGGTTGCATGGGCCGCAGCTCTGCAGCGCGTACTCGCAGTGGGTCAGCGCGCCCGCCGTGTCGCCCTTCTCCGAGAGTGCGACGGCGTAGAGGGTCTCGAGCTCGAAGCGGTGCTCGCCGTCCACGAAGCGCAGTGACTGCGAAAGAGTCTTCTCCGCGTGCTCCAGCTTTCCGAGCCGTATGTAGAGGTCTGCGAGCGCGACCCAGTGCACCCACTGTCTCGGTTGGGCAACGACAGCCTGCGAGTAGTGGAGCAGCGCGCCGCGTTCGTCGCCCTGGCGAAGGAGGATCTCTGCAAGGTCGTAGTGCGCGTCACCAAGCAACGGGTCCAGCGACAGCGCGCGCTCGAGCGGGGCGCGCGCCTCGTCCCAGGTCGCATTGCCCTTCTGGGCGAGATGGCTCTTCGCCATGCCGACCATCGCGAAGTAGCTCGCGAACGTGGGTGCGAGCTTTGCGGCGCTCTCCGCGGCCTGCGCGACTGCCGACCACTCCTCCTTCTTCATGTGCGCGAGGGCCAGCTTGTAGAAGATGCGATGGTTCGTGGGGTCGACACGGACCGCTTCCTCGTACTTCGCGATCGCTGCGTCGTTGTCCATGGTGCGCTCCCCGTCTCCCTCGTTCGAGAGCTCGATGGCGCGGCGATGCGCTGGTGGACACTCCGCGCGCGCAGGCATGGGGCCCGCCATCGACGCGAACACGACGAAGGGCAGAACAAGGGGCAGGGAGCCACGCATGCCACTCATGCTATCGTCACTTTCCCATGCGTGGGCTTCTGAACGTGTTGCTCATCCTGCTCCTCGCATGTGCCAGCGCGTGCGGCCCCGCGGCACCCGCGCCCGTCGCGGCCGCGACGATTCCATCCGCGTCGCAGCCTGATGCGGGCGCCGCGGCCGCCACGTGCGGTGCTGATGAGCCCTACCACGCTGCGCCGCCGGCCTCGGGTTCCGCGCCGGAACTGCCCGAGGTGCCCACCATCCCGCCGCGCCCCGCGAAGGTCGGCGATGCATGGACCGTCTTCGGCGCCACGCACGCGCTGCGGAGCCGCTTCTCCGCGACGGATGTCTCGAGCCACGAGATCAGCATCGTCGGGTACATCGTCGACGAGAACATGAAGACGGCGCCCACATGCGCGATCCACAAGACGGGGAAGGCAGATCCCGAGGGTTGCACCGCGCCGATCCCGACGTTCGTCATCGGCGACACAAAGGACGCGACCACCGGCATCAAGGTGATGGGCTGGGCACGGAACTACGCCATCCTCTTCGACGCGAACGCGCTCTACGCGAAGGGAAAGCCCGCGCAGCCACTCCTCGACGAGATGATCCAGGTGGAGGTACCGTACCCGCTCCCCGCCATCGGCGCGAAGGTCAAGGTCACGGGCACGTTCTCGTTCGCCTTCACGCGCCTGAGCACCGGAATGGTCACGGACCCGCAGAACGGGATTCTCACCTACCGCCGGATGGAGGTGCTCGAACCAGCGCCGAAGCCAGCGAAGCTGGGGAAGTGAAGGGGAGAGGGTCGAGGCCGAGGTCGAGGTCGAGGTCGAGGTCGAGGTGGGGGTCGAGGT
>JBBRNJ010000003.1:0-221925 GCA_038230375.1 Polyangiales bacterium | reverse complement strand
GGCAGGCCGCCAGGTACTGCGCACACGCCTCTTCGCCCGCGAAGCGAGCCTGAAATTCCCGCAAGTTTGCTGGAAACGATGGCCTGGGCAAGACCCCATACTACCGGCAGGGTCTTGCTGAAACAACCGGACAAGCAGGAGAAGGCTAGAAGGCCGGCGGTCTTCGCCGATACCTTCGCGCTGGACGCGTTTTTCGGTCCGGTGCGTGCTCACGACCGGGAGGTCGTTGCGCGCGCTCCTCCCGAGAAAACGCGCCCATCGCTCGGTCTCGACGAAGACCATCCGGCCTTCTCGTGGGTTGGGGAATGAGGTTGGTTCGGAGCTCGCTAGAAGGCGGCTCCTCCGCCTACGGTTACGGCTTGCTCTCCTAGGGGGATGCCTTCTGCGAAGAGGTGGGCGGGGCCCAGGGAGTAGGCTGTGCCTAGCCCCACCTGGTAGTGATACCGATCGGTGCCGGTGACGGATTCGCCGCCCGCGCGCCAGTAGATCGGACCGCCGAACGCACGGGCCAGCGCGAAGAACGACCACTCCTTCGTCACGTGCTTGCCTGCTGCTCCACCGACGCGGAGGTCGAACGCGTTGAAGTCCTGCGTGGCCTCGCTGCGGGCGCTGGTGCTGGCGAAGAGGCCTGCAATTGTCGCTGACGCGAGCACCGACGGCATCCACTTGCCCTCGGGCACGAAGACGTACGTCGCGCTCGCGCCCACCAGGAAGCCGGGACGAAAGTTGTAATCTACATGGTTCAGCGAGAGCGTGCCGCCGGCCAGGCCGCCGATCGCGCCCTCCAGGACGAACCTCTTGCTCAGCGGGAACGCCACGGACGCAGAGACCGCATGACGCGTGGCGGTCGCGCGCTGGTCCCCGGTGAACGTGAGCGCCGTGTTCGTGTACGTGTATGCCGCCGACACGCGCTTCTGTTCCGGAAGCTCCAGCGCGCACGCCGCGCTCGCCTGACCACCCACACCCGATACACCGCATGCATGCGCGGACGCCGGGCGAAGGAGCAGCCCCACGAGCAGAATGGTAGACGCGCAGATCGCTCCGCGCGTCACGACGCGGCGCCTCAAGGTACCGGGTCCGGCTTCACGCCCTTGGCTGTGGCCTCTGCGCAGCCGAGCTCGACGCCGGTCGGGCCGCTCTGGGTCTTCACGATCTTGAACTCGACGCGGCGGTTGCGCTCCCACGCCTCTTCGTTGTGGCCCGGATCCTCCGGGCAGTACTCGCCATAGCCCTTGCTGCGCAGGCGCTCCTTACCGACACCGCGACGCACGAGCGCTGCCATGACGGCGTTGACGCGATCCTGTGTGAGGCGAAGGTTGTAGTCCGGCGGCGCGCGCTCGTCGGCGTGACCGTCGACTTCCATGAGCGCGAACTCGGGGTGGTGGGTGATGGTCGTGGCGACTGCGTCGAGGATCGCGTTCGACTCGGGGAGGATCTCCGCGGAGTTCGTCTTGAACTTGATCTTCTGCAGGATGACGATGTTGTTGTCCTGGATGATGACGTTGCCCTTGTCGGGGCAGCCGTCCTCGTCCTCGAAGCCGTTGAAGGTCTCGGGCTCGTTCGGGCACTTGTCGCGGATGTCCGGGATGCCGTCCTTGTCGTTGTCCGGATCGGGGCAGCCGTCTGCGTCCTCGAAGCCATCCTTGTCCTCCGGATCGTTCGGACACATGTCCTTCTTGTCCGGGATGCCGTCCTGATCGTTGTCGGGATCGGGGCAGCCGTCCTCGTCCTGGAAGCCGTCCTTGTCCTCGGGGTCGTCCGGGCACTTGTCCTTGGAGTCGAGGATGCCGTCGCCATCGCGGTCGCCGTCGTTCGATTCGGGGCAGCCGTCCTCGTCCTGATCGCCGTCGCGATCCTCGGGCTCGTTCGGGCAGCGGTCCATCTTGTCCGGGATGCCGTCGTTGTCGTTGTCCGGATCGGGGCAGCCGTCCTCGTCCTGGAAACCGTCGAAGTCCTCCGGTTCGTCGGGGCACTTGTCGACGTCGTCCTTGATGCCGTCGCCGTCGCGATCGCCGATGGACGGCTCGAAGATGAAGCCGATGAAGCCGCGCACGTCGCCGGTCTCGAAACCGCCGGTGTAGCGCGAGCCCGCGCCGAGCATGAGATATGAGTTCCGCTCGACGAAGATCTTGAGGCCGCCGACGGCCTCGTTGCTCATCTTCTGGCTGTTGTCGGCGTTCGAGAGCAGGTACGTGGCGTAGGTCTCGCCGACGAGATCGAGCGACTCGGTGAGGCGGTAGCTGGCGCCGCCTCCATAGGTGAAGAGGTTACCGTCGATGAAGTGGCCGCCGTCACCACCGCGGAGGAACAGCTCGGTGCCGCTCTCCGTGTGACCGCGGTAGCCGGCGTTCGCCGCCAGGCGGAACCTGCCGGTGGCACCGAAGCGCTTCTCGACGACGGCCTGCGGCCAGTACCAGAAGCCTGGATCGGCGCCTGCGTTCTGGGGAGCGTCGGTGACGGGCAAGCCGACCTGCGCCACGAGCGCGAGGCCAATGCCCTTCTCCACGCGCGTGATGCGCCACTTCGCATGCAGCGCAAGGAAGCCCAGCGTCTGCGAGTCGAGCTGGTTCGGCTGCCACTTCGCGGGGTCCTGCGCGGTCTGGCCGTTGCTGCTCTGCTCGTCGCCAGCCATGAGGTTGACGGGGATGTCGAGACCCACGGTGAGGATGTTCGCGATGCCGTAGTTGAACTGCGCCGTGCCCTGGAACGAGTGGTTGATGAGCCAGCGGTTCTCGCTCTTGCGTGCCTGCGACGTACGCAAGAGGTCGTTGCCGTAGTCGATGACGAGGCCGAAGCTGAAATCGCCCGCACCAATGATGTCGGAGCCGTTGATGGTGTAGAGGCCCTTCGAGTCGATCGCGGGGCGAAACAGGTGTGTGTCGAGGCCCTTGCCGTTGCCGTTGGTCACCTGCGCGCTCGCCGGGACGCTCACCGCCAGCAACCCCAGCCCGATCCCTGCGGAAGCCAGAGCGACAAACGGCCTAAGCTTTGCCGACTTTTTACGGCGATTGACTCGCAGCATATCGAAGCGAGGCTACCACGATCGGGGTGGGTCTACGCCAATATCCGACGTCGAAAGAGCCCCCGTTCATCGATCGTTCGCGTCGTGCGCATCGTGCATCGGGCATCGCGTCGTGTTTTCGCTTTCGCCCGCCGTCTTGGTACGCTGGCGCCGTGGGAACGTCTCGTACCTCCATCGCCGGCCTCGCTGTGGGCTTCCTCTTGCTCGCGATCGCAGCGCCCGCTTCGGCTGACTCGCCGTTCGACGGCAGCTGGAAGCAGGGCCCGCTGCGCGAGGAGTTCACCGTGCAGCAGTGGCTCTCCGGGTGCGGCCCCGCGCCGCAGTCAGGCTCCAGCGGCGGCGGTGAGACGATCAAGATCACGCAAGAGGGTGACGAGCTCTCCTTCGTGGGGGGCGGCCGCGTCTTCAAGACGAACGGTTGCTACGATCAGATCCCGAGCCTGGTCCGCTCCACCCACCAGCGCGATGCATCCGGCCGCTCGTGGCGAACCAACTGCACCACGCCCGAAGGCGATCCGCGCCGTACGCTCCTGCAGACGCTCGTCGCCGCCACCAGCGACTCCCACATCGATGTGGTGGAGACCGGACGCTACGAGGTCGCGCTCGCGGAGGGCCACTGCATCGCAGACGTGCGTCGCTCACGTAGCTTCGATCTCATCAAGCGCGACGGCGCGGATCCCGTCCCCACCGCGGCGCCCGTCGTGGCGCCCACCGCTGCGCCCACGGCCGACAAGCCGCCCCCCGCACCCAAGGTGGATTGCTCGCAGCCGGGAGAGGCCGCGCGCCTCGAGGTCCGGCCGTCTCGCAAGCTTCTTCGCACGGGGGAGTCGTTTGCATTTCGCGGTGTCGTCGTCGACGTGCAGGGCTGCGCGACAGGGCAAAACGTGTCGTTTTCGCTCGCCAACGCCGACGACAAGACCAAGCTCACGGTGGAGCCCGGCGGCAAGGTGACCGTCGCGGACAGCGCGGCGCTCGGCACGGTGGACCTGGTCGCCACAGCAGTGGGCGCCGCCGGCAAGAGCACGCGCGTCACTGTGGAGCTGACCTCGCCTTCTCAGTACGACGAGCTCCTCGCGCGCTCTGGTCTCAACGCAAAGGGCGAGAACGAGAACGCCGCGATCACCATCATCGCGACGCAGAGCATCGGCGGTGGCGAGGCGCGCGCGGAGGACGGCGCGGGAAAGCGGCGCCTCGTGTTCGCGGGCATCGTCGCTGCGCTCGCGATCGCGCTGTCGGTCGTGTGGCTCGTCGTCTTCCGGCGCTCGAAGCGTGCGAAGAAGCTCGAGGCGGAGCTGGAGGAGCGTCACGCAGAGCGCGTTCGCGTCGCCGAGGCAAAGCGGCGGGCGCAGCGCGAGAAGTACGAGTCGGAGCTGTCGGCCCACGAGGCGAGTAAGAAGGCGGCGTCCGAGGCGGTCTTGAAGGCCCGCGCAGCCGCACCCGCCATAGCCGCACCCGCGGCCGGTCCAGGGCAGGCAGGAGCGAGCCCGGAGGGCCTGGTTTGCTCGGCCTGCAAGCGTGAATATCCGCCGGGGTCGCTCTTTTGCCCACACGACGGCAACCGGCTCCAGGCGGCCAGCGAGGCACGGTCTCTCTCGACCGGATCCATCTGCCCGGCGTGCAAGCGCGGGTTCGATCCTGGCAAGAAAGTGTGCCCGATCGACGGCGAAGAGCTAATTCCTTACGCAGCACAGGCCGCGCAGGCCGGCGCGAAGGATCGCCCCGGTCACGCCAAGATCTGCCCGACCTGTGGTGGTCGTTTCGAAGGTGGGGCGGCCTTCTGCGGCAAGGATGGGACTGCCCTGGTACTACTGAACTGATGCAAGGGAGAAACGACGTTGGCCACGGTTCATCTTTTCGCCAACCATCGGGACCACGCCGGCGTCCAACTCTCACGACCCAGGTCGCCAGCGTGCCTGGGATGCTGGGTCAAGCAAAAGAACTTTCTCCAAGCTGTTTCGTAATTTCGTTGGCGAGCTTGATCGTAAAAAACGAGGCCCGCTATACTTCCTCATGCGTGAGCGCCGGTCCGGAATCGGGCCCGCGCTGTCCGAGTGCTCTCGAAGGGACGGTCGTCCGATGAAGATTGCGTGTCAGTCGTGCCAGGCCAAGTACACCATCGCCGACGAGAAGGTGCTCGGGAAGGTCGTCAAGATCCGCTGCAAGAAGTGCAGCGCGACGATCGTCATCAACGGGAATGAGTCGCAGGGCGCTGAGGCACCGCAAGAAGGTGGCGGCGTGCTCGACTTCACCGGCCCCGCCTCCAACGAGCAGTGGACCGTGAACGTCGCCGACGGCGACCAGCGGACCATGCTCGCCGCGGAGATCGTGAAGGAGTACCGCGCTGGCGTCATCACCGACGAGACGTACTGCTGGAAGGACGGCATGGCGGACTGGCTTCCGCTCCGCGAGATCGACCAGCTCTACGGCGCGGCCAGCGTGGGCCCGCAGCCATCGCTCCACGGCGCTGACTCCAACCTGGGCGCCATGGGCAGCGCAGGCCTCTTCGGCGGCGGCGGCGAAGCTCCCACGGAGGAGCGTCACGTGAACGGCAACGGCGCTGCGCTCTTCGGCGGCGGCGACACCGGAGATGCCTCTCCGCAGCCTGCAGCGGCGCGCCGCGCGGGCGGTCGTGGCGGTGGCGGTGCGGACCTCTTCGGCGGCGTCGCGCAAGCTGGCGGCGAAGAAGAGATCGCAGCGAAGGGCGGCGGCCTGGGCGGGATCGGCGCCGGGCTCGGCGGCGGCGGGGCCGCAGTCGACGAGAAGCTCACAGGTCAGCGCAACGAGAACAGCGTGCTCTTCTCGCTCTCCGCGCTCACGGACTCGAAGGGCGGACCTCCGCCGGCACCGAAGGATCGCACCACCGCGCAGGCGGATGGCTCGGGCCTCATCGACATCCGCGCGCTCAGCGCGAACATGTCCAGCGGCGCAACGTCCGGCAAGAACCACGTCGACGACATCATGAACCTGTCGGGCGGCGGCGCGTTCGGCGCTGCGCTTGCGGCACCGATCCTTGCTCCCCCTCCCATGGCGGACATCCCTGGCCAGCCTGGCTACGGAGGCGATTCGGAGAACAAGGGCAACAAGACCTTGCTCATCGGTCTCCTCGGCGCTGGTGGTCTGATCGCGGTCGCGATCATCGCAGCGGTCATCTTGCTCCGTCCGGGTACGCAGACCGGACCTGGTGCGAACACGAATGGTGGTCCCATCCCCGGCGCAAGCATCGCGATGATGGATCCCACCACGAACCCCGGCACGATGGCCACGGGCGGCGCTGCGCCTCCCACGTCCGCCGTTGCAGCGCCCAGCGCGGCGCCGGCGGACACCACGACCCAGGCAACGCTGCCCGGGCAGAACACGAAGGCCGGTCAGCCGACCACGCCGCCGAAGGCCGCGTCGGGTGGAGGCAACCCGCCGCCAAAGTTCAACCCCGATCCTGGTGGTGGCGGTAGCCCTCCGGCCAACCCCACGCCGCCCACGCCCCCCAAGGCTGGCGGAACCCTCGAGGACGAGATGCGCAAGTCCGCTGGTGGTGGCGGTACGCCTGCGCCAGCAGCCCCGGCCGGTGGCACCTCGCCGTTCGATCGTGGCGCTGCAGCCGCGGCGATCGGCGGCGTGAACTACCAGTCCTGCAAGAAGCCGGACGGGCCCACGGGCTCGGGTCACGTCCAGATCACGTTCGGACCAGATGGCAACGTGCAGACGGCGGTCGTCGATCAGCCCCCGTACGCGGGCACGCCGGTGGGCGGCTGCATCGCCGGCAAGTTCCGCGGGGCGCACGTGCCCCCGTTCAGCGGCTCCCCCGTCAAAGTGGGCAAGTCGATCACGATCAACTAGCGTCGTCCTCATGAGGTGGCCGCGCTCCGTGATCCCTCGCGTCGTCGCAAGGACGCTCGGTGCGGCAGCGCCCATCTGGCTTTGTGCGATCGCCTCGGTCGGCGTATCGGTGCATGATACACATATCGCGTCCGCGGAGGAGCACGCGACAGTTCAGACCGAGCTGCAGTGGAGCTTCGCCGCAGAGGCCACGTCGCCGCGCCCGACCAGAGGAACGCCGCTCGATCGTGAGCTCGAGTCCGTCTGCGGCACGGCGGAGGGCGGCCTGCACACCGTCGCCGAGCGCCTGATGGAGCGAAAGGCCCGCGGGCTGCCCTACCTGGACCTGGATGGGCTGTCGTTCGCGGAGCGCGTCGCCGGTGAGCCGCACCCGTGGCCGCGCGCGTTCATCCTCTCCACGCCCAAGCTGGACCCAGAGAGCGCGAAGGACAAGCTGCGGGTGTGGCGTGCGAGCTTCGGTGACGTCGGCGAGCGTCGCTGCGGCCTTGTCACGCGCACGCTTCCGAGCGGCACGCAGGTGATCGCCGCGATCGCCGTCGATGCGGTCGCGGACCTTTCGCCGATCCCCACGCGCGGTCGCACGGGTTCCTGGGTCACCGTCGACGCGACCATGCTGGTGCCCACGACCAGCGCGGAGGTCTACGTGATGGGGCCGCACGGCGCGCCGCGTACCGTGCCCACGTCGCTGTCGGGCGGCAAGGTGCGCGCGCGGTTCCCGCTGTCGGAGCCCGGCGCGTTCGTGATGCAGGTGCTGGCGGACGTGGGGAGTGGACCACGCCCCGTGCTCGAGGCGAACATCTATGCAGACGTGGAGCCGCCGTCGCGCACGCCGAACCTGGCGGCGCCTGGTGAGCACGCAAGCGACGCCGGCGGGCCCCGCACCGGCAACGCCGCGTTGTACGCGATGGTGGATGCGCTGCGCGACAGCGAGGGCCGCGGGCGGCTCAAGCGCGATCCCGAGCTGGAGGAGGTCGCGCGTGCGCACGCGCTCCGCATGAAGGAGGTCGCGCAGGTGGGCCACTCGCTCTCCGACGGCGACCCGAACGAACGCGTGCAGAATGCAAATATCTCCGCAAGGCGAGTGGGCGAGAACGTCGCGCACGCCGAGAACCTGGTGAACGCGCATCGCGCGCTCTACGGCAGCCCGTCGCACCGCCAGAACCTCCTCGACCCAGGCTGGAAGCTAGGGGGCTTCGCCGTCATCCCCGGAGACGACGGCACCGTCTGGGTCTGCGAACTCTTCATCGAACGCTAGAAGGCGGAACGCGGGAACGCGCGAACTGCCGGTTCTTAGCGGGCTTTGTGGCGGGTTCGCTGGAGGATCAATTGGCCAACATCGTCATCACCTCGCACGAGGAGGCTGCAAAGCGGCAGGCTCCTAGCGGAGCTTTGTGGCGGCTACCGTTAGCAGGTAGCGCTGCTTTCCCTGTGGGTCGTCGATGCTTGCGATCATTGTCGCTGGCTTTCCTGGGAGGAGCGCCGCTTCGCTTCGTGCGGTCAGCTTGTGTACGCCGCTTGGTTCGTCCACGCTGGAGAGTTCGGTGTCGGTGTCCAGCAAGAGCTCGTCTCCAGCGAGCGCGTAGGTGGCCTTGATCTTCACGCCCACGTCCATGCGCGCGTTGCTGCCCGGTGTCATGGGAACGTTCATGCCGGAGTGGATCTCGCCGTTGCGATTCTCTTCCAGGTTCATGGTGTATGCGCCGGCAAGCGCGGCGCCGGTACCCAGACTCGTGCCCGTGATGTTGAAGTCCAATCGATAGAGGTGTCGCGCGCTCGCCGCGAGATGCGGATGCGGCGGCGGAGCCGTGACCACCTGGGCGGACGCTGGCGGAACGGGACAGACGACTGTGCAGCCCGCGAGCAGCGCTGTGAGGACCGCCGCGCCTCCGGACTGGAACAGCAAGATACGTGTATTGTGCATATGTAGAGGTTCTCCCTTTGGCGGGCAGAGCAGCAAGGCTCGTGCCCGAACAAACGGGTGGCGCGATCGCGGAGAACCACTACTTTTCTCGGGCGGCGACGACGTGCGTCACCTGCTGGCACGACACAATGGCGTGCGCGCTCCAGGTTGCTCGACGATCTGTCAACGCGCGTTGCTGGCGGTCGTGGCCCAGAGCGGGGACGGGCGAGCGCCAGAGTGCCAAGGAGCACCAAGCCCTCTGGCGTGTGCGACTCGTTCGCAGGTTGGGGTGATCTTGCTTCACGCGAAGCCTTGCTTCACGCGAAGGTCAGGCGCGTGCGCGAATGCGGAGCAACGTGCGACCAAGGACCGCACCGATGACCGTGAGCACGACGAGCGGTGCAATGTGTCCCTGCGCGACGTGCGCGGTGTTCGCGAGCGGGCACCATGCGTCGACGAGGACCGTGGCGCACGCACCGGCCGCAGCGCCAGCGGCTGCCCCATGCAGAGTCTCATTCGTGGCGACCGTTCCACGACGCAGCGCGATCACCGCACCGAGCAGGGCGCTTCCGGTCGCGATGGTGAGCGCGATGCAGCGCCAACCGAAGCGCTGGAACGGCTCCGTGTATGACCCGAACCAGTGCGTCTGCCATGTGAAGGCCACGACCGGCACCAATGCCACCACCGCGGCGAGCACCGCCCACGACCGCCCGGTCATCGCGCGCCCACGACCCAGCGCGAGCCGCACCGCAGCGAAAGCGATGAGCGACGACCCCAGTACCAGCGGCATCGTGACGTCCGAAGGGCGTGAGCTTCCGTGCGCAAGGCCGCCGGCGGCCTGGAAGACCACCAGCATCGCAGCGCTGGCGAGCCCGTAGAACAGGAAGGCCCGCTTGATCCCCTGCTGACGCGTGCGCGACGGACGCGCCGCGATTGCCGAGAGCAGTCGCTCCTTCACCGGATCGGGCTGGATGTTCATGGGCCGTTCTGGTCCTCGAGAAGGAATACGTGCAGCATCCGGAAAGGTTTCCGTTTGCTCCATTCTACCGCGAATTTGGCGCCTGGCGCCCTGAGACCACATTCAATCGAGAGAAACGAAACCTTTTCCTCGGTCGACCGTGTCCCTGGGTGGAGCGTAACACCATGGCCGACGACGAATCGCTGACTCTGCAGTGGGCTCGGCTCAGGGAGCAGCGCGTCCAGCTGGATGCGCAGGAGAGCGAGGTGATCGCCCACGCCATGCGGAAAGCACGCGGTGTCGTGGCACATGCGGCGCGAGAGCTCGGCATTGCGAGGACGACGCTGGCCAGTCGCCTGGAGGTGCTGGGGGTCCGCGCGAGGGGATCATCAACGCGGCTCATCGCTACCCGAGTAGATGACGCGCCGCCGTCTGCAGCGACTGGCGCGCGCGATGGAGACGCAGCTTGACGGCCATCACGGTGGTGCCAAGCACCTCTGCTGCCTGCGCCATGCTCAGCCCTTCGCCCTCCACCAGCTCGTAGGTCTCGCGCTGCGCGTCCGGCAACGATGTGAGCGCGCGATGAAGCACCTCTGCGGCACGCCGATGCTCCAGCTCCTCGTGCGGTGAAGGTCCGCTCGATGCGACGTGCCCCATCGGCTCGCCATGCACCTCGCGCCCGGACTTGCGGAACGCGTCGATGCGGAGGCGACGCGCGATCGCGAACGCCCACGGGATGACGTCGAGGCCCGTCGCGTAGCGCTCGCGCGCCCCGTGGATCTGCAAGAACGTCTGCTGCACCAGATCCTGCGCCAGCGCGTCATCCTTGGTCCCGCGCCGGAGGAACGCATAGAGCCGCGGAGAGAGCACGTCGTAGATGGAGATGAACGCCGAATCGTCGCCCACGGCGTATCGATCCATCGCGTCGTTGATGTCGCGATCCGTCATCCCCACCTGCTCAGGCTACGACACTTATGCCTCAGCGGGATCAGCGCGTGCGCGGCTTCAGACCCTTCAACCAGTAGTCCTCGCCCTTTGGCTTCTCGGATTGGGGCTCGTGATCGCCGGGCAGCGACGGTGCCTTCGCGCGCGTCAGGGTGACGAAGCCCTTGCTCATGAGGCTTGCGATGAACGCCCGGACTTGCTCCACCTCCAGGTGGCAGGCCTTCGCGAGGACACTGATGTCCTTCGTGCCATCGATCGCGGACACGAGCGCCAGGAGACCGACCTCCTCCTTTGCCTGAGGCGGCTCGCGAACGAGCACGGGCACGTCGTCGGTGCGAACGGTGGCGACCGAGAGGGTGGGCTTCGCGTCGAGCGCGGGCACATGATCGATGCGGCCGACCTTGCCGTCCTTGGAAGCTGGGACATCGGTCCGGGAAGCACGTCGGCGGAGCTTCGTCATGCTCCACCAACGTATCCCAGCCCATATCCCAGCAGCAAGGTGCCGCAACGAAACGCTTACGGCTTGTCTTCTGCGGTGATCTTGAACTCGACGCGACGGTTGATTCCGCGCCCCTCGTCCGTGTCGTTCGTGGTGACCGGCTTCTCCATGCCGTAGCCGTGGGCCTCGAGACGATCGGGCTTGATGCCGTGGTCGGTGAGCCACTTCATGACGGAGTTCGCGCGTTGCTGCGAGAGCTGCTTGTTGAGCGCCGCGGCGCCGCGGTTGTCCGTGTGTCCCTCGATGACCATCTTGTGGATGCCGGGGTACTGGTTCAGGACGTTCGCGACGGCCTGCATGGTGGGGAAGCTGTCCGGGAGGATCGTCGCCGAGCCGAACCCGAAGTGGATCTGATCCAGGATGCGGATCTGGTTGTCGTCGATCGTGACGAGCGGGCAGCCGTTCTTCTTCGGATCGGGGTTGGGCTTGCCAGGTACGGTCGGGCACGCGTCGACCGCGTCGTTGATGCCGTCCTTGTCTTGATCTTCCTCGGGGCAGCCGTCCTCGTCGTCGACGCCGTCCTTGTCCTCGGGCTTGTCGGGGCACTTGTCCGCAACGTCGGGGATGCCGTCGCCGTCGCGGTCCGCCGGGATCGGGCAGCCGTCCGAGGGATCGTTGCCAAGGTGATCCTCGGGCACGTCGGGGCACGCGTCCACGTCATCCGGGATGCCGTCGTTGTCGCGGTCGCCGACCTTCTGCTCGTTCTTCCACTTCGCGCGCAGGGCCGCCTTCGGTGACAGGGCCTCGGAATCGAGGATGGGCTGGTAGATGCCGACGAGCGCGGTGATGCGCAGCCAGGGCGCGCCGTAGCCGTCGTTGATGAGCGAGCCAGCGGACACGCCCGCCCAGTACTTGTCGCCGGAGCCGAACTTCATGCGCCCTTCGATGTCGTATTCGATGGGGCTGTTACGGCTGGTGAACGCGGTGTTGCCGATGATCGGGCCCGCGTTCTTGGTGTCGTTCTCGATGCCGGTCTGACCGAAGACGGTCGCGCCAAGGCGGTACTTGCCATCCTTGAACGGAACGAAAGCGCCGACGGCCCAGCGCCACTCGTCGCCGATGCCAAGGCCCGACTTCACGACCGGATCGTTGATCGAGTTGTGAGGGCGCAGCATCACGCCGGTGTTGGCCACGACGGTCACGTACTTGAACGTACGCTCGCCCGTGACCATGATGAGTCCGCTGGTGTCGCCGTCGCCACCGAAGTTGTTCTGCGAGCCGGCCGGCACGATGAGGCTGAGCATGCCGCCGACGGACGTCTGACGATCGGGCGAGCGCCACGCGGTGCCGCGCGCGTCGAGGCGAACGTCACCCGCGTTCGCGCCATCGGTGGACACGGTGGTGGTCTTGGTGGAGCCGAGAAGCGTGGTGGAGCCGTAGTCGGGGTTCTTGCCGCTCTGGAACGGCGCGAACGGGAACGCGACGCCAACGATGAAGCGATCGAAGAGCTCGAAGCCGGCGTTCGCGTAGACGGACAGCTGGTGCTCGATCACGGCGGGACCCGAGCGCTTCAGCGTGTCTGGATCCGAGGTGATGTTCTTCGTGTGGAGCGGGTCGAACTGGTAGCCCATGCCCAGCTGCCCGTACACGATGGTGCGCTGATTGGTGACCGGGCGAAAGAGCACGAGCCCGTCGTCCGGGGCGCCCGGCATCTCGAGCCGATCGAGCTTGAACGTGTGCTGCTGCGCGTGAGCATCCCGAGGCGCGGCGCAGAGCGCGGCGGCCCCACAAATCCCTGCGATCGCGGAGAAAACGACCTTCTTGGTTCCACGCATCGACGCCCGCCCAGGTTGCTGACCAAAGCCCATTGGAAGTCTGCTCATCCGAAGTCCTGGACGATACACAAAAACGGTTCGCAAAGGTCTACAGAAGGGTCCGAACCCTTTCGGCCTTGACGGGTCAGGACTCGTCTGCTTTTATCCGCGGCCCGTTGAAAAACGCGCCCATGAGTCGGGCGACCCCAAAGGCTCCGTACGCTCTAGAGGATTTTCGCCATGAAACGCACTTACCAACCGCACAACCTCCGTCGCAAACGCACGCACGGGTTCCGCGCGCGCATGGAGACCAAGGGCGGCCGTAAGGTGCTCGCGAACCGTCGCCGCAAGGGCCGTCTCCGCCTCACGGTGTCGACGTTCAAGAAGTAGCCGACCGGAAGCCAGCTGCGAGCAGACGCCTGCTTTTCCTGAAGAGCCAGCGGCTCCGCAGGCGTGCAGACTTCGTGAGGGTGCAGGGCTCGTCCAGAAGGGCGAGCACGCCCCATTTTTTGTTCCTGCTGGACCCGAGCCCGCTTGGTCGCGAAGCTGCGCCGCGTATCGGGTTCGTGGTGTCGAAGAAGATCGGCACTGCGGTCGTACGCAATCGCGTGAAGCGGGTTCTGCGCGAGACCTTTCGGCTGACGCCGGGCTTCTTGCCAAAAGGCATCGACGCGGTGGTGATTGCACGCAACGGCGCGGAGTCGTTGCGCTTGGCCGACGTCCAGGCTGAGTGGTCGCGCGCACGCGGGAATATTCAGCGAAAAGCCGAAGAGCTGTTCCGCGCCCAAACCGCACCAAAGCAGTGAAATCGAGTGGCGCAGCCGCCAGCGAGGGCTCATGTTGGCGCCAATCGTCGCCCATGGTTGCCCGTCTCTTCATCGCCATGATCCGCATCTACCAGCGGCTCCTCTCGCCACTCCTGCCTCCCGCGTGTCGCTTCGAGCCCTCTTGCTCGCGCTACGCAGTCGCATGCCTGGGCACCCACGGGGCGCTCCGGGGTAGCTTGCTTTCGGTCGTACGGCTGTGTAAGTGCCACCCGTTTCACCCGGGCGGCTTCGATCCTCCGCCGCCGCCTAGAGACGCCGCTTCGGCTGGCTCTTCCTCTCCTTCTTCGTCTCGCTCTGCACCCGTCCTTTCGCAAGAGAATCCGTAAACGCACATGGACAGAAATACGCTCCTGCGCTGGGTGGTCATTGCCGCCGCGATCCTCCTCTTCTGGAAGTTCGGAATGCCGCTCATCTCCGGCAAGAAGGACGCGGGGCCGCAGCTGCCGCAAGAGGTCTTCGCGAACGCGCCGGGCTTCGTGCCGGATCGGGTGGATCCCCCAGTGGGCGATCAACCGAACGACCCAAAAGAGGGCGAGCTCTGCAAGATCGCCGGCAACCGGTTCGTGGCGGAGCTGTCCACGCGCGGCGCTGCCATCACGCACTTCATGCTGCACGATCCGCAGTACGCGGGCACGGACGGGTTCGACATGTCGACCACGCCCGCCATCGAGCGATGGCGCAACCTGCGCACGTCGTTCCGCGCAGATGGCGCGAACGATCAGCTGAAATACGACCGCTTCGACTGGACGCTGGAGCGCGCGGCCGACGGCAAGGCGTGCACCTTCAAGTACAGCGACGCGGACGTGTCGATCACGAAGATCGTGGCCGCGGGGGAGCGCCCGTTCGAGCTCAGCGTCGAGACGACCGTGCAGAACGTGTCCGCGGCGCCGAAGAAGCACGCGTTCGCGACGGAGGTCTTCGCCTGGCGCATCCTCGACGAAGTGAAGGGCAGCATGGGCCGCGCGAAGCCGTTCATGACGGAGCTCTCGTGCGCCGCCGGCAAAGAGGTCGTGCGCAAGTCGAAGGACGACTTCGGCACCGGCTGGGTGAACCAGCCCAGCACGGATCGCTACGCATCGCTCAACACGTCGTACTTCACGCAGGCGCTCATGCCGATCGGCGAGGCGCCCACGTGCGCGCTGCTCGCAGAGGACTGGCTCGCGCAGGGCCAGGCAAAGGACGACGACCAGGCGCCCATGGTCTACCACGCGCGCCTTGCGTACACGCCGCGTGAGCTCCCCGCGGGCCAGTCCGTCACCTACAAGCAGCTCGCGTTCTTCGGACCCAAGGAACGCCTGGTGATGGACCAGGCGGGCGGCGGCGCGCCGAAGCTCTCGGACACCGTGAACCTGGGCTTCTTCTCGCCCGTCGCGAAGTTCCTCACCGGCGTGCTGGAGTACATCCACGGCATCATCGGCAACTGGGGCATCTCGATCATCGTGATGACGTTGTGCCTGAAGCTGGTGCTCTTCCCGCTCACGTTCAAGTCCATCAAGAGCAGCGTCGAGATGCGAAAGCTCCGCCCGGAGATCGACATCATCAACGCGCGCTTCAAGGACGACATGCAGGCCAAGAACCTGGCCATGATGGAGCTCTGGAAGAAGCACGGTGTGTCGCCGTTCGGCGGCTGCTTGCCGCAGATGGTGCAGATGCCCGTCTGGTTCGCCATGTACACCACGTTGCAGACCGCGGTACCCATGTACCATACACACTTCTTGTGGTTCACGGACCTGTCGCTGCCGGACCGCTTCTACATCCTGCCGATCGTCCTTGGCGCGCTCATGATCGTGCAGCAGCGCATCATGCCGCAACAGCCGGGCATGGATCCCATGCAGCAGAAGATGATGACGTGGATGATGCCGATCATCTTCACGGTCATGATGCTCTTCCTGCCGGCGGCGCTGGGCGTCTACATGATGACGAACAGCATCCTGAACATCACGCAGCAGATGATCATCGAGAAGATCGCGCCCCGCGGTGCCACGCCCACCAAGACCGCCAAGGCCGATTCGGGCTCGGCGGAGAGTGGTGGCAAGGGTGGCAAAGGGCGAGACAAGAAGGGCGAGATCGTCGTAAAGTCGGGCTGACCGGGGTAGCCCCGGAGAAGCAGCATCGAAAGGGACATCTCTGTGAGCAGCACCACGACCGACAACGCATCGCCTGAAGTCAACGCAGCCGCCCCGGGAAGCCAGGAGGAGCGCGCGCTCAACTTCGTGAAGATGCTCCTCGAAAAGATGCAGATGGATGCGGACGCGACGTTCCCGCCCGATGACGGCGAGAGCGGCGAGGACGAGATCCGCATCGAGATCGAGGGACCCGATGCGGGCCGTGTCATCGGCAAGCGTGGCTCCGTGCTCGAGGCCATCCAGTACCTGACCACGCGCGTCGCGCACCGTCCCGGAGACCCACGCAAGCACATCGCCGTGGACGCGGAGGGCTACCGCGCCCGCCACGAGGACCAGCTCGCCGAGATGGCAGAGAAGCTCGCACGCCGCGTGGCGCAAGAGGGCAAGGTCATCACCTTCGACCCGATGTCAGCGCGCGATCGCCGCATCGTGCACATGGCGCTCAAGGACATCGCGGGCGTCCGCACCGAGAGCCACGGCGAAGGTCAGGACCGCCGCGTCCAGATCATCCCGGTCAAGCCGGCTTCTTGAGCGTGGGGCTGGCTGGAGCCGCCGCCTCTCCGTTCCTGCTGTGATGTAGAGCCGAGCCGGGTTTTGTCGCGTGGGCCGTGCCGGCCCCTCAAACGCTCTGCGTTTGAGCCTCCCCGCGTTTCGCTTACGCGATGTCGTGCTTTGCACGACGGGGTCTACTGCACCGGCGCATCGGGCATCAAGCGGTGGTTCCACTCTCGGTCGGCGGCGTAGGGATCCGTTGCGCGCGGAGCGCTGCTGTCGTTTCACGCGCGCGCGTGCGTTTGCTAGGATTCGCGCATGGCTTTGATCCCCGCCGCTCCGCGGCACTTCTACTCGGTGGCTTCGGCCGTGCTCGTGGCAACGCTGCTGGCGACCCTGAGCGTTGGCGCATGCGGCGGCGACGACACCGCGAGCGCAACGGACGCCTCGGGCGACGAGACCATCAAGCTCCTCTGCCAGGCCTTTAGCGGCAGCGGCAATCCGTGCTCGCCGGTCTCCTCGCAGGTCTGCTTCGCGATGTGCGCAAAGGGCGGCTGCAGGTGCGTCGCAAGCCCGAACGGCGGCGGAGGCATCTGGAAGTGCGACACGGACGAGTCCTGCTACCCCGGCGGCCCAGACTTCGAAGCCGGCCCCCAGGACGACGGCAGCGTCCCCCCGACCGACGCAAGCACCGAAGCTTCAGCCGAAGCCAGCACCGACGCCGCAACAGACGCAACAGACGCAACGGACGCCGACGCCGGCGACTGACCGGCGCAGAGTGGTCGTTTGTCGCCGAAGACGAGGTCATCGCGGCTGCGTTCCGCAACCACTTCGCAACGCATCGCAACTCATATAGCCCGTAGAGTTACACCACGTACATCCGTCAGCCAGCCGCAGTTGAACCGCTGTGGCTGTTGACGAGCTCGCGCGAGCCGCCGATGTCGAGGATGGTCATGCGCGACTCATCGAGCGCCTGCTCGCTCCAGCGCTTGCGCAGGCGCTGCGGCGGCTCTCCCAGCGGTTCATCCGTCAGCTTGAACGTGCCCCAGTGCATGGCGAAGAAATGTTTTGCGCGTAGGAGCTCGAACGCGCGCACTGCCTCCTCGGGGCCCATGTGCTGCGGCTGCATGAACCACGGCGGGTCGTACGCGCCGATGGGCAGCATGGCCCAGTCGATGCGCGGGCCCTTCTCGGCGATCTGCTCGAACACCATCTCGCTCATCGCGGTGTCACCCGCGTGGTACGCCACGCCCTCGCTCGACTGGTAGAGGAAGCCGCCCCACAGGCGCTTGTTGCGATCCCATGGCATGCGCATGGACCAGTGATGTGACGGCACGTGCGTCACTGTCAGACCGCCAACGGTGTGCGATTCCCACCAGCCAAGCTCCACCACGTTCGTGAGGCCCGCCGAGCGGAGCAGCTCCGCGTTGTCCTTCGGAACGATGAAGAGCGACTTGTTGCCGATCATCTTCAGCGACGGCATGTCCAGATGATCGAAGTGCGAGTGACTGACGGTCACGACATCCAGCGGAGGCACATCCGCAAACGCGACCCCAGGCTGCACGAGCCGCGGCACTGCGCCCTGGATGCGGTTCGACCAGATCGGATCCGTGGCAACAAGCTGACCGCCAAGCCGCATCACAAAAGTAGCGTGACCAATCCACGTGAGCCGCGCGACATCCGAGGAGAGGGACTTGCCGTCGTTCTTGACGAAGGGAGTCTCGAAGGGAACGTGGTCGCGCTTGCGCTTCCCAGTGATGCGATCGACGAGCTGCCACTTGAGGATGTCGGAGAGGCCCTTGTCGGGAGTGGTGCCGTCGAGGTTCTTGTAGAGGGGCATTTGGGGAAAGGGGAGGTCGGGGTCGGGGTCGAAGTCGAAGTCGAAGTCGAAGTCGAAGTCGAAGTCTAGGTCGAAGTCGTTGTGAATGTCCTCTCTTCGGGCCCGTAACTCACGTGACCCTCAGGTCCACATATCCATCTAGCTTGGGCTTCTGCATTCTTCCGAGAGCGGAGAATCGCGCGTGCGAGGGACCGAGCATCTTGGCGCGCGCTACGTCGTCCGTCCCGAACGCGCAGACCCACTTGGCGATGGGTGCGAGCGCAGAGGTGACCTCCGCGGCGCGGAGCGCGGATCGCACGAGCACGTGTCGGCCCGTGGGCGGGACGATCGCGGGCGCATCTGCTGGCGCAACGGCGACCACGTGCGCATGTCCGGTGAACACTTCGCCCACCATCGTCATCGTGTCCGAGAAGCGCACGGACTCCGCGCGTTCTTCACGCGTGAGCTCGCCGCGCGGGACCTTCGTGGTGTTCAGCGCGCGATGCAGCGCACGGCCCACCTCCTCGGCGCGCGCGGGGCCGCCCTCCACGAACAGGACACGGAGGCTGAGGCAGCCGCGTTGATCGAATGCGATGATGTCGCTCTCCAGACCCGCGAGCACGTCAAGGACCGAGGTCTTCGTTGTGAGCCAGCCCACGCCAAGGCCGTGACCATGGCCGATGACGGGCACGTGCGCCGCGGCCCTGAACTTTGCGATCGTCTCGTCCTTGCCGTAGACGTGGATCTCGCCCTCGCGCAGGTTGCGCACCTCCACGCTGGAAACAAGCTCGATGTTCGGGTCATCGAGCGCGCGCACAATCGCAGCGGCGAGCTCCGGCTCGCGCGAGGAAGGACGCACCGTCACGCGCTCACCCTTCGCGCGCGCACACGCGATCGCCCGCAATGAAGCCACGAACACATTGGCTGCAAGGATGACCGTCACGCGCGAGACGTCGCCGAACTTGAGGACGAAGCGCTCCACGTCGTCCTCGGTGGCGTCGGTCTCCAGGTGCTCGGACATCCCCTTTTGAACGCCCTCGATCGAGAGCCCCGTGGACGCGACGAGCTTCTTCATGAGCGAGTCGTCGCGCTGGAGCTCACGCGCCACGTCCAGGATGCGCATCACGTCGCGGGTCTTCTCGCGCACACTCCTCACGACGGCCCCAGCATCTCGTCGATGGCGATGGAGCACCCGCGCGGCGCGACGCCCGGCATGCGACCGAGCAGCACGAAGCCGTGGCCCTCGCGTCGCACGAGATCCTGCGTCTGGATCGCGACGGCGCTGTCCACGTTGCACAGGTCCACGATGCGCGCGATGCCCGTCTTTCCGTCCTCCACCGGCTCGAGCGTCTCCGGGTTCACCGGCGTGACGTGCGCCCACGGCGGCTCCGTGAAGATGCCGGCGAGCGTGTCCTCGCCCGCGTGCGTGTAGAACTGGCTCGAGAGCTCCGTCATGCCGTACTCGGAGAGCACGTCGCCCTCTTCGATGCAGAATACACGCGCTATCTCGCGACGGAGCTCGGTGGCCGAGACCTCGCGCGACTTGCCCTTGAAGCCGCCGGTCTGCATCACGCGGCTGCGTGCTGGCAGGCGGAACGTGTCGCTCCCCATCGCGTCCAGGAAGTGCACGAACGCGAACGACGTCCCCATCAACAACACGGGCTGGTTCCCCTTCAAGAGGATGCCCGCCACGCGCTCGTCGAGTTTGGCGAGATCGAACACGCCATCGCGCAGGAAGTACGTCTCCTGCCCGTTCGCGTCGCTGCCCATCGTGTGCGCGAACATGGAAAGCATGTGAGTCAGGGACGAGTCCGGCTGCTCATTCGGAGGCGGACCAAGCACCATGATGGGCACGACCGGAGGCTGCGTCCCCCCCATCAGCGGCATGAGCATGCGACGGCCGAACGCGAGGGCCGCGTGGTCGTACGTGTCCGTGCATCGCATGATGTGACGACCACGACGGCCGACCGTCGTGCCGCTGGTCTGGAACACGACCGGCTCTCCTTCCTGGAACGCAAAGACGCGCGTGAGCTTGAACGCGTCGGTGGGGACGGCGGGAATGTCGGCGGCGGACACGAGCTCCTGCAGGTCGACGTCGTGACGCGCGCACAGCCGCGCGAAGCCCGGGATGTTGCGCGCCTGGAAGCGAGCGATGTCGCACGCGAGCGTATCGGGACTCTCGGGCTCCGGCTTGTTCCCATCGAACGCGGCCACCATCGCCTGCACGCGGTCGTGCAAGCCGTTGCTCTCATCGATCGGGTCCACGAGGCCACCTTACGCCAGATTTACCGCAAATTCAGGGGCCCTGACGAACCAGGACCCGTGCACATCTGTCGCGCATGACCGGCGGCATCAGTACGTGCAGCCGTTCTCCAGCGACGCGCGGCTCGCCACGCGGTCTTGCCTTCAAGTCCCCTCCGTGGTCAACTATGGAAGCAACGGGGGGCCCTGAGGGATGCTTGAGCTGTTTCGCACACCGGAGCTTGTCGAACAGCTCCTCGTGGGCCTTCGCGACGGCCTGAGCATCGTCGACACGAACGGAGTCACGGTCTTCGTCAACGACTCCATGTGCGCGCTCACAGGATACTCCCGTGAGGAGCTGGTCGGCACGCGCGCGCCTTTTCCTTACTGGCCCGCCGAAGAACTGGAGACCATCAACGAGGCGTTCGCGCGCACCGTTGCGGGAGCGCCCACGACGTTCGAGCTTCACCTCCGTACCAGGAGCGGTGAGCGCTTTCCTGCCCTCGTCTCGCCCTCCGTGCTCCACGGTCCAGACGGCGCGCCCGTCGCCTACGTCACCACCTTCAAGGACTTCCGCGAACGCAAACGGCTCGAGCGCATGCAGGCGGAGTCCGAGCAGCGCTGGCGGTCGATCGCCGAGAACCCGTTCGACTTCGTGTTGGTCATCGATCGTGAGTATCGCTACGTGTACGTGAATCACCTCGCACCGGGGATCACTCTGGAGTCGCTGATCGGAAAGGCGACGCCCTTCGACTTCACGGGCGCGAAGCATCACCCGGCGATGCGTGATGCGTTCGAGACCACGTTTGCGACAGGTCGCGCCACCAGCTACGAGGCCTACAGCCCGCCGCTCGACAAGTGGTACTCGACGATCGTCGGTCCGATCGAGACGGAAGGGCGAATCACGTCGCTCTCCTTGTTGACGCGGGACATCACTCAACAGAAGCACGCGGAAGAGGCGCTTCGAGCATCAGAACATCAGCTGCGTGAGTCCCACAAGATGGAGACCATAGGGACGCTCGCTGGTGGCATCGCCCACGATATCAACAACATCTTGTCGCCGATCCTCGTGTACTCCGACCTGGCGCGCCAGGAACTGGCGGCGGACCACTCGTTGCAGCCGGGCCTGGAGGCGATCCACGAGTCAGCCGTGACAGCCCGCGATCTGGTACGCCGGATCCTGCTGTTCAGCCGCCGGCAGGAGCCGCAGAAGCAGAGCATCGATCTGGCTGCGTGCGCGAGCGAGGCTGTGAAGCTGTTCAGATCGACGCTGCCTGCGACGATCGAGATCGTGCTGGACGTTCCGGCCGAGCCGGTGTGGGTGCTCGCCGATCGCACTCAGATTGACCAGGTCCTCGCGAATCTGGTGACCAACGCGCTCCAGGCCATGCACGGCAACGGGGGCACGCTCGGGATCCGGGTGCGCCAGGCGGTAGGTTCCTTGGCGGCCGTCGTGGTGACGGACTCCGGCGTGGGGATGGATGACGAGGCCCAGCGGCGCGCCTTCGATCCGTTCTTCACGACGAAGCCCACGGGGACCGGCACCGGTCTTGGGCTCTCGATCGTTCACGGCATCGTGCGCGAGCATGGCGGCGACGTCACCCTGCAAAGCGCTCCGGGACAGGGCGCTCGCTTCACCGTGCAGTTGCCCGTCGCCGAACCGCCTGCGGGCCACCGCAGCGAGAGCGTTCGCACGGAGGTGAAGGACGTTTCGGGGCTGCGTGTGTTGTGTGTGGACGACGAGCTTGCGGTCGCGAATGTCGTGGGGAGGGTCCTCCAGCGGGCTGGTCACACGGTGACGGTCGTGACAAGCGCGCCCGAAGCGCTTGCGTTGTTCGAGCGGACGCCGAGCGACTTTGACTTGCTCGTGACTGACCAGACGATGCCGCAGATGAAGGGGACGGCGCTGATCTCGGCTGTCCTCGTGGTGCGCCCCGCCTTGCCGTGCATGCTCATGACAGGCCTCGACGACGAGGAGACAATCGCGCAAGCGCGCGCGCTCGGGGTCACCGAGATCCTCTCGAAGCCATTCTCCGTCGAGGCACTGGAAGCGGCTATCGGAGTGGCGGCTCGCTCGCCCTCGGTTCAGCCGGTTCAGGCAATCGCTGCTACCACTAGCTCGCGTTGAGGCGCAGGCGCCGCTGCGGGCACCTGTGCAGGCTCAACCCGCACCTTCCTCGCTCACTGCCTTCGCCGCCATGAGGAGCAGCGGCTGAGGCGCGTTCAGCGCTGGCGTGAGCGTCACCACGTCACCGCGAAGTCCGCCCGTGAGCGCGATGTAGCCACGCGCGAGGAGACGGCGACACACCGCGAGCGCGTGGCCTGCGTCCTTCATGCGCACACCGAGCATGAGCCCCTGCCCTGTCACCGTGAGCCCCGTCTGCTGGAGCGCAGCCTTGAGTGCGTCGCCGACGCTCGCCGAACGCTCCCACGCGCGATGCTTGCATAATACATCAATCGCGAGACTGGCGGCGGCGCACGCAGGCGGCGAACCGAAGTGCGTCGCGGTGTGGATGGCGCTGCCGCCGTGCGCGCCCCAGCCGGCCATCGCGGACTCACGGCCGAAGCATGCGGAGATGGGGAAGCCGGCGCCGAGCCCCTTGCCGACGCACACGAGGTCCGGCGTGGTCTCCGCGAGCGATGCGAGGAGCGCACCGCTGCGACCCATGCCCGTCCAGATCTCGTCCGCGATCAGCAGCGCGCCACGGCGATCGCAGATCTCGCGCAGGCCGCGCAGGAAGCCAGCGGGCGGGACGATGCATCCTCCACGACCCTGGATGGGCTCCACGAGAATAGCGCCCGCACCGCATTCGGCGGCGAGCGCGTCGGCCTGCGAGAGCGCGCGATGCAGCTCCACATCGGGATGCAATGCGGCTGCGTCGGGGTAATCCGCGAAGCGCACGTGCGAGCCCAGCTGCGCCAGAAACGGCGCACGAAAGCCAGGCGCGAGCCCGCACGCAGCGAGCGGCGCGTACGAGAGCCCGTGGTAGCCGCCGTGGAACGCAACGACGCCGCTCTTGCCGGTCGCGAGCACTGCGGTCTTGAGCGCAGCGGTCACGGCGTCCGCGCCAGACAGTCCAAGGATCACACGAGCACCCGGCTCCGGAAAGAGCGCAACGAGCTTCTCCTCACAGACAGCCTTCGCCTCCGACGCGTACACGTCCCCGAGCGCGAGCGGCAGCTCCGCCTGCACACCCGCCACCTCTTCGCAGAGCCACGCAGGCGCGTGCCCGAAGATGCACGCACCGAACCCCATCACCAGATCCACGTATCGGTTGCCGTCGGCGCAGAACACGTTGCTCCCACGCGCGCGCGCATACGCGATCGGCGTGTGGTCCTCGCCGCTCCTGTCCGCGCGATCGGCGCGCCGCTCGTCGAAAGAAGGGTTGTCGACCCGCGAGAGCCGCGCCGCAATCTGGCGAGACCGCGGCCCAGGCGGAGGCACCGTGACCTCTGGCGGAAGACTCGTCGTGTCAACGAACTGAATGAGCGGGCTCGGCGCTGCGCCCACGACGTCAGCTGTCACGACACGACTTTATTGCGGCCGCCGCGTTTTGCTTCGTAGAGCTTCTCGTCCGCGGCGCCGATCAGCTCCAGGCTGGTCTTGTGGCCCTCTTCGAGGCGCGACACACCGACGGAGATCGTGACGGGGATGTGCTCATTCTGGAAGATGAAGCGCGCCTCCGCGACCTTCTCGCGCAGGACCTCCGCGAGCTGACGCCCGCCTTCGAGCGTGGTCTCGGGCAGGAGGATCGCGAACTCTTCGCCGCCGTAGCGCGCGAACACCTCGTCGCGGCGGATGCGCGCCTGGACGATGCGCGCGAGCTCCTTCAGCACGTGGTCGCCCGCGAGGTGGCCGTGGAAGTCGTTAATCTTCTTGAAGTGATCGATGTCGAACATCAGGAAGCAGAGCTCGCGCTCGTGGCGACGCGCGCGGATCAGCTCCTTCTCGAGCGCCTCCAGCAGGTAGCGCTTCACGTGTGCCTGGGTGAGACCATCGATGATGGTCATCCGGTAAATCTCTTCGTGGTACTGCGCTTCCACGTCCTGACCCGACAGGTACTTGAAGATCGTGGGGCCGACCTTCACGCGATCACCGTTGGTGAGGCCGAGCTCGCGCGCGATGACCTCGTCGTTGACGTACGTACCGTTGGTGGAGCCGTCGTCGATCGCGAACCACGTGCCGCCGCGCTGCTCGAAGTGCGCGTGACGGCGCGAGACGCTGTCGCCCTCGAGCACGATGTTGTTCTCGGGGCCGCGGCCAATGCGGAACGGTGTCTGATCCAGCACGAAGCGCTTACCCAGAAGGGTCGGCTCCTTCGTGTAGATGGTGACCACGCAGTCGTTGCCGGCCTTGGTCTCATCCACCACCGGTTTTGCAACGATGGCAGTGACCCGTGTTTTTTCGTCGTTCTCGCTGCTCACAACTGGTCCAAATCGGCGAACTTCGAGGGTATGGCGGCGTCAGAGCCCGGTCAAGGCAGCCAATGTGCGGCGACGTGGGCGCGGTGCGTCTTTGCCGGCCAATGAAGCAAGTGCAGAGCTGACCGCGGGCGACAGCTCAGCGCGTCCTTCCAGGCAAACCACCGGTGTTCCATGAAGATCGAGGAGATCTTGGAGGGGCAGAAGGTGCTCGGCGCATTTCGGCGTGACGACCCACGTGGTGATCTCGGATGTGGCCGTTGCGGCGGTCACGGCGGTCGCGACGCGGGCAAGGTCCAGCGCTCCATGGTCGCCAAGGTTCACGTGCGCGCGCACGTCGAGCCCAGCATGCGCGAGCGCGGAGAGCAGACGCTCGGGCCGTGCGATGGCGGTGAGCACACCCACGCGTGCGCCACGCAACGCGGACGCGGCAGGGCCTTCTGGGATGCGCACGGGCACCTCCAGATCGCACGCTGCAAGCAACCGAGAGCGCGGCGCACGAAGGTCTCCCGCAGGCACGACACGACCCGAGCCCCACGGCAACTCCTCGCGCACGGCGAGCAGCGACAGGTGAGCCCGCTGCGGTGTGGTCTGCAGCACGCCGTCCAGGAGCACCACGTCCGCGAGCGCGCAGGCGAGGTCGAGCGCATGTTGGCGCTGGTCGGCCACGACGACCTTCACCCGATCGCCGAGCGCGCGCGCAAGCATCCGCGCCTCGTCCCCGACCTCTGGGAGCGAGTCCGTTGTGGACACGATGCGCGGCGCTGCACCAGGCCTTGCGCGGTAGGCGTGCCCCACGATCGCGACGCGAGCGCCACACGCATGCATGTATTCTGCACATGAAAGCGCCAGCGCGGTGCGCCCGGAGCCGCCGATGGTGGCGCCGCCGATCGCGACAACCACCACACCCGGCGCAGCACGGAGCACGCGAGAGATCGGCGCGAGCGCGCCGTGCAGGAAGCCCAGCGGCGCGAGGAGCGGGAGGCCGCGCTCGAGTGCGCGACCTGCGCGCGTGCGGAGCGTCTCCGTGGTCGCCACCGTGGTCACACCGAGTACGCCGCGACGCGCCCGTCCGCGTGGCCGAACATGGGCGAGGTGCCCCACGTGACGTGCGTTGCACCGCGGAGGTCGAGCGCGAGCACCTTGGCCCGGTCGGCCAGATCGACCACGGCCGCCTTGCCGTCTGCGAACGTGCAGATGAAGCGCTTGCCCGATGCCTCGAACGCGATCGACGCGGGCGTCTCCGGAAGGCGGATGCGGGCGAGCACCTTGCCCTTGCCGGGGTCGATGAGGGCAACGCTGCCGTCGTCGGAGCCGGACGCGACCAATCTTCCTCGCGGCTCCGCGGCGATGCAGGTGACGCCGAAGGCCTCGTCGTGGGCCTCCACGCGATGGCGGACCTCCGCGGCGACCGCGTCGACGATGAACACGCGCCCATCGATGGCGCCGGTGCCCACCGCAAGCTTTCCCCCGGGGAGGAGCGCGAGCGCGGAGACGTCTGCCTCGGAGAGGGAGTAGCGCGTGACGTGCGAGTCGGAGGTGAGATCGTAGACGTCCACGGCGCCTTCCAGGGTACCCACGAACGCATAGCCGGCGTCCGCGGTGAACGCTGTGGCGGGCGAACGCAGCGAGATGATCCTGGGGAGCTTCCACGGCGCGGACAGCGAGATGAGCGCGCGCGTGGTGACTGCGACCACGGTGGTCTCCGAGACAGCGCGCAGGGCCGTCACCTCCTGCCCCAGCGAGAGGCGCCCGACCTCGTCACCATTCGCAAGTATGCGGAGCAGCCCTGCCCTGTCACCCGCGACCACCAGCCCTCCGAACGAGGAGATCGCCGTCACGGGCGACTGCGACGCGGGAAGGACGCCGAGCGATGCTCGCTCCCACGCGCACAGCCGCAGCCCGCACGTGGAGTACAGCGTGGTCTTGTCCAGCGCGAGCGCCAGGACCTCCGCGTTCTCGTGCGCGTGCAGCGGAGGGGCAGCGTCGCCGCTCTTCAGGTCGATCGCCTGCACCCACCCGTCCGCGAAGCCGGCGATGGCGCCCTCCGCGTCCGCGACCAGATGCGTGATGTTGCCGCGCGTCTTGATGCGCCGCACGACCTTCATGGTGGCCGTGTCGACGACCACGATGTGCTCACCGAGCGCGAGCAGCGCGCGCTCCCTTCCGGCGAGGGCGAGCCTCCACGTGCTTGCGGGCTCCGTTCCGGCGAGGCGCAGCGACTCCTTCGGCTCTCCGCTGACGACGGAGTAGCTCGTGAGCGCGCCCTCCTCCGAGAGCGCGAGGAACGTGGCCCCGGAGAGCGCGACCGCGACGTGCGCGCCCTCCGTCTTGCGCATCCATTTGCGTTTGCCGGCGTGAGTCCACAGCTCCACGCTGGCGGACCGCGCAACGGCAATGCCGTCCACTGACACGAAGCACGCCTGGATGGGAAGGTCGCCCTCCGTGAACGGCTGGGCCTTCTTGCGCCCTTGTCGCACGAGCGACAGCTCCGTGTCGCCGTCCTCACTTCCAACGGCCCAGACGAGCCACGCGTCGCCGAGAGGATGCGCAAGCATGCGCGCCGGGCGGTGTGAGCTGGTGGTGGAGAGCGGGACGGCCAGTTGCGCCTTTCCCTTCGCGTCCACGGGGACGACGTTTCCGTCATGGTCCACGAATGCGATCGAGCCCGCCGTGGGAGACAGGCTCTCGGCGCGAGACTTGGGCTTGAAAACCCAGCGCGGCGTGAGGGCGGCGGCGTGACCCATGAAGGGTCACGGACGCTAGTACAGATGAGGAACATTTCAAGGAAGGCGCCCCCTTCCTCGTGCGAACGTGTCCCATGGCAAAGAAGACGACCCCTACGAGCGCGGGCGGGCTTGCCGCGCGCCAGATGACCCTGGACGTCGCGCGCACGCGGCGCTTCCCTTCGCTGCTGGAGCGCAAGGACGCGCGCATGATGCTGTCGCCGCTCGCGTTCCTTCGCGGCGCCGCGCCGCTCTTCTACGAGATCCTCGCCTCGCGCCCGGACCTCGCAGACGGCCCGCGCGGCGAGGGTTGGCTCTCCGGCGATCTGCACCTGGAGAATTTCGGTGCATACCGCACGCATCCCCTGCACGACAAGGAAAGCGACGTGGTCTTCGGCCTGAACGACTTCGACGACGCGTTCGTGGGTCCGTTCTACTACGACGTGCTGCGCCTCGTGACGAGCCTGCTGCTGGGCGCGAGAGAGATGAGGCTCCGCGGGCCCGACGCCGTGGTGGTGGGCCACTCGCTCGTGGACGCGTACGTGGCCGCTGCCTTCGATGACAATCGGCTTCCTGACGCGCCGCTGCCCGTCACCCGCCTGCTCGACCAGGTGCGGAAGCGGACGCGCCTGGCCTTCCTCAACTCGCGCACGCATGTGGTGGACAAGAAGAGGACGTTCGTGCGCGGTCCGCGCTACCAGTCGTTGTCCCTGGAGCTCCAGAAGCAGGCAAGGAAGGCGTTCGCGCGCTACGCGAAGGTACTGGAGAAGAGCGGCGAGGCCAGGGGCGAGCACCTGGAAATCAAGGACCTCGCGCTACGCATCGCCGGCACGGGAAGCCTTGGCGGTCTGCGTGTCGCCGTGCTGGTCTGCGGTCACGGCGGCAAGGATGGCGGCTTCATCTTCGACATGAAGGAGCAGGGCACACCGTCATCCGCGATCCTCGTCGAGCCGCCGAAGCTCTCGCCCGCCACGCGCGTCATCACGGCCATGCGCGCGTGCAGCGCGTCACCGCCTACGCTCCTGGGCGAGACCACGCTCGGCAAGACCTCCATGTTCGTGCGCAAGCTGATGCCTCAGGAGGATAAGATCGATTTCTCGCGGCTCGCGCTCCCGGACATCGCGCCGCTCGGCCGCTACCTTGGCGCGCTCACCGGCAAGGCGCATGCGCGCGGCGCGACGAAGATGCCGAAGACAGCGTGGAGCCGCGCGGACAAGGAGCACGTGATCCGGAACGCCATCGAGCTCGCAGGCATGCACGAGGGCGCGTACCTGGCCATCGCCGAGACGCTGCTCCACACCGGCAAGAAGTAGGGTCATGGTGGAACGCAGCCGCGACCGCGCGTTCTTCGACGCCATCGCCCGGCGCTACGATCGCGTGTATGCGGAGACGGGCGCCGCCTCGAAGGAGTCACTCGCCGCAATGGTCGCAAGGCTCGCGAGCCGCACGCGCGTGCTCGTGCTGGGCGTGGGCACGGGACGCGAGCTCTCTGCGCTGCTCGACGCGGGCCACGCGCCGGTCGGCCTGGACTTCTCGCAGGAGATGCTCGACCTCTGCGATCGACGCGCGCGCCGCGTTCCGCTCACGCTCGCAGACTTCTGGCAACCGCTCCCGTTCAAGGCGGGCAGCTTCGACGCGGCTGTCGCGCTCCACGGCACGCTTGCGCATCCGCCCGAAGATCAGCGCTCGCTCTCGCACCTCGCACAGGAGCTGGTGCGCGTGCTTGCGCGACCCGCGACTGTGGTCGTCGAGGTCCCCACGCTCGCGATGGCGGACAAGATCCCGGACGCGCTCGAGCTTCCCGACGGTCGCCGAATGAGCCGCGATGGAGCACGTCTGCTTCACGAGGACACCGTGCTCGGTGTCAGCATCGAGGCCCGCCTGCTTCCCGCAGAGGACTACGCGGAGGCCTTCCGCAGCGCCGGATTCGCGGTCATCGTGACCACGACACCGAGCGGCGTGGCCACGCTTGCGTGCACGCTCAGTTGACGGTGGACGTCTGCGTCGCGCAGCCAAGGACCAGGCTGACGGAGGAGTACGCGTCCGCCTTCACGGTGCCGCACTGCCCGTCGCAGAGCTCGACCTGCTTGGGCGCGGTGGGGTTGTCGTAGCGCCAGCCGGTGGGGTCCTTGCAGTCGGGGCTGTAGGGCGAGGTCGCTGCAGTGCCCTTGCTCGTGACCTGGACGTTCACCTTCGTGTAGTCGAGTGTCTGGCCCGTGGGCGCCGCCGGGATGTCGAAGTTGCAGGAGACGGTCGCCGTGCGGATCGCGGTGAGCGCATCGGAGAGCTGCTTGCCGGTCTGCGAAGGCGTGGAGTTCGAGGCCGTGAAGGCCTTGCTGGTCCCGCCGCTGCTCGCGAGCGTGTTCAGGTCGCCGGTCTGCCCGCCAACGCCGATCACGTAGGTGGGGATGGTTCCCGCGACCGTCTTCACGATGTTCGACGCGGGGTTGATGCTGCCGTCATCGGAGCAGCCTTGCGGCACGCCGTCGGTGGCGATCACGATCGCGACCTTCTCCTTGCCGCCCGTCGCCATCATGATCGAGTTCGCGTACTTCACCGCGCCGTCGAGCGCGTTCATCGTGGGGGTCTGACCGCTCTGGGCGACGTGCTGGTCGATCGCCGGTCCGATGGTGGTCGTATCCGGCAGCGTGACCTCGGCCGTGATGGGCGTCACGTACTTGTTGGAGTCGCACTGACCGCCGTCGACGTACGGGAACACGATCATCGACGCCTTGATGCCGCGCGAATCCGGGCTTGCGATGAACGTCTTCATCGCGTTCGTCGCCTGCTGCCACTTGGAGTTGGGATTCGTGCAGTCGCGCGGGTTGGTGCTCGGGGTGTACTCACACATGCTGCCGGAGCGATCGAGCACGAAGACCAGGTGGAGCGGAGCCGCCGTCGCGCCGAGCGTGGACGTCGCGCACATCGCGTTCACGCCCATGTTGCCGCCGCCGGTGCCACCGCCAGTGCCGCCACCAGAACCGCCAAGGCTGCCGCCGTTGCCGCCGTTGCCGGCGCCGTTGCCGGAGCCATTCGCGGGGTAGCCGGCGGGGCCGAACGTGCCATCCGACGAAGAGGAGTCACCGCCGCCGCACGCGATGACGCTTGCACCGACCACCACCACCGCCAGAATGCTGCAGAACGCCTTGCGCATGATCGAGTGCCTCCCGAGTCCAGTGAAGCGAGCAACCACCATACGTGCAGAGAACGGTCCATGCTCGGGAGCGGTTGGAGCCGTATTCTTGCGGCGGAATTTTGCATGTAGGTGATTCTCGCCGGATCCGAGGACTTCCATCGCGCCTGGATCGCGGGTGCCTCAGCTTCGGCATTGCTCATCTGGTATGTGAAAGGGCGTGAGTATGAAGCACGCCCTCCTCGCTGGTGCCCTTGGCGCTCTCCTCCTCTGCAGCGGGTCGTCGCGCGCGAACGGGCGCCTCCCCGCCTCGAACGCCTTCGCGTTCCACCCGACCACGCCGGGCACCATCTACATGCGCACCACGTTCGGCGCGCTGGTCGCGAAGGACTCCGGACACGCGTGGGACTGGATCTGCGAGCGCGCGCTTGGCCTCAATGGCCCCGAGGATCCGTCGTTCGGCGTGTTCGCGGACGGCACGGTGGCCACCACCACGTTCGAGGGCCTGGGCGTCACGCACGACGGCGCATGCACGTTCGCGTTCGTCGGCGGTGATCTCGCCGACGCGAACTTCATCGACATCGCTGTGCGCAAGGACACGTACACCGCCGCGGTCGTCATCACCTCGAACTTCGCCAACATGACGGACGACGCGGGGAACGCGTTCTTCACGTCGAAGGTGTTCACGAGCACCGACAGCGGCAAGACGTGGGCGAAGAAGGGCGCGGACCTGGACCCGACGATCCTCGTGGAGACGGTCGACTGGTCGCAAGCGGACGCGACGCGCGTATATGTCTCCGGCGCGCGCGGCAGCGGCGCCACTCCGCAGGGTGTGATCCTGGTCTCCGACGACGGCGGCATGTCGTTCGTCGAGCGCGCCGTTCCGCTCGTGGGCAAGGAGCGGGCACCGTTCATCGCCGCGCTCGATCCGCAGAACAAGGACATCGTCTACGTCCGCACGAACGGCTCGCAGGTGGACCCGGCGCGGCTGCTCGTCTCCATGGATGGCGGGAAGACGTGGAAGGTCGCGTTCACGAGCAAGGGACCGCTCCAGGGGTTTGCGCTGAGCGACGACGGCACGAAGGTCTTCGTGGGTGGACCGAACGACGGTCTCTACTCGGCGACCGCAAAGGACCTCTCGTTCGCGAAGGTGTCCAGCCTGCAGGTGCAGTGCCTTGGCTACCAGAAGGGCCTGCTCTGGGCCTGCTCGAACGAGTTCAGCGGCTTCACGGCGGGCGTCTCCACGGATGACGGCAAGACGTTCGAGCCGCGCCTTCATCTCTCTGGCGTGCGCGGTCCTCTCTCGTGTCCAGCGGGCACGCCGACCCACGAGCTCTGCACCGCCGACTGGCCCACGCAGGAGGCAGCGCTCGGCATCACCATGGGGGTCGAAGCCGGGGTCGCTGACGGCGGCGCGGGCAACGCGGATGCAGGTCCGACCACGAAGCTCGGCGCGGGCGGAGGTGGGTGCTCCATGGAGCTCCTTTCCGTGCCCTCGGGCGTTGCCGTCGGCGGAATGGGGGCTTCTGTACTGGCGCTGGCGCTCGCCGCACGAAGGCGGGCCCGCCGCAAACTGAGTAACCGTCGCTGAGCGTGGTACGATTGAGTGTCCGATGAGGGAGCACCGGGAAGACAAGGGGCGCTTCGCCCGCCCGAGCACGCGCCGCGCGACCCTCGCGTTTGCGAGCTGCCTCGTCGCCGTCATCGGCTCGGCTTGCTACGTGACCGCCGACTTCAGCGGCATCGCCGACGGCAAGGGGCTGGCGGACGCGGACACGCCAGACGTGGCAATCGGCGCGGAGGCAGGCGGCGACGCGGCCGTCCCATTCAACTGCAACGGCTCGCACCTGATCTGCAGCACGTTCGACAACGGCGCGCTCGACAGCGACGGCTGGACCATCCAACAGACCGACGGTGGCACATCGAACCTCACCACGAACGAGTACGTAAGCCCGCCTGCTTCGTTCCATTCGCTGATCAAGTCAAACAACTCCGCGGCGATCCTCCAGGGCGCGTACCTCTCCCAGAGGGTGCGGCCGCTCATCAACTGGAAGACGCTCGACTTCTCCTTCGACTTCCGCCTCACCTCCTGCAGCGCGAAGGGCGGAGGCATCACCATCTTCGCCCTCTCTCCCTCCACGGAGGCGGTGTTCGGCCTGCTCTACGGCAACAACGGACTGGTGTGGGGCCAGGTGGTAACCAATGTCGGGGACGGGGGTTCGCTATTCATTCCAGCCACGCTCACCCAGCAGCCCAAGCTCAAAGAGTGGATCCGGATCGACGTGAAATTGAGCAATCCTGCCGCCGCCATGGTCGACATCACCTTCAACGGGGTGCCGGTATTGAAGGCCCAGACGCAGGTGCCGTTCATGGCTGCCGGCAATGCTGTCGTCTCCCTTGGCCCGGACGGTAGCGGGACGAATGCGCAGTGTGAGATGGCCTTCGACAACGTAACGTTCGACAGTCAATAGCGATCCCCGATATCCTGCACCCTCTATGGGGTACGTTCTCTTCGACGAGATCGCCTCGGGCGGAATGGCATCTGTCCATTTCGGTCGATTGAGCGGCCCCGTGGGGTTTTCGCGGGTGGTCGCGATCAAGCGGCTCCACAAACACCTCGCGCGCGAAGACGACTTCGTGACCATGTTCCTGGACGAGGCGCGCCTTGCCGCGCGTATTCGCCACACCAACGTCATCCCCACGATCGACGTCGTCGCCGGCGACGAGATCTTCATCGTCATGGAGTACATCCAGGGCGAATCGCTCTCCCGGCTCGTGCGCGCCGAGAAGGCACGGGGGCGAATCATCCCGCTGAAATACGCGCTCGCGATCATGGCGGGCGCACTGCACGGGCTGCACGCTGCCCATGACGCCACAGATGAGCGGGGCGAAGCGCTCAACATCGTCCACCGCGACGTGTCCCCGCAGAACGTCCTCGTGGGCCTGGACGGCGTGCCCCGCGTGTTCGACTTTGGCGTCGCGAAGGCCGCGGGACGTCTGCAGAACACCCGCGACGGCTCGCTCAAGGGCAAGATCGCATACATGTCCCCGGAGCAGCTCGCGGGGCGAGAGGTGTCGCGTCGCTCCGACGTGTACTCGGCGGGCGTCATGATGTGGGAGCTGCTCGCGGCGCGCAGGCTCTTCGACGGCGACAACGAGGCATCGATCATCCCGAAGATCATGGCGGCGCAGATCCAACCGCCCAGCACCGTGAATCCGAACGTCCCGAAGGTGCTCGACGAGATCACGATGACCGCGCTCCAGTTCGATCCGTCACGTCGCTACGCCTCCGCGAAGATCATGGCGCAGGAGCTGGAGCGCAACGGCGGCCTGGTGTCCGCTTCCGAGCTGGGCGACTGGGTGCGTGAGCTGGCGCACGAGGCGATCGAGAAGCGCGCGCGCCGCATCAGCGACATCGAGAGCCGCGACATCACCGAAGCGTCCTCCGGCGCCGAGATGTCCGGCGCATTCGGATCGCTGTCCAAGGCCACGGTTCCGCCCGGCAGCGGCATGCGCACCATGAGCGCCGAGACCACGTCGCCAGGCACCAACCCTTCGCAGGTCTCGCACGCCTCTGGCCCGAGCACCGGCTCGCGACGAATGTACGCGGACGTGTCGTCCAACATGGCAGCGCCACAGCAGCAGCAACCGCAAGCGCAGCGATCGTCGCCGTACCCTCTCATCTCCGACAACACGCCCAGCGTCGGCTCGATCCAGTCCATCCCGCCGGTGCAGCACCCGCGCACGTCTGGCGGCTTCCCCATCGCGCCGCCCGAGCTCTCGACACAGGGCGCGATGTCGATGGGCGACCAGGCCCCGAAGCGACGCGGCGGTACCGTGATCGCGCTCATGCTGCTGGCCTTCTTGCTCCTCGGCGGCGGAGGCTTCGCGGTCTGGCGTTATGCGCCGCGCAAGATCGGCGTGGGCGGTCCTGTTCCTCCGGGCACCCCGACGTTCGTCCCCACCGTCGGCGATCTCCCGCTCGACGCAGGCGCACCTGCATCGTCCGTCTCCAGCGCGCCACCCCGTCCATCCGCCGTTCCCTCGTCCATTCCCTCGTCCATGTCCTCCGCAGCAACCGTTCCGTCCGTAGCGCCGTCCGCCAGCGGGAAGCCCATCATCAAATGGAACGGAACGGGCGGCACCGGTACCGTGCACATCGTGAAGCCCCCGAAGGACGACTGCGATCCGCCCTACACGATCGACGCCGATGGACACAAATCCTACAAACGGAACTGCCTTGGACAACCGTGACGTGAACGCTCGTGGTCTGCGTGATCAGCGCGAGCCACGCGGGCGTCGCGTTCTCAGCCGCGTCGGTGGTGCCGTGGGCCTCTGCGCCGTGCTTGCGGTGGTGTCTCTGCCGAAGGATGTGATCGCGGCAGACGTGGACTGCCCCACCGCGTCCGAGCAAGGGCAGAAGCTGCGCGACCAGGGCAAGTTGATCCGCGCGCGCGAGATGTTCCTTCTCTGCTCGAAGGCCACGTGTCCGTCGGTCGTGCGGAAGGACTGCGCGAAGTGGCTGCCGGAGCTCGAAGAGAGCGTTCCCACCATCGTGTTCTCCGTCCAGGACGGCAGCGGCACCGACCTCTCCGCCGTGGCCGTGACGCTCGACGGCGCGAAGGTAGCCACGGTGCTCGACGGCAAGCCCGTCCCGATCGACCCCGGCCCGCACACGGTGATCTACGAGACGCAGGGGGTGCCTCCGCTCACGCAGAACGTGATCGTTCATGCTGGCGAGAAGAACCGCATCGTGAAGGCCACGCTCGGTGCAGCGCCGGTCAAGCCAGACCCCAAGCAGGATCCAAAGCCAGACCCCAAGCCGGATCCGAAGCTTGACCCAAAGCCCCAAAAATCCGGTGTGCCGGTGATGACCTACGTGCTCGGCGGCGTGGGCGTGATCGGCATCGGAAGCTTCGCGTTCTTCGGCATCACCGGAAAGAGCGACCTCGACGACCTGAGGAAGAGCTCGTGCGTGCCGAACTGCGATCCCGCGAAGCTCGACGACACGAAGACCAAGCTGCTCATCGCGGACATCTCGCTCGGCGTGGGCGTGCTCGCGCTCGCCGGCGCGACCGTCCTCTTCCTCACGAGCGGCGGCGACAACAAGTCCGCAAAGACGGGCATCAACGTCACCCCGCTTCCCGGCGGCGGCGGCGCCAGCCTCAGCGGCACCTTCTAGTAGAAGGCTGCTGTTTTTCGCCGATAGCTTCGCGCTGGCCGCGCTTTTCCCTGCGCTGCGTCCTCACGGCCGGAAGGCCGTTCCGGGCGCTGCTCGGGAGAAAGCACGCCCATCGCTCGCTCTCGACGAAAACCATGCAGCCTTCTCGTGGTTTCACGATACGGGATGGAGGCCAGCCTAGTCCTTCTCGTCCTTCTCGGCGTCGTCGTCCTTCTCGTCGTCGTCGTCGTCATCGTCGTCGTCGTCATCGTCGTCGAAGTCCGAGTCGTCGTCGTCCGGGAACTCGGCTTCGTCGTCTGCGTTGGTGGCAGGCAGGGCGACCTTCTCGTCAGCGTCGTCGCCGGGGAGCTCGTGCTCGTTCGTGACGGTGTCGCGGCTTCCTCGCGGCGCGGGGATGGGAATCTCCGCGGTGTCCGCTTCGTGCGCGCTCGGATCGTGAACCTCGCCGCCGGCATCGGGAGCACCCTGCGCTGCGGCCTCCGCCGCCTCCGCGGCCTCCTTTTCACGCTTCTCGGCGACCTGTTGCTGGATCGTCTCGAGCGACTCGCCGAGCTCTTCTTCCACCACGCGGCGCGAGTCCTCCGACAGCTCCGTGAACTCCTTGAGCGTGGGCAGATCCTTCAGCGCCTTCAGCCCGAAGAACTCCAGGAACTCGGCAGTGGTCCCATAGATGATGGGCCGGCCCACTTCGTCCTTCTTGCCGAGGATGCGGATCAGATCGCGATCGAGCAGGACCTTGAGCACGGGCCCGGAGTCCACGCCGCGGATGTCGTCGATCTCGGGGCGGGTCATGGGCTGGCGGTACGCCATGATCGCGAGCGTCTCCAGCTGCGCACGCGACAGCTTGATCGGCTTCTCCTTCGAGAGCTCGCGGACGAACGGCGCGAACTCCGCGCTTGTGCGGAAGACCCAGCCACCGGCGATCTCCTCCAGGTTGATGCCGCGGCTCGAGTACTCGCTCTTCAGCGACAGGAGCTGCTCCTTCACCTCGCGGATGTTCGCGGAGGCGCGCTTGGCGAGGTCGCTGGATTTGAGCGGCTGGTCGCTCGCGAAGATCAGCGCCTCGAGCGCGCCGCGAAGGTGGCGCTGCTGGAAGCGCACGCGATCGACAGCGGAGTCGTTCAGGTCTTCCGCCGCGAGGACCTGCGTTGGCGCGTCCAGGTCATCGCGCCCTGGCAGCGAGCGGAGCATGTCGCCAGTGAGGTTGATGGTCATCTCGACGTCGGTCTCGTTCGAGGCGCGATCACCGTAGAAGCCAGAGACGGGAGAGTCGAAGTCGCCACGGTCGGACGAGATCGGAGGACTCGAGCTCGGTGGCGACGAGTCGCTGTTCCCAGCGGCCTCCGAGCCCTCGTGCGAGAGCGGCTCGTCGCGGGTGACCTCGGCCTCGTCGGTTCCGTCCGCCACGTCATGTCCCGACGCGCTCTTCTTGGTCGCGTCACCGTCGGACATCGTCGGGTCGGACCCAGGCGGCGGCGGCATGGAGCCCTCCGGCTTGGAATCCGGAGGCGCCTCCTCGCTCTTCTTCCCGCGAGCGGTCTTCTTCTTCTTCGGTTCCGGCGAATCGGTCACGGCGTGTCCTTTGAGTCGTCTTCGTCCGCGACGCCGAGCGTATCAGCCTCCGGGGCCGCCTTGGGGGGCTGGAAATCAGCATCGGCGTCGATCGAGTCGATGGGGGCCACGTCCGCCCCTTCTACACTCTCCACCCAGAGGGGCGAAAAATTGTCGGTCTGGAACAGCCGGGTCAGCCGGAGCTTGGACATCTCCAGCAGGGCGAGGAACGTGATGACCAGGTCTGCGCGGGTGGCCTGACCCGCGAAGAGCTGCTCGAACTCGACCCGCTTGCGTTCGCGCAGAAAATCCACGAGCTCGTGGATGCGGTCCGTGATGCTGATGCGGTCCGTCGTGATGTCGTGGGCGATGCGTACCTTGGTCCTGGTGAGGACCGACTGGAACGCCTCGAGCAGGCGGTAGAGCGGGATGTCCGCGAGCGGCGGCCGGCCCGAGGGCACCGTCTCCTCGAGCGGCGCGCCCCGGCGAAACACGTCGTTTCCGGTGATCCCGCGGGCCAGGAGATCCTGCCCGGCCTTCTTGTACTTCTGGTACTCGAGCAGGCGACGGATGAGGGCCTCGCGCGGGTCCTCTTCGTCGAGGAGCGCGTCGTCCTCCTGACCGGGCGGCGGTGCAGGCAGCAGCATCTTCGACTTGATGTGCGCGAGCGTCGCGGCCATGACCAGGTATTCCGCTGCCACATCCAGCAGCATCTCCTCCATCAGGCCGAGGTACTCGAGGTACTTCTCGGTGACGAAGGAGATTGGAATATCCAGGATGTTCAGCTCGTGTTTCTGACAGAGATGCAAAAGCAGATCGAGCGGCCCTTCGAACTCGGGAAGGGACACATTGTAGGCGTGCGCGCCTGCGTCGATGCTCTCGGGGTCTGACACGGAAGGACCCTTTTTTCCCAAGTTCGCGGAAAGGGCAAGAGGCGGCGCGCATGTGGCAACGAGATACCCGGGGAATTCCGCATGCGCGATTGCGTGGTACCATCCCCCACGTGGCAGCTGTCCCCGCCGAAGTCATCAAGACCTGCGCCACCTGCGGGGGCCAGTTCCCGGGGGATGCCCTGTTTTGCCCGGTAGATGGCACCCCCTTGCGCAAAGCTTCGGGCAATGGGGCCGACCTTGCCGAGAACGATCCGTACCTGAAGTGCGAGATCGCCGGCCATATCGAGGTGCGGCAGCTCGCGGGCATCGGGGCGATGGGGCGCGTCTACCGCGCGTTCCAGCGTGGCGTCGAGCGCGACGTGGCGGTGAAGATCCTCCACCGCGAGCTCTCGTCGAACCCCCAGCTGGTGTCGCGCTTCACGCGCGAGGCGAAGGTCGCGTCGAAGCTCCAGCACCCGAATGTGGTGTCGATCCTGCTGAGCGGGCAGATGCCCGACGGCGCGCTCTACATCGTCATGGAGTTCCTGGACGGGATGTCCCTGATGAGCGCGCTCGCAGCATCGGGGGGCGCCCTGCCCTTGCCGCGTGCACTGCACATCGCGGTTCAACTGGCCGACGCAGTGGGCGAGGCGCACACGCAGGGGATCGTCCATCGCGACCTCAAGCCCGAGAACGTGATGCTCGTGCGTCGCGGCGAGGACAAGGACTTCGTGAAGGTCCTGGATTTCGGCATCGCGCGCATGCACTGGGCGGAGCAGTCCATGGCCACGGCAGCCGGGCTCATCTTCGGGACGGCGCGCTACATCTCACCCGAGGGCGCGCGTGGCGAGGCGGTGACCGCAGCGAGCGACGTGTACTCGATCGCCACGATGACCTACCAGATGGTGTCCGGACGCACGCCGTTCGAGGGCGACCAGGCCGTGGGCCTGCTGGTGCAGCAGATCCACGACAAGCCGCCGCTGCTGCGCTCGCTTGCGCGCGCTTCGTACGTGCCCGAGCAGATCGCGGACGTGATCATGCAGGGCCTTGCGAAGGATCAGAACGACCGCGAGAAGGACGCGCGGTCCTTCGGGCGCGCCATTGTGGACGCGGCGCGCGCGGCGGGGCTCTCGTCGGACGAGATCTCGCGCCCGATCATCGCGGGTCGGTCCAGCGCGGCAAGCCTCCCGTCGATCGAGCGCACGAGGCAGCACGAGATAGGCGCGGACGTGCGCGAGCGCATGGCAAGCCGTCCGTCGGACCCGCGCGTCACACCGGAGCCGCAAGAGACGAGCGGCGCGACGCGCGTGTCGGTCGGGGCCGCGGGCAACGCGACCGTGAAGTGGACGCCGCCGCCGAACATCGCTGCGCAGCTGGGAAACGAGCCCGCGCGCGCAGTGTCGGCGCTGGCGACGAGCGCGGCGGACGCGCGGCCGATGAGGCGCGGAGACACCGAGGCCGATGCGAGCTCGAGCCCGCCGCCCCGGGACGAGAAGGCGGCCATGCTGGACACGACAATGGACGACGCAACAGCGCCGCCCGCGATCCCGCCAGCGCCGTCGTTCCCCGCGGTGCAAACGCGTCCGACGCAACCGTCTCAGCCGCAGGTCTCCCACGCGCAAGTCCCACGCACGGACTACGCGGAGCCCGCGCAGCATGCGGCAACGCCGCCGGTCCCGTCAGCCGCGCCGAGCGCACCGCTGCCCACGCCCCCGCCGAGCGCGCCGCACCTCTCGTCCCCGATCGCGGATCGCGAAGGGCATTATCCGAGCAAGCCGCCATCCAACGTCGACAGCACGCTGAGCGACTCGGACCTTGCGCGGCGGAGCAAGGCGCGCGCGATCGCGCTGGTGCTCGTGTGCTTCGTGCTGGGCGCGGGGCTGGCGACCCTTGTCGCTTATCGGATGGGCCGCATCGGACCGGAGGCGGGCCATGAAGAGCTCGTACTGCTCGCGCAGGCTGCACTCTCCGCGAACCACCTCACGGACCCGCCGGGCGAGAACGTGCGCGACCTGACGAGCACCGGCCTCAAGCGATGGCCTGACGACTCACGATTTCCAGCGCTTCGCAAGCGCGCGGCGGAAGAGCTGACGGCACGCGCCATCGCCGCGCACGCAACGAGCGAACCCACCGAGGCCCGGCGGCTCATCCACCTGGCAGTGGAGATGGACATCGACAACACCGCGGCGAAGAAGCTCTCGGGTGACTGGGACGCAGAGGCCAGCACCGCACCGAAGACCGACGAGCCGCTGGCCTCTCCCAGCGCGAAGCCGCTCTCGCCGCCGCCGCGAACATCCAGCGGCGGCGGAGGAACGAGCGCCAAGCTTCAGTTCGACGTCTCCAACCCGAAGCCACGCCTGGGCTCCGCAGTGGACTTCAACGCGCGCATCACCGGCGCAAAGAAGGTAGAGGACGCGCACGTATCCATCGTGTCGGCGTCGGCGCCGGGCGGCATCAGGCTCACCGCCGCCGAGGACAGCGGAATCTACCATGCCGGTTTCACCTTCCTCGAAGCTGGCAAATACGAGGTAGTGTTCATCGCCAAGGTGGACGGGAACATCATGAAGACCTCGAGGCTCGTCACGGCAGGAGACATGGCGGTCGCCCCGCAGCCGTCACAAACCGCAGCGCCGCCGAACACCACACCGACGCCGAGCGGGACCGTCAAATGGATGTAAAGTACATCCGACGAGCAAGCACCCTCGCGGCGAGCGCGCTCCTCATCGCGACGTCCGCCGACGCGCAACAGGCGACGACGCCGACGCCGGCGCCGACAACGACTTCGACTTCGACTCCGACCTCGACTTCGACTCCGACCTCGACTTCGACCTCGACAACGACGCCGACTTCGACCTCCCCCGCTACCTCGATCTCGCCCTCGACCTCGCCCTCGCCCTCGCCCTCGACCTCGACCTCTCCCTCCCCTGCCGAGAGCTCCGTCGATCCCGTCGCCGCCGAAAAGCCCCTTTCCATCACCGAGCGCCGCCACACGATGGCTGTGCTGGAGGGTGGGATCATCGCGTTGCCGAACGCTCCGATCTCGAGCAGGCAGAGCGGCGGCAGCGTCCCATTCACGACGGTCGGTCGCGGCGATGCGACGCTGCAGACTGGCGTGCGCCTGCTCTATCGCGGTGGCCGTGACTGGACGGTCGGCTTTGGCGCATTGTTCGGCCCTAGCCCCACGAGCGACAGCGAGTACGGCGGATTGAAGGGGCTGCGGCGCACGCACTCGCGCAACTACATGGTCTTCACCGCCGAGGGCCGCTACGTGCCGCTACGCACCGCGCAGTTCGAAGGCTGGCTGGGCTTCGTGGGTGGTGGGGTGGTCATCGCTGACCGTTTCTCGACGGACGCGGGCGATCTCGTTCCATCCGTCCTCGGCAAGAAGATCGTCACCATTCGCACAGAGGGCTTCGTGCTGGGCCTGCAAGCGGGTCTCACGTGGAACTTCGCGGAGCGCTGGGGAGCGGGAGTCGTCGTCCGCGGCAGCCAGTGGTTCCTCCCCACCACGCCGACCTGCTCGCCCATCGGAGACTGCGCAACGCTGGAAGGCAGCGTCCAGTCCTTCGAAGCAGGCCTGAGCATCGGCTACAGAATCCCGCTGTAGATCACATGGACTGGGCCAGGATGTTGGCTAGCTTGTCGAACGCAAGCCCGAACATCGCGAGCAGCGCAAAGGCTCGTAGCGGCGAGAGCAGCGCGGTCACTTGAGCGGGTGAGGCGGCTCTTGCGATGAGCGCGCCGGCGACTTCGATCACGATGGACGCGGCAAGGAGCGGCCCCGAGAGGGCCAGCGCCAGGGTGATGCCCGAGGCGATGTCGTTGGCCATGACCGCGAACGGATGCGCGGGGAAGTCACCGCGTGCAAGGACGGAGACCACGCGTGACGGGCCGCCGCTGAAGAGGAAGATGGCGCTTGCCAGGAGCGACAGCGGGACGCCGAGCGTGGAGACCTTGCCCTCGACCACGGGCAAGTCCCTCTGGTCCTGACTGCCGCGGAGCGAGTCCGCCACACCGCCGGCCATGGTGGCGGCCCACATGGGAACGGCCGCGGCGAGCGCGACGGGAAGCCCGCGCAGGATCTCGCCCAGCGCCAGGAGCACCCACGGAACGCCGGGCTGCGACGTGAGCACCGGGGCCATTGCCGGATAGATGCAGAATGCAAGCATTGCCCCGAGGACACCACGCACGGGCGTGGGCATCGCGCGAAGCCCGAACGCAGGAACGAGCACCACCGTGGGCGTGACGCGCGCCCAGGCCAGACCGAGCGCGGCGAGGTCGATGCCGGACTCTGCGAATGCGCGGGCGACTTCCGGGATCAGGGGCACGCGCGGAACGTACTTGACCTTCCGCGCGAGTGGAACCATGGTCTCGGCCCATGGCGCTGGACCACTCGATCATCGGTAAACGAAGCGAACCCATGCTGCACGCCTACGAGGCGCGCGACACCATCCTCTATGCGCTCGGGGTCGGCGCGAAGAAGAGCGAGCTCGACTATCTGTACGAGGGCAAGGGCCCCAAGGTCCTCCCGAGCTTCGCCGTGGTCCCGATGTTCGAGCCGATGTTCAGGCAGCTGTCTACGACCGGCGCGGACCTCTCCATGGTCGTGCACGGCGCTCAGACCGTGCGCATCCACAAGCCCTTCGCTGCGAACGGCAAGGTCCTCACCACGAGCGTGCTTCGCGGCATCTACGACATGCGCAAGTGGGCCACGCTTGTCTTCGACATGGAGACCAAGGACGAGAGCGGCGTCTTGGTCGCGGAGAACACCGCGCAGATCATCGTGCGCGATGCCGGTGGCTTTGGCGGCTCGCCCGCACCCAAGGACGAGAACCCCGCGCCCAAGCCAAAGGACAAGGAGCGCGCGCCGGACTTCGTGGAAGAGGAGCTCACGTCACCAGAACAGGCGCTCCTCTATCGCCTCTCGGGTGATCGCAATCCGCTCCACGCCGATCCGGAGTTCGCCGCGAAGGTGGGCTTCGAGCAAGGTCCGATCCTCCATGGACTCTGCACGTTCGGGTACATGGTGCGCCACGCGGCAAAGGGAATGGCGGGCGGCGATCCGTCCAGGCTCTCTGGCTTCTGCGCGCCCTTCCGCAGGCCCGTATGGCCAGGCGATACGATCGTCACCAAGGGCTACAAGGTGACGGACAAGGCGTATGCGCTGGAGGTCTCCGTGAAGGAGCGGCCGGACGCGGTGATCATCGGCGGCTGGGCGACGCTGGCGTAAGGAGCGAATGATGGCCAGCAAGGGAAAGCCGTATCGCACGATGCTCGTCGACGGATGGGAGGTCCTCGTGGGGCGCGGCAGCGACGAGAATGACGACCTCACGTTCAACGTGGCCGAGCCGCACGACATCTGGATGCACGTGGGTGGAGGCACGCCCGGCAGCCATGTGGTGGTGCGAAACCCAAGCAAGGGCGACGTGCCGAAGGCCGTGCTGCAGACCGCGGCGGAGATCACGGCGTGGTACTCGAAGTCGCGCGGCGCCGCGAAGGTCGACGTGGACTACTGCAACGCCGGCGCAGTCAGCAAGCCGCGCGGCGCTCCTGCAGGCCTCGTGGAGATCGAGAACGAGAAGACGATCCGTGTGAAGCCGCAGCTCCCCGGCGGCGCGACCGACTAGCCTAAATTCTCGCTCAGAAAGCGCCGTGAAGGAGGAGCCCGTTCGGGGCGATGGAGACGGCGACCTTCGCGTTCTCTTTCGGGGCCAGCAGCCAGAGCGTTGCGCCGCCGGCCACCAGCAGGCTGCCTGCCACGAACGCCACCGTGGAGATGGTCGCGTCCGTGCGCGCCGCGCTGCGTGAGTCGTATGCAGAAGAGCCCGGACCGCAGCCCAGTCCGCACTGATCCTTCGCGTCCGACCACTTCCCGCCTGCGACCAGCCCGAACACGGAACCCAGGCCAACCGACACCACGCCCACGCCCATCAGACCCAGGCCCGCCCACTTCATGCTGCTGCTTCTGGACTCGGGAGGCGGTACCTGCTCGCCGCCCTGTGTGGGTGTCTGCGTGGGATCTCCCGGCGGTGGCTTTGGAGGGTTCGCGTCGAGCGCGATCTGCACGGGCTGCGCCTTCTGGCCTTCGCGCACGACCACCTGACGCTCGATCGGCGTGGCACCAGTCATCTCGAAGCGCATGGTGTGAACACCAGGATCCAGGACGAGCGCCTTGCCGTCGAGCGACGTGGCAAGCACCACACCGTCGGCGATGACCTTCACGGCGATTGCATCCATGCCGCTCGCGTCCTTCGCCGTCACCACGATCGACGGCATGGACTGTTCGATCTCGAGCAAGAGATCGCTGCAGTCCTTCATCATCATGGAGGGACAGGCCTGGGTGGAGCACTCGAGCAGCGCCTCTCTCGCCGCCCTGAGCTTGTTCTCGCGACGGAGGGCCTGACCCTTGTCGAACGACTCCGCGCACGTCTTCGCGTCCGCCGCAAACGCAGGGAGCGTGGAGAACAGCGTCGCCGCGACGATCGCAGAGAGCGCGGCGCGAGAGGCCTTGCTGTCGCGGATCCGCATCTTCATTGGAAGCACTCCGGCTTGTAGTGTTTTCCGCTCGAGTCAACCCAGTACGGTGGATCGCAGCTTGGCTTCTTCGGGGCGGAGGCGGACGGCTGTGGCAACGGCTTCTTCGCGACCTGGGCCGCGACGACGCCTGCGACAGACGGTGCACTGGCCGCAACGTTCGCGGCGGGCGGCGCGGAGGGAGCGGGCGCGCTGAGCACGGGCGTGGGAGCGGATGACGGCGCGCTCGCGACGCTGCCGATGCCGGTTGGCTGCGTGGATGGCAATGCCTTCTCCTCGGTGGCGTCCTTCACCTGAGGTCGGTACACCAGAGCGGCAACACCGACTCCAAGAGCGAGGGGCAACAGAAACAGTGGAGCGAACATCCACAGCTTGCGGCCGGCAGGCTTGCGATCGAAGGCGGACACGTCTGTGGTCTCCGCCGTGGCGACGGGAACACCGGTCCCGTCCATGAACGCGGGTGACGCGGGTGACGTTGAAGGAAGCGGCGTGGGCGGGGACACCACCGTCTTCACTCTGGGGTTGGCGTCGGACATGCGGGACTCGCCGAACGCGCCAGACGCGCCGAACTTGCCGAATGCGTCGTCCGAGCTGGCGGCGGCAGCAAAAGCCGGAAGATCGCCAGAGCCAACGGGCGTCACGTTCGCAGGCGTTCGTGCGATCACGACGGTACCCGTGGGCGGCTTCTTGATCGTCGTGCGCCGGCAGACGTCCTCGAGCGTTGCCTCCGACACGGGCTCACCGAACTTCTCCTGGTGGAGCTTGGCGATCGCCTCCTGCATCTCCTTCGCGGTCTGCCAGCGCAGCGCCTTGTCGAAGGCGGTCGCCTTGTCGATGATGAACGCGATGTCGTGTGGCAAGTTGGGGAGCAGCGAGGAGATCGACCGCGCCTGCTGCGTGGCCGAGGCGATCATCGTCAGCGTCGGGTTCTCGCCCTCGTGGACGTTGCGACCCGACATCATGTTGAACATGGTGGCGCCCACGGCCCAGAGGTCCGTGCGCGCGTCGACCTCGTTCGACTTTCCCATCGCCTGCTCGGGCGGCATGTACGCGGGCGTGCCCATCATCACGCCGGTCGCAGTGGAGCTGTCGCCGCTCTGCTTCGCGGCCTCGCGGATGCGCGCGATGCCAAAATCAAGCACCTTCAACGTGCCTTCGGAGGTGATGAAGATGTTCGCGGGCTTCAGGTCGCGGTGGACGATCCCCTTGTCGTGCGCGGCGGAGAGCGCGTCCAGGAGCTCGTGCGCGATGGTCAGCACCGTCCGCACGTCCAGGCGGCCGTCATTCCCCTCCGCAAGCGCTCCGGCCGTTGCGCCCTCCAGCAGCTCCATGACCAGGAATGCGGAGCCGTCCTCCGCGACGTCGTCGTCGAGCACCTGTACGACGCCGGGATGCGCGACCGTGTTCGCGACATACCCTTCCTTCAGGAAGCGCGCGCGGATGTCGTCGTAGATGGAGACCTCGGGGTAGAGCATCTTCACCGCGAAGCGCTTCTTGTTGCGGTGCGTGGCGGAGAACACGACCGCCATCCCGCCCTCACCCAGGAGCCCGTCGAGCGTGTACTTGCCGCGGAGCGTGGTGCCGATGCGCGCGAGCGCCCGCCGCGTGGACTCCGCGATGGGCTCCTCCAGAGGTCCGGTGCCGGTGCTCATCGGTACACGTACGCGGCACCCGCGTTCGGGGCCGTGGTGTCGTCCGGGCCTGGCGCCACGCTGTTGATACCCGTGGCGCGACTGGACTCCCCGAGCGAGCCAACGGCCAGCGTGAACGCATGGCTGTCCGTGGCCACCGCATAGCCGAACTGCGCATCCTTCCGCGCGTTCGTGGCCTTCAGATAGTCACGCTGCGTCCACACCACACCGGGCGTGCGCGTGAAGAAGTACGCCGCGCCCGTGTTGGGGCTGGAGATATCCGACGCGTCGGGCGCGTTCACGCCAGGAGCGCCAGAGAGCTCTTGCTCCGAGCCCACGAGCAGCGAGTTGCCGTCAGGCGCCATGGCCACGCCCCAGCCGAAGTGCGCTGTGGTGTGCGGGTTCTGTGGCTTGAGATAGGCGTCTTGCGACCACGCGCCGCCTGCGCGCGAAAACGTGTAGACTGCACCTGCTTGTGGAGCAGTGCTGTCGGTCTGGTTCGCGCCGACACCCGCGTTCGCGCAAGACTCGCCGTGCGAGCCGACCGCGAGCTTGTCGCCCACCGCCGAGAGCGAGACGGCGAAGCCGAAGTACGCACTGCCGCGCGTGTTCGACGCCTTGATGAACGTGGACTGCGACCACACGTTGCCGGCGGCGCGCGTGAAGATGTAGACCGCTCCAGCGTACGACGCGCTCGTGTCGGCCTGGTTGCCGTTGATGCCCATGGCGGCGCTGGGATCACCGAACGCGCCCACCGCGAGCTCGTTGCCGTCGCTGGAGAGCGACACGGCGGCGAACTGCGCGCCCGCCGACGTGTTGGAGGCCTTCACGTATGCCTGCTGCGTGAACCCCGTGCCCTTCACCACTGTGCCGAACACGTAGACGGCGCCCGCGTTCGCTGCGGTCTTGTCGGCCTGGTTGCCGTTGATTCCCTTTGCCGCGCTCGGCTCCGTGTACGAGCCGACAGCGAGCGTGAAGCCGTCCGGCGAGAACGCCATCGCCCCGCCGAAGTTGCCGCCCGCACGCGTGTTGGATGCCTTGATGTACTGCGTCTGCGACCAGGTGGCTCCGGACTTCTGGAACACGTAGACCGCGCCTGCGCCCGGGGCGGTGGTGTCGCCCGCGTTGCCGCCCACGCCTGTCGCTGCGCTCGATTCGTCCGGCGACGCGACGGCGATGAGCGTGCCGTCCATGGAGACGGAGACGACCTGACCGAAGTGTGCGCCCGCGCGCGCGTTCGCCGCCTTGAGGTATGCGGAGAACGACCACGTGGTCCCGCTGCGCGTGTAGACGTACGCAGCACCCGCGCCGTTCGCGGACGTGTCGGTGTCGGCCGAGCCGTTGCTGGACTCTCCCGTGGCGCCGACGACGAGCGTGTTGCCGTCGCCCGAGAGCGAGACCGACTGGCCGAAGCTCCCGGCGAGCCCGGCGGTCGCGGTGTTCGGTGCCTTCACGTAGGCCTCGAGCCCGACGCCCGCGGCATCTGGAGCGCCCGTGTCCACGGCGACGCCCGTGTCCGCGTCGGCGCTGGCGTCGGTCATATCGGGCAGCGTCCCGTCCGCCGTGGCGTCGTGCTGCCCGACGTCGGCGCTGCCATCCGCGACGGCCCCCGGGAGATCACCGATGCCGAGCAACGACTCACACCCGGCGAGCGCCACCAGGACGAGCGCCGACACCATGAGCGCGACGACCTGTCTCCTCCCCGATTGCGCGGACGACTTCACCTCTGCGCAGCATACGTCGGCGGCGCTGGATTGCTCAAGCGCTGCCGGTCATTCCGGCTCACTCTTCAGGGCTCGTCTCTTCGATGGAGGAGGCCACCTGCACCGCGTCTCCGACCACGTCGCCGCGTAGCTGGAAGAGGCTCACGTTGTTGTCGGCGTTCAGATCTCCGCGTGCGCTTGCGATGAAGGAGCTACCCGTGGATTGGTAGTTGTACTGGTAGTACTGCGGCATCGACATCTCGAACTGGAGGCAGGAAAACCCGGCTTTCAGGCCTTCATCACGCGTCCAGTCCGTGGCCGCGCTCTGGAACTTCATGCCGTGGGGCACGCCCTCGGGCACGGGCGCCGAAGCAGAGGCGCAGAGCTTTCGGTCGCGCTCGTAGGCGGCCGCGGCGCGCATGCCGATGGTCCCCATGGAGTTGCGTGCCTCCACCTGCTTCGCGGCCGCGATGTACTTCCGCACGCCGAAGATGGCGAGCACCGCCAGGATTCCGATGAACGCGATGAGCGCGGGAATGGCCACGATGGCGACGATGATCCACGTCGACCCACCACTGCTCCGCGGCGGCGGCTGGTGCGGAGGACCATGCGGGGGATAGTCAGAGCGCTGCAAAATGCGCCTGGTACTTCCTGACGAGCGCGAGACGCGCCTTGCTCGAGATGAACATGTCCGTGTCCGCGCGGTCCTCGAGCGCCGAGAACGTGCCGAGCTGCCGATACGCGATGTATGCATCCACGCCGCGCGCCGTCTTCGCCGCCTTCGCGACCTCGCGCAGCCTCGCCGCGTCCTTCTTCGCGAGCGCGAGCGCCTCCTTCAGGATCGCTGCTGCCTTCGGCTTCGCGAGCGCCTCGTAGCCATCGCGCGCCCATTCGATGAACTGCGAGTCCGCGCCCAGGTTGATGAAGGCCTGCGCAAAGCCACCCTTCGACACCTCGTGCTCGAGGAGCTGCGTGCCCAGGTAGTAGAGGACCACCTCGTCGGCGGCGTCGAGCTCGGAGATGCGCTCTGCGAGCGCGACGAACAGCTCGTCACAGAACGTCGTCGCGTTCTTCACGCTCGAGACTCGCGCTACGAGCCGTACGAGTTGCCTCTGCGCCGCGGTCGAGGCTTTCTTCGCGGCCTTCGCGGTCTTCTTCGGCGCGGTCTTCTTCGGCGCGGTCTTCGCGCTCGTCTTTTTCTTGGAGGCCATGCCCTCTTCTACCACCGCTCATAGCGCAGTGAAGCGCCAGTCGCAGGTGGCGGTCACGAGGTCGACGAATGCCCGCACCTTCGCCGAGAGCAGGCGCGAGCTCGGGTAGACCACATGGATCGGGAGCGGGGGCGGCTCATGCTCTGGCAAGAGGACCTTCAGCGCGCCCTTCTTCACGGCCTCTGCGGCCTGGTATGCGAGCACGAGGGTGATGCCGCCGCCGAGGACGGCGTGTCCAAGCGCCGCGTCCGCGCTGTTCGTGACGAACCGCGGCGTGATCGCGACGCGCGTCTCCTCGTCGCCGCGGAAGAAGCGCCACTCGGCCGTGGGCGTGAGCGCGGTGCAGAGGATGGTGTCGTGGCTCGCGAGTGCCTCGGGCGAACGCGGGCGCTTCCTCTTCGCGAGATACGCGGGAGATGCGACCAGCACGCGACGCGTGGCGCCGACGTTGCGCGCGACGAGCGACGAGTCGTCCAGCGCGCCGATGCGCACGGCGGCGTCAATCCCTTCGTCCACCAGGTTCGACATCCGATCGCCGAGCAGGAGCTCGCCTTGCACGGCCGGGTACCTGGCGAGGTAGCCGCACATCGCCTTTGCCACGTGAAGCCTTCCGAACATCCCCGGCGCGGTGAGCACGAAGCGCCCGTTCGGGACGGTGCGCTCTGCCTGCGCGGCGCCCTCCGCCTCGGCCACGTCGGCCAGGATGCGGCGCGCGCGCATCAGGAAACGCGAGCCTGCATCCGTGAGCGTGACGGAGCGCGTCGTGCGCTGGAGGAGCCGCGCCCCCAGGTGTTCCTCCAGTCCGGCGACGAGCCGCGTCACCGCCGACGGCGAAAGAGAGAGGCGCCGAGCGGCGGGCGCGAATCCGCGGAGCTCGGCGACGGAGACGAAGACACCCATGGCTTCCAGACGGTCCATACGACCATTGCACATCACGCAACGGTGAAGTGTCAATCCGTCCCATTGTTGTTTCAATCACAACGGCGCATCTTCCTCTCCACGACGGACGGCACATGCGCCGCTCCGACGAATCCAGAGGAGAGTCCCATGTCACGCATCCAGACCCCCGCCACGATCGACGCATCCCCCGCAGCCTCGCAGCCCATGCTCGAGGCCGTGAAGAAGCAGCTCGGTGTCGCTCCGAACCTCTTCCGCCTCCTGGGTCAGAGCCCCGCGGCGCTCGAGGGCTACCTTGGCCTCTCTGGCGCGCTCGGGAAGGGCCAGCTCGACGCCCGCACGCGTGCGCGCCTGGCGATGGTCATCGCGGAGCAGAACGGCTGCGACTACTGTTTGTCGGCACACACGTACCTGGGCAAGAACGCGACGAAGCTCTCGGACACGGAGCTCACGGCGAACCGGGATGCGCACTCCGACGACGCCAAGGCCGAGGCCGCGCTCCAGTTCGCCGCCACCGTGATCCGCGCGCGTGGTCACGTCAGCGACGCCGACGTCACCGCGGTGAAGGCGGCGGGCTACAATGACGCGCAGGTCGTGGAGATCATCCTCCACGTCGCGCTCAACACCCTGACGAACTACGTGAACACGGTCGCGCAGACGGAGATCGACTTCCCTGTCGTGACCCACAAGGCGAGCACCGTCGCTGCGTGAGAGAGACAGAGAGGAATGCCATGGATCGTCCACCGCTACCGCCGTTCACGGTCGAGTCCGCCGCGCAGATCGCGGTGCGCTTCGTCTACGAGTCGCGCGACGAGAAGGGCGCATGGTGGTGGTCCCACGGGAACGAGCAGTGGGAGTTCGACGAGCACGGCCTCATGCGCCGAAGAGAGGCCAGCATCAACGACGTAGCGATCGACGAGTCGGCGCGGCTCTTTCGCTGGCCTCTCGGCCGCAGACCAGACGACCATCCCGGCCTCACAGCGCTGGGACTCTGAACACGACGGGCGGGCGCTGGGCGATCCAGCGCGCGGCCGCGTCGTGGCTCACCACTTCGGAGCGATCGGCGTGGTGCGTGCCGCGCTGGTGGTGCCGTCGCCGCACTGATTGAAGCCCTCCGAGCCCCAGCACCTGATGTCGCGGTTGGCACGGTCCACGATGATGGCGTAATGCGCGCCGCCACCCGAGGCCACGGCCACCGCACCGGAGGCGATGGCCTGCGTGGCCGCATAGTTCTGCGATGCCGACGCGTTGCCATCACCGAGCTGCCCGCCGGTGTTGGAGCCCCAGCAGCGCACGGCGCCGCCCGAGAGACCGCACGAGGACTCATCGAAGGTCGTGACCTGCGTCACGTTGCTGAGCAGCGTCGAGCAGTCTTGCTTCGTGCAGACGGCGGTAGGGGTGGCCTTGTCACCGACGTCCTGGCCGTCCCCCAGGCGCCCCTGACCGTTGGCTCCGAAGCACCTGGCCCCGCCAGCGGAGGCCGCGCACGTGATCCGGTTTCCGCCGGTCAGCCAGGTGGCCGTGAGCCCGGTCACGTTTGCCGCGAACGGGTGCTTCGCCGCATCGGCGGGCTGCCCCAGCTGCCCAGCACCGTTGCCGCCCCAGCAGGCCACCTGGTTGCCGGCGAAGATTGCACACGTGTGGTTGTCACCACCGGCGACGAAGGTCGCGCCAGCCGCGGCCGTGCAGGGCAGCGCGATGGCGCCAGGCGCGCAGACGGTGACGGGCGTGGCGCTGATGCCCGCGACGACGGAGCCGGAGCCGAGCTCCCCCGACCCGTTGCTGCCCCAGCACTTGATCGCGCCGCCGGTCACGATGGCGCAGAAGTGTCCGGCCGAGCTGCCCGTGAGGAAGGTGGCGTCGTTGATGCCGACCACGGCGGTGGGCGTGGAGTGCGTCTTGAGATTGTCGCTGCCCACACCGTTGCCCAGCTCGCCGCTCTGGTTGCTGCCCCAGCACTTGATGGTCTTGTCGACGAAGAGGGCGCAGCTGGTGGCGAACGTCGCGGCCACCATCACCACGTTGCTGAGGCCGAGCACCTCCGTGGGGGTGGTCACGACCGTCGTGCTGATGTCCTGCCCTGTCTCGCCCTGGTCATTGTTGCCCCAGCAGCGAACCTTCTTGTCCGTGAGCACCGCGCACGCGTGGTAGTAGCCCGCGGCCACTTGGGTCACGCCGAGGCACCCGTCCTCCAGGCAGCCAAGCGCGCACTTCTGCGTGACGGGCGCCGGGCAAGTCCCTGCATTGCACGTCGCCGCCAGCGATGCAGTGCCTCCAGCGCACGAAGCCGCGGGGCCGCACGCCACCGCCGGATAGATGCATGCTGCACGCGTCTTGCCATCGCAGGTGCCGGCGCAGGCACCGGTGGCATCGCCACCGCATGCGCCATGCGCAGGTTTGCCGCTGGCGGCAGCGCACTTGCCTTCCGACCCAGGCACATTGCACGCCTCACAGACGCCGGTGCATGCGGTGTCGCAGCAGTAGCCGTCCACACATGCACCGCCCGCAGCGCAGGGGGTGGTGGCGCTGCACTTCGTCGCTCCGGGTTTGGTTCCCCCATCTGCCGCTGCGCCGTCTCCGCCGTCGGTGGCGGCCGTGGTGTCATTGCCGACGGTCGAATCGCCCACGCACGCCGTGACGACCAGCACGGGGACCAGCACGGCGATGGAAGCAAGGATGCCAGGGCGACAGGTCATGCTCAAAACTTAGCATGCGCGGCCGGAGCGCAGCGACCGGCTGCCGCTTTGCCACCAAGCGCGAGGCTTCCCTCTTCCTCGCGCGGTGCTAAGAGTGCCGGCGAACGGAGACATTCCCATGGCCAAGCTCGGTAAATCGATCGTCATCGTCGGCGCGAAGCGCACGGCATTCGGCACCATGAATGGAGCCCTGAAGGGGCTCTCGGCGAACGACCTTGCTGTGATTGCGAGCAAGGCCGCCCTTGCGCAGAGCAAGATTGCGCTGGAGGACATCGGCCACGTCATCGTCGGCAACGTCCAGCAGACCAGCCCCGACGCGATCTACTGCGCGCGCCACATCGGTCTCAAGTCAGGCCTGCCGATCACGACGCCCGCGCTCACCGTGAACCGCCTCTGCGGCTCGGGCTTCCAGGCGATCATCAATGGCGCGGAGCAGCTGCTCCTCGGCGAGACGCAGGCCGTGCTTGTCTCCGGCACGGAGAACATGAGCCAGGCGCCGCACGTCCTTCGCGGCGGTCGCGATGGCTGGCCGTTCGGTAAATCCCCGCAGGTGGAGGACTCCCTCTGGAGCGCGCTCACCGACAGCTACTGCAACCTGCCCATGGCGGTCACGGCCGAGAACCTGGCCACCAAGTACAACATCAGCCGCACGGACGTGGATGAGTACGCGCTCACCAGCCAGAAGCGCTGGGCCGCCGCGAACGAGAAGGGCACGTTCAAGGACGAGATCACGCCGGTGGAGCTCGTCACGAAGAAGGCCACCACCCAGTTCACGGTCGATGAGCACCCGCGTCCGCAGACAACGATGGAGACGCTCGCGAAGCTCCCGCCCGTCTTCAAGAAGGACGGCGTGGTCACGGCCGGCAATGCTTCGGGCATCTGCGACGGCGCGGCGTCTCTCGTGCTCGTCACGGAGGAGTACGCGAAGGCCAAGGGCCTCACACCGCTCGCGCGCATCACGCAGTGGGGCGTGGCGGGCGTGGACCCCACCATCATGGGCATCGGCCCGGCACCGGCGATCAAGAACGCACTCTCCCGCGCGGACCTGAAGCTCGCCGACATGGACCTCGTCGAAGTGAACGAGGCGTTCTCCGCGCAGTACCTCGCGGTGGAGAAGGAGCTCGGCCTCGACCGCTCGAAGACGAACGTGAACGGCGGCGCGATCGCGCTCGGGCACCCGCTCGGCGCGAGCGGCGCACGCATCACGACGCACCTGGTCTACGAGCTCGCGCGTCGCGGCGGCAAGTACGCCGTCGGCAGCGCGAGCATCGGTGGCGGCCAGGGCCTCGCGATCATCCTCGAGAAGGTGTAATCTACACGTATTGCGGGCGGGAGATCGAGAGCTATTTCTTCTTGGGGGCCTGCTCCAGGTCCTCGGCGAGGTAGCTCAAGATCACCTCGTCGAGGGACTTGTCAGTGACCAGGTCATCGCCGAAGAGCGAGGCCTTGCCGCGCGACGAACCGAAGATGCTCGCAGGGCGCGCAGGGGCGTAGCGCGCGGGCGCACTGCTCGGGCTGGTGCTCGGGATGCTGCCGGAGCCGCTGCCAGAGCTGGCGCTGGCCACGCCGGGTGTGAAGCGGCCGGGTGTCGGTGCGGGCGCGGGCGCCACGGGGCGTCCCCTGGCCGTGACGGGAGCGGGCGCGGGCTGCGAGCGGCGCTGCGGAGGCTTCGGCGGTGGAGCGGACTTCGGCCGCACGTGCTCCTCTTCGCCACCTCCGCGATAGGTGTTGCGATCGTTGAGGTCCTTGCGCTTGAGCAGGTTCTGCGGAGGAGGCGGCAGATCGTTCGCGCGGAACAGATCGGCGTCCGCCATCCGCGGCGGCTGCGGGCTCGCGTTCAGATCGAGGTCGAGCAGCGGAGGCGGCGGCTCCGGATCCCGCATCGTGTTCGGCTGCGCCTCGTCCGCCTCTGGCAGCACGACAAGCCGTTGCTTGCCCGGCGTGGGGTAGCGTGGCACGCCGTCGGACACGGGCGGTGCGGCGGCGGAGAGCGACACTTCCAGGGATGGGCTCGCGGGAGCAGGATTCGCGGGACGCGCGGAAGGACGCGCTGGTGGAGCGGAAGGAGCCTTCGGCGGAGTGGACGCGGGGCGTGCAGGCGGCGGGGCCTCGGGTGGCGGCCGCGACCCCATCTTCTGCGTGTCCGTGGGCACCGACTGAGGTTGCACCGCCGGAGCGACGCTCTCGCGCTTCGTGTCGGCGCCTTTGACCTCGACGTCGGGCGCGGGGGGGGGAGCAGCGGGGGGAGCAGCGGCTGGAGCAGCGACCGGAGCAGCGACCAGAGCAGCGACCGGCGCAGGCTGCGGAGACGGTGACGGGCCTGCAGGTGAGGCAGGTGCAGCGCCGGCGGGGGCGATCGATTTTCCGCCCCTCTTCGCCGAGGTGTCCGCGTCGTACTTCGCCTTGCTCGCGACCTGCTCGTCCACCACGGAGTCGAACTGACCGTCGCGCAGGGCGATGAACATCGCCTTGTGCTGCTCCTTCATCATCTGCCGGACGGTGTCCTGCATCCCGTCGGTCCCCACGTGCTCGGCGTAGGACTTCTTCACGCTCTTGAGGATGCGACCGCCATCCATGAAGAGGTGGGTGATGATGTGCGGGTGCTTGATGCCCGAGTCTTCCGTCTGGATGTGGAAGACCCGGTTCTTGTGCCTGACGTTGTTGTTGAACCCTAGGAGAGGCGAGTGCGTTTTGCCCATCGACGTTCCTGAGCTCCGGCCAGGACCAGAAGAATACGCCTGTCATTGCCAGGATCAACGCACATCATGAAAGCGGCGCGAAAGACTCCAAAACGCGCGTCTGGGGGTGCGTTTTCGCGACGCGAGCGCCTTGTCGCGACGCTGTGTATTCTCGCCGCCAAGATGAGCCAGATGCCCAGCCGCGACTTCGCGTTCAGTGACACCGCGACACCTGCGAAGGCGAGCCCGAGCGGCCGTGGAATCGCGCTCGACGACGCAGACTGGCGCTGGGCGACGTGGCGAAAGTTCCCGATGGCGTCGGCGCCGAAGCAGTCGAGTGAGTTCTCGCTCGAGGACTGCTGCGCACGTCTACTGAAGGCTCGGACCAGCTCGCGGAGCCTCTGCTGGAATTTCGAAGGAGCGCAGCTCTCGCCGTCGATGTCGCGCGACGAGGCGCGGTTCTGGCTGGAGAGCATGCTCATCTCGCGGATGGACTCCCGGAAGCTCACCCCGAAGCAGAAGGCCGACGAGCTCTCCAGGAAGAAGCTGAAGCCGGCGTCGCTTTTGGACGTGAAGAAGGCGATCAAGGCCAACGCGGGCGACTATCCGCCGGAGATCGGGCACGTGCTCCTCGCGCTCTTTCCGGCGATCGAGATCGTCGAGCTTCTCCTGGACGGCCGGCCGCGGACCGCGGGCTTCGATGGCGGAGGCACGTTCCTCGATGGAATTCGCGACCTCGTCATGCCGCGCCTGACCGACGCCGATCGGGCGAAGCTTTTGAAGCGCATTGCCCCCGCGATCAAGCCCAAGAACTTCTCGGCGGACTACTACGACGAGCCCTCGGGCGAGTTCATCCTCGCCGCGATGCTCGGCTTGCACGACGAGCTGCTCGCCGTCGTCGAGTCGTGGGCAGACGATCGCTACAACGCGACGAGCTGGGACCACACCGCCTACCACGTGCCCCAGGTGATCGTGTTCGGGCTGGGAAGCGCGGCGCTCGTCGACAAGCACGTGCGCCGGATGAAGCTCGCTCTCAACAAGCCCCAGTACATGCGCGCGTGGCTCGCGCACACCGAGTACGCCGGCCTCGACTATGCGGCGAAGATAGTGGTGGAGACAAAGAACAAGGAGCTCGCCGCAAAGCTCGCGGAGGTCGTCGCGAAGGTCCACGCGCCCGACAATGCCGGTCCGATGCTCGAGATCGCAACGCGCTCGAAGGCGCCCGCAATCGGCGTCAGGTGGTTCGAGGAGAACGTGGAGCACGCCGTCGCCGGCCTTGTCGACGTCGCCGCCGGACGTGGTGCCCTCGCAGAGGCCGCCGCTTCGCGCCTCTCCGATCTCAAGCGCGCAGGTCACGGCACGGTCGTCGATCGCGCAGCCAAGGGAAGGGCCAGCGGCCAGAAGCTCGCGACGCTCGAAGCGAAGGAGCAGAAGCTCGCGCCGCTGACCACGAAGCCAAAGTGGTTGACCGGCGGGCTCGCGAAGGCGAAGGGCCTGAAGGCCGTAGGGTGGCTCGATGTCGCTCTACTTCCGAAGCTCGAGCTCGACGGCAAGCGACTCGAGGACGAGGACACGAAGCTCGTCGTCTCCGCGCTCGCCGCTTCCCCGCTCGAGGCGCCTCACGAGCTCGTGTCCGCGCTCCGCCAGCACGCAGCGCCTGCCTCACGCGACGCGTTCGCCCGCAAGATCTTCGAGAAGTGGCTTGGCGCGGGCGCCGTCTCCAAGGACAAGTGGGCGCTCGGCGCGCTCGGGCACTTCGGCGGCGACGCGGCCGCACTCGAGCTCGCGAAGCTGGTCCGCGCATGGCCGGGTGAGAGCCAGCACCAACGAGCGGTCTTCGGTCTGGACGTGCTTGGTGCGATCGGCAGCGACGTCGCGCTGGTCCAGCTCTCGTCGATCGCGCAGAAGGTGAAGTTCCAGGCGCTGAAGCAGCGCGCCAACGAAGCCATGGACGGGATCGCAAAGGCGCGCAAGATGCGTCGCGACGCGCTCGAAGATCGCATCGTCCCTGACGGCGGCTTCGGCGCGGATGGCAAGCGCACGCTATCGTTCGGAGCGCGCTCGTTCCAGGTCGTGCTCGGCGCCGAGGGCGCGCCCATGGTGAAGGAAGCGGGCGGCAAGGCGCGACCGGATCTCCCGAAGCCCGGGAAGCAGGATGACGCCGCGCTGGCCGCACGCGCGACGGAAGAGTGGAAGACGCTGAAAAAGAGCCTGCGCGACACGGTGAAGATCCAGGGCGAGCGGCTGGAGCAGGCCATGGTGAAAGGCCGCTCCTGGAGCCCCGCGGACTTCGACGCGCTGCTCGTCCGCCATCCGCTGATGAGCCACCTCGTGCGCTCGCTCGTGTGGGGCGCGTGGAAGGGAGCGAAGCTCGAGAAGACCTTCCGCATCGCCGAGGACGGCACCGCCGCGGACGTGAAGGACACGGCGTTCGCGATCCCGAAGAGCGCGACGATCCGCATCGTGCACCCGCTCGATCTCGATGCGGCCACAAGGACCGCCTGGGGCACGGTCATGAGCGACTACGAGATCATCGCGCCGTTTCCGCAGCTCGGCCGCCCGGTGCACGCGCTCGAGCCCAACGAGACGAAGGGCGACGACCTCGGCCCGCGCTTCGCGAAAAAGGAGTGGGGGGTTGCTGCGTTCATCGGCAAGCTGCGGCGGAGCGGGTGGGTCCACGGAGAACCACAGGACGCCGGCTACGTCGGCTATCATCACAAGCCGTTCTTCTCCGCGAACGTCACCGCGATCGTCGAGCACAACGGCTACCCGATCGGCGGGCTCGAGTACGCGGATCCGCAGAAGATCGAGCGCGTGTTCTTCGTCCTTGGCGTCGACGACGAAGGCCGTTCGAAGCCGAAGCGACTGAAGCTCGGCGCGGTTGACCCGAAGGCGGTGAGCGAGGTCCTGTACGACCTTGGGTGAGAGCGCCGGGGTTCAGCTGGTTCAGTGACTTGCGGGAAGGGGATCCTGGAAGCGGAGGAGGCCGCTGCCCTTCTGGTCACCGACGTAGACGAAGCCCTTGCCGTCGGCGACGACGGAGCGAGCCTGCGTGGGGATCGGCGTGGTGCCGATGACCTTGATGACGCCGTGATCCGAGAGACCGAGAATGGCGAGGCGCTCACCCGGCGTCGCGTAGAGGTGGCCCAGCACCGGATCGAAGGCGAGGACGTCGACGTCCGTACCCGGGAGCTTCACCTGGCTGAGGCGCTTCCCGCCGGGGACCGTGATGTCGACCACCGACGCGATGCCCTCCGCGCAGCCGACGATGAGGAAGCCGCGAGCCTCGTCGACCGCGATGCCGCGTGATCCGCGATCGTTGGGATCCGTGCCGTCCTTCGCGCAGGCGTTCGTGAAGCGGTCCACGATCTTGTGGGACTTGAGGTCGATCGCGAGCGTCACGTTCGAGAAGAGATTCGTATACGCACGCCCGCGGGCGTGGTCGATGACGAGCGACTCCGGACCGTCGCCGTCGATCGCGACGACGCCCGTATGAACCGGCGTGGTGGCGCCCTTCGGGATGGAGAAGATCTCGATCTGCTGCTTGTCGGGCTCGCTCACCCAGATCTCGTGAAGAGCGGGAACGGAGCGGACATAGTCGGGCGACGCGGCGAACTTCACCGCACTGCCGACGAGCGCGCCCTTCTTCGGGTCGACGGTTCGCATCGTGTTCGTCGTGCGATCGGCAACGAAGAGGAGCCCGTTGGCCTCGGTCACGGAGGTGGCGCCAAAGTCGTGGCTGCCATGAAACTGCTTCTCGACGCTGAAGCCCGCGACGGACTTCACCTCGAGCGTGTCGATGTCGACGAGGTCGACGTTGCCGGTGCGGCCGGCCGGAACGACGACGCGGTTGAGACCGGGCGCAAAGCCCATGTCGTCGATCCCGATGCCGCCGGTACCCAGACCGCCACCCGGAAGCGCGATCACGGTCGGCGTGAGTTTGAGCGAGTTGAGGTCTTCTTCCTGGGCAGTCGTCGCGTCGTCCGCCGACGCCGAGCAGCCGACGAGGGCGAGGATTCCGAGGGAGGCAACCAGGAGGCTACGCTTGGACATGTCCAGCGATGACGCAACTCCTGGACCACACCATACGTCATGTGCGTACATGTAGTTACAACCAAAACCAATGGGTTATCCCCCACCGTTGGGGGATCGAAGATCCATCAGGTGCCCACCGAAGCGGCCTGACCGTTTGCTGGTACCTGGGCGAAGCGATACCGTCTTGGGATGGCCAGGCGTTCGTCAGCAAGCGCCGGTGTCGCGGTCGTTTCGCTGATGGCGGCCGCTGCCGGCACCATCGCGATCGCCGCAGCGTGCGGGTCGTTCGGTGGTACCGACTCCTCCACCACCGACGATGCGGGCGCGCCCGATGTCGCTGCCGTCGACGCCGTCACCGTCGCGGATGCGGGAGTGACATCCCCACCTCCACCTGCGACGGCCCATGCGGACACCCGGTCGACATCGCTCCAGGCGAGAGCACCGTGCGACGGCTGGCCGTGCGTGGACCGTCGGCGTACTGGATCTTGGACAACGGAACGGTGCGCACGTGCGTCATCGCCACGTGCGCCGCGACCCTTGTCACCATCGCGACGGGATATCCCAAGGCGGGGGTGCCGAGCGGCATCGCGGTGGACGCCACGCACGTCTACTGGACGGTCAACCTGAATTCGACCGTCTTCCGCGCAGCACCGACCGCGGCCGCGCCCGTCGAGGCCTTCTGGCAGGTCACGCCCGGGAGCTATCCCTATGGGATCGGCGTCGACGCGACGAACGTCTACTGGACCACCCAGGCTCCCGATCAGGTGAGATCGTGCCCTGCCAACGGCCCGCCGTGCGGAGACGCGAGCGTCCTTCTCGCGTCCTCGCCCGTGGGCTTCACGCGTCCGTTGGCAATGAACGACACCCAGGTGTTCTGGCTCTCCGGCGACCGCAACGACGACGCCGGCGCGGTGTTCGCCGTGAACAAGGACGGCGGTGCCGCGGTGGCACTGCGCTATGACACGCCCGGGCCGCGCGGAATCGCGGTCCACGGAAACGCAGCGTTCGTGACATCCTGGCTCGAACCGACTGGCGGTGCGGAGGGCATCGTCTTCCGCATCGGGACGACCTCGACGGAGCTTGCTCGCAACCAGCCCAAGCCGTCCTCGATCGCGGTGGACGACGACAACGTGTACTGGGCGAACCTGGACGACGGCACGATCCGCCGGTGCGCCATCGCTGGCTGCAATTCGAAAGAAACGATCTTCGCGGTGATCAAGGGCACGCCGGAGAGCATCGCGGTCGACGATAACGCGGTCTACGTGGCCGACACCCTGAACGGCAAAATCATTCGCATCGCGAAGTGACGGTCCGTCGGCGCGTTCGATGTGAAGCGAGCCGACGCCACGCTCAGCCGAACACGAACGACAGGGCCTGGCTGCGTGCTGTGCGGATCTCCGCGGTGCTCACTTCGAACGCACCGAGCTGCAGCGTGTCCTTGCTGGCGGTGACGCCGACCCTGGTGCAAGCCACGCCCGCGGACTTCGCATCCGCCTCCACGCGCGCGGCGGCGTCGGTGGTGACGGAGATGATGACCCGCGTGGGCGCCTCGCCGAAGAGGCACGCGGTGCGTTGCACCGAAGGACCGAGCGCGGCCTCGTCGATGGTCGCGCCGAACGCGTGCTCGTGCTCGGGGCCGGTGGCCACGCACTCGGCGAGCGCGACCGCCAGACCACCGTCCGACACGTCGTGTGCGCTCTGCAGCACGTGCGCGTGTGCGAGGCCGAGCACCAGCTTCTGCAGGCGCACCTCTTCATCCAGATCGATGACGGGCGCGGGGCCCACCAGTTTTCCGTGCAACATACATCCAAGCTCGCTGCCGCCAAGGCCGCGACCGTCGTCGTGGCGACCAAGCAGAAGCACCACGTCACCAGCAGCGCGGAACCACGGACGCACGATGTCTTCAGCGGAGCGGAGCTGCCCCACCGCAGCCACGCTGGGCGTGGGGAAGATGGCGACCTTCCCTTTTCCGTCGGGCAGCGTGGTCTCGTTGTAGAGGCTCACGTTACCGCTCACGATGGGCACCGAGAGCGCGTTGCATGCCGCGGCCATGCCGTCGACCGCGCGCGCGAACGACTCCATCACCTCCGGCCGCTCCGGGTTCGCAAAGTTCAGACAGTCCGTGATGCCGAGCGGCTCTGCGCCCGTGACGACGAGGTTCCTGCACACCTCCGCGATCGCCATCTTGGCGCCCATCTCGGGATCGAGCTCGCACATGCGTCCGTTGCAGTCGACCGCGAATGCCAGGTACTTGAACGGATCCTTCACATACGCGTCCGTACGCGGCGCGTCGTACGGCACGCGCACCACTGCAGCGTCACCACCCGGGCGAACCAGCGTCCCACCGCGCACGATCTGATCGTACTGGCGGAAGATGCCGCCCTTGTCGCCGATGTTCGCGGACGCGAGGAGTGACAGCAGCGTGGCGCGGTGATCCGTGACCACCTTGTCGAAGCTCTGCGTCGCGCGCGTCTTGAACGGAGCGCGTGGACGATCGTATTGCGGCGCCTTGTCCGTGAGCGCGTCGGTGGGAAGATCGCACACGACCACGCTCGCGCGCGCGAGGGGCACGTCGGCCAGCGGGCAATAGTCGGGCGTGGCCTTGACGACCCATCGCCCCGTGTCGGTCACATGACCGATGACCGCCGCGTCGAGCTCCCAGCGCGTGCACACGTCAAGCACCTCTTGCTCTCGACCCTTCTTCGCCACCAGCAGCATGCGCTCTTGCGACTCGCTGAGGAGGATCTCGTACGGCATCATCTTCTTCGCGCGACGTGGCACCAGGTCGAGATCGATCTCCACACCGGAGCCCGCACGCCCCGCCATCTCCACCGACGACGACGTGAGGCCCGCGGCGCCCATGTCCTGGATCCCTTCCAGCGCGTCGTTCGTGAAGAGCTCGAGGCAGGCCTCCAGCAGCAGCTTGCCCAGGAACGGATCGCCGACCTGGATGGTGGAGCGCTCGCCCTTCCTGATCGAGGCCGCGGTCCCCAGCTCGGCTTGCCCTGCTTGCGCTTCTTTTGCCCCTCCGAACTCGTCGGACGCCATGGTCGCGCCGTGGATACCATCGCGCCCGGTCTTTGCGCCGATGTAGAGGATGGGATTGCCGGTGCCGGTCGCGCGGCCGAAGAAGAGGCCGTCCTTCCGGGCGACACCACACGTGAACGCGTTGACGAGGATGTTGCCGTCGTATGCCTCGTCGAACTGGGTCTCGCCGCCCACGGTGGGAACGCCGATCGCGTTGCCGTAGCCGCCAATGCCCGCGGACACGCCGCGCACCAGATCCGCCGTCTTCGGGTGTGAAGGCTTTCCGAAGCGAAGGCTGTTCAAGCTGGCGATTGGTCGCGCGCCCATCGTGAACACGTCGCGCAGGATGCCGCCCACGCCGGTGGCGGCTCCCTGGTGCGGCTCGATGTAGCTCGGGTGATTGTGCGACTCCATCTTGAAGACCGCGCAGTAGCCGTCGCCTATGTCAACGGCGCCAGCGTTCTCGCCTGGGCCGACGACGACCTTCGGGCCCTTCGTGGGCAGGCGCTTCAGATGCACGCGCGATGACTTGTAGGAGCAGTGCTCGCTCCACATGACGCTGATGACGCCGAGCTCCGTGTAGGTGGGCTCCCGCCCGAGCGCAGCCTTCGCGCGCTCGTACTCGTCAGGGGACACCTTGTGCTCGGCGAGGAGCTCGCGCGTGATCGGACGGTCACCGGGGAACGCGAAGGACATGCGTGCTCTTCTACCAACGTTCGCGCACGTGCGCCAAGGGCCCCCGTTGTGGTAATGCGATGAGCATGCGCGCGTGCGTGGTGCTCTTCCCCGGTCTGAACGCAGATGCAGAGATGGCGCGTACCCTCTCGCTCGCCGGCTTCGACGTCACCATCATCCGGCACACGGACCACGCGCTGCCCGACCGCACTGACCTCTGCACGATCCCCGGCGGCTTCAGCTACGGCGACTACCTGCGCTGCGGCGCGATCGCGAAGGTCGCGCCCATCCTGCCCGCCATCCGCGCGCACGCGGACAAGGGCGGCTACGTGCTGGGCGTGTGCAACGGCTTCCAGATCCTGACGGAGAGCGGGCTCTTGCCCGGCGCGCTCACGCAGAACGCGGGCCTTCGCTTCGACTGCCGCGACATTTACGTGCAGGTTACACACGACGGCCCGTTCACGCCCAGCCCGAAGACCTTGTGGCGCCTGCCGATCGCCCACGCCGAGGGCCGCTACCAGGCGAGCGCAGACACGCTTCGCAAGCTGCGCGACGAGAGCCGCATCGCGCTCCGCTACGCCACCGCCACGGGCGAGGTCACGGACGCCGCGAACCCGAACGGCTCGGTGGAGAACATCGCTGGCGTGTACGGAGGCCCGCGGAAGAACGTGCTCGGCCTCATGCCACACCCGGAGCGCATGAGCGAGAAGGTGCTCGGTGGCGACGACGGTCGCGTCCTCTTCGACCTCGTCGCACGCGCCATCGGAGCGTAAGCTCCATGGATGCAAGGCGGCTTCCCTCCCGGCGACCCACGTAACCCACCACCGTACGGGCAGCCGCAGCAGCCATACGGGCAGCCGCAGCAGCCATACGGGCAACCGCAGCAGCCATACGGGCAACCGCAGCAGCCATATGGGCAGCCGCAGCAGCCGTACGGGCAACCGCCACCGCCCGGTGGCTTTGGTGCGATGCAGGGCTACGGGCAGGCCGCGCCGCATGTGATGTCGGGACCGCCGGTCGCGAACGTTGGCTTGTTCGGGAAGCTCCCGTGCCCGCACTGCGGGACGCCAACCGCGTCGAACGCCGGCGGCGGCGGACAGGCGGCACGCATCGCGGGCGGTCTGGTGGGATGGCTGATCGTCTCCGCCTTCACCACCAAGTACTACTGTATGCACCACGGCGAGATCCCGATCATGCATTTCCCGCCGGGCCACCAGTCCGCGATCTCCACGCGAAAAGCCGCGAAGATCGGCGGCGGCGTGGCGCTGTTCTTCGTGGTGTTCGTGCTCATGGTGGGCTCCTCGTTCATCCGCTGAAGGGGCACGCGCGCACGCGCAACACGGCGCAACACGTCCAGCACGCGGCACACCAGACCGACAGCCGAAATTCGGGCTGTTGCGCCCGGGAACGATGGTACGTTTGGGATGCTGCCATTCTTGTGGCCGTCGCCCGACATGACCCAGTCCTCCTCCAGCCCCAAGCCGGACAAGCAGGCAAAGCTGCCAAGCGCCGAGTTCGCGCCCGGCAACGTGCTCGCCGGGAAGTACCGCATCGATCAGGTGCTGGGCGCGGGCGGCATGGGCGTCATCCTGGGTGGGCGCCACGTCGACCTGGATCAACGCGTTGCGATCAAGGCGCTCCGCAAGGAATCCCTCGACGACGCGGAGCTGGTCGCACGGTTCTTGAGAGAGGCCCGCGCGTCCGCCAAGCTGAAGAGCGAGCACGTGGCACGCGTGATCGACGTCGGTCGCCACGGCGCGGATCAGGTGCCGTTCATCGTCATGGAGTTCCTCCATGGCTCCGACCTGTCCGAGCTGCAGAAGGCGAACGGGCCGCTCCCCATCCCGCTCGCCGTGGAGTACGTGCTCCAGGCATGCGAGGCGATCGCCGAGGCCCATGCGCTGGGCATCATCCATCGTGATCTGAAGCCCGCGAACCTGTTCCTCACGAAGCGGCCCGATGGCTCGGCGCTCGTGAAGGTCCTGGACTTCGGCATCTCCAAGATGGTGGACAGCGTGGACATCGCCACCGGGAGCGACCCGCTCACGAAGACGGCGATGATGATGGGCTCGCCGCATTACATGCCGCCCGAGCAGCTGCGCAGCGCCCGCGACGTGGACCAGCGCGCCGACATCTGGTCGCTCGGTGTCGTGCTCCACAGGCTGCTCACGGGGGAGCACGCGTTCGACGCACCCACCACGCCCGAGCTCTGCGTCGCGATCCTCGTTGGTTCGCCGCGCCCGCTTCGCTCCCTGTTGCCGACCGCGCCGGAGAGGCTCGAGGAGGTGATCCTCCATTGCCTGCAGAAGGAGACGTGGGCGCGCTTCGCGAACGTCGCCGAGCTGGCGCGGGCGCTAGAGCCGTTTGCGCCGCCCAGGGCGCGCGTGTCGATCGATCGCATCATCAGCATGCAGGTGAACGGTCGCTCCGGCTCGGTGCCACCGCTGGCGACCAGGGCCGAGGGCGAGACGTCGGTCGATGTCCCCGTGCCGATGGGCGGGCACGAAATGTCCACCATGGCCGCGTCCGTTGCATCGACGGAGGCCGCACGCCGCAACGCTGGCTTGCCAAGGTCACGCGGGCCGGCGCTACTCGTCGCGGCAGGCGCGCTCCTCGTGCTGGGCGCGGTGGGTTTCGTGGTGGGGCCGCGCGTGATGCCTGCGCTGGCGAGGGTGACAGCCGCGAAGGACAAGTCCGCGAACGCAACCGCCGCATCGGATGCCACGCAAGCCGTGATTGCAGAGACCACACATGCGCCTGTGCTTGCACCGCTTCCTGTTCCGGCCACCGCTACCCCAGTGTCGCCAGTCGCATTGGGCGCCGCGTCCCCCGCGTCCCCCACCGCGTCCTCCCAGCCTCATGTAGCTGTCGCACTGGCTCCGCGCGCTGGCGCGAAGGGGCCGCCGGCGACAGCCGCAGCGGTGAAGGGACCGGCCAGCGTGGAGGCCCCACCGACGCCGCCGCCAGTCGCAGCGACTCCACCGTCCGATCCGAATGGCTTCGGTGATCGGAAATGAGGCGCCGCATCCTTCTCGCAGGCGCAGTGTCCGTCACGCCCGTGGCGCTCTTCGGGTGCGCGACGCTGCTCGGCGTGGACTCGGACAGCATCCTCGCGGATGGCGGCAGTGACGCTGCACCCGATACCGTGGTCGTCGTCGCCGACGCGTCCACGATTGTTCCCGACGCGAGCAACGACGCATGCCCGAGCGGACAGAAGAACTGCGCCGGCACATGTGTCGCCGCATCCAGCCCGATGGTCGGCTGCGGCGACGCATCCAGCTGCGCGGCTTGCTCGATCCCCAACGTCGCCACCACCATCTGTGACAGCGTCGATCGATGCAATTTCAAGGGCTGCATGCCCGGCACCGCGAACTGCGACTTCGATCCATCGAACGGATGCGAGTCCGACATCCTGAACCCGAAGACCTGCGGCAGCTGCGACGTCGCCTGCGGTGACGCCGCACCGTTCTGCGCGCCCGGCGGCTGCACCGTCTCGTGTCCGATAGGAACCAACCCGTGCAGCGGCTCGTGTGCCGACCTGCAGACCAGCACGCACAACTGCGGCGGCTGCAACGTGGGTTGCTCGGGCGGCGCCAACGCGGACCCCGCGTGCGCGGGCGCCAAGTGCGGCATCCAGTGTCGCGCCGGGTTCGGCGACTGCGACGGCAACCCGGCCAACGGCTGCGAACCGCTCGTTGCCTTCTACGAGGATGTCGATGGCGACGGCTACGGCGTGACGGCCAACGCCAAGTTCGCATGCGCGGCGCCCCAGGGCTTCACGAAGGTTGGTGGTGACTGTCTGGATACCGATCCGAACGTGCATCCGGGCCAGACGGCCTATTCCGGCAAGGGATACACGAACGCGAGCGGCAGCACGTCTTTCGACTACGACTGCGACGGAACCGAGAGCGAGCAAGCGGGCTACGCTCACGTCACGAGCTGCAACCTCGCTTGCGACCTCAAGGGGTACGGACCCGCGAAGGCGATACGCGGTGGCGTGGGCGTCGATCCGTATTGCGGCTCCACCGTCTTGAACGGCTGCTCGTTTGGTAGCGGCTCCGGCTCGATATCGGGCTCCATGAGCTGCATCCTCGGCAGCGCCGCAGGCTCCGCGCTGCCATGCAGGTAGTGCCGTGACGGACGCCAAGCGCGTGGTCTTGCTTCCCGTTGCAGATCGCGTCGAGCCAGAGTGCGAACGCGCGCTGATCGAGCTCGCGAAATCTGGATGGGAGGTGCGACGCATGGCGGGCAACTCCGCGATCGATCTGGCGCGCAGCCTGATGGCGACCGAGGCGCTTGATCAAGGCTTCGAGGACATCATGTGGCTCGACGCGGACATCGCGTTCACTGCGGATGCGGTGGAGAAGCTGCGCAGCCACAAGGTGCCGATCGCGTGCGGGCTCTATGCGAAGAAGGGCCAGCGCGAGCTCGCTGCATATCTGCTGCCGGAGACGAAGGAGGTCGTCTTTGGTGAAGGGGGTGGGCTGCTCGAGGTGCAGTACGTGGGCGCTGGCTTCGTCCTCACGCGGCGCGAGGTGTACGAGGACATCCGGGACAGGCTCAACGTGAAGCGCGTGAACACGCGGTGGGGCAAGGGGTTCTACCCGTTCTTCCAGCCGCTCATCGTCAAGGACCCGCACGGCGAGAGCGGTGCGGAGTGGTACCTGGGCGAGGACTTCGCGTTCTGCGAGCGAGCACGCCAGGCAAGGCATACGATCTTCGCGGACACAACGATCCGCCTGATGCACATCGGTCGGTACGGCTACGGATGGGAGGACGCCGGCAACGGTCACGGACCTGGCGCGCAGCGCTTCGCGACGTATCGGATGCAGCTCGGTGCAAAGCAGAAGGGAGACCAGCCGTGACGCGAACGATGCAGACCACGCCATGCATCGCAGCGCTCGCTCTGTGTCAGGCGCTCGCGATCGTGCTCGCTGGCGACGCTCGCGCCGAGACCACCAACGCGAACGATGCGGCCGCGGCGGAGGCGCTCTTCAATCAGGGACGCGCGCTCATGACGGAGGGCAAGCTCGCCGAGGCATGCCCGAAGCTTGCGGAGAGCAACCGGCTGGACTCGGGCATCGGCACCATGCTGTACCTGGCCGACTGCTACGAGAAGAGCCAGAAGACGGCGAGCGCCTGGGCCACGTTCCGCGAGGCCGCGAACTTCGCGAAGAAGCAGGGGGATGCGAGAGAGAAGATCGCGCAGGACCGCGCAGCCGCGCTCGAGCCAAAGCTCGTGAAGCTGCAGGTCGTCGTACCGATGACCACCCAGGAGCGCGGGCTCAAGATCACACGCGACGGAACAGAGCTGGGCGCGGCGCTCTGGGGCACCGAGCTGCCGACCGACCCTGGCGAGCACGTCATCGAGGCAAGCGCTCCAGGCAAGAAGACGTGGACCAGAAAGGTCACGATCACTCCGCCGTCCCAGGGCACGAAGATCGAGGTCCCCGCGCTGATCGCTCTTCCAAGAGCGGAGCCGCCGCCAACGCGCCTGCCGGAAGCCGCCGACCCGAACGTGGGGTCCACGCAGCGCACCGTGGGCATCATCACGGGTGGCGTCGGGCTCGTGGGCATCGGCATCGGCACGTATTTCGGTCTGCAAGCAAAGTCGAAAGCAGACGACGCCAGCCCGTTCTGCGATGGCAAGGCGTGTCAGCAGCCCGGCCTGGATGATCGATCGAAGGCGCGCGATCTGGCAAACCTGTCCACCATCGCGTTCATCGCCGGTGGAACCGTGCTGGTCGCGGGCGCAGTGATCTACTTCACTGCTCCGAGGGGGAAGAAGCAGACAGCGATGGCCGCAGCTGCAGCGGACGGCTTCCGCATCCGTTTCTAGCGCCAAGGAGGGAGCTCACGATGCGGTTGAACTTGCAGGGATGGCACGAGGGCGCGGGCGGCGATGGCGGGCGGTTTCGCGATCTGGATCTGGTCGTGATGAACGTCCTCTACGAGCACCTGGAGCCCGTGCGCGTCGCTGGCATCGTGGACCTTCAGATGTTCTTCATCCAGCCCGCCCCCAAATCACGAGCTGAACAGGGCATGCTGAATTTTCGCTATGTCCCCAGGACGAAGAAGGTGACGAGCCGCTTCATGCTCGCGCCCGGCGTCAGCTCTGCAAGCGCAGGTTGGCGCGACTACACGATCGCGCACGTGCGTCAGGTAGCGGACTACGTCCTTCTCCTGCTCGACAGCGTGGAGAAGAGCATGGAGAAGGCGGGGCTCAGCCGCGACTTCACTGCGATCAAGAAGACACTCGCGCGAGAGTACGCGAAGCTCGAGCGGGGCCTGCTCTCCGACAAGAAGCGCGGCACCGATGTGACGGTGACAAGAGCCAAGGCCCGCCTCGAGAAGAAATGGGCCGCAGAGGCCGCCAAAAAATCGGCCGCGCGACGGGCAAAGCGCGGCGCAGGAAAGTAGAGATGGCAGCCGTGCACGTCGATCCAGAGAAGGTTCACGAGTTCGAGAGCGAGAAGAGCTTCTACGCATGGCTCGGCAAGAACTGGAACAAGGAGACCGAGGTGTGGATCAAGATCCACAAGGTGAGCTCCGGGCTCGCGTCCATCACGCCGAAGGAGGCGATCGACGTCGTGCTCTGCTGGGGATGGATCGACGCCATCCGGAAGGGCCTGGACGACACGAGCTTCCTGCAGCGGTACACGCGGCGCCGCAAGAAGAGCATCTGGAGCCAGGTCAACGTCGCCAACGTCGCGCGGCTGATCGAGGCGAGAAGAATGCGGCCGCCGGGCCTTGCGCAGATCGAGGCCGCGAAGGCCGACGGGCGCTGGACCAAGGCCTACAGCATGACGAAGAGCGAGGCACCGGCGGACCTGCTTGCAGCGATCCGCGCGAAGCCGAAGGCGCTGGCGATGTACGAGAAGCTGTCCGCCCAGAACCGGTTCGCGTTGACGTTCCGCACCCTCAACATGAAGACCGAGGCGGGCCGGAAGAAGAAGATCGCGACGTTCGCGGAGATGCTCGCAAGGGGCGAGACCATCCATCCCAATGGCGACCCTGCGAAGCGCAAGCAGCGGCGCGGTCAGCCCGCTTCTCCCGCGTTGGGGTCCCATTGATGCGACGGCTCGTCCCATCGCGGGGACTCCTGCTAGTACCAGGGGCGTCTCTTGGACCTCCTCTATTTCATTCTCTTCGTCAGCATCCTCATCTTCATCCACGAGCTGGGCCACTTTGCGGCGGCCAAGATGTTCGGGGTGAAGGTGCTGACCTTCGCGATCGGCTTCGGGCCGAAGATCATCCGCATCCGCGGGCGCGAGACGGAGTACTGCCTGGGCATCCTCCCGTTCGGCGGCTTCGTGAAGATGCTCGAAGAGGGCAAGGGCGAGACGATCCTTCCGGAGGAGAAGAAGCGCACCTTCGAGGCGCAATCGCTCGGCAAGCGCGTGCTCATCGTGCTGGCTGGCCCCGCGATGAACGTCCTGTTCCCCGTGGTGCTCTACACGTCCGTCTACATGGACGACCGCACGTTCGAGCCGCCCGCCGTCGGCACCGTGCTCGACCACAAACCTGCTGACGGCAAGCTGGAGCCCGGTGACCTGATCAACAAGATCGACGGCTCCGAGATGGAGTCGTTCCCCGACGTCCAGAGCGCGATCAAGGGCAAGGCGGGGGCGCCCGTCATCTTCTCCATCACGCGCGACGGCAAGCAGCTCGAGCTGCCCATCACTCCCGAGGAAGAGGTGCTGATGCTCGAGCCCGTGGAGCTCGAGATGACGGAGCGTGTGGGCCGCGTGGGCATCTCGCCCTCGTTCCTTGCGCCGGTCGTGGGCATCTCGCGGCCCGACAGCCCAGCATACCGTGCCGGCCTACGCTCGTTCGATCGCATCACCGCGATCAACGGCCGCAAGGTGGACCGCTTCGTGGACCTGGTGCAGATGCTCTCGGCGAACCGCGGCGACACGATCGTGGTCACGTTCATGCGGCCAGAGAGCGCTCACAACAAGCTGTTCGACGCGGCCGTGCTGGAGCCCGGCGTCGCCACGCTCACGCCGCTGTCGATCGACCTACCGCCGAACGCCAAGACAGACGACTACACAGCGCGCGAGGCTGACGTACGCGCACGCACCGGCATCGAGACATGCGATCTCTATGTCGCGTTCGTTCCAGAGGGCGCGAGCGAATGGCGCGCAGGCCTTCGCCCGAGCGACCGCGTGACGGAGCTTGACGGCGTTCCCGTCCGCTCGTGGACGCACATGGAAGCAGAGCTCGTGCGCTTCGCGAACCGCCCGCACGAGCTCGCCTGGCTGCGCGATGGCGAGACCATGCGCGGCACATTCCAGATGCGCCGCGAGTCCTGGGACGACGAGTACAGCCAGCACTACGAGCGCTACGTGTTCCGCACCACACACGACGTGCCGCGTGCTGCGTCGCACATGGTGGAGAACAACCACCTGCTCACGTATGCGATCGGCCGCGGGTTCACGGAGACATGGAGCGCCATCCGCTTCGTCACCACGTCGATCGTGCGGCTGCTGCAGGGGCGCGTGAGCTTCTCTCAGGTGAGCGGCCCCATCACGCTCTACGACATTGCCGGAGAGGCCGGCGCGAAGGGGCCCACGTACTTCTCGTGGGCGATGGCCATCACGAGCGTGAACCTTGGGCTCATCAACCTGCTGCCCGTGCCGGTCCTGGACGGAGGCCATCTCCTCCTCATCGCGATCGAGGGTGTGAGGCGGCGACCCCTGGCGCTGCGCACGCGCGAGGTGATCAGCCTCGCGGGAATGGCGTTCCTGATCGGCCTCATGCTGCTCGCCTTCAAGAATGACGTCACGCGAAAATGGGACGTGATTCGCGGGCAAGTGCACGAAATCGTAGGCGGTTGACGTAGTTGCGTGGTGCGCATGCTCTGCGCCCATGCCCACCACGGAAAAATCGCCGGGGGTCGGGTGGCATGGCTTGCCTACATGTGCTTGGTTATGCGCGCTTGGGGCCGCTCGGCCCGATGCAGAAGGCTCGTCCGCAACATGTTCGTCGTGGCATCTCGTGGTGCTCTTCAGGCTCGGAAAGTTCGTCTCGCAATCCTGTTGCTCGTCATGGGCGTGTTGATCGGAGCATGCGCTCAGGGCGCCTCCACGACCGACACCGGCGCTGGCGTCGACACCAGCCAGAACGGCACGGACCCCACGCCCACGCCCACCGCAACCAGCAGCTCGTCTGGCAACGGCGGGTCGGGAGGCGGCACTCCTACCAAGCCCACCGCCGACGACAACGCGAAGGCGCCCACGCTCGCATCGATCACACCGAATACGGCCACCGTCGGAAGCGTGGGCCCCACCGTGGTGCTCAACGGCGACAACTTCGTCGCACGCACGGTCGTTCAGCTCGACGGCGCACCACTCACCACGACCTTCGTCAGCGCCACGGAGCTGCGTGCGACCATTCCGACGCAGAGCCTTGCCGCGCTCGCGACCCTGCACGTCTCGGTGGGCACCAGCCCGCCCGGCGGCGGCGCAAGCGCGGCGCTCGACTTCACCGTGGTGAACCCGGGTCCCGCGATCACCACGCTCGCGCCGCTTGGCGTGATCGCAGGTTCGCCGGATGTGGCCATCGCGATCACGGGCGACGGCTTCGTGAGCGCCGCCACCGTCACGGTCCAGGGCAAGCTGGTCAAGTCCACCTACATGGACGGTCAGAACATCAAGGCGACCATCCCGGCCGCGCAGCTCGCCAGCTCGGGCACGCTGGACGTGATCGTGCAGAACCCGGCGCCTGGGGGTGGCGTGAGCATGCCGCTCTCGTTCACCGTGTCGAATCCGGCCGTGCAGCTCACGACAGTCGCGCCCACCGCGGCGCTCGTGAACAGCGCCGCGACCACCGTGACGTTGACAGGCAATGGCTTCGTCACCGCCAGCTCCGCGCTCTTCAACGGCACGCCCATCGCCACCACGTTCATCGACAATCGCACGCTGACGGCGGTAGTTCCTTCGTCCGCGCTCACCGCGGTCGGTGATTTTCCGGTCGCGGTCAAGAACCCGCCCCCCGGCGGCGGCGTGAGCATGCCGCTCTCGTTTCGCGTGCAGTACGGCGCGCCGTCCGTGACCAACGTGGTCCCCGCCACCATCACCGCCGGCGCCGGCGCCACGAACGTCACCATCAGCGGAACCAGCTTCTATCCGGCCTCGCAGGTGTTCTTCAACGGCACTGCCACGGCGACCACGTTCGTCAGCAGCGCGTCGTTGACCGCCACGCTCAGCGCGGCGCAGGTCGCGACCGCGGGTGCGATCACCGTGAGCGTGGTCACACCGACCCCCGGCGGCGGCACGTCGAACATGGCGAGCATCAATGTGCAGAACCCCGCGCCCGTACTGACCACCCTCGCGCCTGCGTCGGTCGTCATGGGCAGCCCTGACACGCTCCTCACCGTCACCGGCTCAGGCTTCACGAGCACCAGCCTGGTCCAGCTCAACGGCGCGAACTACCCCACGACCTACGTCTCGGGCACGCAGCTCAAGGCCACGCTCCCGCAGGCTCAGCTCGCATCGCCTGGCTCGCTCACCATCACGGTGTTCACGCCGACACCGGGCGGCGGCACCTCCGCTGCGAAGGTCCTGCCCATCGGCTGCAACACCGCAGGCGTCGACGTTGCTCTTGGCGCGCTGGGCACGGTGACCACGCTCAACACGAATTTCGCGGCGGCACCGCTCTACACGCGGCTCGACGGCGGGCTGTGCAGCGCCACGCTGGAGACCACGACACAGCCTGGTCGCTATTACGTCGTCCAGAACACGGCGGGCGTGCCCGTCACGCTGTCTGCGTGGGCGGTCTGCCCCGACGTCTCCGGTCAGGACGACGCGGTCCTCACGTTCTATCACCAGGGCAGTCCGCCAACGACCGACACGCAGCGCCAGCAGTGCTGGGACATCGTGTCGGAGGGCGACTACGGCGCAGCGGGCACGTTCCCCAGCCCCGAGAGCGGCACGTCACACTGGTGCCCCGGTCTGACAAAGGCGAACGGCGGCGGCATCGGGCTCAGCGCCTGTGATCGCGCGGTCGTTTTCATCCAGCCGTACAGCATGACCAGCTCCGCGTACCTGCCGCCGCCACAGATCAAGTTCAAGGCGGAGTGAAGCGGCTGGGCGAGTGACCACGCGAGTGACGGCAAGCGCGCCGACGGCCCGTAGCATCGCCGCGAAGGTCCTGCTGCGGGTGGACAAGGACCAGGCGTTCGCGGCTGCGGCGCTCGATGCTGAGCTGTCGCGCCATGTGCAGCTGGGCGCGCGTGATCGCGCGCTTGCAACGGAGCTCCTCTATGGCGTCCTGCGGCTGCGGCCATGGCTGGAGTCGCGCCTGGCGGTTCACGCGCCGCGCGGGCTGAAGACCAAGGACTCGGAGCTGATGGGTCCGCTGCTGGTCTCCGCGTACGAACTCACGGTCTTGGAGCGCGTGCCGGCCTTCGCCTCCGTGAACGAGGCCGTGTCGACGCTGCGAGCAAGGCGCGGCGAGCGCGTGTCGGGCTTTGCGAACGCGTTGCTCCGCAAGCTGGCCGCGGAGGGGAAGGCGGATGCAAAGGCCCTGGATCGTGCCGCATGGGAGAGCGCTCCGTCATGGCTCCGTGCGTCGCTCGTCCGCACGCTGGGCGACGAGGGCGCGCGCGTCTTCATCGCGGACACACGGCATGCGCCGCCGCTGGGCCTGCGCGTCGACAATGGCGACCGCGAGGCGATCAGAAGAGAGCTCGAGGCCGCTGCAGCCAACGCGCCGCGCGACGACGGGGAGGCAGCGAGCCACGCCGTCTTCACGCTGGGGCGCATGTCGCCGCGAGCCATCCTGGCGACCGGTGCGGGGTCCGTGCACAAGCTGCTCGCTTCGATGGACGCTCTGGTTCGCTCCGCGGGCGCGAGCCTCCAGGTCCAGGAAGAGGGCGCGCAGGTGGTGGGGCTCGCGCTCGGCGTGCGCGACGGCGATCGGGTACTGGATGCATGCGCTGGACGTGGCAACAAGACGGGGCTCTTCGTCACGCAGGCTGGAGCCACGGGCGCCGTCGATGCGTCGGACGTGCACCCGCAGAAGCTGGACCGGCTGCGTGAGGAGCTCGCAAAGCTGGGTCGTGCGCCGCGCGCCACCTTCGCGGCGGATCTGTCGCGCGGGACCGGCGCCATCAAGGGCCCGTACGATCGCATCATGGTGGACGCGCCGTGCTCCGGCACGGGGACGCTGCGCCGACGTCCGGACATCTTCCGCGCGCGTGCGGAGGAGAGCATCGCGGAGCTGGCGGAGCTGCAGACGAAGATCGTGCAGAATGCATCCAGTTTGCTGGTGCCTGGTGGACGCCTGGTGTTCGCGGTGTGCAGCGTGCTCAAGGAAGAAGCAGAGGACGTGGTCTCGGCGGTGCTCGCGCGTGACACGTCACTCACGCCCGCGCCCTTCGACGCCCCCCTTGACGTTCTCGCGGGTCAGACCCAGCTACGTCTCACGCCCGCCCTGCATGGGACGGACGGCTACTTCATGGCGTCGTTCGCGAAGAAGTAGGGCGTTTTCCGCGCTCGATCGTTCCCTCGGCGATTTTCAAAGGCCAATCGAGTATAGAAGGTGGTCGATGGTCATCGACGTCAAGTTGCCGCAGCTCGGTGAGAGTGTCTCGGAAGGGACGATTACAAAGTGGCTCGTGCGCGAGGGACAGATGGTCCAGAAGGATCAGCCCTTGCTCGAGGTCGCCACGGACAAGGCCGACGCGGAGGTGCCCGCGCCCGCGAGCGGCGTCGTCACGAAGATCCTCGCCGCCGAAGGCGCAGTGGTCCCCGTGAACCAGGTCATCGCCCAGGTCGACGACGCGGCAGTCGCGACAGTCGCGTCTGCAGCCGCAGCAGCCCCCGCCCCCACGAAGGGAGCCACGCCGCCGCCGGCGCTCCCCACCCCGCCCGCACCGTCAGCACCGAACGCGATGCCCGCCATGGCAACTCCGTCCGCGCGCAAGGCCGCTCTCGAGAACGCCGTCGACATCAGCGGTGTTCGTGGCTCTGGCGATCATGGGCGCATCACCAAGGACGACGTGCTCCGTAGCGCGTCCGGTCCGCACACGGAGCCGCCGATCGCACCCGCGCAGCGCGCTGCCGTGGAGGCCTCCAATGCCAAGGTCGTGGCCGCTGCCCCCGTCGCGACAGCTCCCGTCGCGGCAGCTCCCGCCGCGCAGAGCCCCCGTGCGCAGAACCTCGCGCAGATGGTGAACCAGGGTGGCGGCTTCGTCCCGCCGATCCCGGGCGTGGGCTACGGCTCGTTCAAGGTGCCGCCGTATCGCCCCGTCAACGGCGACCAGGTCATCCCGTTCACGCGTCGCCGCCGCATCACGGCGGACCACATGACGTACTCGAAGTTCACGTCGCCCCACGTCGTGACGGTGGCAGAGGTGGACCTCCACAAGACCTCGCGCGTGCGTGAGGCCCACAAGGAGCGCTACAAGAAGGAGGGCCTCTCCCTCACGATGCTCGCGTTCGCGGTCGTCGCCACGGCGAAGGCCCTGCGTGAGACGCCGTCGATCAACGCGCGCGTGCTCGATGACTCGTTCGTGCTCTTCAAGGACGTGAACATCGGCGTCGCCGTGGACTCGCCGGACGGCCTTGTCGTCCCCGTGGTTCGCCGCGCGGACGAGCTCGGCCTCCGCGGCATCGTCCGCAGCATCGACGAGCTCGCGAAGCGCGCGAAGACGGGCAAGATCACCGCGGACGATCTCTCCGGCGCCACCTTCAGCGTGTCGAACCCCGGCCTCAAGGGCAACCTCTTCGGCGGCGCGATCATCAGCCAGCCCAACGTGGGGATCCTGCGCATGGGCGAGATCCAGAAGCGCGTCGTCGTGGTCGAAGGTCCGGACGGAGAGGATCACATGGCCATCCACCCGGTCATGTTCATGGCGCTCAGCTACGACCACCGCATCGTCGACGGCGTCGCAGCGAACGCATTCCTCTGGCGCGTGACCGAGCTCCTGGAAAAGGGCGACTTCGAGGTCTGACGTGCGCGCGCGCCACGCGATCGTAGGCGCTCTCGTGCTGGCGCTCGTGGGCGTTCTCTTGTGGAAGCTCGGGTCCGGGAGTGACGCGACCACCACCAAAACCGCGCCGTCGGCCAGCACCGATCCGGCGCGCGCCAGTTCCGTGAGCGTTGGGACGTCACCAGCAGCCTCGGCGTCCTCGGGTGCGCTTACCCAGAAGACGGTCCGCGACGCGAAGCTGCGCGAGGAGATGCGCCGACGCATCGTGGAGGCGTGGACGAACGGAGGCGCTGCATCCGACCCCGCAGAGCCCCCGACCCGCGACCGGCGCTATGCGCCCATGCCGGAGCGCGCGGACGGCAAGATCGATGCGGACTACCTCCGCCAGCGCGTGAAGGAGGACTTCTTGCCCATGGCGAAGGGTTGCTACAACGAGCTGCTCGCGCGCGCTCCAAAGGCCGCGGGCAAGATCGTCGTGAAGATGAAGATCGTCGGAGACGAGAAGGTCGGCGGCATCGTGGAGGACGCGACCATCGACCGGGATGCAGGGACGCTGCCGGACGAAAAGCTAGAGACGTGCTTCCGCGAGTCGATGATGTCGATGGCCTTCGCGCCACCGCCGCACGGGGGCTCCGTCACGGTGATCTATCCGTTCACGCTTGCGGGATCCGACCCGGACGCGCCAAAGGAGGGCGGCCCATGACCGACGCAGACACTCCGCTCGTGGTCGTCGCCGACGCATTCATCGCGAACGGCAAGGGCGTGCTCGTCATGCCGCGCGTCACCGTCGCCACGCCGATCCGCGGTGAATTCCAGCTCAGGATGAAGCTGCCGGACGGGACGGAGCGCACCGTCACAGCGTCGATGGATGTCGCGCACATCCAGGGAAAGGGAGGCACGTACGCGATGTACCGGATACTCGGCGTGAAGCCGGAGGAGATCCCGCAGGGGACGGAGCTGCACGCGATCTGACGACAGCGACAGCGACGACCGCGACCGCGACTTCGACCTCGCCTTCGACTTCGACCTCGACCTCGACGACGACGACGACGACTTCGACTTCGACCTCGACTTCGACTTCGACCTCGACCTCGACCTCGACCTCAACCCCCGACCTCGAAATCGACTTCAACCTCACCCCTACCCTTTCCCCTTTGCCCCGTCCCTCTCCCCTCGCCCTCTCCCTTCTCCTCCTCTTTCCCGCCGGCGCGCGCGCGAACGAGGAGCATGCTCTCCCTTGTCGCCCCACGATCGCGTGCACGGCGGATCTTGTCCCTGCGGGCGATCTCGAGATCGAATCGGGCGTGGCAAGCAAGCGGACGCAGACGGGATTTGCGCTGACCACGCCCCTGCTGGCGAAGTACTCCGTGTCGCATGCATTGCAGGTACAGCTGGGTGGCAACATGTTGAGCGCCGTTCGCACCGACGTGCGCTCCACGTACCTGGACAACATGATCGGCACGCTGAAGCTGCACGTCGTGGACCAGTCGGAGAGGATGCCTGCGATCGCCATGTCCGCTGGCTTCGGCGTCCCGACCTTTCGCGCGCTCGGGTACACGCGCGCATACGACGCGTTCTTCACCGGCTACGTGACGAAGGACGTGGGTCCCATCCATCTGGACCTCAACGTGGGCGCCAACGCGCTCTCGCTCGACGCAGAGGTTGCGATGCAGGGCATGATCGCGCTCGCCGCAAGCGCCGCGCTCACGCAGCACTTCGGGGTCATGCTCGAGAGCTACGGCTTCTCTGACGCAGCCCCGCGCACGCCAATGGACGCAGGGCTGTTGTTCGCTTTCACTCACAGTCCCGAGCCGTGGCTCATCTTCGACGTGGGCGGAGACGCGTCCTACTTTCCCTCCACGCGTTCGTTCACCGCGTTCGTGGGCGCCACGTTCGTTCCGCTCTACAGACTCGCGCGGTAGGCTTTTTCTTCGTCGCCCAGCGTCTTCACTTCTTCCATGCACCGGTCGGCGATGCGCCTGAACACGCGCGGGCTGGGCGGCTCTTGCAGCATGCCGTTGAAGTCCACGGGCTTGCCGAACGCGATCACGATCGGATCCGCCGTGCCGGTGAGGTTGCCGTAGATCTGCTTGGGCATGTCGTTGATGAGCCCGTTGATGAAGATGGGGACCACCTTCACCTTCGCGCCGTGGATGATGCGACCCACGCCGGTCTGCGCGGGGAGCAGCGCATACGGATCGCCGCTCTTGTTGCGCTGACCTTCCGGATGCAGACCGACCACGGTGCCGCCGCGTTCGAGCAGACGCACGACCTCGTCCAGGGTGGCGATGTTCAACGCGGCGCGCTCACGTTCGCGGAAGACCGGCGGGTACATCGCGAAGAAGCTCATCACGCCGTTCACGATCATGCCCATGGGGTGGTCGTAGAAGAACTTGGACCGCACGGGGAACATGATCCGCTGCGCGAGCCCGTGCTTCACCAGGTAGCCGACCACGACGTAGAGATCGAAGAAGCTGCGGTGGTTCGAGACCAGCACGACGCTGTCTTGCGGTGACAGGTCCGGCAGTCGATCGCGACCGATGATGTGCCGCACGCGACGGGAGCACACGTCGATCCAGGTGCTCCCGATGACCCGCTGCAGGACGCGAATGGTCCTGTCCGCCGACCCGGGCTCGAAGCTGCGCTGCACGAAGCCGATCTGGAAGCGCTCGAGCGGCGTGAGATGTTTGTCGCCGAGCAAGCTCTTACGCTTCCTCGTCTGGGTCTCGCCTTCCACGGCGCGGACCATAGCGCCATTTCTTGCGCTCGTCAGCCTGGGGTCAGACCAAATGAGCCGTGCCCGGAGCGCAGGTTGTCGGGTAGAGTTCCCGGGAAATGCTCGTCGCGCGTGGTTCCACGAAGATCGGTGCTGCCAGCATGCGCTGGGCGCTGACGTTCGCGACCAGGTTCTGGGCGGTGCTCGTGGTGCGCGATGGCTTCACGCTCGACACGCGCTTCGTGCCGCCGCCGGATGGCGCTCCAAAGGGCAACGCGATCCTCTACGTGCTGCTCGAGGGCATCTGGGTGGAGCTCGGCGGGAAGAAGCGCACGTTCAACGCGCCCACTGCATTCCTGCTCACGGAGGAGGAGTACGAGGGCGCGCACGGCAAGCGCGACGCACCGTACCGCGCGAAGGGCATGCCCACGTTCCGCGCGCTGGAGCTGCACTTCGTGGAGAAGGACATGCAGGTACCCTTCGGCGAGGTGAAGCTCGGGGACGCCGCGTGGCAGGCCGCGAAGGACGCCGTGGATCTCGCAAAGCACACGTCGGATGAGGAGCTGCTCGCGCCGATCTACGATCTGTTGCGCGCGCTTGGCGCCGACGGCACGGTCTCGGAGTCACTCGTCGAGGTCGCGACGAAGCAGGGCTCGCCCACGTTCGCGCGGCTGTGGCGCGCGCTGCGGCCCATGGCGGAGCGTCTGTATCTGGCGCCCTCCATGAGCGAGGTGAGCCAGAACACCGGGATGTCGGAAAGACAGATCGACCGCCACGTGCGCTCGTTCGTGGAGACCTTCGGGCTCGTGGGCGCCGGGTGGCGACCAGCGACGAAGCACATCCGACTGCGGCTCGCGGTGCTGCTCCTCAGCGCGGACGAGGCGACGATCGCGGACGTCGCGAAGATGGTGGGCTACGGAAGCACGGACGCCATGGCGAGAGCCTTTCGCGACGCGAACATTCCACCGCCGACAACGCTGAGAGAGCATCTGAAAGAGCCGATGTAGCGAGGAGGCGGAGGAGGACTACGACTTCGACTTCGACTTCGACTTCGACCCCGACTTCGGCTTCGACTTCGACCCTTCCCCTCGCGGCTCTCCCTTTCGCCCGGTGGGATCTGACTCGTGGAAGCCTTCGTGGAGGCCCTCTATCAGGCGGCCGGTCTTTCGCTTCTCTCCGTGGAACTCCACGAGGCGCCACTCGACGTTCTCCGCGATCTGCTCTTGCAGGTGCTCGATGCCGTGGCCCGAGGAGTCGAGGAGCTGGCAGACGTTGTAGAGCAGGTTCACCTGCGCGTCGCGGACGACGGTGGTGAGGTCGCTGTGGTCGATGCCCTTCGCGAGCATGCGCCTGGTTGCCGCGGGGACTGGCGCGTCGAGATCGGCCCATTTTCCAGGCCATTCGTACTCATCGGGCATGACGTTGGACCAGAGGCCCTGCATGAAGAGCCAGCGTGCAAGCTGCGCGTCTCCATCCTTCGTCTCTGCCTTTGCTCGCCACTCGGGGTCGGTGGCGCCCAGTGAACGAAACAGCTCGAGCGCGCGCTCGTACTTCATGCTCATCGCGACTTCTCCTCGCCGGTCTTTGCTCTTCGTTGCCTCAACACGCCTTGTGGCCGTGCGTGGGGAAGATCTTGCCTGGGTTCAGCAGGTTCTTCGGGTCGAACACCCGCTTGATGTCCTTCTGGAGCGCGATGAGCTCCGGCGATTGCTCGAGCGGCAGGTAGTCCGCCTTCAGCACGCCGATGCCGTGCTCGCCTGTGAGCGTTCCGCCGAGCGCGATCGTGGTCTTCATGAGCGAGAGGAGCGCGCGGTCAATGGCCTCGCGCTCGCTGTCGTCGTTCCAGAGGAAGTTCACGTGCAGGTTGCCGTCGCCCGCGTGGCCGTAGGTGAGGTGCATCACCTTCTCTCGTTCGCCGATCTCGTCCACGCGCACGAGCAGCTCGGCGATGCGCGAACGCGGCACGACCACGTCCTCCGAGAGCTTGTACTTTGCAAGCTTTCGCGTGGCGGGCGAGAGCATGCGGCGCGCTTCCCACAGGCGATCGCGCTGCGCTGCGTCCTGCGCGACCACCACGTCGATGATGCCTTCGGCCGCCGTGAGGTTCTCGCCGAGGCGCTCGAGCATGGCGTGGGTCTCGCCCTCGGCGCCGTCCACTTCGATGAGGAGCATCGCGTTCGCGCGCGCGTCCACGGGGACCTTCTGCGCGCGGATCGCCGTGAGGGTGCGTGCATCCATCATCTCCAGGCAGCGCGGCACCAGGCCCACCGCGATGATGCCGCTCACGCTTCGCGCCGCCGCCTCCGCGGACGAGAAGAGCGCGAGCACCGTCGCGACCTCGGGTGGCTTGCGCACAAGGCGGAGCGTGACCTCCGTGAAGACGGCGAGCGTGCCCTCGCTGCCGCAGAGCAGCGCCGTCACGTCGTAGCCGGTCACGCCCTTCACCGTGCGCTTGCCGCTCCTGATGAGGTCGCCGCTCATGGTCGCGGACTCCAGGCCCAGCACGTACTCGCGCGTGACGCCGTACTTGAACGCCCGCGGGCCGCCAGCGTTCTCCGCCACGTTGCCGCCGATCATGCAGTTCTTGAGGCTGTTCGGATCGGGTGGGTAGAAGAGGCCTTCGCGCTCGAGCAGCTCGTGCAGCTCGCCGGTGACCACGCCCGGCTGCACGACGGCGACGAGCTCCTCGGCGTTCACTTCCAAGACCTGCGCGAGCGTGGCCGTGGAGAGCACGATGCCTCCGGCCACGGGCACCGCGCCGCCCGTGCGCCCCGTGCCGCCGGAGCGTGGCGTGACGGGCACACCACACTCGTTCGCGATGCGGAGGACCTTCGCGACGTCGCCTGCGGTCCTGGCGTGAACGACCGCATCCGGAAGCCTTCCGATGGCCTCGCTCTCGTCGCGAGCGAACGACTCGCGCGTGGCCTCCGACGTGTCCACCTGCGACGGACCCAGCGCGCGCTCGAGCTCGATCTTCGCGCGCGACACCGCGCTCTCGGAAGGCAGAACGACATCAGGCGCACGAACGAGCATCGTTCACGCACTCTACCACCGTGGCTCTCGGACTGTGGAGTCGACGACGGGTTGTCCCGCCCGCAGCTGCAGGATATCCTGGTCGTATGCGGTTCCGGAAGGCACTCGTCGGATTCGCGTTTGCGCTCGTCACCGCCTGCTCTGCCTTCTCCGGTTCGGACCAGGATGCCGCGCACGTCGGCGCCCCTGACGGCGGCGGCGGCGGCGACGGGGCGATGGTGGGAATCGTTGACGGCGGCGAGGGCCAGGTCGTGGACGCAGCGACCGGAGCGGACGCCGCCGACGCCTCGCGGCGGAAACGCGTCTTCCTGGCCAGCGGCGGCGCGACGGGCGCGACGGCCCTAAAGATGTGCAACTCCGGAGCGAGCGCGCTCCAGGGTCAATTCGCCCCGTGGCTCGGCCGCGCAGACGGCACGAGCCCCCTCGCAGGGATCGGGCAAGGGCCATGGTTCCTCGTCGATCCGATCACGAAGGCTGCGGACCCAAACGCGCTGGTCGCCACCAGCCCGTCGCAGCTCGCAGCGAGCGGCGTGACGATCGCTATCGATCGCGACGAAACGGGAAGCAAGGTCACGACAGCCTATGCATTCACCGGAACGCTGCCTGACGCCGCAGCGATTCCCACGCAGACGTGCACGGATTGGACGGACGGGAACGCCGGGCTTCTTGGGGGGACAGGAGCCGTGACGCCGGGCATGATGTGGGCGAGCAGCGGTGTGATCAATTGTGCAAGCTCCGGCACCGTCACCAGCGTCTACTGCTTCGAAGACTGAGCCCAGCGACTGCCGCCAGAACGAGTGCAACGCGACGTCGAGCTCGGCGATCTTCGGGTGCTGTTTCAGCAACAAATGGATCCGGCCAATCGCATGGCTGTCGCCCATGCGCGCGACGCAGACGTATTCAACGTGCATTTGGCGGAGACCATCGCCGACCCGAGCATCGTCGCAAAAGTGATTCTCGTCGGACAGGTCGTGGGCGATATCAGCTGTTTCAAGCTGGACGGACAGGATGCAGTTGGTTACTGGCTCGCGCGAGAGGTCTGGGGACGAGGGATCGCCACGCGAGCTCTGGAGTTGTTCCTCGAACACGTCAACGTGCGCCCACTCCATGCACGCGCTGCCCGGCTACCAGGTGACGCCGGCGACCGATCGATTCCCTGAGTGTGAAGAAGCTGCGCTCCTGCTCATCTAGGCCTGGATCCTCGTCCCGTTCGAATTCGCCGGCGCGACTCCCGCTACGCCGCGACGTTCGAGGCCGCGTCCGCGAGGGTCGCGGGTGATCAGGCCTTCGCCGAGACGCTCGCCCCCTTTGGTTCCTTCGCGAAGATGCCGCCGGCACGCGTCCTCCACACGGCGCCGATGGCAACGAAGAAGAGGATGGCGGTGACCACGCCGCCCGCGACCGGGATTGCACCCACCACCAGGTAGATGAAGCAGCCCATCACCAGGTGCGCGTAGGAGTTCTGCGTCTTGTGGCGGAGTACCAGCTCGCCCACCAGCGTGAGCACGCTCACCACGCCGCCGTAGATGCAGAGCGCGGCGAAGAGCCAGCCAATCACCACGAGCGGGATGCCGATGACGGTGATGCAGAGGACCACGCTCGCGACGAGGGAGAGGAACAGCGCGAGGATGCCGATGGCGAAGCCCTTCACCGGGTTGTGCACGATATCGAGCTTCATCACGTCGTGACGCTTCTTGAAGAACGAGAGGAGCACGACGCCGAAGACGAAGAGCATCGCGGCGCGCGTGACGGCGGAGCCGGCGTCGGACATCTTGTGGCGGATCTTCGCCTTGCCGCCGATGGGGCCTTCGTCCGCGTCGTTCTTGTCGTCCTCGTCGCTCACCGCGAACTTCCCGCCGCTCGACACTGTCTTGCCGCGGATGATCGCGCCCTCGTGGCGCTGGAGCACGCCGCCGACAACGCCAACGTCACCGTCCACGCTTGCGCCCTTGTCCACGTCGAGCGCCCCGCCGACGGCGACTGCATCGCCCATCACGTGCGCGCCGTTCTTGATGGTGGCGTGACCGCCCACGACGCTCACGTCGCCTGTGACGGTGCCGAAGATGTCCAGGTTGCCGCCCATCACGCTCACGTCGTGCACGCGCTCGTCGCGGCCGACGACGGCGTTGCCGCCCATCACGCTCCTGTCCTCGCCCGTCGCAGGCGGAACGGGCGCGATCGGCGCGGTCGCCTCCGTGGGCTCCTCGGCGGCGCCGTCGGTGGTCGGAGCGGGGGCGGCGTGCACGTTCTTCGTCTCTGACACGACGACGAGCTTGCCGTGGCGCGTCGCAGTGAAGTCGCCTGACTCCAGCAGGGCCTCGAGCACGGCGAGCGGCGATTCGTCCTTCACCGCGACGTGCAGCGCCTCCGTTCCTCCGCCGAGCTTGTCCGGGACCACGATGTTCCAGCCTGCGGCCTCTGCGAGCTGCTTCACCGCCTCCGCGCGCGGCGCGTCGATCTTCACGGTGACGGGCTTGTCGTCCTTGGGCCAGTCACCCGCGGTCTTCACGTTCGCGAACGTGGTTGCTGCGCAGAGCGAAAGACCAGCGACCAGAAGGAATGAGGAAAGCTTCTTCATGACGACGACTTCTCCGGAATGAAACGGTGACGAGCGACCACGAAGGTGACCGCGCAGAGTGCGAGCGACGCGGTGGCGGCGGCGAGGGCGATGGAGCCCTCGCGCTCGTGCGCGATATGATTGAACGAGCTGACGAGCGACCGCAGGAAGAGCGGCGCGTTGTGGAAGAACGAGACGACGGCCTGGACCTTGTCACCGCCTGACGCGCTGAAGTCGAACGCGCTCCCGACGAACGCGACGAACAGGCCTGCGGCGACGAGGCGCCACGGGACCTTCGCGGAGTCCATTGCGGCCGTGTCCGGCGCGATGTCCTGCACGGGCCGCGCGTCCTGCAGCCACTCGCCGGCGCGCATGCTCTGGTGAGCCAGGGCGCCCATGCGTGACGAGCAGCGCTCGCACGAGTCCACGTGGGCGATGACGAGCCTGGGGACGACGTCCTCTTGCGCGTCTGCGAGGGCGGAGAGCGCGACGTCTGTCGCGTGCCCTTGTTCGAGGTCGAACGGATCCTTGTTCGTCATGTGCCTTCCTCTCCCACCGCATCGAGCAGCGATTTCCGCCCCCGCATGACCCACGTAGCCACGGTCCCGATCGGGACGTCGAGCGTCGCGGAGATCTCCCGGTAGCTCTTGCCTTCCAGATGAAACAGCTCGACCGCACGTCGCGGTCCAAGGTCCAGCGAGAGCAGCGCGCGCCGGACGTTGCGGAGCGTCTCCGTGCGTGCGGCCGCGGAGTCCACTGCTTCCTTGTCGTCCGCGATGCGATCCAGGAGCGACGAGCCACTCTCCGGGGACGGAGGCGAGTCGGCCACGGTGCGCGCGCGCTCGCGCTTCTTCTTGCGAATGACATCGAGCGCGACGTGGCGGGCGATGCCCATCACGTACGGCCTGAGCTCACCCTGCGCCGCGTCGCGCTTCTCGAAGGCGCGCCGCAGCGTCTCGTTCGCCGCGTCCTGCGCATCGGCGTCGTCCACGGAAACATGCAGAATACACGCGACCGTACGGAGCACCGCGGGCCGGAGCTCGCGAGCCTCGGCATCAGGCTGGCGCGTGATCCGTTCCATGAGGGCCGCGAGCATCTTCGGGAATGTCGCTGGAAGGGGCCAGTAAATTTCAAGAAAGGACGAACCAAGCAATTCCCGCCATTTGCGCCCTCAACCCGACCTCGACCTCGACCTCGACCTCGACCTCGACCTCGACCTCGACCTCGACCTCGGCTTCGACCTCGACCTCGACCTCGGCTTCGACTTCGACCTTCTGTTATCGTCGCGGCATGGCGCGGGCCCACCTCCTCTTGCTTGGCGTCGTCGTTGCGTGTGGGGCTCCTCCGCAGACGAATGGCGTGGTGACTTACACCCCACCCACGCAGAAGAGCACTCCATTGCCTGTGATGGTGGTGATGCCTGCGCCCAGCTCGGGGCCGCCGCTCACTGTCGTGGTCGCTCCTCCTTCCTCTGCGCCCGTGCTTCGTGTGCCGGGTGACGTGGCGAATGTTCCCAATCGCAAGCGCTTCTATCCCGCGGCGGACGACACGAGCGAGCCGCGCTCGCGGAAGAAGACCGCGGTGCTGCTGTTCACCGCGCCGAGCGAGCGCACGGCGCCAGGCGAGGAGGACCTCGCGGAGGCCACGCCCGAGAGCGTGCGTGTCCTCACGTTCGAGCCCGTGCTGTGCGTGCTGAACGGAAGGCTTGCCGCGGGACTGCGCTGCGCCGAGGCGATGCCCGCGAAGGCGACCGTGCGCATCACCGGTGGCGGCGGCAACATGGACCTCGTGCGAAGGACCACGCCGTTCAAGGACACTGCGGGTGAGCGGACGATCCCTGCGCCGTATGCGCCATCATGTTGCATGTATAATACATGCATCGGGAAGACCATCCCTTACCTGCCGGTCATCGACGGCATGACGGTGCTGACCACGCATCGCACGGTGCTCGCGGTGTGGCCGAAGGACGCGGAGATCGATCTCGTGTCCGAGAGCGCGGACGCGTTCGACGCATCGAAGCAGCCCATCTGGCATACAGCCAGCGGCTCACCTGGCCCGCGTGAGTATCTTCCGATCGCGACCGCGGACATGGACGGCGACAAGAAGCGCGAGGTCCTCGTCTACGAGCGCTGGGCGAACGACTATGGGCTCTTCGTGGTGCCGAAGGAGGGCGACGCGCCCCTCTTCCGCTTCTCGTGCGGGAACATCTGATGGATCCCCTCTTCCTCGCGCCCACGCGCTTCATCGACTCCGATCATCCCGACGTGATCGCGTTCGCGAAGAAGGCGACCCTTGGCGCCACAACGGAGAACGAGCGAGCAGCGAGGCTCTTTGTCGCGGTGCGTGAGGCGCTTCGCTACGATCCGTACACGCTCACGCTCGAGCCCGACGACTACAGGGCGAGCAACATCCTCACGCGGACCTCCGCATACTGCATCCCGAAGGCGGTCGTACTGTGCGCAGTCGCGCGCGCGAGCGGTATCCCATGCCGGCTGGGCTTCGCGGACGTGAAGAACCATCTGTCGAGCGAGAAGCTCTTGCGAGTGCTCGGCTCCGACGTCTTCGCGTGGCACGGGTATGCGGAGCTGTGGATCGATGGCAAGCCCGTGAAGGCAGCGCCCGCGTTCAACGCGTCCCTCTGTGCGCGCTTCGGCGTTGCACCGCTGGAGCTCGACGGCGTTCATGACGCGATGCTGCAAGCGTTCGACGGCAAGGGGCAGCGCACCATGGAGTACCTCCGTGATCGCGGCCTCTACACGGACCTACCGCTGGACGAGATCTTCGCGACGTTCGCGTCCCTCTACAGAGGAGCGGAGCACCGGCTCGAGGGTCGCGACGACGCCTTCCACTGAGGCATGCTGACCTTGCACGCGCGACTCTCCACGGGAAAGCTCACGGCGTAGATTGCTTCGCTGTGACATCGCGATCCTACCCCCTCTCGAATAGACGTTCGAAGGTTGGAATCTCCCCTGGTTGGTGTAGCCTGCGGAAGGCCTTCGAGATCGCTCGTTAGGCAGAGATCGAAGGCGGCGGATTTCGTAAAAAGGAGGGTCTTGATGACTCTCTGACGAGGACCACCGTCTATCGGAGGCTGGGGCCTGCGCCCCATTCAGGACACAAGGAGAGCTTCGCATGATCAATACCAATCGCTTCTCGATTCCCCTCGCACTCGTCGTGGTTGCGGCCATCCCGCTCTTCGCGTGCTCAAGCAGCAGCCCGCTCGGCGGCGCTGGCAGCGCGCTTTGCTGCACGGAGTTCGCCGTCGGCGGCACCGTGGACGTGAAGATCGGCGGCTCCGCGCAGAGCCAGATCGCCGTCCAGGCGATCGCTGACATCGGCGGCGTCGCCGCGGCGGCCGTGGCAGACGTGACCGCAGCCTGTCAGGGCATCGCGACGGACCTCGGTGCGGACGCGACGAAGGCGACGGACGCGGACTCCAAGACCGACAGCAACGACCGCATGAAGGCCTGGTGCGCGCTCGCGGCCGCACAGATCGACGCGACGCTCGCGGCCTCGGCCAGCGCCAAGCTCGTCATCGATATCACCCCGGCGCAGTGCTCGGCCTCCCTCACGGCCACCGCTGACTGCCAGGGCAGCTGCGACGTGAACGCAAAGTGCGACATCAAGGCCACGCCGCCCAAGTGCGAGGGCGGCACGCTCGAGATCGACTGCAAGGGCAGCTGCACGGCGATGGCCGGCGCGACCCTCGACTGCACGGGCGGCTGCACGGGTAAGTGCAGCGGTTCCTGTACGGCCATGGGCGGCGTCTCCGTCAAGTGCCAAGGCAAGTGCGACGGGACGTGTGCTGCGATGGCCGGCGTCGGTGACGGCATGGGTGCGCATGCGGACGGCACATGCCAAGGCAGCTGCTCGGGAACGTGTCATGCGTCCGCCACTGCGCCGTCGATCGACTGCTCGGGTTCCTGCGAAGGCAAGTGCGACGCGAGCTGCAAGGGCTCGGCGACGGCCTCCGTCAAGTGCTCCGGCACGTGCGACGCGGACTACAAGCCGCTCTCCTGCACCGGTGGCAAGCTCTCCGGTGGCTGCATGGTCGACGCGAAGTGCCAGGCAAGCTGCAACGCCTCCGTCTCTGCGAAGGCTTCCTGCACCCCGCCGGCGATCAAGATCTCCTTCACGGGCAATGCGAGCCTCGACGGTCTCGCGCAGCTCCAGGCCACCCTCGAGGCGAACCTGCCCAAGATCTTCGAGATCAAGACCAAGTTCGAGCTCCTCGGCGACGCAGTCGGCGCCGTCAGCGGCAACGCCTCCGCCCTCACGGACATCAAGCTCGCGTGTATCCCGGCGGTTGCTGCCGCGGGTGTGCAGGCCGCGAAGGATGTCACGGGCACCATCTCGGCGAGCGCAACCGTCACCGCCAAGGTCGGCGGCTGATCTGGCCAGTCGATAGCGAGGCGCTCGGCCTCGCGTAGGTGATGAACGTCACCTAGAATCAACGGTGGGTCGCGCGATGCGGCTCACCGTTTTTTCTTTCTCAACTTCGCCTGGACACGCGGCCCGGAGACCGGACATGCGACCGCACCGAATCCGAAGCGATGATGACCCTGATCGACGCAACGCCGTGGATACGGCTGTTCTGTAAGATGACGATCGGCCTGTCTTCGACGCTCGACGGTCCGTCAAACGGATCACCAAGCTAAGCCGCCGAAGCTAACAGCGCCACATGGAAGCCGCGGAGCTCTACCTCTTGTGGCCGAACAGCCAGAACCGACGCTTGAGGAGTTGACGTGCTCACCGCGACGCGCGTTCTAAGGTGACCCATCTCCCCGGTGCCGCGCCGCCGCACCCACCTGGGTCTGTGCGAGAGAAAGTCATCACGGGCCGCCTGGCCGGTGGGCGCTGCACTACACGCCGCTTGCGCCGCGGAATCACGTTCAATGTGTTTCAAAGATGTGTTTGAGGCCAATCCACGCTTCGCCTGCCATGAGCCGCAGGGGCGGCGTCGTTCGTACCGCGGTCGCGGAGCGATGACCGGCCTCCGGAATGGCGACGCCAGGAACAAGAATGCTCCGAGTGGCCGGACTTCTTTGGGCGAATGGCCCAAAACGGGGGGGGGCCAGCTTCGGACGTAGCCCAAATTGGGCTACTCAGGAATGCAGTGACCCCGCAAGTGTCGCGACGTGTTCGGGCGGGCCGTGCCATACTCCGCGCCGCCACGTCCAGCTAGTTCACTAGCCTAGCTGGGCCTAATCCAACAGGAACGGAACGGAGTGAATCATGAACTCGAACTTGGCCATACGCACTTGCCGCGAAAGCATAATATGCTTTCTCGCGCTAGTCTTACTATCGGCATGCACAGTACCGAACTCCGATGAGCACACGGGATCCGTCGAGTCAGCTTTCACCACGGGTTACGTCTCAAGATTCAAACTAATGAACAGTGCCGGGAGCACGGCGCTCGACCTTTGGTACACAACCGATGGTGCGACCAACTGGTATAAGGTTGGCGCGACACAGAGCTTGGGCATCTCCAACGTCCAGCACAACGTGACTGCACCGACGGCCGCAACCTATGACGGAAACCAAGTTGTTCATATTGCCTACGTGAGTAGCTCGCATGCAGTGGAGGTCGTTTATTCTGGAAATTTGGCGGGCAGCTGGGGTCACTTTACGCTCGGCGTACCAAGCGGATACCTTGCATACGGAAAACCAGGATTGGTGTCCTACACGAATCTCGATTCTAGCAAGCATTTGGAAATCTACGTCCCATTCTATTGCGGCAACGCTTCGCTCTGTCAGCGCACCGGCCCGGACGTCCTATACCGGCGCGTCTTCAACGGCGCCCTTTGGGGCGACTGGCAGATGGTGACAACTCTCCCTGATGGGTTTGGAAATGTAACTGGTCAATGGTCGGGAGTTCCCACGATTCTTGCCTCGCCGCAGATCGCTAATGGGAGAACGGATATTGCGTTTGCGAATGGGAACGGTATCTTGACTAAGAGTATGGTTCACATGTTCTCGGTCGATGGCGGATCTAGTTGGTCGCAGGAACTCTGGACGCTGCCTTCCTACAACTACATGTCCACCATTGGGACGCATCGATACTACGCCCCGGCGTTTCAAGGCGCTTTCGACTTTTTCTACTACGATGAGACCGGCGATGTAATCGATGTTCACTACGACGGTTCGACGTTGAGTTCGACCCAGTACGGGTTGCCTGCAGGCGCTCCGTGCGATGGCAGCGTTGGACTAGGTTCGAACGCGTTTCGCGGCGCGGTGGACGGATTCGCCTGGATGGGATGCAGACCTCGGAACAGCAGCAACAACTCCGCGGCAACAATATATACGACGTACTTCGAGGCTTGGACCGGCGTTGGCCCTAGTGACCTAGCTGGGTACTGGAATCAGAGCGAGGGCACGATAATTTGGTGGGGCGCACCGTAATCAACCTCACCTCGTCTGCGGCGCGGGCAGCAAGATAGTGCTCGCGCCGATGGCGCGTGATCCGACTGGAGTCTCTGGACCAGCAATTTCGACGAACTTGACACTCGCTGGGCCTCGATTTCACTTCGCATGACGAAGTCGTGCGACGCGTCGCCGCGGGGCGTGTTCAGGCGTCCTGGTGTAGGTTGGCAATTTGGCGATTGCGCACACACGTCCCCTTACCCGGTCGCAAATGAGGGCGGCGCGGGCGCAGTCGAGCATTGGTTGCGGCGCATCGTGGAGCTCAGGGTCGACGCGAGCTCGCGACGAGCTTACTCTTTCACTATAGAGAATCCGTACATGCAGCAACGCTTGCTCTCCTGTTTTTCGCTTCTCGTCGCTCTCACGCCGCTTGCCGTCGCGATCACCGTGGGTGGCTGTAGCTCCAGCAGCTCTGGCGGTCCCAGCAGCGGTGGCATCATCGGCACCGATGGCGTGAACGACGTCAACAAGGCTTGCGTCATCCGCACCGGCTGGACGCAGAGCAACAGCGCCGCGTGCTCGCGGTGCACCGGTCTCTCCACCTCCGGACGCTGCCCTTGCTCCGACAAGGACTACGAGGGGGCTTGCGCCGCACAGGAACAGGGCATCGCCAACGAGCCGGGATGCGTCAACGCCCACAGCTGCGAGACCAGCTGCAAGCTGGGCGACTGCGCCTGCGCCGACGCTTGCTACGCTGGCAAGGACGCCTGCCGCCCGAAGGCTGCCGCGCTTGACGGCTGCCTCGCAGAGATCTGCGACTCGTACTGCAAGTAGCGCGACGCGTATCCAGGAGCCAAGCATGGCAAGCATTCGTTCACCGTTCACGGGTGAGGTGGTTGGCGAGGCGCGCGAGGTAGGCCTCGCAGAGGCAGACGCCATCGCGGCGCGGTCCGTGGCGGCGTTCGCGAATATGCGTGTATTATCCACGTATCAGCGGTCGGAGATCCTGCGGAAGACGGCGGCGCTGCTCGCACGCGACCATGCGAAGGTCGCCACGCTGCTCTCGCGCGAGGCGGGCAAGCCGCTCCTGCTGGCTCGTGGCGAGGTGGACCGCGGCATCCAGACGTTCACCGCGGCTGCAGAGGAGAGCAAGCGCACCGGCGGCGAGGTGATGCCGCTCGACGTCACCGCCGCAAGCGAGGCCTACGAAGGCTCGTTCATGCGCGTGCCGGTCGGTCCCGTACTCGGCATCTCGCCATTCAACTTCCCGCTCAACCTGGTCGCGCACAAGGTTGCGCCCGCGCTCGCCGTCGGCGCGAGCATCGTCTTGAAGCCCGCGCCGCAGACGCCGCTGACAGCGTTGCTCCTCGCGGAGCTCGTGAGGGAAGCGGGCGCACCAGACGACGCGCTGATCGTGTGCCCGGCCGAGGTGTCCGCCGCGGAGGCATGGGTGAAGGACGACCGGTTCGCGCTGCTCTCGTTCACGGGCAGTGACAAGGTGGGCTTCCACCTGAAGTCGATCGCCGGGAAGAAGAAGACCCTGCTGGAGCTGGGCGGGAACGCAGCGGCCATCGTGTGCGAGGACGCACCAGACGTCGCGTTCGCGGCGAAGCGGCTTGCGGCAAGCGCGTTCGGCTACGCGGGACAGGTGTGCATCAAGACGCAGCGCATCTTCGTGCACGCGAAGGTGGCGGACGCATTCACGGAGGCGTTCTTCGCGGCCTCGCGCGCGCTCGCGTTTGCCCGGGACGAGCGCGACGAGACCAGCATCGTGGGACCGCTCATCGACGACCGGAGCGCGGCGCGCGTGGCCGCGTGGGTGGACGAGGCGCTCGCGGGCAAGGCCGTAGAGCCGCTGCTCATGGGCGCGCGCGATCACCGCTTCATGGGGCCCACGGTTTTGCGCGTGGGGCTCGCCGACGCACGCCGCACGGACCTGAAGGTGGTCTGCGAAGAGCTGTTCGGGCCGGCCGCTACCATATCCGTGTATTCTGCATGGGACGACGCGATCACCGCGGTCAACGCCTCGCGCTATGGGTTGCAGGCTGCGGTGTTCACGGACTCGCTCGCGAAGGTGCGAGACGCATACGCGCGCCTCCAGGTGGGCGGGCTCATCGTCAACGACGCGACGAACGTACGGGTGGACGTGATGCCCTACGGCGGCGTGAAGGACTCCGGCTCCGGCCGCGAAGGCCTGCGCTTCGCCATGGCCGAGATGACCGAGCCCAAGATGCTGGTCATGAGACGAAGCTGAGCGGCGACGGCCTCCGCAAAGAAGCACCAGAACGAGTACACCTCGCGGGTGAACTTTTACGAGCAAATTCGACGAAAGACGCCGAAATTCTGCAGCAGCGTTCACCTGCGTGGTGTACTTCTCTTGGATGGCAAGAACAAAGGCTACCCGTCGCGCGCGCCCTGCGAAGCCCCGGAAGGTCGACCAGCGGCCCGGGGAGCTCGCCACGTTGCTCCAGATGGAGCGGTCCGAGGAGTGCCGGACGCTCGAGGTGATGGCGCAGATCATGCGGATCTCGAAGTCGCACCTCAGCGACATCGAGAAGGGCCGCAAGGTGGTGAGCCTGGAGCGGGCCGTTCGGTTCGCGGAGCTCCTCGATCTGCCGATGGCAGAGGTCGTGCGGCTCGCGCTGCAGGATCAGCTCGCGCGAGCGGGCATCGAGCTCACGGTCGTCGTCTCGTAGGCTGCGACGCGCGCGGCGCGGCTACTGGGCGACCGGGAGCTTGCGGCGGCCCTGGCCTCCGCTGCGATCGATGAGCGGCGCAGCGCCATCGCCGGCTCCGGCCTTCGCGAGGACGACCTCGTTCAGCTTGTCCGCGATCGCGAGGAACGTCTGGGCGATGCTGCTGTCCGGCGCGGCCTGCACGACCGGCGTTCCCTTGTCGCCCCACTCGCGCACAGTCGTGTCGATGGGGACCTGCCCGAACAGCGGCGCCTTCGCGAACTCGGCGATGGCCTGGCCGCCGCCCTTGCCGAAGAGCTCGTGACGGATGCCGGCGGGGTCCACGAAGAAGGACATGTTCTCGACCACGCCGAGGATCGGGATGTTGACCTTCTCGCACATGCTGACGGACTTGAAGACGTCGTCCGTGGCGACCTGCTGCGGCGTGGTGACGATGACCGCGCCCGTGATCGCGACGCGCTGCGAGAGCGTGAGCGCCACGTCCCCGGTGCCGGGCGGGAGATCCATGACCAGGTAGTCGAGCGCACCCCAGCTCACGTCCTTCATGAACTGCTGGAGCGCGCCGTGCAGCATGGGCCCGCGCCAGATGACGGCGCTCTTGCCGTCCTCCAGCAGAAACCCGATGGACATGAGCTTCACGCCGAAGCGCTCGAGGGGCTCGATCGATTTTCCGTCCGCCGACACGGGGCGACCCGAGACGCCGAGCATCGTTGGGATGCTGGGACCGTAGATGTCCGCGTCCAGGAGACCAACCTTGTTGCCGCGCCGCGCGAGGGCGAGCGTGAGGTTCGTCGCGACCGTGCTCTTGCCTACGCCGCCCTTGCCACTCATCACGAGTACGACGTGCTTGACGTTCGGCAGGGGATCTTCTGCGGTGATGGGACGCGAGGTTCCTTCGGTCGTCGGGGCGCTCATGGCCCCGTACCTACACGAAGAGCGTGTCCGTAGCGAGACACACGCAAGATCGCCGCCCGAAATGGGGTGGTCCCGGCGGGTCCATGGTGATCTCTGATCCATGCCGCGCGGGGTTTCGCCGTGCAATACTTTGGTTTCTGGTTCAGCTGAATCGGTCGCCGGAGATTAGGTGTACTATGCACAAGATTTCGATCCTTGGAGTTCTCGCTGCCACGTCTGTCCTCGGCATTGCGCTCATCGCATGCGGTGACGACGGCGGCTCCAAGTTCGGCGACGGCACCGACAGCGGCACGGACCCCACGCTCTTCGAAGGCGGCTTCGGCGGCGGTGGCGAAGGCGGCTCCGCGGTCGACAGCGGTGACCCCTACAAGAACGACCCTCCGCCAATGTACTGCCTGCTGGACGCCGGCGGCCCTGCCCCGCCTCCCGTCACCGGAACGGTTGACTGTCCGAGCGACAAGAACAAGCCCGGCTGTGCGTGCGACATGCAAGACATGATGGCCCCCTGCTGGACCGGCCTCCGCAAGAACCGCCACCTTGGCGTCTGCAAGGACGGCGTGACCACCTGTCAGAAGCACGGCGAGCTCGGCCTCACCTGGAGCGAGTGCACGGGCGAGGTCCTCCCGCAGATGGGCGCGACCAAGGGCAAGCCCGCATGTCAGTGCTTCTCGGCCGGACAGTGGAAGCTCTCCAACACGAGCCCGTGCTTCTACAACTTCGGCGGTACGGATCAGTACGCCGCCTCCACCGTAGACATGGGTGGTACTGCGGGATGTCAGGCGCTCCCCCCGAACCCCACGCCGCCTCCCCCCAAGCCCGGCTCCGACTGGTCCACGGACACGGTCACGGTCGACTGCGCGGGGCACTTCAAGCTCTGTTACGAGATCAAGGCGGGCAACTTCGACATGCCGTCCGCGGCGGACTGCTCCATCACGAAGGTGTGCGTCGAAGGCGACTACCCGAAGGAGGGCGTCGAGACGAAGTTCCCGAACCTGCCTGCGTGGGTCGGCTCGAGCACCACCTGCGCGAACCAGTTCGTGAAGAGCGGCGGATACGGCGAGATGACCGTCATCGGTGAGGACGTCCTCTGCGACAAGATCGACGACGGCAAAGGCAACGCGTTCGTCTTCAACCGTGTGAAGTACTGCCCGCTCTCGTGCAACACGAACCCGAGCGACCCCGCCTGCATGAACTGCCAGCAGGGCGGCAGCGGCATGTTCTAGAGCGCGCGCCTCACTGACAGGTGCCGGGCGTCGAGTTGGGCATGCGAGCAACCGGGGAACAGGCGCTGGCATCGAAGACGCCTGCTTCGGCCCCCGCACCGCCCAGGATCGGAGCGAGCGCTTTGGCGTTGCCCCCCAGGCAGCACTGGCCCACCGGGCATTGGTTGTGGTCACAGCAGTAGATCGACTGAGCGCCTGGGCAGCTCTGCGGAGCGGCGCACACGAGCATGGCAGACGGACCGCAGCAGGCCTGGAGCCCGCTGCAATCCTTCGCGCCACAGTTCGACACGAGCAACATCCCGCCGGTGTCCTTGCAGACGACGCCCGCAGGAGTAACGGGCCCTGCCTCCCCGTCGGCCGCGTCGGCAGCCTCGCCCGCGTCCTCGCCGGCGTCCTTCCCTGTCATTCCTCCCTCGGAGGCGTCCTTGTCCGCTGGAGCATCGACGAACGCGTTCGGGCCCGCGTCGAGCGGGCCGGCGTCGCCGTCCCCGGGATGCGAACAATCGCCATTCGTGGCGCACGTGACGCCGGCCGCGTAGCACGCGCCGTTGTGGCATGTGGAGTTCACGTCGCACGGCACATTGAGGCAGTCGCGCTCGAGCTCGATCGGAATGCTCAGCGGAGTGTGCTTGATGAACGCGAAGCTTCGACGCGCGACGATGCAGTTCTCGTAGTGGCCCTCCACGCACGCGGTGGGCAACTTGCCGTAAAAGCCGCCGATGACCACCACCGCCCCGTCCGAGTTGCCGGGGGTCACCACCAGCGTGCCGACATTGCCGCTCACGCAGTTGTCCGTATTTGCGACGGGAGAGCTGGTCTGGACCTTGTCGTTGACCGCGCCGAGCGAGCCTCCGACATAAATGGCGGTCGCCTTCAGTTCATCGTGACACTTCGCATTGGTGCTGATGACGAGCGTGAACTGCGTGGGGTCCTGACAGGACGAGGTCAGCGCCACGAGCATGACGCCGCCGACCGCCAGCAACAGCACGTTCCGGGGACGAAAGGGGCGCCTCGAGGTCATCCAGATCAGTGTATCGCACGGAGGAGGTGCTGACCACGACGACGGCGGTGTATGATGCCCCCATGGACATCGGTCCGCGCGCGATGCGCAACTCTGCCGCGATCTCTCGTTCGTTCGGATGCATTCTCCTCACGTGGCTGGTGCTCTGCGTCGGCGGTGCACGCGTGGCGTACGCAGAGCCCACGCCAGAGGCCGCAGCGAAGGCCGCGCAGCTGAAGGAGCAGGGCAACAAGGCGATGGACGGCCTGCGCTACCAGCAGGCGCTCGCGCTCTACGCAGAGGCGTACGGGCTCACGCAGGATCCAGCGCTCCTCTACAACAAGGGGCGCGCGCTCGAGGCGCTCGGTGATTTTCCGGAGGCGCTCGCCGCGCAAGAGGAGTTCGACGCAAAGGCCTCACCCGAGCTGAAGCTGAAGGTCGTCGGCTTGCCAAAGCTGCTCGCGGATCTGCGCTCGCGCGTGTCCGTGCTGGAGCTGCACGTCCGCCCGGAGGACGCGGAGGTACGCTCGGGCGATCACGTGCTTGGCACTGCGTCGCAGAAGCGGTTCCTGTTGAACGCAGGCAAGACCACCATCAAGATCCAGAGGGAAGGCTACTTTCCCATCGAGCGTGAGCTCGCGCTCGGCGGCGGCCAGACCACGGTGCTCGACTTCACGCTGCTCTCCAAGGCGGAGCGCGCCGTGCTGGTCGTGCGCTCGCCGGTGTCGGGCTCGCTCGTCACCGTGGATGGCATCGCGTTTGGCATGGTCCCCACGGAGACGCCGGTGATGCCTGGGACGCATCGTGTTCATCTCTCGCACGAGGGCTACAAGGCGACCGACTCCACCGCTGTCGTCGCCGCGGGCGACACGAAGCAGCTCGACCTGTCGATGGAGGCAGAGACGCCCATCTACAAGAAGTGGTGGTTCTGGACGGGCATCGGCCTGGTGGTCGCAGGCGGTGTTGCCACCGGGATCGCGCTGACAACGGAGCGGTCTCCGGGCAAGGGCTCGATCGAACCAGGGCAGGTCTCCACGACCGGGTTCAGGTTCTGAGAGAACGGGACCGCGCGCTCCGGCTAGGACTTCCAGGCGCCGCTGCGCTTGGCTTGCGCGACCAGCTCCACGTCCTGCTCCTTCTTGAGGAGCACGCCCAGGAACGGCAGCTCGCGAATGAAGCGGTCGTTGCCGACGTTCGCGCGCTTGAGCACGCTGATCCAGTCGACGAGCTCGCTGGTGCTCGGGCGCTTGCGAATGCGCGGTAGTGCGCGCAGCTCGTAGAACGTGACGACCGCCTGATCCACCAGGTGTTGATCGATCTGGGGGTGGTGCACCTTCACGATGCGCTTCATCAGCTCCGGCTCGGGGAAGTCGATGAAGTGGAACACGCAGCGGCGCAAGAACGCGTCCGGGAGCTCCTTCTCGTTGTTGGACGTGATGATGACGACCGGGCGATCCTTCGCCTTGATCTCGTCGCCGGTCTCGCCAATGACGAACTGCATGCGATCCAACTCGTGGAGCAGGTCGTTCGGGAACTCCAGGTCGGCCTTGTCGACCTCGTCGATGAGAAGAACGATCCGCTTGGTGGAAGCAAACGCGCGGCCGAGCGGCCCGAGCTTGATGTAGTGACGGATGTCCTTCACATCCCCGTCCCCAAAGCGCGAGTCGTAGAGGCGCTGCACGGTGTCGTACAGGTAGAGGCCGTCCTGCGCGCGCGTGGTGCTCTTCACAGGCCAGTGAATCAGCTCTGTCTGCAGCGTCTCCGCGATGGCCTCTGCGAGGAGCGTCTTGCCGGTGCCGGGCTCCCCTTTCACCAGCAGCGGCTTCTCGAGCGCGAGCGCGCAGTTCACGGCGGAGCTCAGCGCGTCGTTCGTGAGGTAGGACTCGGTGCCAGCGAAGCTGATGAAGGTGGGGTCGGACACGCTCTCCTTTTGACACGGCAAACGGCTCCGGCGCAAGCCACGTGCGAATCTCGTATCATGCGCACATGCGCCGCCATTCCAAGAGAGCCGTCTCGTTGTCCCTCACGTTGTGCACCCTCCTCGGCGCGGCGGATGCCCATGCAGCACGAGAGCTGCTCGTCCCCGCGGGCGAGAAGGGCACGCTCGCGATCGATCAGATCTCCGGCTTCCGCGCGAGCATGGTCAACGGCCTCAGCTATGCGGGCCCGCTCGGGTTCTCGCACAGGCAGTTCTCCGAGCACTCGTTCAACTCCAACACGGACTCCACGACGAACGTGAATACGTTCTGGCTCACGCCGTCCGCGGACCTCTTCGTGATCGATCACCTGTCGGTGGGCCTGCTGGTGGAGTACGCGAATACGTGGGGAACCGCCGACGTCGTGCGCAACGACAGCACGACGCAGAGCGTGACCCTGAAGGGAACTACGACGTTCTCCATCCTTCCGCGCGTGGGCTATCTGTTCTCCATCAACGACCGCTTCTCGATCTGGCCCCGCGCCGGCCTTGGCTATGCGCGCGGCGAAACGAACCTTGGCACGGCGGACGTTCCGCTCATCGACTCGTTCTCGGGTGTCGTGGTGGATCTGGACGTGGGCTTCATCTACCGGTTCAACGAGACGTTCTTCGCGCGCGCGTCGCCGGATTTCGTCTTCAGCATTGGTGGGAACCACGCGGTCTCGGCCGGGGGCACGACCACGTCCGCCGGAGCGGGGATCCTGCAGGCTTCAGCGGTCCTCGGAGTGGGCGTGTTCTTCGACCTGTACTGACGCCTCGCCGTTGGCAGCTACCTGCTCTGCTCCAGCAGCGCATCGATCGTCTCTCCGTTCTTCTTCAACATGTGCTCGCCCTTCGCGAAGCACATGGCAAGGTTCTCGGTCTCTTCATGCCTCAGCCACCTGTCCCACGTGGTGAGGGCATCGCCGGCCGCGAAGCGATCTCCGTCCTTGGAGCCCGCGAGCACGCGCAGGCGCTCGGCTGACTCTGCGAGGTAGATCCTGAACGCGGCCTGATGCGTCGCCTCGGCGCGCGCAAAGAAGGCCAGCAGCTTGTCACCCAGGTCCGCCTGCTCGTTGCGCACGCGCTCCAGGTGCACGCGCGAGGTGGGTCCTAGCGGGCCGCCGTGGTCCTCGTCGAACTCGAGCCCGCCACGCTGCCCGTCCAGCTCGCGCAGTCTCTGCGCGAACTCGCGTGCTCGTTCGAGCTCGTCTCCAAACGTCGCCATCCTCGAAGAATACGATGATATGACCGGTTCATGAGCCTCTTCGACGCATTCGAGTCCAAAGACACCGTCGACGACGCCACGTACGACCGCAGGGTCGCCAAGCTGCGCGCAGACCTCCTGGACGTCCAGTACGACGTGCTCGCGCGGAAGACGTTTCCCGTCATCGTCCTCATCAACGGGGTCGAGGGCGCGGGCAAGGGTGAGACCGCCAACCTGCTCCATGAGTGGATGGACCCGCGTCACATCCAGGCGTTCGCGTTCGGCGGCCCCACGGAACAGGAGCGCGCGCGCCCGGAGATGTGGCGCTTCTGGCGTGCGCAGCCGGCAAAGGGGCGCATCGGTGTGCTCTTCGGCAACTGGTACACGCATCCGATCGTCGCGCGCGTGGAGAAGACCATGACGGCCGCGCGGCTCGACAAACAGATCGAGCGCATCGTGGCCCTCGAAGACCTTCTCGAAAAGGATGGCGGGCTGCTCCTGAAGTTCTGGTTCCACCTCGGAAAGAAGGCCCAGTACAAGCGCCTCCACACGCTGGAGAAGGACAAGCGCACGAGCTGGCGCGTGACGCCGCGCGATTGGCAGCGCTTCAAGGACTACGACAGCTACACGAAGGTGTCCGAGCACGTGCTCCGTCATACGAGCGTCGCGCCGTGGCACATCATCAACGGCTTCAACGCGAACAGGCGCTCGCTCGAGGTCGGTGAGCTCCTCCTCTCCGCGATGCGCCGCAAGCTCGCAGAGGACGACTCCGCGCGCGCGAAGACAGCCGCGCCCTCCGCGACAAAGGCGGTGGCTCGGTCGAAGAAGACCCGCGCCGTGGCCGCACCGACCTCCGAGCACCTGTCGCTCTTGCGTGGACTGACCTTCGAGGGGCGGCTCTCGAAGGAGCACTACAACGTGAAGATGGAGAAGGCGCAGCGCCACCTGAACCAGCTCTCGCGAGACCTCACGTTCGCGAAGAAGCGCGCGTGTGTCGTCGTGTTCGAAGGCAACGACGCAGCGGGAAAGGGCGGCGCGATCCGCCGGGTCACCGCGGCGCTCGACGCGCGCCAGTACCACGTCATCCCCATTGCAGCGCCCACCAGCGAGGAGCGCTCGTACCCTTACCTGTGGCGCTTCTGGAACAATCTGCCTGCGCGCGGCAAGTTCACCATCTTCGACCGGTCCTGGTACGGACGGGTACTGGTCGAGCGCGTCGAAGGCTTCGCGCGCACGGACGAATGGCAGCGCGCGTATCACGAGATCGAGAGCTTCGAGCGCGACATGAACGACCACGGCATCGTGGTCGTGAAGTTCTGGCTGGCGGTCTCGAAGGACGAGCAGCTCCGCCGCTTCAAGGAGCGAGAGCACACCCGCTTCAAGCGCTTCAAGATCACGGAGGACGACTGGCGCAACCGCAAGAAGTGGGACGCGTACGAGGCCGCCGCTTGCGACATGATCGCGCGCACCTCCGGCGTGGACCCGTGGCACGTGGTGGAAGCCAACGACAAGCACCTCGCCCGCGTCCGCATCGTACAAACCATCGCCGACACGATCGACGACGCCCTCTAGGACGTACGTCCGCTCGTCGTTCGCGTTTGCCTACTTGCGTCTTGCTGTGAACTTCAGCGCGGTGTGGGTTTCCGAGAAGCTCGCGACCTTCACGTCCACGATCCCCAGCGCCAAGCCCGCGGCCCGCACGTCCGCCTCGCGCGGGTCTGTTTTGCCCTTCGCGTAGACAACCCACACGAAGGTGCGGGGCGCGGTCAGGGGCTTCACCAGCGACGCCAGCTTCGACAGCTCAGCGTTCTTCGTGATGAAGAGCAGGCAGGCGTCCCATGCGTCGCCGCTCTTCTCGAGCGTGAGACCTTCGAGCTTCGCGATGTCGGCCTCGAAGCTCGCGGACGCCGGATCGCCCACGATTCGTAGGGTTTTCACCTTGTCCACGCCCAGCTTTGACAGGACCGATTTTGGGTTCTTGATCGCGGCGGCCCACGCCGTGGCGTGCTTCTCGCCGAGCGTGAGCACGAACTTCTTGCCGCTGCTGCCACTGCTGGTCACGTGCAGATCGTTTCCCTTGGCGAACACGGTCGCGCCGGCCAGCTTGATGATGATCCGCTTCGCCTTCGGCTCCGGGCGGACGATGATCTCCGCGCCCTCGAGCTGCGCGCTTCCGACGACCAGCTCGCGACCGACCTTGAGTGTGACCTCGCGCTCAGCGCCCATTGCTTCCCGGAGACCCTTCTCGGAGGCCTAGTTGGCGCGGGATTTTTCGCCGTCTACGCGGCGTTGCGGATGGATGCGGCCCGGGATGCCCGTGACCACGCTGTCCGGCGGCACGTCCGTGAGGACCACGGCGTTCGCGCCGATGATGCTGCGCGCGCCCACGCGGATGGGGCCGAGCACGCGCGCACCGCAGCCGACGACCACGTCCTCTTCGAGCACCGGGAAGCCATTGTCCTTGGCGGTGCCTATGGTGTTGTTGCCCAGGAACTTCACGCGGTCACCGATCTTCGAGTTGCCGCCAATGACGATGCCGAGCGTGTGCGCGAAGTGCACGCCCTCGCCGAAGACGACGTCATTGCCGATCTCGATGCCGTAGAGCACGGTGGAGGCGAGCCGCAGCATGTGGTTCATGCCGGGGAAGAAATGCGACGCGCGCGCGCTCTCGCGCATGCGACACATGGCGAGCACCTTGTAGCCGTCGAGCATGGCCGCGGCGCGCGCGCCGTCCTTCAGCGTGGGCTCCGGATCTTTGCCCTTCGTGTGCTTCGCCATGGAGCGCGAGAGCTCCAGAGCGTCCGTCACCATCTTCGAAATGAGCCCCATGTCAGACTCCTGAGCCTTTGAGGACGACGCCGATGGTCTTCGCCAAGATGTACATGTCGAGCCAGGGCGACCAGTTACGTACGTAGTGTACGTCCACCTGCACGCGCCACGCGAATGATGCTGCGCTGCGATCGCTCACCTGCCACATGCCGGTCATCCCAGGTGTGGCGCGCAGGATGATCTTCTCCTGGCCTTGCATGTCGGGGAGCTCACGCTCGATGTAGGGGCGCGGCCCGACGAGGCTCATGTCGCCCTTGACCACGCTCCAGAGCTGGGGGAACTCATCCAGGCTGAACTTGCGGAGGACCCGACCGAACCGGGTGACGCGCGGGTCCTTCCGGAGCTTGTGGTAGATCTCGTACTCGGCGCGCAGCGCGGGGTCTGCCTCCAGGACGCTACGGAGGCGCGACTCGCCGTCGCCGTGCATCGTGCGGAACTTCGCCGCCATGAAGTGCTCACCATCGCGACCGAGCCGGCGCTGGAAGTAGAAGACGGGCCCCTTGGAGTCGAGCTTCACCAGGATCGCGATGAGCGTCAGGAACGGGAGCACGAAGAGGAACCCGAACGACGTGAGCGCGACATCGATCATGCGCTTCAGGACGCGCGGCCACGGAAGGAGCAGCTGCTGCCGCACCTCTACGCCCAGGATGCCGCCAAGGCTCTTGGCGGGGACACCGAGCGTGGCGAAGCCGAAGAGGTCCGGGATGACCAGGAGGTGGCTGAACTTGCCGCCGACGCGCTCCACGATGCCGAGCAGCTTCAGCGAGTCCAGGCCGGGCATCGCGACGATCGCGTACGGCACCTTGAGGCGCTCTGCGAGCACGGGCGCGAGCGCGAGATCGCCGATGACGGGGACGCCCTCGACCTCGGCGAACTTGCCGCGCGGGAAGAACGTGGAGAGGCGGTGACCGCCGCTGTCGCGATCGGGCGGGGGTATTGGCGTGTGGAGCGGGGTCTCGGTGCTGTCGGGGCCGAGCAGCTCGTCGGCGAGGGCCTGGCGCGTGGACTCCGTCATGAAGTGCGAGGCGGAGATGCTCATGGAGCGGAGGTCGACCATCTCGTTCGTGAAGCTCGCGCGCAGCGTGCCTTGCTTGGCGGGATCATCATCCAGGAGCGCGATGGGCTTGATGCCGTTCCGCGGCTGGGCCTTCAGGGTGCGCACCACCAAACGGCCTGTTTTTGCGGCTCCCAGCACGATGACGGGGATTCCCCACCACGGGAACTTGGACAGGTACGAGCGTGCGAGGGCGCGCACGACGGGCACGATCAGCAGTGATGTGAACCACCAGGTGATTCGCTCGTAGTAACCCCAGCGCGTGACGGGCAGGTTGCCCGTGAGCGCCATGGCGCCGAAGGCCAGGTGCACGAGCGTGGTGGAGAGGGTGATGATGCGGAGCTCGTCCGGGGTGCTCTGCGCGATGGGCGAGTAGAGCTCCATGAAGCCGTACACGAACATGCACAGCACGATGATCGGGATGATGACGTAGAGCTCGGTGAAGTGCTGCTCACCGCGGATGATGCGGTGGACGAGGAAGCCCAGGCCCGCCGACAGGAAGAGGCTGGCAAGGTCCACGCCGATCAGCGTGAGCGACGTGGCGACGGGCCGCGTGAGGACACGGATGCCAGCGACGTCCGGGTTCTCGCGCGCGGCGAGCGATGCATCCAGGCCGCCGTGTTTGCGACGCAGCTTGATCTGCGACAGGAGCGCGCGCGCGATCGCCGCCTCCGAGCACGCGCCTGTGGTCACGAAGATGCGACCGAGCTGGCCGCCGCGCTCCTCCTGGATCCCGAGCGCCTTGTCGAGCGTCTCCTGCGAGATGTCCCCGTTCTTGACGAGGATGTCGCCGATGCGCGTCTTGTCACCGCGACGCAGCTGCGCCGCGCCGACGCCGCCCACGATGCTGCCCTGGACGAGGCGCACGGGGTCCGCGGGCGTGGCTATCTTGAGGTGATCGCGGTCATCCGCGGGGCCACTCCCGTCCTTCGAATCTACGTCTCCGTCACCGTTCACAGCCGCCCAGAATAGCACGGGAATCAGGCATAGAGAGCCGCGATCTGAGCCTTGTACTTCTCGCTCACGACCTTCCGCTTGATCTTCATGGTCGGGGTGAGCTCGCCGCCATCGATGCTGAACTCCCCGGCGATCACCTGGAATTTCTTGATGGTCTGCACGCGCGCGAGCTTCTCGTTCACCAGGTTGATCTGCGCCTCGATGTGGGCTCGGAATATGGGGCACGTGGCCGCCTGGTCGACGTTCCTGGCGGGGCTGCCGATCTCCTGCGCCTCCTTTTCCACCCGCTCCGCGTCCAGCGTGACCAGCGCGCCGAGGTACTTCTGGCGGTCACCAACGACCACCGCCTGCGCGATGATCGGGATGGACTTGAGGATGCCCTCGATGACCTGGGGGGCGATGTTCTCGCCGCCAGCGGTGATGAGGAGATCCTTCTTGCGGTCGGTGATGCGGAGGTAGCCGTCCTTGTCGATGGTGCCAATGTCGCCGGAGTGGAGCCACCCGTCCTCGTCCAGGGCGGCGCGCGTGGATTCGGGATCCTTGTAGTATCCACGGAACACATGGGGGCCGCGCATGAGGACCTCACCGTCCTCCGCGATCTTGAGCTCCCCACCGGGAATGACCACGCCGCAGAGCCCGGTCTTGTAGGCGTCCGGCGGTGAGTAGGTCGCGGGGCCGGTGCACTCGCTCATGCCGTACACCTCGAGGATGGGGATGCCGAGCGAGAGGAAGAACTCCAGCGTGTCCTTCGAGATGGGGGCGGCCGCAGTGACGCAGAACCGCGCGCGATCCAGGCCCAGGCGCTCGCGCACCTTGGAGAAGACCAGCTTCTCGGCCAGGGGGAAGAGCAGCGGCCGGCCCGTGCGGTTCTGGTCCGCATAGCCGCCGCGCAGTCCGATACCGCGCGCCCACGCGGCGATCTTCTTGCGGAGCGGCGGCGCGGACGCCCCGGCCGCCATCATCTTTCCCTGCATCTTTTCCCAGACACGCGGCACGCCCAGGAAGTAGGTGGGGCGGATGTCCTTGAGCGCCTCGGGGAGCTTCTCCACGCTCTCCGAGAACGCGATGGCCGCGCCCATGCGAATGGGGCCGTGGATGGTGAGCATCTGCTCGGCGATGTGCGACAGCGGCAGGTAGCTCACGCCCACGTCGTCCGAGCCGAAGCCCAGCGAGTGCGCGAGCGCGTCGGCGGTCCACACGATGTTCTCGTGCGTGATCATCACGGCCTTCGGTTCACCGGTGGTGCCCGACGTGTAGATGAGCGTGGCGGTGTCGTTGGGTTTCTGCGCGACGATGCGCTCTTCCAGCTCCTCGTCCTTCACGTCCGACGCGAGCGCGATGAGCTTCTCCCACGAGAGCACGCTGGGATGCGTGGGCGTGCCGCTCATCTGCACGATGGCGCGGTGATGCGGAAGCTCCGCGGTCTTGGAGAGGAACTTCTGGACCTGCTCGTCGTTCTCGGCGACGAGGATGGCGGCCTCGGAGTGGTGCGCGATGTAGTGCGCCTGGTCGGCGGTGCTGGTGGTGTAGATGCCTGCAGGCACGCCGCCCGCGAGGATGGCCCCCAGGTCCGCCATGAGCCACTCGGGCGAGTTGTAGCCGATGATGGCGACGCCCTGATGCGGTTTGAGACCGAGCTTGATGAACGCCTTCGCGACCTTTCGCGATGCCTCGTAGTACTCGCTCCACGTGAGCGTCTGCCACTTCCCGTTGCGCTTCACCTTGAGCGCCGCGCGACCGTCGAACTGCTTCTTCGCGCGCTCGAAAGCGTCCGGGACCGTCTTCACCGTGCCGAGGTTGTCCGCCATGCGGCAGAGGCTAGTGGATTTTGGTCATGCTCGGAAGCCAGCTACTGCGGCTGGCATCTCGCGGAGCTCCTTGATGCGGCGCGCCTCCTCTGGGCGGTCGCTCTCCGTGGCTGCCTGCTCCAGGCGCTCGAGCTCTGCGGGGCCGAGCTCCAGCCGGCAGCGCTCCAGCAGCGACATGAGCGGACCCCACTGGCCCTCGAGCACGCGTGCGTAGGCGAGCAGGCGCAGCGCCTCGAAGCGGAGCTCCGGCACCTGCGTGCTCTCGAGCACCTGCTCCGCCTGCATGATGGCGGGGCGGCCCTCCTTGCGCTCGAGCGCGGCAAAGCCCTCCTTCAGGCGCTCGAAGTGTTGCACTTCGTCCTTCGCGCGGCCCACCTGCCGGAGCGCCTGCACGTTGCGGAACAGGAAGAGGCCCGAGAGGACGGCGCCCCATGTGTAGGATGCACGCAATGCGAGGATGCCGCAGACCGCGGCGACAGCGATGGAGATGTAGCGGGTGGGCTTCTCGCCCCGGCCCTTGGTGATCATCTGGAGCGCGGCGAGCATGATGTTGCCGCCGTCGAGCGGCATCATGGGCGCAAGGTTGAACACGCCCCAGACAGCGTTGATGTAGATGAAATCGGAGATGGCGGTCGCGGCGAGCGGGCTCTCCGGCGCGCCGACCATTTGCGTGGCGATGAACGCAGCGCCGCCGAGGATGATGCCGGTGAACGGCCCCGCAGCGCTGATGAGCATGCTCTTGCCCCAGCCAATTTTCCGGCCTTCCGGCCAGGAAGTGGTGCCGCCCATGGCGTGGAGATCGATACGCGGCGCGAGCCCGAATGCGATGCCCGTGAAGGCATGACCGAGCTCATGGAGAAGGACGCCAACGAACATCACGGCGGCGAAGATGGCGATCTTGACTGGGTCGTTGGTGGACAGCGACAAGAGCAACGCCGTGATGGCAAACGCGGCATGCACCTTCACGGGGATCTTGCCGATGCGGAACTCCATCAGCCCAGCATCTTTCGGATCTTGCCCACGACGTCCTTCGCGACGAACGGCTTCGGGATGTACGCCCGCGCGCCCAGGCTGAGGCCCTGCATCACCTCGGCGGGGCTCTGGCGCGACGTGAGGAACACGAGCGGCACCTTCGCCAGGCGCGGGTTACTGCGCAGCACCTTCGCGAACGAGAAGCCGTCCATCTTTGGCATGATGACGTCACACACGATGAGCGAGGGCGACATGACCGTGCACATCTCCGCGGCCTTGGCGCCATCGCCCGCCTCATGCACGTCGTAGAATTCGACGAGGAGCTTCGCGAGCTCGGCGCGGACGTTGGCGTCGTCGTCGACGAGCAGCACGGACTTGCGACCCGGCGGTGCCGCCGGCGCGGGCGGCGGACGCGATTGGGCGCCGCCACCGAGCGCCTGCGCCTCCTTCAGTGCCTCATGCAACGATGCGGGCTTGGGCGGCCCAGGGATGGGCGGACGCGAATGCGTTCCACCAGAACCGGGAGGGCGCGACGGGCTGACCCCGCTGGTCGGACCGCTGGGCGGCGGACGCGAGGGTGAGGTGCCGGGAACGCTGGGGCCAGGCGGCCGTGACTGCGACGGGATGGTGACGGGCGCGCTGGTCGGCCCGGACGGAGGCGGGCGCGATGAGATGGTGGGCCGCATCGGGTTGGGCATGCCGAATGGCGGCGGGGTCGGCTTCTTCACGTCGCTCATGTGTTGACCATTGTAACCACGGTCACACCATCCCTCAAACACCTACTCCGCTTTTCCGAGCTGGGCCTTCCGGGCGAGCCGGCCCAGAAGAGCGGCGATGGGTCGGTAGATGAACCCCGCGGTCCACCCGTTCACGAGCATTGCGAGCTTCATGAAGAGGCCGGGGATGACGATGGCGCGGTTGGATTCGAAGCCATTCACGGCAGCGCGCGCGCAGTGGTCGGCGCTGATCTCGATGAAGCCCGGGACCTTGCGGCCCGTGAAATTGCCCGCGTTCTCCTCGAACTCGGTGGCGACGGGGCCTGGGCAGACCTGCGTGATGCTGACGCCGGTGCCCGAGAGCTCCGCGCGCAATGTGTTCGCCATCCCGGTGATGAAGTGCTTCGTGCCGACGTACGCGGAGAAAGAAGGCAGATAGCCCAGCCCGAACCCGGAGCTGATGAAGAGCACGCCGCCAGACCGGCGGGTGACCATGGCGGGCAGCAGCGCGCGCGTGAGGATGATCACGGCGGCGACGTTGACCTCGAGCATGCCCAGGGTCTTCTCCTCCGAAGCGCGCTCGAACACGCCCATGTCGCCAAGACCAGCATTGTTCACGAGCACGTCGACACCATCGGGCCGAGCAACGAGCTCCGCAGCAAGCGCCCGGGTAGCCGCCCGATCGCCAAGGTCGCAAGTCATCACGACCACCTCGCACTGCGTGTACTTCTCACGCAATTCCACAGCCAGAGCATCCAGCCGAGCACGCCGCCGAGCCACCAAGATCAAGGTCTTCGCGCGCGCCGCCACCTCGCGAGCAATTGACAAACCAATCCCCGACGAAGCCCCGGTGACAACAACGCACCCCTGAAATCGGCTGCCCTTCACCCACCCAGCCTACACGTTCATTGACGTACCCGGTGTCACCGAGTTGGCGAGCGCAGCTCTCTCTCCCCCCGTAAACGTGCCCGTGCCCGTGCCCGTGCCCGATCCCCTCTCCCCGGCCCGCCCCTTGCTCCACCACCCCACGTGTCCTCCTCCCGCGTCTCCCAGCCGAGCCAGCACGTAGCCCCCGAGGCGACGCCGATCGGCATGCAAGCAGTGAAGGACGCGCTCTCGCACGCCTTCGAAGCCGAGATGGGCCGCGTGCCCAGCGAGAAGACCACCAAGATCCTGGCCGCGCAGGTCGCCCTTGAAACGGGCCGCACGCAGGCCATGATCAACTACAACTTTGGCGGCATCAAGGGCACCGGTCCCTCCGGCCTCACGACCGCGTACAAGACCAAGGAGGGCGACGGCCCGACCGAGGTCACGATCAGGGACAACTTCCGCGCCTACCAGAGCAAGGAAGAAGGCGCGAAGGACTACCTGCACCTCTTGCACACGCGCTTTGGCGACGCGCTGTCCGCCGCGGACCGCGGTGACTCGCACGCGTTCGTGCACGCGCTGAAGACGCACGGCTACTTCACCGGGAACGAGGCGACGTACACGCGGCTCGTGGACTCGCTCTCGGGGGAGAATTTCCCTGCGGGCGCGAACAGACCGGTTGGCACGTTCGGCGCACGACCGGGCACCGCAGGTCCAGCGCTGCCGCCAACGGCCGCGGTGATCGCCGACAGGATGGATCGGATCGACGAAGCGACCCTCGCGTCGCTCGATGCCGTGAAGAGCACGCAGAAGTCAGAGCTGAAGGATGGAGAGTAGGTCGACAATGAAGAAGCAGGTCACGCGCATCCCCTTCGATTGGACCAAGAAGACAGTCCTGTGCACGGGCGCCACGGGCTCGTTCGGGCGCGTCTTCGTGCGCAGCATGCTGGACGAGCAGAAGGCCGCGAAGGTCATCGTCTTCAGCCGCGACGAGCTGAAGCAGCACGAGATGCGCGTGGGTGGCTTCGACGATCCGCGTCTGCGCTACTTCATTGGCGACATCCGCGACCGCGAGCGTCTCACGCGCGCCATGAAGGGCGTGGACGTGGTGGTGCATGCCGCCGCGCTCAAGCAGGTCGTCGCCTGCGAATACAATCCGATCGAAGCCGTCATGACGAACGTGAACGGCAGCCGCAACGTGATCGACGCCGCGCTTGACGCCGGCGTTTCGCGCGTGCTCGCGCTCTCCACCGACAAGGCCGTGAACCCGGCGAACCTGTATGGCGCGACCAAGCTCGTCGCAGAGAAGCTCTTCGTGCAGGCCAACGCCTATCGGGGCGACGGTCCTACGCGCCTCGCATGCGTGCGCTACGGCAATGTCGTGGGCAGCCGCGGCAGCGTGGTCCCGCTCTTCGCGCAGCAGCGTGAGCACGGTGAGCTCACGGTCACGGATCCGAACATGACGCGCTTCTGGCTCACGCTGGACCAGGGCGTGAAGTTCGTCATCGGCTGCATCGAGCAGATGTGCGGCGGCGAGGTGTTCATTCCGAAGCTGAAGACCATGAACATCGTGGACCTCGCGAACGCGATGGCGCCCGAGTGCCGCATCAAGACCGTGGGGATTCGCCCCGGTGAGAAGCTCCACGAGGCGCTCCTCAGCGAGGAGGAGACCGCGCGCACCCTCGACGTGGGAGACAAGTACGTCGTGCGGCCGGCGCATCCGTGGTGGCCGCAGGACGCGTGGCCCGACGCAGAGCAGGTGCCTGCGAACTTCTCACTCGTCAGCAACACCGCGCCAGAGCGACTCTCGGTCGACGAGCTGATGAACATGATCGGCCACGCCGCGTAAGCCAGAGCGCCATCGTGCGGCCTGCAACTATTTGACGGCCAGGCGTCAAGGCATTGTCGTAACCGCCGTTCACCTTCTTCAGAGGCATAACGCCTCTACATGACGCGCAACGCGTCGTGAGCTCCAAGAAGGAGAACGTCCATGGCTGTCACAATCAATACGAACGTCGGGTCACTCTCGGCGCAGAAGAACCTCAGCGCAACCCAGGCCTCGCTCTCAAAGAGCTTCGCTCGACTCTCGAGCGGCTACCGCATCAACTCCTCTGCTGACGACGCCGCTGGCCTCGCCATCTCGGACAGCATGCAGAGCCAGATCCGCAGCTACACGGTCGCCGGTCGCAACACGAACGACGGCATCAGTATGGCGCAGACCGCGGACGGCGCGCTCGGGCAGGTCACGGACATCCTTGGCCGCATGCGCGAGCTTGCAACCCAGGGCGCCAACGGCTCGCTGCAGACCAGCGACCGCGCGTATCTCGCGACGGAGTTCAAGTCGCTCCAGTCCGAGGTCAAGCGCATCCTGACGGCCACCAAGTTCAACGGCCAGCAGCTGGTCACCCAGACGAGCTCGTCGGTGTCCTTCCAGGTCGGCATCAACAACACCTCCGATGACCGCATCGCGGTGACGTTCGGCGGCGTGCACCTCTCGGCGCTCGTCTCCACCGCTACCTTCGTGTCCGGCGTGGGGGCGAACGCCCAGGCAGCGCTCGACACGATCGACGCGGCGCTCAAGACGGTCTCCACCACGCGCGGCCGCTTCGGCGCCGTGATGAACCGCCTCGAAATCACCTCGTCCAACATCCAGACGGCGAGCCTGAACCTCTCCGCCGCGAACTCGCGCATCCGCGACGTCGATGTGGCGTCGGAGACCGCGATGCTCTCGCGCACCCAGGTGCTCTCGCAGGCAGGCACGTCGATCCTCGCGCAGGCAAACCAGTCGCCGCAAATGGCCCTGGCGCTGCTTCGCTAAAGGATTCGCTGCAAGGTCGCCAACCAGCTGACGGTTGGCGACCGAGGTCGAAGTCGAAGTCGATGTCGAAGTCGAAGTCGTTGTCGAAGTCGAGGTCGTTGTCGAGGTCGAGGTCGTTGTCGAAGTCGAGGGTGCCGTCGAAGTCGTTGTCGTTGTCGATTTCTTCTCATGGTTGGTGAGTGGGTTCCGTTCCAGGGATTGCAGGGCAATGACGCCCTCGGGTGAAAGGCCACGGTGGCCAATCCCCGCGATCTCCAGGAAGGGGAAAGACCATGCTCACCATCAATTCGAACATCGCCTCGCTCACGGCACAGACCAACCTCTCTCATACCCAGATGAACCTCGCGACGAGCTTCAGCAGGCTCTCGAGCGGTTACCGCATCAACTCCGCGAAGGACGACGCCGCTGGCCTCGCCATCTCGGACAGCATGCGCATGCAGATCCGCTCCTATACGGTAGCGCAGCGCAACGCGAACGACGCGTCCAGCATGGCGCAGACGGCTGAAGGCGCGCTTGGCTCCATCACCGACATCCTCGGGCGCATGCGCGAGCTTGCGACCCAGGGCGCCAACGGCTCACTGCAGACCAGCGACCGCGCCTACCTGCAGACGGAGTTCATGTCGCTCCAGTCCGAAGTGAAGCGCATCATGACGGCCACCAAGTTCAATGGGCAGCAGCTCATCAACAACGCGGTGTCCAGCACGGTCGACTTCCAGGTGGGTATCAACAACACGTCGAACGATCGCCTGCAGATCACGTTCGGTGGCATCCACCTCACCTCGCTGGTCTCGGCAACGACCACGCTCTCGGGCCTTGCCGCCACCTCGCAGGCGTCGCTCGATACCATCGACGCCGCGCTCTCCAAGGTCTCCACGGCCCGCGCGCGCTTCGGCGCGGTCCAGAACCGTCTGACCATCACCTCGGCGAACATCGACTCCGCCCGCGTGAACCTGTCAGCCGCCGACTCGCGCATCCGCGACGTCGACGTTGCAGAGGAGACCAGCCAGCTCTCGCGCACCCAGGTCCTCTCGCAGGCTGGCAGCGCGATCCTTGCGCAAGCGAACCAGGCGCCGCAGCTGGCCCTTGGTCTGCTCCGCGGCTGAACCTTCTCGCAGTGATCCCCGCGGCACGGCCGTTGCTCTGATTGGGAGACAGTAGAACATGCCCGTCACACTCAGCGGCCTCGCTTCAGGCATCGACACCCAGAGCATCGTCACTCAGCTCATCTCCGCCGACAGCGGACAGCTGAACCAGCTCCAGAAGAAGTCATCCCAGACGGCGGACGCGAACACCACCGTGTCCGCCGTGGGGACTTCTCTGGCGGCGCTGGCCACCGCGGCCAAGGCGCTCGACGATGCGACGGCGAACGGAAGCTTCACGGCGACCTCGTCCAGCACGAGCATCGGCGTGACCACGACCAGCTCAGCGCAGCCCGGGGCGTACTCGGTGAAGGTCAACGCGCTCGCGGCGGCACAGCGCACGTACTCCGCATCGTTCGCGTCGGACACGGCCGCGCTGGGCCAGGCAGGCTCGTTCACGATAGCCGTGGGCACCGGCACCGCGAAGACCGTCAACGTGCTCGCGACTGACTCGCTCCAGAGCGTGGTCTCCAAGATCAACGACGCCGGTCTCCAGGTCTCCGCAAGCATCTTCAACGACGGCACCACGTCGCGGCTCCAGATCCGCGGCCTCTCTACGGGTGCGTCGAATGGGCTCACGTTCACGGAATCGGGGACCGCCCTGGATCTGAACGGAACAGGCACGACACCCTCATCCGGCATCACCGTGCAAGCCGCCACGGACGCTTCACTCACGGTGGACGGTTTCACGGTCACAAGGCCGACCAACCAGATCACCGGTGCAGTCAACGGGCTGTCGCTCACCGTCACGGACATCACGGCGTCGCCGGTGAGCATCTCGGTGGCGAGCGACGCGGGTGGCCTGGTAACAAAGCTCAACGCGGTGGTGACGGCGTACAACGACGTGATCGGGATGATCCACAAGGCCACCGGGTATGGCGACCAGAAGGCCACGAACCCGATCCTCTCGGGTGACTCCACGCTGCGGACGGTGGCCAGCAAGATCGCCAGCGCGATGCAGGCCACTTCGTCGCAGAGCGGCTCGCTCACATCACTCGCGGACATCGGCCTCACGCTCCAGCGCGATGGAACACTCGCGCTCGACTCGAGCAAGCTCACGTCGAAGTTCTCCACGGATCCGCTGTCCGTCCAGAAGCTGCTCGGGCGCATGCATTCGCAGGCCACGGGCGGCCTGCTTGCAAACCTGAACGACACGGTGACCACCATCACTGGCTCCGGCGGTCTGCTTGCCAACAAGACAACCTCGTTCACCGCGGCGAAGAAGCGAACGGACGACGCGGCGACACGCGAGCAAGACCGTCTGGACAAGTATCGAACACAACTCCGGGCGCAGTTCTCGGCGATGGAAACGACCTACTCGCAGAACCAGAGCCTCCTCGCGCAAGTCTCGAAGCTCTAGCTCGTTCAAACAGACCAAAGGCGGCACGTGCAATCCTCGACCTCGGAACAGTACAAGCTCGTTCAGATCACGACGGCAAACCCGGGTGAAGTTCTGGTCGCGCTGTTCGATGGGCTCTTTCGCTTCTTGCTGGTCGCCAAGCACACACTGCCGCAGCCGACGAAGCGCGGACAAGCGGGTGAGGCGCTGTCGAAGGCGCACGCGATCGTGAGCGAGCTCTATGCGAACCTGGACAGAGCCCACTACCCGGAGCTCGTCGACAACCTGTCGCGCGTGTACGAGTACTGCCTTGGCAGGATCACGCATGCGAACATGAAGAACGACGCCGCGGCGATCGACGACGTCATCCGCGTGCTCACGCCGATCCGCGAAGGGTTCGCGCATGTGGTGAAGAACATCAGTCCGCAGGAGCTCGACACGCTCCGAGAGGCCTCCCATGCAAAGCGCTGAAGCGACGGAAAGCGGGCCCTACGAGGACGTTCAGATTCGCGTCACCTACGCGCGCACCTCCACGGCGCCAGACCGAAAGGCGACGTTCGAAAACGGAGAGACCGTGCGGGTGCGCGCGGGTCGCGTGCGCGCTTATCCGGGCCTGCCGAGTGAGGCGCCGCCAACGCTGCCCTTCTACAAGCTGGCCGGCGAAGAGCTGCCGGAGAACGGGTGCGTGCTGGACGTGGGCTGCGGCGCAGGCCTTGGAACGCGCCTCCTGACGCAGCGCGGTCGCAAGGTGGTGGGCCTGGACGAAAGCGCGGAGGCGGTGGCGTTCGCGCGCCATTTCGCGGGCAGCGCGCAGCTATCGAACGCGGACGCGGGACGCGGGCTGCCCGCGCTTGCGCTCGACGCAGCTGTCTTCGTGGACGTGCTGGGGCAGATGGTTGCGCCGTTCGATGCGCTCGCTGCGGTGCACGAGCGGCTCCATGCGGGCAGCGTGATCTTCGTGGCCGAGCAGGCCGCGCAACCGGAGCAATGCCTGCGGGCGCCGGTTCGCCGAGCGTTCTCGCAGCGTGGCCTTGCGTCGCTCCTTGCGGCCACCGGATATCGGGTCGTCACGTGGCACTCCACGGGGACATTTCTGGCGTGCACGGCGGAGTACGTGGACGATCCTGCGGTAGCGTCGCTCGTCGCCGCCACGCGTTCACAACAGCCGAAGTCGGCGCTCCCGCTCTATGAAGCGGCCAAGCAGAGCGAGAACCCGTACGTGGTGCTCGAGGCGCTGCTGGGGGCCGCAGAGACCTGCATCAACATGGGCGATGGCGACGGTGCTTGCAAGAACCTGTTCGACGCGCGCGCGCTGGCGCCGGAAGATCCGCGACCGTGCATCGGGCTGTCGCGCATTGCGCTCCTGACGAAGAGCTACGACGACGCAAAGGCGATGGCGGAGCTCGCGATCAAGCTCGACCCAACGGAGGCCACTGCGCACGCGATGCTCGCGCTCGCGCGCGACGCAACGCAAGAGTCTTCGGCGTATGCGTGGCGGCTCGCCGTGAACCTGAGCCCCGACTCACCGGAGTACGTGGACATGCTGCTGGATGCGTCCGCCGCGTCCGGCGACACCAAGCTGGGCGTGTACGCGGCAGAGCGTCTGCGTGCGTATGCGGGCAGCACGACGGCGACGCAAGTAACGTACGTGAAGGCGCTGCTGATGGATGGGCGTGAGGCGGACGCACGGTACGAGATGGAGATCGCACTGAAAGAAGAGCCAGACAACGAGGCGCTGTCGCAGAGACTGACGGATCTCAGGTCGGCGTTCGCGATGGAGAGAGGGTAGCGGGAGCGGACGGAGCCTCACGGCGGGTCGGCGCCCAGCCTCAGCGTCAGGATGCGCGCGGGTAGGTCCGGGTTCGCGTTGTCGTCGCTGATCAGGAACAAGAGGCGGCCCGTGCCGACCGAAGGCCCGAGCGCCATCCCCTCGTAGTTGGGCTGGGGCGGGGGATCTCCGTGCGGGGCCACGCGCAGCAGCATCCCGACCTCGGCGAGGAGCACCTTCTTCACGGAGGTGCATGATGCAAAGGCTCGTGCTCCCTGCGCGTCGTCGTCGCGGAGCGTCACCTTGAAGATGCGCGCGGATGCGCCGTGGCCTGGGACATACGAGCGCTCCAGCACCAGGAGCGACGTGCAAGACAGCGCCGCGATCTCGCTCACGCCCATGTCGCCGCCGCCTGCACTGGAGAAGATAGGCTCGGTCTCGTACGCCCACACCGTGTCGTGCCCGCTCGCAAGATCGTGGCGGACCAGCCGCACCGTTGTGCCCGTGGCGGCGGTGGGCTGGGGACCATCGTTCGAAAGCGCGCTTTCGTTCGCATAGAAGAGGAATCGTCCGTCGGGCGAGAGCGCGAGCGACTCGATACACTTGTTCGGAATGCAGTCTCCGAAGCCGGACGAAAGCGGCAGCTCGCGGCGGAGCAAGCCTGCGCGATCAAGCTCGTAGATATGCGGCCCGCGCTCGTTCGCAAGGAAGAACGCTGTTGGCGCGAGGGCGATGCCCTCTCCGTCCCACGAAGCGCCGATGCTCACGGGGAGTGGCTCGCCGAACGCCCAGGCGTCGAAGCCCGGGGTCGGGCGCAGCGGAACGATGCGTGGAAACGAATCGGATACGGCGAACAGCACGTGAGCCTGGTCATCCCAAACAATGCCCGAGAGCTCACGCCCGCGCGCGTCGGCCGCCGGAAGATCGAACGTGGACACGATGGACACGGCCGGCACGCCAGCACCGGATGACAGCGGCCTTGGTGGCGCAGACGGCGGGCTCGGAGCGCATGCTGCGATCGCAGCAGCGACGAGCAAGAGGGTCACGGTGAATCGCGGGGGCGCCAAAGCAGCCAGCAGCATACGCCTTGCTATGGACGCGCGCCTCGACTGACGGAAGCGGGGCTGTCCGCGACACAGCTGGGTCAGCTGCGCTTCGTGACAAGGCGGTGCACGTTGTACATGAGGACAACCGTGACCGCGCTCGCACTGGCGGCGACCAGGCCGAGCGTCGGATAGCCCACCAGCTTCGACGTAGGGTTCGCCTGGAAGATGATGAGCCCGGCGATCCATGCGGCGACGCCGCCCGAGAGTTGCTGAAGCGACGAGTTGATCGCCATGTACGCGCCACGATCGGGCGGGTCGGGTAGCGCGCTGCTCAGGGCGAAGGACGAGACCATGCGACCAGAGATGCCGATGAAGAGCAGCACGTTGAGGAAGACGATCCAGGCGAACGAGGCCGAGACGAGCCGTGTGTACCAGATCATCATCGTCACGCTGACGATCGTCCCGGCGACGAAGGTGCGGTACTTGCCGAGCGAGTCCGAGAGCCGCCCTATCAGCGGGCCCGTCACCATCGAGAAGGCGCCCGTGATCACGTAGAGCATTGGCAGCTTCGAGATGGGGACGCCGAGATTTTGCACGACGAACGTGCTGCCGAACGGCATGAGCATGAAGCCGCCAGTCGAAAGCAGCATGGTCGCCGCGAAGCCCGCGATGTAGCGCGGGCGCGTCGCGGTCTTCACGAGGTGCTGAACGGGGTTTCGCCCCGTGGCCTTCGCCGCTTCAAGGTGTCCGGTGATCGGCTTCAGCACCACGACGATCGCAATGCCGGCGGCGGTCGCGACGCCCACGATCATCATGAACGGCGCATGCCAGCCCCAGCGGGTCGCAAGGTAGAGCCCGATCGGGAGGCCAAGGACCTGCGCGCCCGCAAACGACGCCTGCACCAGCCCCGCGACGCGACCGCGCATCGAGAGGGGGAACAGATCAGCGACGATCGCGAAGCTGATCGAGCCGATCACCCCACCGAAGACGCCGGTGACGATCCGCGCGACGAGCAGCAGCGAATAGGTGGGCGCGATGCCGCAGAAGAATGTGCCAGCAACGAAGCCGACATAGAAGAAGAGGAGGAAACGACGACGGTCAAAGCGGTCAGCAAAGCCCGCGGCCAGAAGGCCCGAGGCGCCCGCGCTGAATGCATATGCCGACACGACCGCCCCGAACTGCGCCGGCGTGATCGACAGCTCACCCATGAGTACGGCTCCCAGCGGCGCCAGGATCATGAAGTCGAGAACCACGGTGAACTGCAGAAACGCCAGAAGCGCGACGACGAAGACCTGGTAGCGCGTGAAGGTCTCTTTCACGGGCGCTGTCGCGATGTCTTTACCCACAGGAGAACCTTGGATGCCGCAGGCGCGATCTGGTTGCGGCGGTGGTACGTTGGTCGGCGATGGCCTCGAGCACCCGAAGTGACGAGGTGGTCGCAGCGGCGCCGCCCACGAGCGACCCACAGGGCTCATTTGCCAGCCTCTTCCTTCCGCTGCTGCTGTCGTACGCGCAGAGCCGCGGAGTGGACGCAAGGGCGCTCGCGGAGCGGCACTCCATTCCGTTCGTCACGGCGGCCGCGGTCACGGCGCGCCTGGGACAGGTGGATCTGGTGGCCGAGGAGCTGTCGCTACTGCTCGACGAGCCGCACATCGCGATCGGCGTGGCGGCGCACGCACCACGCGGCCTGTGGGGCGTCGGTGAGCTCGCCGCGCGCTTCGCAAGCACGGTCGACGAAGCGATGAAGCGCACCGATCGCTACTCGCGGCTCATCCCACCACATCAGCGCATCGCGTGGACGCACGCCCCGGACGAGGTCAGGTGCGCGTACCGCGTGCCCTCCGCTGCGAGGCCTTTCATCGGTCGCCACAGCAACGAGTTCGTGGTCGCGCGCTTGCTCCGCTTCGTCGGGGAGCTCGTGGGCAAGGAGCTCACCCCGCGAGCGCTGTGGTTCTTGCACGCTGCGCCCGCGGACGACAGCTCGGTGCGCCGACGGTTCGCTGCAGCGGACATCAGGTTCGGCGCGGAGGAGAACGGCTTCTCACTGCCGCTCGACGTGGCGCGCATGAAGGTCGTCTCGGCCGATGCACCAACCCACAGCGCTCTCGTGGCCTACGCAGAGTCGCTCCTTCCGCCGACTGCCCCAGGGGGAGATCCATTCGTGACCGGCGTCGAGGCCGCGATCGCGCGAAGCCTTCCGGGCGGCGCCCCGCCGCTCGCGGGCGTGGCCAAGGAGCTGGCGATCAGCCCGCGCACGATGCAGCGGAGGCTCGGGGAGCACGGGCGTTCCTTCGCAGAGATGGTCGACGCGGTCCGACGGTCGCTTGCGGAGAGGCACCTCACGGAGCGCGGGCTGACAGTCTCCGAGATCGCGGCGCTGCTCGGCTATGCAGACGGTCGCGCATTCGCACGCGCGTTTGGACGCTGGACGGGCGTGGCGCCCGTGGCGTGGCGGCGCGATCGGGGCGGACCCTAGACAAGGGGTGGCGCTCGGCGTCCCGGTTTTGGCGCCTGGCGTCCGTTGCGTGCGCGAGCCCGGGGGGTAGAGCGAGACCCCCATGACGCCCTTCATTTCACGCTCACTCATCCCGGTGCTCTTCCTCCAGGCTTGCATGGTGAGCGCCTGCTCCGGCGGCGGGGCCACCGATATCGCGCAGGGCAGCGGAGCGGGCACCGATCCGAGCGGCACGAACGCCGCACATGCTGATGGCGGCGCTGCTGGTAGTGCTGGCGCGATCGACGCAGGAGAGTCAGCGAACCCGGTGGACGGCGGCAAGCCCGCACACGACGCCGGCACTGGCACCTTGGCGGACGCCGGCAGCGGCCACGACGCAGGCGGGGCAAAGCGCGTGTTCATCACGTCGCAGTGGTACAAGGGAGACCTGGTGTCTGCGGCCCACGCCGCGACCGGCCTCGCGGCGGCCGACAAGATCTGCAACCTCCTGGCGCAAGCGTCGAGCGTCGGCGGCACGTGGGTCGCGTACCTCTCGGACAGCTCGACCGACGCGATCGATCGTGTCCCCGGCAACGGCCCCTGGGTGAACGTCTGCTCGTTTGGAACGTTCGTCGCATTCAAGAACCGCGCGCAGCTGCAGACGGCATCGCTTGGCTCGATCAACTGCGACGAGCGCGGAACGGACGACTCCTTCTACAACCAGCAATGGGTGTGGACGGGAGCGGACACGATGGGCATCAAGGTCGCTGACCGATGCAATGACTGGACGTCTTCGGCTGTCACCACGAGCGCCAACGTGGGTAGCTACCAGGGCAACACGCAGTGGTCCCAGTGGGGACAGAGAACGTGCGACTACGACCTTCGGCTCTATTGCTTCGAGCAGTGAGCGGATCATCCGCCTGAACCAGGCGAGCTAGCTCTCGTCGGTCAGCGTTCCGGCTTTGTAGTCGGCCCACGCCTTCTTGATCTCGTCGTCCGTGTTCATCACGAAGGGGCCACCGCGGGCGACGGGCTCGTTCACGGGGCGACCGGCGATGAGCACCAGGCGGGCGCTCGTGGCGTCGCAGCGTATGCGGATGGCGTCACCGTCGCCAAGGACCGCAAGCTGACCCTGACGAACCTCGCGGTTCGCTTCGCCGATGCGCGCGGCGCCGTCCGTGACGAAGACGAACGCTGTGTGGCCGCTCGGCACGGGATGGGTCACGTCCGCGCCGTGCTCGAGCGTGAGATCCAGGAAGGTGGGCGCGACCTCGATGCCGCTGACGGGACCGTCCACGTCGAATGCGTGGCCCGCGACCACGCGCACGCGGGCGCGATCACGGACGACCTCCGGGATTCGCGCTGCGGCGATGTCCTGGTAGCGCGGCTTCACCATCTTCGAGCGCTGCGGGAGGTTCACCCACAGCTGGAAGCCCCACATGAGCCCGCGCTCCTGCTTTGGCATCTCCGAGTGCACGATGCCATGACCTGCGGTCATCCACTGCGCGGACAGCGGCCCAAGGCGGCCCTGATTTCCCTTGCTGTCGCGATGCTCCATGGTGCCGTCGATCATGTACGTGACGGTCTCGAAGCCCCGATGCGGGTGGCTCGGAAATCCCGCGGCGTAGTCGTCGGGGTCGTCGCTCTTCCACGTGTCGAGCAAGAGGAACGGGTCGAGCAGGGGCAGTGCGCGACCGCCGATCGCTCGACTGAGATGAACGCCCGCGCCCTCGACCGTTGGTGCCGCGCTCACGATGGTGCGAACGTCGCGACCGCTTGCGAGCACGAGCGGCTGCGATGCGACACCGGTGACAGCGCTGGTGCCTGCGCCACCGCGCGAGAGCAGGAGGCCGCCGCCGCCCGCGACCGCAGCCCCGACAAGAAGGTTGCGGCGCGAGATGGTCATCGCTGGCCTGCCGGGAGCTTCGCGTTGCACACCGCGATGCACATCTTGTCGCCCTGGGCCTTGCATGCCTCGCGCAGCAGCCGGGTCTCTTCCGGGCTGGACTTCCCATCCAGGACCTTGGGCTCCAGGATCGCACGCGCCTCCTTCGGCTTGTTCGCGAGAATGAGCTTCTGCGCGCGCGCGAAGTCCGAGTTGTCGTCCGGACGGGGCGGCGCGATGGAGATGCTCCGACCACCGTCGCGCTTCTTGATCGGCGTCTGCAGGTTCTTCGGCAGCTTCTGGTTGCAGCGCTCGAGGCACGCGTCGTCTTCTTGCTGGTCGCAGACGCGCGCAAGCAGGAGCACCTCTTCCTGCGTACCGTCGTCCGCGAGTGCCAGCGACTCTATCGACAGACGCGCAAGCCAGTACTGCCCATGGGACTCGTACTGCCTGGCCTGCACGAGCATGTCGCCAGCGCTGCCGCCGTCGGGCAGGAACGCGGAGAGCGGCGTGCCGGAGATCGGCGGCGCAGGCGTGAGGTTCGGCAACGGTGCCGCGGTGGGCTTCGTAGGATTGCCGTACTCGTCCTCGCCTATCTTGCGATCGCACGCCCGGGGGAGCGCTGCGATCAGGAGCAGCGCGGATACGGCGAGCGAAGAGAGCTGCATGTTCAGCATGTCGACTCTGAACATCCTATCAATCGACGTAGCCGCGCGCACGGTAGACGTAGAAGCCCGACCATTCGCGGATCGCCGCGGTGGAGCGCTCCAGGTGGGAGGCCCGTGGGAGCCAGGAGCCAGACGCCGTGTCCGGATTGTAGGTACGGAAATCCACGGGCAGCGTATCCACCTTCATTCCGGCCTTCTCGTAGCAGGCAAGGGCGCGATGCATGTGGAATGCAGACGTCACGATGAGCACCTTCGAGAACCCGCGGGCCTTCGCGATCTCGGCCGAATACGTGGCGTTCTCGCGCGTGTTCATCGCCTTGTCCTCGACGATCACCTTGTCCCTGGGCACACCGAGCAGGACCAGCTGGTCTGCGAGCACCTGCGCCTCCGCGTACGGCGTCTTCGGGTCCACGGGCGCGCCGCTGATGATCGCGTAGTCCGCCCTGCCCTCGCGCATGATCGCGAGCGTGCCGAACAGGCGCTCGTTGTTGTCGTTGATGGAGAGCGAGCCGCTCTTCTCCATGGCCTTCTCGTCGACGAGCCCGCCGAGCAAGATCACCGCGTCGTAGTGCTTTGCGGGGTCCATGGTTCGGACGGCCTTCGCCTCCAGCCCGCCGAACAGCGCATTCGCGGTAGGCTCCAGCGAGAACACGACCAGGATGAGGAGCCCGAGCAGGCACGCAAGCGGACGAACGCGCCTCTTTCGCAGCGCGCGCCGCGTCAGGGGAGCTCCGTATGCGATCAGGACGACCGCCCACGAGAGCGGCATCAAGAAGACGTCGAAGATCTTGGAGAGGACGTAGAACATCGCCTGACTCGAGGCGATGCTGGATCAGACCACGTAGTCGAGCAGCTGCAGCTGCGTCGTGTAGTCGTCGAGCTTCTGCTTGTGCTCGTCCACCAGCGTGTCGAGCTTCACGACGACGCCGTCCTTGGCCTCGCGCTCGATGCGACCGGAGACCAGGATCTCGCCCATGGGGAGCGCGAGCACGCCCGCCCAGTACGAGCGATCCTTCGTGAGGCGATCCGCCTTGCCAGCGAGCTTCAAGTAGCCGTCCGACACCTCGAGCACGGCGAGCTTCGCGCCGTCATCCAGGCGGACCTCCGCGGGGTACGTGGTGGTCGGCGACACGCGGTAGTGGACGCGGCGGTTCTTCTCGATGTTCTCGTCGAGCGCCTCGAAGACGGGCTTTGACAGCTCTGTCTCGGGGCTCTGGAGGACCAGCTCGCGAAGCTGCTTCATGGCCTTCTGCGTGCGAATGAGGTTCTCGCGCGTCTCGTCCAGGCGGCGGCGATCGCGGCGGACCTTGTCCCCCACCGCGCCCAGGAGGTTCTTGTAGAACGGGATGGCGACATCCCCGTGCTTGGCGAAGAACTTCTGGAGCTCCGGCGTGGAGATGGTGAGGAGGTGCACCTCGGAGTGGGCCGTGGCCGTGGTGTTGCGCGGCATGCCGGTGACCGACCCGAGCTCGCCGATGGTCGCGGGGGCGCGGAGCAGGAACTTGGTCGCGCCCTCTTCGGAGATCTGCACTGTGCCCTTCTCGAGGACCAGGAACTCGTTCGGAGTGTCGCCCGTCTTGAAGAGGACCTCCCCCTTCTTGACGACCTTCTTCCCGAACGCCTTCACGAGGGCTTCGAGGTGCGCGTCTTCCAGGTCGTGGAAGAGAGGAATGGAGTGCAGTTGAGAGTTGCTCACGGCGTGTCCCCTTTGACGGCGGGCCAGAAATTCGGGCACGCCGTCGGCAAGTACTGGATCCCAGGCTTCTAGGACGCATTTGGGGCGAACGCCAGACGAACTCACAAATCAGGCACCGTACGCAGGTATCGCGGCTCGTACGAGGCGCGCGCCACGAACGCCGAAAGCTCGGTTGCGTCCAGCGCCTTGGTGGCCGACGAGCGCGCCACGCCTTCACGATGGGCGCACTGGATGACGTGCGCGGCGACCTCGCAGGCGACCTTCCGGAGCTCCGTCACGTGCGGGTACATGCGGCCGTCCTTGCCGTGCTCGCGCTCGGTGTAGGCGGCCAGCGCGTACGATGCCTGGAGCACCATCGCGTCGGTGATGCGGCTCGCCTCGCACAGGACGGCGCCCATCCCGAGCCCAGGAAAGATGAACGCGTTGTTTCCTTGTCCGACGCTCACGGTCGCGCCGTTCGGCAACAGAACATCCGGAAACGGGCTGCCGGTAGCGACGAGCGCCTTTCCGTCGGTGATGCGCAGGACCTCGGCGGGGTGGACCTCGCATGCGGTCGTCGGGTTCGAGAGCGGCATCACGATCGGGCGCGACGTGAACGAGAGGAGCTGCTTCACGGCGGCCTCGTCGAAGGAGCCGCCCTGACCGGAGAGACCGATCAGCACGGTGGCCTTCGCCTCGCGCAGTGTCTCGTGGAGCGTGGGGACCGTCCCTGCGATCTTCCACCCGGCCAGGCGCTCGCGCGACTGCGCGTATGGTCGCTTGTAGGCCTCCATGTCGCGGTCCGCGCTGAGGAGACCCTTGGAGTCCAGCACCAGGACGCGTGCGTGCGCCTCCGCCTCCGAGAGCCCGTCGCGCTGCAGCCCCTTCACGATGGCCCACGCCACGCCAATGCCGCCGGCGCCTGCACCCGAGAGCACGAACACCTGATCGCGCAGCGGCTCACCCTTGAGACGACACGCGGAGATGAGGCCCGCGAGCGCGACGGCGCCCGTGCCCTGGATGTCGTCGTTGAAGGACGGCAGCGTGTCCCGATGCCGCGCGAGCACGTCGAACGCGGTGTCCTTGGAGAGATCCTCCCACTGGAGGATCGCGCGTGGGTAGCGCTCTTTCACGGCGTGGACGAACGCGTCGATGATCTCGAAGTAGGCCTCGCCATGGAGGCGCGGGGTGCGCACGCCCAGGTAGAGCGGGTCGTTGCGGAGTGACTCGCGATCGGTCCCCACGTCCAGGCCCACGGGCAGCACGGAGTACGGGGCAAGGCCGCCGGCCGTGTAGAGCGCGAGCTTTCCGATCGAGATGCCGATGCCGCCCCACCCCTGATCACCAATGCCCAGGATCGCGGACGCGTCCGTGGCGACGATCATGCGGACGTCATCCAGGTGGTAGCCCTGCATGATCTCCTTCGCGCGGCGGATGTTCTGGCTGGAGAAGCCAAGGCCGCGGGGGCTCCGATAGATGTGCGAGAACGCCTTGATCGCGTCGCCCACGGTGGGCGTGTACACGATGGGCATCATCTCTTCGATGTGCAAGGAGAGCAGCGCGAAGAACAGCGTCTCGTTGCGATCCTGCAGCGCACGGAGAAACGTGTACTTTGCAAGGTTGTTTGGCTCGTGCGTGTAGTTCTCGTACGCGCGCGCGCTCTGTACTTCGAGGGTGCTGTGGTTCGGGGGCAACAGGCCGTCGATGCAGAGCGCCTCGCGCTCCTCCGCGGTGAACGCGGTGCCCTTGTTGAGGAGCGGGCTGCGGAGCACGCCAATGCCGTCCGTGAAGACCCGCATCACGGGCTCTCCGCGGTCGTCATTCTGGATGTCGAAGTGTCGGGAGAGAGCCATGGCGCGAACGCTATCAAACCCGCGGATGCTTCACTATCCTCGCGGTGATGACGGCAGCGGCGCACGTTCCAGCGGAGAGCGTCCCGGCGCGCACCACGCCGCAGGCACCGCTTGGCCGACGCACCATCGAGTTCCTCCTGGTCGGGGGAATGACGCCGCTGCTGTTCCTCTTGTCGTTCGCGCTGCGGAAGACGCTGGGGCTCTCCTCGGCCGACTACGCGGTCGGCTTCACCGCGTTCTATGCGGCGTACATCATCAACGACCCTCACTTCGCGGTGACCTATCTCCTCTTCTACGAGGACGGGCGCGCGCGCGCGTTCGGCTCGGCCTTCGGCACCGCGCAGCGGCTGCGGTGGCTCCTTGCTGGCGTGGTGGTGCCGGTCGTCCTTGCGGCGTGGGCGGGCTACGGCCTCGTGACCCGATCGGCGCCTGCGCTCGGCCTGATGGCGGAGCTCATGTTCGCGCTCGTGGGCTGGCACTACGTGAAGCAGGGGTTCGGTGTGATGATCACCCTCGCGGCAAGGCGCGGCCTCTTCTTCGGCAAGGGGGAGCGCGTGATCCTCCTGGCGCATTGCTTCGCAGGCTGGGCGTTCGCGTGGGCAAACCCGGCGGCGACCGCGCGCGAGGTCGAAGAGAAAGGTGTAGTTTACACCTGCCTGACGCATCCGGCGTGGCTGGACCGGGCAACGCACGTGATCTTCCTGGCGTCGTTCGGCGCGCTGGTCGTGATGCTCGCGCGCAAGCGAATGAAAGAGGGTCCGCTGAAGCTCCTGTCGCCGCTCACGGCGCTGCTGGCCTCCATCTGGTCTTGGTCGGTCTACTCGAGCATCGATCCGCTGGTCGTCTACATGACGCCAGCCCTTCACTCGATCCAGTACCTCTACTTCGTGTGGCTGTTGCGAGGGAACCAGGCGAAGGAGCGCGAGGGCCCGCCGTGGTTCGAGCGCTCGGCAAGGACGCGCCTGGGGCTCCTCGCCGTCTCCGCGCTCGCGCTGGGCGTAGTCCTCTTCCACGGAGCCCCGACGCTCCTCGACACCGCGCTGACGAAGAAGGCCGACCGCTTCACGGACCTGGGCCCAACTCCATACTTCGCAGCCCTCTTCGCCTTCGTGAATCTCCATCACTACTTCATGGACTTCGTGATCTGGAGAAGGGAAAACCCACTGACGCGCTACCTGCGCGCGTGACAACGTCCCTACGGCGCCTCGTAGGCCCCGATATCTCCGAGCACCACGCCCGCGTGCCCCACGGGCCGCGGACAGTTCGCGTAGTCCACCGAGGGCATCAGGCTCCCCGAGGGCACGTGGTCAAGCGCATCCGATCCGGCGCCAAGGTGCAGGTCCCCATTCACCGCGTCCACGAGCTTCGGATCGCCGTTCGCAAAGGTCCCGGTCAGCGCCGTGGCGTTCCCCGCCGCGCACATGAACAGGAGGCCGTTCGACAGGTTGTAGGGCGAGTCACCGTTCACCGCATTCGTACCGTTCGCGAAGATGTTGCCCGCGACGGTGGGTGTGTCGGTGAGCGAATAGAAGCCCATTCCCGTGGTGAAGCCGGTGAACGTGTTGTGCAGGAACTTGGACGTGATCTTCCCGACCAGCCCGCCGCGCGTGGCGATGACGGGGGAGGCCACGCCGTGGAACAGGTTGTTCTGCACCGTGATGTCCACCGAGTGAGTCATGGTGTCGTAGTTGGTGTCGGCGACGACGCCGGTCGGGCGATCGGCGAACTCGTTCTGCTCGACGGTCGCGGTGACGGACGCGGAGACCAGCGCGTCGATCGAGCGCGCGGAGACGCCGGGGTCGGTCGTGCTGCCGTCGAAGCGGTTCCACCGCACCACGAAGACGCCGGTCTGGTTCAGCACGATGGAGCCCGGAACGTCGAAACCTTCGAACACCGCGCCCGAGCCCGCGGCGCTGATGGTGCCGACGATCTTCGCGCCGTTGCAGCCGTGCAGCGTCACGAACGCAGGGATCTTCCAGCCAGAGCCAAGGCTCGCGCCGTTGATCTGGATCGTGCCGCCTGCCTTCACGTTGGCGATCGCGTTCGGCATGGTGGAGTTGGTGGGGACCTCGATCACCTTCGCGTCCGACAGGTCCAGGCAGGGAACCACGAGCGGACGACATGCGCCCGAGTCGCCGCCACCACCGCCTCCGCCGCTGTCCTTCTTGGTCTGCCCAGCGTCCTTGCCTGACGACGTGCTGCCGTCGCCATTGCCAGCACCGGCGGCGCCGTCCGCGTTGGCGCCGCCCTCATCCGCGCCAGCGGCGTCCGTCATGTCCTGCGCGTTGCCGTGGCCGAAGTCCGCTCCGATGAGCCCTTCGCAACCGATGGCCGCGAACGCAAGGGCCCAAACGCACCGTCTCATTCGCCCAGCGTAGCGCGCTATGCTGCCGCCCGTGAAGCTCCACGGTTCCAACTCGTTTCGCTCGTTTGCCCGCCCGATGCTGGCATCCCCGCTCCTCTTGTTGCTCGCCCTGTTGCTTGCGGCGTGCCCGAAGGATGCGACGGAGACCAAGCCGCCGAACAATGTTGGCGCTGCGAGCGCGGTGCAGACGGCGTCCGCTCCTTCCTCCGCGCCGAGCGCCGCCACATCCCTGCCGCCAGGTGCTCCGCTCGCGACCCTGGGCGCGCACCGCCGCGCGTTCCACGCCTATGGAAAGGCCGGCGATGTGATCGTGCCAGCAGGCGCCGCGCGGTTCGTGTTCTCGACGAGCGCGGACAAGGCGGGCCACCGACCGTTGCGTGGCGCGCTCCTGGATGCGACGCTCACGGACGCGGACGTCCCCGATCCGCTCCTCTACTTTCGTCAGGCGTGGGAGGACAAGGCCCACAAGGCCCACGTGCTCTTCGCATCCGCCGTCACCACGATCGGGTGCGACGAGTTCGCCGGTGGGCCCGGCGCGGGCACGTCGGGCGTGCTGGTGCGCGGCGACGTGGAGGGCGTGACGCTCACGACCACCTATTGCCCAACGGGCGAGGGCGCGCTGACGGTGCACACCACGGCGCAGAACCTTCCAGAGGGCGCGTCTATCGCCGACGAGCTGAACCCCGGCACAGCGGAGCCCACATTTCCCGGCGTGAACGTGGGCTGGGAAGGCACGTACGAGACGCCACGCGTGACGATCGCCGAGGTCGGCCTCTCCATCTCCATCACGGGCAAGACGATGAAGGCGGAGCGCCACCTGGTGCACGTCGCGAACGAATCCTTTCCCGCCGCGCTCTTCCTTCGTCACCAGGGCGCGGATGTATCGCGCACCTTGACGCTCACGGCAGAGGTCCCGATCACGCCGGACGCAGAGCTCACCGCGGAGCTCTCGCTGTCATACGCAGAGGGAAAGACACCAGTGCCCGTGCAGGTGCTGCTTCGCCGAACTGACGGCGGCAAAGAGCCCGCACCCCTGCCCGTCTCGACCACGGAGCACCCCACGTTCGCGGAGGGCCGCGTGATCTATCTGCCCAAAGGCCGCGGCAGCGTGAAGGTCGCGCCCGGCGCCTACGAGCTCGTGGCGACGCACGGTCCAATGCACACGCTGCACACCGCGCATGCATCGCTGGCGGCCGGGAAGAACCCTTCGGTGTCGGGCACGCTCGCGCGTGTGGTGTCGCCCGTGGGCTGGACCAGCGCGGACCTCCACCTGCACGCAGCTCCCAGCCCGGACTCGCGGGTGTCGCTCGACGAGCGCGTCGCGGAGCTCGCATGCATGGGCGTGGACTTTGCCGTGGCGACGGATCACAACCGCATCACCGACTACGGACCGGCGCTCGCGCGGACCACGCTGCCAGGCGGCCTCAGGTTCGTCCCGGGCGTGGAGGTGACGACGCGCGCCCTGGGTCACTTCAACGTGTTCCCCATGGCGCTCCCCACGGACGCCGCGCCGGAGCTGGCCGTGCCCGCGTACTGGGACGTGGCCGCGAAGGACGTGTTCGCTGGCTCGCGCGCGATGGGCGCCAAGGTCGTGGAGGTGAACCACGCGCGCATGGCGCCGGGCATTGGCTACTTCGACCTTGCGCGGTTCGACGCAAAGGACGGCAGCGGCGGCCCTGCATTCTCGGCGGAGTTCGACGCGTTGGAGGTTCACAACGGCTTCTGGCTCGAGCACCCCGACCGCGTGCGTGAGGGCGCAGCAGATCTCGTGGGCCTTGCGCGACGCGGAAAGCACGTCGCGGCAGTGGGCAACAGCGACTCACACAAACTGTTCTTCGAGGAGGCCGGCTGGCCGCGCACGTGGGTCAAGACGGCGGGTGACGGCGCGCTTGCGGATCGCGTCGTGGCTGGGCTCCTGCGCGCGGAGACCACCATCAGCGCGGGGCCGTTCGTGGACATGACTGTGGATGGAAGGCCCATTGGCGCGACCGTGAAGGCCACACCGGGAAAGCCGCTGCGCGTGCACGTGCGCGTGCTCGGTCCAGCATGGATTCCGGTTTCGCGCGTGGAGCTACACGTGGACGACACTGTCGCGAAGACGATCACCGTGACGGGCCCCGCGAAGGACGGTGTGCGCTTCGATGCGGACGTGGAGCTCATCGTGGAGCACGACGCCGTGCTCTTCGCGTGGGTCGACTCGGACACTCCGCTCGACGCCGTCATGGGCCGGAAGGGCGTGCGCCCCATCGGCATGACGGGGCTCGTGTGGGTCGACGCCGATGGCGACGGCGCCGTGCACGTGGGCCCACGAATCGACAAGCCCGCGTCGCCATAGCCGAAGGTGGTCTCGCGTCAGTATCGAAAGCCCACCATGAACTCCGGCCCCCACACGAGCGGGCCGCTGCTCGCGACGCCTTCGTAGCTGTCCAGGTCGAGGCGCGCGCCGAGAAAGGCGCCGTGATCATCGCGGACGCCAAAATCATATACGTCCACATTCGCCGCGAGGAATGCTCCAACGGCCAGGGCGGTCATCGGGTTGTCGACGGTCGCGCGGTCGATTCTCAGATAGCTAGCGCGCACGCCCCCACCGACACGCAGGAACGGGAGTGCTCTGTAGAGCGCCTCCGCGCCCAGCGAGCCACCCGCTGCCCCGAGCCGGTGCGGCAAGCCGCCAACGCCAAGATCCGCGAGCACGTACAGCGAGAGCTTCTTGGTCTGCAGTCCCAGGCCGGCGCGTGCGCCATTCATATCGAGCGGCAGGCCGAACATCTTCATGAAGCCGTGGTCCAGCTCCAGCTTTCCGGAGAAGCGAATCCCAGGGTCTTGCACCGACCGTCGTGGCGCGACCGCGGCCTCGGTCGCGGCCTCATGCGGGCTCTCCTGTGCCTGTGGTTCCTGTGCGTGCGCGAGCTCTTCTGCGCCGGACACAAGTGTCATCGCCAACGCGAGCCCACGCACGAGCGCACGCAGCCTCACGGGCACACCCCGGCGAACTGCGGCACCCCGCCTGTCGCGATGGCGTGCGCCGCCGAGGTCGCTGCGCGCTCACACACGCCCTGCGCCACGAGATCCTCACACCCCATCGCGCGGAGGCATGTGCTCGTCGCCTCGTCGATGTCGGGGTCCTGATCGCGGGGTTCCAGGTACGAGAGACAGCCAACGGGTTGATCGGATCGCTCGTGGTGACACGCGATCGCGATCGGCTGGAACGAAGAACAACAATTCTTGAGGAGCGCGACGGCCTCTTCGCAGACGACCTCGTCTTCTCGAAACCCGGAGGCCGATGCGCCCCATGTCACGAGAGCCACGGCGGCGAAGAACAGAGATGAAGAGACTCGGCGCATGCCATGCGTTCAGCAATTCGCATGCCCCGCGGTCGCCAGGGATCACGCGTCGCTTCTGCCGATTCTGGGCGCTGAGGTCGGCGTTGTGCAACGCGCGCGTTCACGCCTGCATGACCCAGCGGTCCTGGTACGAGGTGGCTTCGCGGACGTAGTCGAAGCCGTCGGCTCGCTCTGATCAGGGTGTTTTTCGGCCGGATCGCCCGATGCCGCTCTGGTACGTCGTTTGCTCCTCTGCACTCCCATGAAGTCCAGTAGTCCCCGCGGAGACGCGCGCTCGAAGACCAGATCTCGAACGTCGCGCATGTTGCTCGCGGCGGGGGTCGGCCTCGCGGCCACGTTCAACGGCGTCTACTTGTCGGGCTGCGGAGGGGGCTCGGGTGGTTGTACAGACCCCGACTCAGGCAGACCGGTCGACGTCCGCAGGTGCGCAGACCAGGCCGACGCGGGTGACGCCGGACCCGACGCAGACGCGGCCGCCCCCGATGCGTCCATCGGCGATGCGGACGCAGATGGATCCGCCGACACCGATGGATCCGCGGACGACGCCTCCATCCTGGATGCGTCCGTGTCCGACTCATCCGTGGACGCGTCCCGCGACGCCGCCGATCAATGAGCGCATGGCATCGAGCCGTTGAGCCAACGTGGCCATCAGCGTCGAACGCCCTCCGAACCGCTCAGCGAATGAGCGTCCCCATCTCGGCAGGGATCACGAGCTCGAGCCACCAGTGGCCGCGGCGGAACGTGTGTTTCACCGTCAGCTCGCCGTTCATGCGCGTTTTCAGCTTTGCGTGGAGCTTGCGTGCCGCGGCGGCCGCGTCCCTTCGCGCTGACTCGCTCGCGCTGTGCTCGCCCTTCTGCCGAAGCACCGCGATGCGCGTGGTCTCCGCGATCTCCCGCACCGCGACCTCGTCGATGGGGCGCCGCTTGCCCCCCGAGACCGGAAAGCCCTCCATGAGGTACTGGACCGGATCGTCGTCCTGCTTGGTCCGCGCGCAGTATCGAACAAGGGCGTACGCCTTCTCGGCGCCGAGCCGCCGCGCCTGGTCGCGATCGAACGACGCCGCGACCTGGATGAGCCGCCGGGCATACTGACCGCTCATCAGCCCCTCCGCCGCGAGCATGGCGTCGAAGCTGTCGTAGCCGAGCGCGCCATGGAGCTTCTTCTCGTGCAGCTCTCTGAGCGCCGTGCCGATGTCGTAGAACGCGCGGGCGATGTCGTCCTTTCGCGCGGCGATGCGTCCCAGGAGATCCCGGGCGTGCGTTCTGGCCTGTTTTGCGAGCGCTGTCACCATGCGCGAAGCGTACGAGCCCGCGTTTGAAACGCAACGCGCAAATTTTGAAACGGACTTTCATTTTTTACCAGTCGACGTTCGCCGCGCCATTCAAAAGCTGCCAGTGAGGCCGAAGGGGCTGATGCGGACAGCGCGCGTGGTGGAGGTCGCGTCGCTGCCCGAGAGCCAGAGGTAGGTGCTGACGCCAAGGCCAACGAGGCCCACTGCGAACGCGACGGTCGAGGTGTCTGCGGCAGTCTTCGACGCGTCGTTCGCGGAGACGCTGCCTGCGCTGCAGGGGTTCGCGGTACAGGCCGCAGCGCTGTCGTCGTGCTTCTTGATGGCGTGGGCACCGAAGATGGAACCAACCACGAGCGACGCGACGCCAGCGCCGCCGACGATGATCGCGGGCGTATGATCGCGTGCGGGTGGCCGTCGGTCCACGGATGATCTCGGACGCGTCCGTTTCGCGCCGCGCGTGTGGACGCAAAAGGCGTCATTTTCCTGAGCGGAAAGCTTTGTCATCCAACCAGGCGACGGTTCACCGCGGGCGCTTCTCGCGCTGGTGTGTACGCTTGTTCAATGCGAGTAGTATTTGGCAGTCTTACGGTTCTGCTCCTCAGCGTTTCCATCCAGGCCTGTGTTGGCGACTCCGCTGGTTCCACCGAGAACCCCGCGAACTCCGGATCCGACGCTGGCAATACCGGGGCTGACGGCGCGGGTCACGACGGGGGCTTCACGCCGTCCTTCGACGGCGGCGGTATCGACACCACGGATGCAGGCGACGCAGCGCAGGTATGCGCGAACGTGAACTTCCAGACGGACGCAAAGAACTGCGGTACGTGCGGTCACGATTGTCTGGGGGGCATGTGCGCGGGCGGCACCTGTCAGCCATCGACCGTGAGCACGGGGCAGGTCTATGTCTCGAAGATCATCGCCACGGGGACCAAGGTCTACTGGTCGCGAACGCCATCGGGCGGAGGCACGGGCGCGATCATCGGAGCGGACGCGAACGGGCAGAACGCCGCTGCGCTGTTCGATGCTGGCACCAGCGGCTACTGCAACAGCATGACCGTCGGTGCGTCAGATGCTTTCTTCTATTGTACCGGTCACATCTATCGGTGCTCGCTTCCGTCCTGCAACATGGTGCCAACGGCCATCCTGGACATCATCAACGTCTCGGATGCCGCGCTCGATGCGGTGAATGCGCGTGTCTACTTCAGTGTGTACACAACCTACAACCAGCAGGCAGGCGGCTTCGTCGGGTCCGTTGCCATTGCCGGAGGAGCGATGGCTCGCTTGACTGCCGTGGACCAGCCGTCGCCCACCAGCATCACGATCAGCGGCGGGAATGTGTTCTGGGTCAATGGGGGCACCTATCTCAACGACAACGGCCAGCTCAACGGCGGAGTTCGCAGCGCCCCGTTCGGCACCAATTCGACGGTGACCAACGTGGCCAGCGATGGCGCGGGTATGGACTACTCGGGTATCGCCGTCGACGGAAACAATGCCTACTACGGGGGCCTCCGTGCCGTTCGCACCGCGCCGACGGTGGGCGGCATACCCACAACCTACGCCGCCACGCTCGGCATGGGGAACCCGACTGCCTTGATCGTGGATTCGTCCTATGTGTACTGGGGCGAGCCCAACGCCAACGGCGGTCTCTACCGGTGCGAGAAGAACTGCACGAAGCCAACTCCGCTGGTCCTGAACCAGCACATCGTGACCATCGCGCAGGACGCGAAGAGCATCTACTGGGCGACCGCGTCGGGCACGATCTCACGGCTCGCGAAGTAGAGCGGCCGGCGTTCACGGGAACTTCCGACCGCGCGAACGGGCTTTTCACGGATCGATGCCGACGACGCGTGCGGCGAACGTGCTCGACGCGAACGTGGCTGTCGGCCCTGCGTAGGGGGTTTGCTCCGCCTCAAAACGTGGCGAGGAGCACGACGCATTCGCTGACGCGAGGGCCGCTTGCGTTGGCGACGCAATGCTCGTACGCGGCGCGCGCTGCATCGCGATCGTTCATCGCCGTGTTCGCAGCGGCCAGGATGAGCCACGCCTCTGCATCCGCGGGAGCCTTCGTGGTGGCGAGCTGAGCCAGGTTGAAGGCGCCCATCAGCACGCCATCCGTGAGGTCCTCCGTCGCGCGCGCCTTCAGGCGCTCCACGTCCGGCGGCACCGCGGCCTTTGGCGGCTCCTGCATCGCGACCCGGGGTGCCTCTTCGATCTCGGGCAGCTCCGGCGCGGGGACCTCGGGGCGCGACCTCCGTGTGAGGGAGGTCACCTCTTCACGCAGCGCGAGATCATCCTCTTCACCGTGATAGCCCGCGTGCGCATACCGGATGACGCCAGCGCCATCCAGTACGAAGATCATCGGCATGGTGGGGACACTCATCTCCTTCGCGACGCTCCCGTCGTGGTCCACCGCGATGGTGACGCGCGATCCCTCGCCAGCGACGAACTGCGTGATCTCCGGCGACTCCGCATCCATGCCGACCGCGATCGCCGTCACTCCATCCCGATACTCGGCAGCGATGCGGTCGAGCGCGTTCAGCGTTGGCTTCGACACCGGGCACCAGGTCGTGAAGAACGCGAGGACGACCGGACGACGCCCGCCCAGCACCTCGGCCAGACCGCCGGTGCGGTCCTTCGCATCACGAACGACCGGGAGCCGCGCCACGCTGGTGGGCGTGGCCCTTCCGACCACCACCGGCCGCAGCGGCGGCTCGCATCCACCGAGCGCAAGAGCCGTCGCGGCGCTCGCGCAGAGAACCACTGCTTCTTTCCAGGCCATTCACGCCCCTTAACACGGGTACACGTGCGAAGGGCCCGAAGGTTTCACCTTGTTCCGCGGCCGGTGCGCGCGCTTGTGAACGACACCGCTGTCATGTCCGTGAAGCGCGGATTCGCATCGGTTGGTGTGCAACAGGAACGATTGTCCCGAATTTCGTGCGTGGCACGGCACCTGCTTTTGCCCGTCGTCGGAGAACGACGATGAACAAGGCTCTACTCCTGGGGTTGTGCGGTGCGCTTCTCGCGGCCGCAGGTGCAGCAGGCTGCTCGTCATCCGCGCAGTCGGGATCCGGGAACGGTGATTCCAACGCCGGTCCTGGCGGTGGCGGCGGGAGTGGCGGCAGCTCCGGGGGCGGTGGCGAGACGAGCGGCGGCTCCGGTGGCGGCGGTGCGGCCACTTCCGGAGGCGACGGCACGAAGGGCGGCACTCCGACGCCCGGCCAGAGCGTCGGCGCCGGCATCCTCACCGCAGGCATGTGGGACGATGGGCTCAATCGCGACTTCTTCGGCAAGTACATCGCGGCGCATCCGGGGCTCTCGGGTGCTCCCGGCTTCACGAGCACCGAATACGATGCCGCTGCGACGGAGTTCGCGACGCGCGGCGTGCACACGCAGGTAGACGCAGCGCTCGTGCTCGATACGACCGGAAGCATGGGTGACGAGATCAACTATCTCGCGTCCGAGTTCGCCGCCATCTCGAGCGCGATCAGCGCGCGCTTTCCTGGCGCGTCGCAGCGCTGGTCGCTGGTTCTCTATCGCGACGTCGGACAGGGCGATACGTACTCGGTCCGCTCGTACGACTTCACGGCCGACCCCACGGCGTTCGCGAGCACGATCCGCAAGCAGGACGCGTTTGGCGGCGGTGACTATCCCGAGTCGCCGGAGCTCGGGCTCGAGGAGCTCGGCAACCTGTCGTGGCGTACGGAGCCCGGCGTCGCGAAGGTCGCGTTCTGGGTCGCCGATGCACCGCACCACGATGCGAAGGCCGACGCGATGAGGCAGGCCATCGTCGACACGCATATGCGCGGCATCCACCTCTATCCCGTGTCCGCCAGCGGCACGAACGATCTGCTGGAGCTGACCATGCGAGGCGCGGCCGAGATCACCGGCGGCCGTTACATGTTCCTGACGGACGACTCGGGCGTCGGCGACACGCACAAGACGCCAGAGATCCCCTGCTACTACATCACGAAGCTGAGCTCCGGCATCGTGCGCGCGGTAGGCATGGAGCTCTCCGGAAAATATGCGGCGCCCGCCGCGAGTGACGTCCTGCGCACGTCGGGTGCGCCCACCTCGGATGGGAAGTGCAAGACGACGGACGGACAGACGGTGCAGATCTTCTGACGCTCACCCGCTCGATCGCGCGGCGCCAATGGCCAAGTATTACTGCGCGTGGTAATACTTATCCATGCGCATCACCACGAAGGGTCAGGTCACGATCCCGCAAGAGATCCGGGACGAGCTTGGCTTGCTCCCGAACACCGAGGTCACCTTTGACGTCGTGGACGGGGAGGCGCGTCTCCGCAAGGCGCGTACGAAGGGCAAGCTCTCGCGCGGAGACGGTGTGATCGGGCATCTCCGCAGCGCTCGCCCGTCGAACAAGCTCACGACCGACGAGATCATGGCGCTGATGCGCGGCAAGCCGTGAAGACGCTCGTCGACACGAACGTTCTGCTCGATGTCATCACCGGTGATCCAACCTGGCGGGTCTGGTCGGAGCGCGCGCTGCGGCACGCCGCGGAGCACTCGACGCTTGCCATCAACCCGATCATCTTCGCGGAGGTCACCTTGAAGTTTGCGCGCATCGAAGACGCTGATGCAGCGCTGGTCGACTTCGTCCGCGAGCCGCTCCCATACGAAGCCGGATTTCTCGCGGGCAAAGCCTACCTTGCATACAAGAAGCGTGGCGGCGCCAAGCGATCGCCGATGCCGGACTTCTACGTGGGCGCGCACGCGGCGGTCGCCGGCATGTCGCTGCTCACACGCGACGCTGCCCGGTATCGAACGTACTTCCCGGCGCTCGCGCTCATCGCGCCGTGAGGCGCGCGCGGGAGCGTTTGAAACTAGAGGTGTACATTTTGAAACGGACTTTCATTTCTTACCAAGGCCGGGTTTCGCCGGGTTGACAGCGACCACCTGAGCGACCCCCATCGGCCCAGCGCGCGACCTGGTCCGCAACAGGCCGCGAAGTCTCATACGATCAGTCCGCCGGCTTTCGGTGCCTCCGTCGACACCGGGCAGGACTGTCACGTGTTCACTCGTAGGCGGCGAAGCTGACTACTTGCAGGAGCTGGGGTCGAAGAGGGTGCACTTGCCGCCGATGCAGTCAGCATACGCGTCGCACGTGGTGTCCTTGGCTGTGGCGTTGCACGCCTGGCCGTCCGCGATGATGGTGGGGCAGATACCGGTCGGGGGTCCCGAGCTGCCGGCGTCGCCGACGCTGGTGTTGCAGCTGCCGACCCTGCAGTAGTGTTTGGTTGCGTAGTCACATACGCCGCCAGCATCCACCAGTGTGGAGCTCGTGCATGTCTTGGTCGTAGAGCTGCACGTGGCGTTTCGCGCGCAGCCGGTGGGAGCGAAGCCGTCCACCGGGACCGTGCACGCCGCGCCTTCTGCCATTGGCTGCGCGCACGTGAGGTTGCTGCCACAGACGAGCGTGGTAGCGCAATCGGGGTCAGACTTGCAGGTGCCGCCGGCGGCCACGAGGGCCGTGCACTTCTTCGTGGTGTAGTCGCAGCGAAGGTCGTCCTTGCAGGTGGCGTTGTCGGTACCGAGGCATGCGCCGCCGACGTCGTTCACGATCTGTGCCTTGCAGGTACCTGACCCAGTGCCACTGCTGGCCTGCGAACAGATGGCCCCCTTCACGCAGGTGTCGCCCATTTCCTGGTTGCAGGGCTGACCGATGGCGATCTTGTCCGCACAGACACCGCACGCGGTAGCGGTGGTCCCGGAGGACTGAACGGAGGGCACCTTGCAGTAGCTCGATGCGCACTGCACACTCGCGCCGCACGCAGCGCCGGCGGTGAGGGAGCCCATGAAGGTGGAGCAGGCCGTCGACTTCGAGGCGGGGGAGCACGTGGAGGTCGCGGCGCTGACGTCCTGCGCGCACTGGTTGATCGCGCCGTCCGCACCGGACGCGCCAGGGGCGTTGACGAGCAGCTGGCAGTAGGTGAGCCAGCGGTCACGGCTGTTGATGAAGTTCACCGCGCCGCACTGCTTTGTGTAGGCAGCGTAGCTGTCGAAGTAGGCGCCACATGCTCCGCCTGCGCCGCCGCTGCCGCCACCACCGGATGAGCCGGAGCTACAGGCGACCACCGCAAACGCGACCAGGGACGCAGTGACCGAAGCGACAACAATGCTCTTCATGAAGAACCTCCAAAAGCTGGATGCTGAAACCCAGTGCTGAACGGTATGGGAAAACAACAAACCAAAGGAACAAACCTGTGACGTGCCCTGGGAAGGTCAGCGTCCATATGCGACACGTGGGAACGCGGGTGGGGCGTGGGCGCCGGGGGTAGAGCGCGCGGCGTGGGTGCGTGCTACTCATCGTCGCGTGGCGACATCATCGACCGCAAAGACCGGCTCCACGGATTCGCTCAGGCCGCTCGCCGTGCCGATCGGGCCCAGGCTCGAGCGCATCGTGGAGGTCGCGTACCGCGCGCGCAGGCCGGTGCTGCTCTCGGGCCCCACCGGCGTGGGCAAGAGCGAGATCATCCGTCGCGTCGCGGGCACGCTCGGCGTCGATGTCACGGTGCTCGATCTGTCGCTGCTCGAGCCGCCTGATCTCGTCGGTCTGCCTGTCGTCGTGGATGGCCGCACGCAGTACGCGCTGCCTTCCATCTTGCCGCGCGAGGGCAATGGCATCCTCTTGCTCGAGGAGCTGAACCGCGCAGAGCGCTACATCCAGCAGCCCGCGCTGCAGCTGCTCTCCGCGCGCCGCCTTCACGAGTACGAGCTGCCCGAGGGCTGGATGTGCATCGCCACCGTGAACCCGCAGACGGCGGAGTACCACGTGACCGCGCTGGACAAGGCGCTGCGCGCGCGCTTCCTGGAGGTGAACGTGCGTGCGGACCGTGCCTCGTGGCTCGCATGGGCCACGATGCAGAGCCTGCATCCTGGCATCCTTGCCATGGCGCAGACGCACGAGCGCATGCTCGACGACGTGCCGCCGCGGACGTGGACATATGCGTCGCAGCTGCTCTCCGCGTTCACGAAGGAGGAGCTCACGGACGGCACGCTGCTGCGCGACGCGCTGGGTGGTTATCTGCCCGCCGCGTGGGTGGAGACTCTGCTCGCCTCGCAGGGCTCGTGGGGCGGCAAGATCGGGCTGGATGTGCGCGCGCTCCTCTCTTCGTACACCGCAGGGTCCGACCTGGCGAAGGAGGTCCGCGGCTACAAGGAGCAGGGGCAGACGGATCGCATCGACGAGATCGTCACGCGGCTCGCGCCGTTGCTCGCCGGACCGGAGGCGGGCGTGCTCGCAGCGCAGAAGAACCTCACGCTCGCGTCGTTCGAGGCGTTCATCGCCGACCTCCCCGGCGACCACCGCGAGAAGCTTTCGGACGCGCTGGGCGAGAACGCCACGCTCGCGAGCCTCGTCGACATCGATCCGACGGAGTTGCTCGGCGGCTACAGCGGCAGCGCGGCGCAGAAGAAGCTCGCTGCGCTCCGGGGTGAGCCGGTGAAGCGCCACCGCATCTCGCTGGCGGTCACGGCGTTGTGTGCGTTCATCGAGTCACCTTCGCGGCTCGCAGATCTGAAGCGCAGCAACGTCGCCCGCACGTGCCTTGGCCACGTGCTGGTCGATCTGCCGGAGAAAGACGCCGTTCGCCTGGCGACCGTGCTGCGTCGTGTCGGCATCACGCCGGTTCGTCCATAGGTTTCTGGCCTCGCAGTTGGGGTTTCGCAAGCGCGCGCGGAGACGTAGCATCGCCTCATGACAACCGCGCTCCGGCCGATGGTGCTCGCGTCCGCTCTCCTCGCGCTCGCAATGCTTGCGGCTGCACCTGGCTGCGGGAACGCGCCTCCGCCCAGCACGCCCGTTCATCCGGTGACCGTCCCCAAGGCGAAGCCGAGCATGCCGCTGGTCGCAGTGCCGCCGCCGGCGTTCGCGGAGCCGCAGTGGCAGCGCGCGTCGGGGGCGCCGCTCACGCTCACAGCGTCCGACGGCTCGGGCCTCACGCTCACGAAGATGACGGCACGCGCGGTGGTCAATGCGCCGCTCGCGTTCACGGAGCTCACGCTGACATTCGACAACCCTCGCGACCGCGTCATCGAGGGCACGTTCAGCATCACGCTGCCTCCGCGCGCGACCATCTCGCGCTTCGCCATGCGTACGGCGGATGGCATCCAGGAGGGCGAGGTCGTGGAGCGCCAGGCCGCACGCCGCGCCTACGAGGACTTCCTGCACCGGAAGCAGGACCCCGCGCTCATGGAGCAGGGCGCTGGCAACGAGTTCACGGCGCGCGTCTTCCCCATCCCCGCGCGAGGGCAAAAAGAGCTCATCGTCTCTTATGCAGAGGAGCTGCCCGGCGACGCGCCGTATGCGCTCGCGCTGAAGGGCCTGCCCGAGATCGCGATGCTCTCCGTGTCCGTCACTGGCGGCCACGGCAGCACGCAGACGCTCGCGCAGGAGCGCACCGTTCCCGCGGGCGATCTGATCTTCGACAGGCGCGCCGCGGCCCAAGGCAACGCGCTTCGCAGCGGTCGCATGGTCCTCTCACGCGTGAAGCCCATGGCGGATGCATCGCCCGACCCCGTGCGCGGCCTGCTGGTGCTCATGGATACGAGCGGCTCGCGCGCGCTGGGGTTCGCGGAGCAGACACGCATGCTCAGGGACCTCGTGGCAAAGCTCACGCAGACCCAGGGCACGTTCCCGCTGCGCATCGCCTGCTTCGATCAGAGCATCGAGACCGTGTTCGACGGCCAGAGCAACGCGTTCGGCGATCGCGAGCTCCTTGCGATCAAGGCACGCGGCGCGCTGGGCGCCTCCAACCTGGAGCAAGCGCTCACGTGGGCGCGCGAGCACGCAGCGGGCACGTCGCGCGTGCTCGTCATCAGCGACGGCGTCACCACGGCTGGCGCGACCGACGCAGAGCATCTGCGCGCGGCTGTCTCCGGACTGCGCGCGGCCGGCGTTGGCCGCATGGATGCGATGGCGGTGGGTGGCATTCGCGATGAGGGCACGCTGAAGACGCTCGCAGTGGGCGGGCTCTCGCGCGACGGCGTGATCGTCGACTCGGGCCTGGGTGCAGACAAGGTCGCGGGCAAGCTCGGACAGACCACGCGCTCTGCCATCGCGGTGCGTGTGGAGGGCTCCACGTTCACCTACCCCGAGCACCTTGACGGCATGCAGCCCGGCGACGAAGCGCTGGTGTACGCCGACGTGCCGGAGGGGAGCCCGGTGCGCATCAGCGTGGGCGGAGCCGCCGCGTACGAGGCGAGCGTGGGCGACGTGGAGCCGCCGCTGATGGAGCGCGCGTTCTCGCAGGCGCACATCAACGCGCTGCTGGAACGGGAAGCGTCTGGGCCCCCGTCTGCGGATCTGCACGATCAGATCGTCGAGCTGGCCGTGCGTCACCGCCTGATCACACCGTACACGGCGCTGCTCGTGCTCGAGACGGACGCAGACTACGCGCGCTTCGGCATCACGCGGCGCGGCCTCGCATCGATCCTCACCGTTCAGGATGGCCAGCTCGTCGACCAGGCGCGGTCGCTTCCCACCGCGTCGTCGCCGCTGGTGATCGCTGCCGCGAAGCCGAGCCCGAGCCCGAACGAGTCGGACCGAAAGCGCGGCGATCGTCCCGCGACGAATGCGCCGCCGCCGCCGACCGCAGGCGCACAGGCACAGGCGGAGCAGCGGCCCGAGCCTTCGCCGTCGACTCCCGCGATGGATGTACAGCCCACCAACCAGGCTGCTCCGCCACCACCACCACCTCCTCCTCCTCAGGCTGCGGAGCCCGCGGGAGCACCCGCGACCTCTCCTTCTCCGCGGCCATCACCGCGTCCGGCAGCGAAGGCCGCAGCCGACATGGATGACGAGGCGCCGCATGGCAACCTGCGGCTCGGTAGCGGTGGCGGCGCGGTGAACCCTGGGTCCCGCGGGAGCGGTGGTCTCTCGGGGATCGGCGGCGGAGGCGGTTCCGGGGCCAGCGCCGGCTCGTCCTCTCGCATCCAGGGCCCCGTGCCCTCACTTCGCCAGGGCGCGGTCACCGTGAGCGGCGGCCTTCCGCCGGAGGTCATCCAGCGCATCGTCCGTCAGAACTTCGGACGCTTCCGCGCGTGCTACCAGCGCGGGCTCAACTCCGACCCGTCGCTCCAGGGCCGCGTGTCGGTGCGCTTCACGATCGACAAGGCCGGTGCGGTCTCGAGCACCGCAGACGGCGGCTCCACGCTGGGGAACGCTGGCGTTGTCACGTGCGTGGTCCGCGCCTTCGCGAACCTCACGTTTCCTCAACCGGAGGGCGGCGCCGTCAACGTGGTCTATCCGATCCTCTTCAGCGCCGACGGCGGCGGAGGAGGAGGCGACGCGCGAGAGGGCGGGCAGCCCGCGGTCGCCACCCCGTACTCAGGAAAATTCGGCGAGGTCATGTCGCGCCTCGACAAGAAGGACGTCGCGGGCGCGAAGGCCGCTGCGCAGGCGTGGCACGACGAGGAGCCCGGCGACATCCTGGGTCTCATCGCGCTCGGCGAGACACTGGAGGCGAACAAGGAGGACGAGCGCGCCGCACGCGCGTACGGGACCTTGATCGATCTCTTTCCCGCGCGCGCCGACATGCGGCGCTTCGCAGGCTCCAGGCTGGAGCGCGTGAAGACCGCGGGGCTCGCGCTGGCGCTCGACACGTACACGAAGGCGAAGGAGCAGAGGCCGGATCATCCGTCGAGTCACCGGCTCCTCGTCTACGCGCTGCTGAAGAGCGGCGCGCACGAGAAGGCGTTCCAGGCAGCCGTGGACGCGCTCCACCACAACTTCATCGAGAACCGCTTCCCAGGGGTGCGTCAGATCCTGCAAGAGGACGTAGGTCTGGTGGGCTCCGCGTGGGTGCGCGCCGAACCGAAGCGCGCCGGCGAGATCGCCACCCGCATCATGGAGGCCGGTGGCACGCTCGAGAACGCGCCGTCGATCCGCTTCGTGCTCACGTGGGAGACGGACGCGAACGACGTGGACTTCCACATCTACGATTCTGCCGGTGGTCACGCGTTCTACTCGCAGAAGCACCTGCCGTCGGGTGGCGACCTGTACGCGGACATCACCACCGGCTACGGCCCGGAGTGCTTCACCATCCGCGGACCGAAGGAGAAGCGCCCGGCGCAGTACACGCTGCAGGCCAACTACTACTCGCGCGGCCCCATGGGCTACGGCATGGGCAAGCTGGAGGTCATCGAACACGACGGAAAGGGCAACCTCACCTTCCAGGAGCACCCCTACGTGGTGATGGTGGACCACGCGTTCGTGAACCTGGGCGTCATCAAGAAGTGAGAGCGTGAGGGCCACCGCGTGAGCATCGACGCATGGCTGTCCGAGTTCTTCGTGAGCTCGGGGTTCCTCGAGAAATACCCCTACTACGCGGCGATCCTGGCGCGCATGCGCCCCGTCGCCGATCCCTCCGTTGGGCGCATGGCGGTTTCGTTGCATGATGCACACTTCTATCTGCACGTGAACGTGGAGTCGTTCGCGCGCGAACCGCAGTTCGTTAAGGGCGTGCTCCTGCACGAGGTGCATCACGTGGTGCTCGGACATCTCACCCATCCAAAGTTCGCGGCATGCGAGGAGCCGGAGCTGATGGACCTGGCGATCGAGATGTCAGCGAACGAGCACATCGAGGAGCCGCTCCCACCCGCCGTCACCATCCGTGCGTACGCGCCCGTCGGCATCCGCAAGGGCCAGAGCACGATGGACCGCTACGAGCTCCTGCTCGCGCATTTCCAGAAGACCGGCACGCGCCCGCGACCCACGCCCGGAGAGCAAGGCACCGGCACCGTGGACGACCACAAGATGCTCACGCGCGCAGCGAACACGCCTGGCGCGCTGGTGCAGACGGCGATGCTGGTGGAGCGGGCCGTCGATGACGCAAAGCCAAAGCGCACGCACGCTCCAGGCACCGGAAAGAAGGCGCGAGCGCAGAAGGAGGAGCCGGAGCACGCAGAGGACACGTCGCGGTACAAGGTCTGCGGGCGTGAGCCAGGGCGCATCCTGGAGGAGCTGTTCGAGACCACGCTCGCGCCAGAGGAGCCGCTCGATTTCCGTGAGGCGCTTGCGATGTTCGCGGCGCGTGCGCGCGCGCCCGTTCACACCTGGACCCGCCCGAGCCGCCGGTTCCCGCAGCGCATCTTCGAGGTGCCGGGGCGGAGCTGGGCGCTGCGAAAGAGCGAGAATCCGCGGCTGCTCGTCGCGATCGACACGTCGCTGAGCATGACTCGCCCAGAGCTCGAGGAGATCGCGCGGCAGCTCGTGGTGCTGTCCGAGCGCGCGCAGGTGATCGTGGCGGAGTGCGATACCGAGGTGGCGCGCGTGTACCCGTTCGCGGGGAGGATCGATGCCGTGTTCGGACGCGGCGGAACCGATCTGCGCCCCGTGTTCGATCCGGCGCTGCTCGGCACGCACGACGTGGACGGCGTCGTGTACTTCACGGACGGAGACGGACCCACGCCCGAGGAGCCGCCCGCAGTGCCGACGCTGTGGATCCTCACCAAGCCGAAGGCCTTCGACTGCGGCTTCGGACAGCGAGCGTACCTGCGCACGCGCGGGCGGACGTGAGGCACGAGCTCGTCAGAGGCGTGCTCGTGCTCGGGAGTCTGCTCGTCGTGTCGGAGTCGCGCGCGCAGACCGTCCGGCGCCGCTTCGACCCCGAGGACCTGAAGCTGGAGGAGCCCGGAGTGGTGCACGCGGACCTCGCGTTCGGCGTGGTGAGGGGCGAGAAGGGCGGGCGATGGCTCGTCCCGGACTTCGACGTGGACGTGGGGCTCGCGCCGAACGTAGAGGTTGGCGTGGACGGCGCATGGGCCATCGAGGGGACTCCGCAGCGGCTCTATGCGCTCGACCATCGCGCGCCGGACAACCTCTGGATTTCGACGAAGGTCGGCCTGTGGGAGGCGCGCAATGCGGCCCGCAAGACGGTCTGGGCGTTCGGCGCACAGCTGGGTCCGCGCGTCCCCGTTGCGCCCGATGCGCGCGGCACTGGCTTCGAGGCGCTGGCGCTGCTCGGCAGGGGCGTGGGCCCGATGCACCTGGTGTTGAACCTGGGCGGGCTCGTGGATTCCGGCGCGGCGGTGTCGCAAGGACGACCCGTGGCGGTGCTCACCGGTGTCGACGCATCGTTCGATCTCGACGCCCGGGGACGATTCGCGCTCGCGGCCGATCTTGGTGGCGTCTTCTTCGTGACGGGGGAGAGGGCGCAACTCGCCAGCACGGCCGGACTGGTGTGGAGCACAACGTCGTGGCTGGATGTCGGCGTCAGCGCGCTCACGGGGTTCCTTGCGGGCGGAGATCGCTACGGCGCGATCGTGAACTTCTCCCCGAAGCTCCCGCTCTTCTGACCCCGACCCGGACCTCGACCTCGACCTCGACCTCGACTTCGACCTCGACCTCGACCTCGACCTCGACCTCGACCTCGACCTCGACCTCGACCCCGACCTCGACCTAGGATGAGCCCATGCGATTCGGGATCATCATCGACCGGAACATGGGCCGACTCTTCTGCCGCTTCGATGGTGACAAGGCAATCGTGTACGGCGCTCCGCCGTGGCTAGGCGGGAAGGAAACGGCAAAGGTGCACGATTTCTCCGAGGCGGACCTGGGGTGCCCCGTGTCTCCTCGCAAGATCCTCTGCGTCGGTCGCAACTATGCGGCGCATGCAAAGGAGATGGGCAACGAGCTGCCGAAGGAGCCCATGATCTTCCTGAAGCCGTCGAGCTCCCTGGTGGGGCCCGGTGACAAGGTCATCCTGCCGAAGGGCGCTACCCGCGTGGAGCACGAAGGTGAGCTCGCGATCGTCATCGGCAAGACGCTGAAGAAGGCGAGCCGCGACGAGGCGCAGGCAGCCATCTTCGGCTACACGTGCGCGCTCGACGTGTCGGCGCGTGACTGGCAGAAGGGCGACGGGCAGTGGTGGCGCGCGAAGGGCTCCGACACGTTCTGTCCAGTGGGCCCGTTCATCGAGACGGAGCTCGACGTTGCCGCGGCGTCGGTCATCTGCCGCGTGAACGCCGTCGTGAAGCAGAACGGGCGCACCACGGACATGATCTTCGACATCCCCACCTTCATCGCGCACGTGAGCCAGTCGATGACCATCGATGCGGGCGACCTGTTCCTCAGCGGCTCGCCCGAGGGCGTGGGCCCGATCGTGTCTGGTGACGCGGTCGAGGTGGAGGTCACGGATCTCGGGACGCTGCGCGTGTCCGTCGCTGAGGAGGCGTGAGCCGAGCGGCGGATGTCGCGTTCGCGCGCGTCGCGTCCTGGCAGCGCGGACAGAAGTAGGTCGTTCGCCCAGGTGGCGTGCCTTGCTGCACCATCGCGATCGGCCCATGACAGACGAAGCACGCCTTCCGTGCGCGAGCGTAGACCCAGGTGCGCGGCCCCGCGAGGCTGTTGCGCGTGATGCGCGGGCCGCCCTTCACGTTCGCTGCGAGCAGCGCGCGCGCGCGGTGAAGGATCCCTCGCAGCGCGCTCTTGTCGAGCGTGGCGACCGGCGCGCGAGGATCGATTCGCTCCAGAAATAGCACCTCGGACTTGTAGACGTTGCCGATGCCTGCGACTGCACGTTGCATCATCACCGCCTCGCCGATGGGTCGCTTCGCGAGCGCGCGCAACCGTCGCAGCGCCTCCTCTTCGTCGAACTCCGGCGAGAGGAGATCGGGCCCGAGCGAACGAAGGTCATCTGCACGCGCCTCTGCCCCGGCCCGCAGCAGGCGGAGCACGGGGATGCGGCTGCCGCGAATGCTCGCGCCGGGGACATCCAGGACGAGCTGCGGTGGGCGCGCCGTCATCGCGACGACGTTGCCTCGTCGGACCACGACACGGCCAAGCATGCGCAGATGGATGTGCAGCGTGCGTCCGTCGTCGAAACGAACGAGAAGGTTCTTGCCGCGCGACACCACCTCCACCACGACATGCCCCACCACGGTACGCGCCACGTCATCCGGAATGGCGTGCGTGGAGAACGCAGTGACGGCCTTCCCGAGCACGGCGCCGCGCACCTTCTCCGCGAGCCGGAAGATCGTGTCGCCCTCGGGCATGGCCGACTCGTACACCGCTCGAGCTCCGAAGTGAACCGCAGAAGAATGTTGGCCGGCGTGCTCTGAATCGAAGAGCGGTCAGCTGTCGCTTCCAGCGATCTCTTGCCGGAGCGTGGACACGAGGGAGGAGGGCGCGTCCTGACTTCGAACCATGCGCACCAGCTGCCCCTGGCGGGAGACGAATCCGCGACTGGCGAGCACCTTCGCGAGCGGGCTCTCGGGTGCCGGCGCGCCGTCGATGGTCACAAGGATCGCGCTCTTCCATCTTCGCTGCGCGTGCGCGGAGAGCAGGTCCGCGAGCGACTGCGCCTTCGTCGCGAAGTCAATGTCGTCTGCGCCGAAGAACGTGACCAGGTTCTTTCCACCGCGTCCGAGCCAGCCAAGGAGCTCTCCATCCGACAGCACCACGCGCGTGCCCGGTGCGCGTTGCACCGCTCGGCCCGCAGGTCCGGGCCAGGGAAGCAGCGCGCCGTATGGGTTCGCGGGATCCGTGGTGGCGAGCACGCGGCCCTTGTCCAGACCGTCTTCGTCACCTGCCAGCAGACCGCGGCCCCGCGAACGCAGCCGCTCCTCCGCACCTGGCAGCGCGAACTGCGTTGCGCCGCGCCCCGCAACGAAGTAGCCGCGACGCACACGGGCTTGATCCTCCATCGCGCGGTACACGTCGTAGACGTTCGCGAAGCCGCCCACGAGTCCCTCTGCTGCGGGCGCCTCGCGCAGGACCACGCCGTAGCGCTCGAGCAGCGAGCGCGCGATGGCCGAAGCGCGCTCCGTCTCCGTTGGCTGTGCGGCCCAGCGCGAACGCCTGAGCGACCAGCGCCCCTCGCCTCCGCGCGGCGCACGAAAGACCGGATGCCCCGGGCGGGGACGCTTCTCGTCGCGCGAGGAGAGGAACCGCAGAGGCTCGAAGCTGTCGTTCGTGACCTCGCCCGACCACACCAGATCCCAGAGCGCCTCCAGCGCCTCGTCCGGGTAGCCGCCGAGCGTGCGCGCGATCTCGCTGAAAAATACGGCTCCGCGTCGCTCGAAGACCTCACGCAGGCGCTCGTGCAGCGGACCCTTCGGCGCATCCGCGGGGACGTCGCGCGACAGCAGCGGCTCGCGCTCGGCGAAGTAGAGCGCCACGCGTCCGTCCTTCTGGCCGATGGGCTCGATGCCCGCCCACACGATCTCACCGCTCGCGAGCATCTGGTCGAGCATGGCCGGCTGGTAGCCTGGGACGCGCGCGGGGAGCACCTCCTTCTCCAGCACGGACACCGGGATGGGACAGCCCTCGAGCTGCGAGAGCGCCTTCACCAGCGCATCGTTGCCACGTGTGGTGTTGCGACCTCGGGACAGGCCCTGCCAGTCGAAGAGGAACCGCGCGAACGTTGCGCCGTCGACGGGCTCGATCGCCTTCCGCAGCTTGGCCAGCGTCTTCTGCTTGATGGCGGTGAGCACGTCCTGGCTCACGTACTCCGTCGCACCCTCGCGCGAACCCGAGAGGAACGTCCCCGTGACGAGCTGACCCTTGCGCACGAGCTCCGCCAGCGCGACCTCCACGCTGGCAACGCCAATGCCGAAGCGCGTCGCCACGTCCTTTGCGATGAACGGACCGTGCGTGCGCGCATGCCGCTGCACGAGCGAGAGCAACGCGTCCTTCGTCTTCTCGGTGAACACGTCCGGCAGCCCGCGCGGAAGTACGACGCCCAGCGCATCCCTGTAGCGGCCCGCGTCCTCCACGGCGATCAGTCGATCCTTGCCGCCGATGCGGACCACGAGCACGCGCTGCGCGGTGAGCAGACCCGCGAGCTCCTTCTCGAGGCCCTTGCGATCAAGGGCGCGCGCGAGCAGCTCGTCCTTCGGCAGGTCGCCGAGCCAGCGGAGCAGATCGCAGACGCCATCACCATGTTTGAGCGGATATTCGCGCCGCTGGAGCATGTGCTCGTGATCGTTCACGGCATCGGGGTCGAGCAGCTTTCGGAGCTCCGACTCGCCCAGGAGCTCGCGCAGCTGTGCGTGATCGATCGTGAGCGCGTGGGCGCGGCGCTCGGCCGCTGGCGCGTCCTCGTCGTAGATGAAGTTGCCCACGAACGAGAAGAGCAGCGACGCGGCAAAGGGCGAAGCAATGTCCGAGTCCTTCGCGGTGACCTTGATCTTGCGGCTCTCCACTGCGGCGAGGACGGCCGTCAGCGCGGGCAGATCGAACGCGTCCGAGAGCACCTCGCGATACGTCTCGAGCACGATCGGGAACGACGGATACTGCATGGCCACCGAGAGCAAGTCCGCAGCACGCTTGCGCTGCGCCCACAGCGGCGTCCGCTTCCCCATTGTCTGACGCGGGAGCAGGAGCGCGCGCGCAGCAGACTCGCGGAACCGCGCCGCAAAGAGCGAGCTCTGCGCGAGCTCACGCGTGACGATCTCCTCGATCTCGCCTGGACGCGGGAAGAGCAGCTCCGTGTCTGGCGGCGCTTCGCCCCCGGGAACGCGGAAGACAATGCCGTCGTCGGACCATACGCCCTCGATGTCGCCGGCGCGTGCCTCACGCAATCGCGCGAGCACTGCCATGGCCCATGGCGCGTGCACACGGCTACCCCACGGCGACAGGATGCAGATCCGCAGGTCGCCGAGCTCGTCCGGGACGCGCTCCACGATGATGGTGCGGTCCGACGGCACGGCACCCGTCGCGCGCTTCTGGTCATGCACGTACGTGGTGAGCGTGTCCGCGGCGCGCGCATCCAGATGATGGTCGCTCCGGAGAAACGCCTGCGACGCCTTCGTGGTGCTCTCCGCCACGCGACGCGTGAGCGCGCCGATTCGCTCGCCGAACGCGGCCGTTCGTCCCGCGCGGTCACCGTGCCAGAACGGCATTTTTCCAGGCATTCCAGCGGCAGGCGTCACGAGCACGCGGTCCCGCGTGATGCGATCGGTGCGCCAGGATGAAGCGCCAAGAAGAAAGACCTCGCCCTCGCGCAGCTCGAAGACCATCTCCTCGTCCAGCTCACCGACGCGGCGCGCAGGCTTCTGCTTCGAGCTGCCGCGCGCGACCTCGCCATCGGAGCCGGAGTCGTCGGAGAGGAACACACCGTAGAGGCCGCGGTCGGGGATGGTGCCAGCGTTCAGGATCGCGAGCCGCTGCGCACCGGCGCGCGGAGACAGCGTGTTCTTCGTGCGATCCCAGGTGATGCGCGGCCGCAGATCATAGAACTCGTCGCTGGGGTACAGGCCAGAGAGCATGTCGAGCAGACCATCGAAGCTCTGACGAGGCAGGTCGGCGAAAGGAGCCGCGCGACGGACCAGCGCCCACAGCTCCTCGACATCCACGGCATGCGCGGGCTCCAGGCCGAGGCGCACGTTGCGGGCCTTCTTGCCGGCCCTGCCCTTCGCGCGCTTCTCGGGCGGCGGCGCCATGCCGACCGCGACGATCGCGACGATCTGCTGTGCGAGCACGTCGAGCGGGTTCTTTGGATAGCGCGTGGTCTCCACGTCGCCTGCCTCGATTCCAGCCGCCGCGGCCGCGCATGCGAGCAGATCGTGTTTGTGTTTTGGCACCAGGATACCGGACGGGACGCCGCCCACGTGGTGGCTCGCGCGGCCGATGCGCTGGATGCCCGACGCAACGGACGGCGGCGCCTCCACCTGGATGACCTGGTCCACCGCGCCCATGTCGATGCCGAGCTCCAGCGACGACGTGGCCACGATCGCAGGCAAATTGCCGGCTTTCAGGCGCTCCTCGATCGCGCGGCGCACGTCCTTCGCGATGCTGCCGTGGTGCGCGAGCGCGATCTCCTCGCCTGCGGTCTCGTTCAGGGCAGAGGCAAGGCGCTCGGACAGTCTGCGGCTGTTCGTGAAGATCATCGTGGAGCGCGCCGCGCGGACGCGCTCGACCAGGCGTGCATGCACGGCCGGCCAGATCGAACGGCTGTCCTCTTCGGGCGCGTCGTCGCCGCCGAGCGGCAGCATGTCGTCGTCTCCGTGATCTCCGACGGGGGCCTCCGCGGGCAGCGGCGCGACCTCCTCGACCGTGATCGAGAGCGCCTTCTTGTGGGAGGCATCCACCACCGCCACGGGCCGCTGCACGAAAGGACGCGAGAAGCCGCCCAGCAGCCGCGCGATCTCGTCGAGCGGGCGCTGCGTGGCCGACAGCCCGATGCGCTGGAGCTTTCGCTCCGGCATCAGCGCGCAGAGCCGCTCGAGCGACAGGAAGAGGTGCACGCCGCGCTTGCTCGCCACCATCTGGTGGATCTCGTCGATGATGACGACCTCCACGTGCGTGAGCAGCGCGCGCTGCTGCGACGTGAGCATCAGGAACAGCGACTCCGGCGTGGTGATCAGGATGTCCGGCGGCGTGCGCTGCATCTGCGCGCGTTCGAGCGCAGGCGTGTCACCCGTGCGCACCTGCGCGGTCAGCTTCCGGAATGGGCTGTCGCCGCCGTGCGCCACCTCCGCGATACCCACGAGCGGCGCGCGCAGGTTCTTCTCCACGTCCACCGCGAGCGCCTTCAGCGGCGAGATGTAGAGTACACGCGTACGCGGAGGCTCGTCCGCGGGACGGGGCGAGCTGCCCAGCCGATCCACTGCGGCCAGGAACGCCGCAAGCGTCTTGCCTGAGCCGGTGGGTGAGAGCAGCAGCGTGGACTCACCGCGCTGGATGTGCGGCCACGCGAGCGCCTGCACGGGCGTGGGCACGCCGAGCGCACCCGTGAACCACTCGCCCACGGCGGGGTGAAAGGACGCGAGGACGTCCTTCTCCACGGGTTTGCCTTGGCGCGTCTTACCCATAGGACCCGCAAGGGTACCACCGCTCTGATAGAGTTCGGCTCGTTTGGAGAACGACGCCAAAGCAACGCCGGCGGATGCCATCACGCTCACCGGCGTCAAGAAGGTCTACCAGGCACGAGGCGGCGCCGTGGTCGCGCTCGCGGAGACCGACTTCACGCTGGCCGCCGGCACGCGCCTGGCGCTGCTCGGCGGAAGCGGCTCCGGGAAGTCGACGTTGCTGCACCTGGTGATGGGGTTGATCGCGCCCGACACGGGGACGGTACGCGTGCTCGGCGAGGAGATGACGCCAGCGTCCATACGCTCTCTGCGGCATCGCATCGGCTACGTGATCCAGGAGGGCGGTCTCTTTCCGCACCTGACTGCGCGGCGCAACGTGGCGATCATGTCGGAGCACCTTGGCTGGGAGCGCGACCGCGAAAAGAAGCGCATCGGTGAGCTGCGTGAGCTCGTGGGCCTGACGAGCGACACGCTCGACCGTTACCCGGGTGAGCTCTCCGGCGGACAGCGCCAGCGCGTGGGGCTCATGCGCGCGCTACTGCTGGATCCGCCGCTGCTGCTGCTGGACGAGCCGCTCGGTGCGCTCGACGCGGTGGTGCGGAGACGTCTCCAGAAGGAGCTGCGCGGGATCATCGTGCGCCTTGGCAAGAGCGTGCTGCTCGTCACGCACGACGCAGCAGAAGCGGCTGCCCTTGCCGACGAGATCGTCGTGATGGCGGAGGGCAAGATCGTGCAACGCGGCACCATGTCCGAGCTCACGCATTCGCCGAAGACGCCATTCGTCGCGGAGCTGCTCGGCAACGGCGCGACGCCCACCACGGAGCAGGCATGAAGCGCGCGCTCTCCGTGCTGCTCCTCTTGGCGTTTGCGCTGCTCGCGCCGCGCGTGGCGCAAGCAGACGGCGGCGCGCGCGTCACGGCGGGGTCCAAGGCGTTCCCGGAGTCGTGGATCCTGGGTGAGGCCCTGCGCGCGCTGGCGGCCGAATCCGGCGCGGAGGCGACGCACGCGAAGAACCTCGGCGGCACGGAGATCACGCTCGCGGCGCTGCGCTCGGGCGCGATCGATATCTATGTAGAGTACACGGGCACGATCGACGAGGTGCTCCTCCGCGAGCACCCGCAGGATGGGCAGCGGCGGCAGGCCCTGGCGGCCATGGGAATCGGGATGAGCGAACGCCTGGGCTTCGACGACAGCTACGCGCTCGCCACCCTCCCCGACATTGCCACGAAGAGCGACGTGCACTCGCTGAGCGATCTCGCGCGGCATCGCGAGCTGCGCCTGGGCCTCAGCCACGAGTTCATCGGGCGCAAGGACGGCCTCCCCGGGCTGACGGCGCGCTACGGCCTGTCCGCAGAGAGCGTGCGTGGCGTGCAGCACGAGCTGGCGTATGAGGCGCTCCGCACCGGCTCCATCGACGTGCTGGACGTGTACACGACGGACGCGCAGATCGAGCGCATGGGCCTTGTGCTCCTCACCGACGACAAGGCCTTCTTCCCACGCTACGACGCGGTACTCCTCTATCGCCAGGACCTGCCCACGCGCGCGCCTGCTGCTTTTGCCTCCATGTCGCGCCTGGTCGGCGCAGTGGACACGCGCGCCATGACGCACGCGAACGCGATGATGGCCATGGACCACGAGAGCGTGGAGAAGGCAGCCACCACGCTGCTCCCCGGAGGCGCGCGCGCCATCCCGCTCGCGCCGAGCGCCGTGGCGGAGATCGCGAAGGACACGTTCAGGCACGTGCAGCTCGTGCTCGCGTCGCTCGCCGCGTCCATCCTCATCGGCATTCCCATCGGCGTCCTTGCGAGCCGCTCACCGCGCGTGGGGCCGCTGCTGCTCACGCTCACGGGCGTGTTGCAGACGGTGCCGTCGCTCGCCCTCCTTGCGCTGCTGGTGCCGCTGCTGGGCATCGGAGCGCGGCCGGCGATCGTGGCGCTGCTCCTCTATGGTCTCTTGCCCATCGCGCGGAACACGTACACGGGCCTCACCACCATCACACCGGAGTTGATGCGCTCCGCTGACGCGCTGGGTCTGCCTGCGTGGGCAAAGCTCCGTCGGATCTCGCTCCCGCTCGCGTCGCCCATGATCCTGGCCGGCGTGAAGACCAGCGCGGTCATCAACGTGGGCACAGCGACCATCGCGGCGCTCGTGGGCGCGGACGGACTCGGCAACCCGATCCTCCAGGGGATCAGCCTGCGCGACACGGGGTTACTCCTGCGCGGGGCGCTCCCGGCGGCCGCACTTGCGCTCGTGTTCGAGCTCGCCTTCGCGGGGCTATCGCGCGTTCTGGTTCCGCGCGGACTCAGGCATCGCGGAGCAACTTGACGTTCGTCGCAGCCTGACGGAGCGCCGCTACGACGAGCACCGACGCAGTGACGTCCTCGCTCGCGATGAGCGACAGCCCGGAGCGCGTCCACGAGAGCGACGCGACGCCGCCGTCGAGCGCGAACCGAAAAGCTCCGCACTTCACGCGCGCGACCAGGCGGCTCCTCACGTTCTCCACGAGCAGCTGCGGTGCGAATGCCGGATCGCCTTCCACGAAGCACAGGCGATCGAAGCTCTCGTCGCCCAGCTCGAGCTCGTGCGACAGCGAGAGCAGCTTCAACACGCCGTCGGCGAGCCCCTCGGGTCGGACGCGCATGCGCGGGAGCTCTGTGGGCACGTTGATCTCGACGAGATGGCGCGCGCGCAGGAACGTGATGGAGGCCTCAAGGCCACCATTGACGTTGACCGCCGCGCCCAGCTCGACGACCCAGAGGATGGCCACGCCTTCCACGGTCATACGCGCCGTGATGCGCGCTCCTCTCGTGACGACGCCCGCGGAGGGATCCAGGTGCGCCACGATCTGCTGCGCCTGGGCACGAAGAGGGATGATCGCGTCCTCTGTACCGGCGGGCCCCCACGTATCATCCTGCGAAGGCGGCGACGGCGTCCCGTCCGCTGCATGGGTGACCCCCGAGGCGAGCGTTGGTGCCAGGGCGAGCGCCTCATCGAGAGTGTCCACGAGCTCCAGCCGCTGGTCTGCCACGCGCGTGAGCACCTCGAACGACGCGTCGTCGGGGAGCGCGATCGCCGACAGTTGCTCGATACGCGTCCGCAGCTCCGACGGCAGCAGATGCGACAGCGCATCCGTCATGCGCGCCTTCCGCTGCGACACCGCGAGGTCCGCGTCGACGATGTGCTGCCGGAGCCCCTGGCTCGCGTCTCTGTATGCGCCGTCGTGCAAGCGTGCGGCCAGTAAGGTAGCATCGTCGGCGCTCCCACGGCTTGCGCATGATCAACACCGTCCGCGGTTCCACCACCATCACGACGACCGACGGCGACGCGCCGCTCGAGCCGTACCTCTTCCTGGTGATGGAGTGCAGCGCGCTCGACGCCGGCGCCACCCGCATCCGCCTCACCGATCTCCAGGAGGTGCGCTTTGGTCGTGGCGCCGCAAGAAGCGCGACCCCGCAAGCAGAGGACGGCGTGCGGCGCGTGGACGTCACGGTCGCGGATCCGCAGATGAGCACCAAGCACGCGCGCCTCGTGCGTGAGGGAAAGGGCTGGGCGCTCGAGGACACGGGCTCCACGAACGGCACACGCATCGACGGCGCGCGCATCGGCCGCGCCACGCTCGCGGACGGGCAGGTTTTTCAGCTCGGAGGCTCGCTCTTCCTGTTCGAGGCGGAGCTGCCTTCGCCGCGCGGCTCGGAGGACATACTCAACCTGAAGAAGCCGGTCCCTGGCGTGTCCACGCTGCTGCCGGAGTACGCGCAGGCGATGGTGTCGTTCGCGCGCATGGCTGTCTCCGAGGTCCCCATCCTGCTGCTGGGCGAGAGCGGCACCGGCAAGGAGGTGCTCGCCCGTGCTGTGCATGGCCTGTCGGGCAGGCGCGCCACGTTCGTGCCGGTCAATTGCGGCGCGCTGCCGGAGACTCTGCTGGAGAGCCAGCTCTTCGGTCACATGAAAGGCGCGTTCTCGGGCGCGGTGAAGGACGAGCCGGGCTTCGTGCGCGCATCGGACCGGGGCACTCTCTTCCTGGACGAGATCGGCGACATGCCGAAGACGTCACAGGCTGCGCTCCTGCGTGTGCTGCAGGAGCGCGAGGTCACGCCGGTGGGCTCCACGCAGGCCATCAAGGTGGAGCTGCGGGTGGTATCGGCGACGCATCGCGAGATCGACACCCTGAAGGACAGCGGCGGATTCCGGGCCGATCTCTACGCGCGCCTCGCAGGCTACTCGCACGTGCTGGTGCCGCTGCGCGATCGTATGTGCGATCTGGGCATCCTCATCCGCGCCCTGCTCGAGAAGATCCGCCCAGGCAAGCAGACGAGCATCACGCCAGAGCTGGGCCGCGCGCTCTTCTCGTACGACTGGCCGCTCAACATACGCGAGCTCGAGCAGGCGTTGTCCGTCGCTGCGGTGCTGGCCACGGACGACATGGTGAAGCTGGAGCACCTGCCGGAGACGCTGCGCAAGGCGATGAAGACACCGCGCACGAGCGCACGGCCGGAGAAGAGCGTCCCGCCCGCAGCGCCAGGATCGGCAGCGCCGAGCGCGGAGACAGCGGATGCTGTGCTGAAGGACCGGCTCGTCGCGTCGCTGACGGCGCACAAGGGGAATGTGTCCGAGGTGGCGAGGGCGATGGGGAGGACGAGGATGCAGATACACCGGTGGATGAAGCGGTGGGGGATTTCGGCGGATACATATCGGTGAGGGGCTGACGGGGCGACGACGACGACGACTTCGACAACGACTTCGACAACGACGACGACTTCGACAACGACGCCGACTTCGACACCGACCTCGACACCGACCTCGACACCGACTTCGACACCGACCTCGACCTCGACCTCCACCCCGACCCTCAACCTCCCCCCTGGATCGGCCGCACCCCACGATCTGGGTCCATTCCGTCCCACTTCCGTCCACGCCGCGTCGCTGCGACGGTATTTTCTCCAATGATTCCGCTTTTACATTGGCCCGGACGACATCTGCCTACATTGGCATCTCACGTGCGTGTATGTCTGCTATGCGTACCACCATCTTCAACATCTCGGCTCTCGCTCTCCTCGCCACGTTCTCGGGCACCCTCGCAGGTTGCGCCGCTGACGCGTCGAACGCTGATCAGACCGAAGGTGACTTCACCAGCAACCAGGCCACGCTCCTGAACTTCGAGTTCGACTCCGAGTTCGTGACGAACGAAGCGGTCTTCGACAACAAGCAGACCATCGAAGACCAGCTGCTCTTCACGATTGGCCAGCTCAACGGAAACAACTCCGTCGGCCGCCTCGACAACGTGGACCTCACGAACGTCAAGAAGACGACCGCCGCTGGCAAGACGACGATCAGCTATCACGCGAAGCTCCCCGTCGCATGGGGCGCCAAGACCAAGCTCCCGAAGACCTACACCTTCATCCTTCCGCACGACGTGAGCCAGGACGGCCAGAACGCACTGCTCAACGCGCACAAGGGCGACTGCGTGGAGCCGGGCTCCGCAAGCGAGCTCGACATCGGCAGCATCTGGTACTTCTACCGACCCAACGAGAGCGGCTGCAAGCTGTCGGCGAGCGAGGTCATCAAGTCTCCCGTCAAGGTCACCAAGTCGACCCAGAACACGAAGAACAAGTACCCCGAGTACCAGAAGGTGTGGGAGGACGACACGCTCAAGGTCGTCGCCATCTTCGGCAAGTTCGAGTCAGGCGCGAAGACCACGGCCGACGCCGGCATCTCCGGCTTCGACGAGTTCGTCACCACGATGAAGTCGACCCTGGCGCCCTACAAGCCGGTCACCACTCCCGCCAAGCTCTCCGCCACGCCCGCCGTCGACATGCCGGACGTGACGTTCGACGCGACGCTTCCGGACGGCAAGAAGGTCAGCGTCACCGTGCTCCTCACCGACGGTATCGCCGAGGCCCCGCAGTCCTTCTACGATCGCTACGAGACGCTGTCGGCTGACGCGGACATCATCGCGTACAACGGCCACTCGGGCCTCGGCCAGAACGTCCGCGCCCTCGCGAGCCACGGCAAATTCAAGAAGGGCAAGTACCAGATCTTCTTCATGAACGGCTGCGACTCCTTCGCCTACGTCGACGGCTCGCTCGCGCAGACCCGCGCCGCGCTGAACCCCGATGACCCCACCGGCACGAAGTACCTGGAGTTCGTCACCAACGCGATGCCCTCGTTCTTCTCCTCGATGCCGAACGCCACCACGTCGCTCATGAACGGCATGCTCGGCTTCAAGACGCCGAAGACCTACGACCAGATCTTCACCAGCATCGACAACTCCGAGGTCGTGCTCGTCACCGGCGAAGAGGACAACGTCTTCAAGCCCGGCATGAAGATCGGCTCTCACTGAGAAACCTTTCGAGGCCTCGTACGTGCCCCCGTTGACCCGACCGCGACGCCGCGGTAGGGGCGGGGGCATCAGTCTTTTGTGGGGAGGTTTCCGATGAAGGTTCTTCTGTGTGGGCTCGGGTTCCTTCTGGCTTCGGTGAGCGCGTGCAGCGCGCCTTCAGGTGGCGCGGCTCCCGGCGGAAGACGGCGTGACGACGCTCGCCGACAAGGACAAGAACGAGCGCGAAGAGCCGGGCGAGAAGGGCTGCGGCAAGAAGGTCAACTGCGACGACGCCAACCCGTGCACGGTCGACAGTTGCGTCCACGGCCGCGGGTGCCAGCACGCCACCGCGCCCGTCGGGACGTCATGCGACGACGGGAACCTCTGCACTACGAACGACACGTGCAGCGCGACGCACTGCGCGGGCACGGGTGTCCTCTGTGGTGCAGCTGACCAGTGCCATGTTGCCGGCACGTGCAATCCGGCCACTGGCGCCTGCCCCGTTGCGCCATCCAAGACCGACGGGACAGTGTGCAACGACAACAACGCCTGCACCAGCAGCGACACCTGTCAGGCGGGCCTCTGCGGCGCGCCGCAGGCAGCGTCGTTCACGTTCACGGAGATCAACTATCCCGGCTCCATCAACATGGGCGCAGCTGGCATCAACACCTACGGCGACATCGTCGGGCTCTACCAGCTCGACGACGGCGTCGTGCATGGCTTCCTGTTTCATGCGGGCGCCTTCACGACCGTCGATCGTCCGGGCGCCGTGAACGGCACCTACCTCACGGCCATCGATGACCATGGCCGCATCCTGGGCTGGACCAATGACGACACGATCCATCCGTTCATCTGGGAAAACGGGACCTTCACGACGATCGCCGCGCTCGACAACGCCAACAACATCCCGGTGGGTTGGAACGAAGCGGGCGACATCGTCGGCGTGTACGGCGAGAGCGCCTTCCTCTTCCGCAACGGTGTACAGACCCAGGTCACTCCATCTCCCGGCGCGGACATCACGGGTGCGACGGACATCTCGGGCACCGGCGACATCGTCGGGTACAGCCTGAACGTGGACACGGGCGGCCAGACACTGAACAATCGCGGGTTCTTGCTCCGCGGCGGCGTCTTCACCAACATCGATGTCCCGGGCGCAATGTCCACGAGCATCAGCGGAATCAGCGGGTCGGCGGTGGCGGGCACGACGCAGAGCCAGGACTTCGTTACCCACGCGTTCGTCTATCAGGATGCGGTCTTCACGATCATCGACGCGCCGAGCTCCCTCACGACCTACGCTGGAGCCATCAACTCCACGGGGCAAGTGGTTGGGGCATTCACGCACAACTTCGACGCGCCGTTCAACACGAGCGTCTTCCTCACGACGCCAAAAACGAGAACCTGCAGCGCGCCCTGAATCGCGGGTGAGTCGCTGACATGAACCCCGCTCGAAGCTCATTGCAGGCGGGCTATCCCAGACGAGCAAGGACGGCCTTCGCGACATCCGCGCGAGGGCCGTTTCCTTTTGCGGCGCGCAAGAGGATCGGCCGCGCGTACGCTGCGTGGCTCGCAAGCCACGCTAAAGGCGCGTCCTTGGCGGCGCTCCTTCCGACGAGCGAGAGCGCGAAGTCCACCGTCTCCGGCGACTGGAGCATGCCGACGTCACGCATCGTCGCGATGAGGTCGGGTGAGGAGAACTTGCGCGCGGAGAGCCCGCTCATGGCCGCTGGCCCCGCGATCCACAGCGTGCGCACCGTGCAGGGCAGGCGTGGGTTCGCGGCGAGGCGCTCTCTCACCCATGCGGGATCGTCCGCGCAATAGTCCAGGTAGAACACCTGACGCATGTCCTTGCCGAAGTGCGTCTGCACTGCGGCCGCGCCGCCGCTCGCGATCGCGAGGGCGGTGGCGACCCACTTCAGATCCACGTGCTTCGTGCCCGCACCAGCGAACCGCTTGGCCTCGTCGGCGAGCCGCCGGAGGGACGCCTTCGCGACCTTCCTGGAAGCGCGAAGCATGACGAATGGGAGCGCCGTCGCGATCCCGAATTTGAACGACGGCTGGTAGAACATCGCGCCGCGACGGTCCACGGTGAGCGGGGCCGCCTCGAAGCCGCGTACGACGGTCTCGAGCGTCCGGTCGGCGCCGATCAGCGCCTCGATCGCGAAGACGAGCTCCCTTGCACGCGCATGATCATGATGCACGTACGAATGCACCGCGCGCGCGAGCCATGCCGTTGCTTCAGCCGCGGACGGCGGACCCGCTGTCCTGAGCGCAGCTTCGGCCTTCCTGGAGAGCACCCGCACCGCCATGCCCTCGAAGCCCACGCAGTCCATGAGGCGAAGGTAGCGATGAAGCGCCTCCCGCGGCCACACGCCGTGTACGTGCGTCTTCCCGCGCGCGACAGTGAGCGCCAGCCGCTCGGGCGGGGCAGCGCTATCGTCCTCCAGGATCACCTGGTGCGGCCATCCGCGCTCGAGCCGCTCCTTTTCCGTGGGCAGGAAACAAGGAAGCGTGTCTCCGAGCGATCTCCGGGAGTTCAGCGGCATGCGGCCCAAAATACCCTGATTGTCGCGATGCAAGGCGACGAACTTGCGCGGTCGCGTGGTGTACGCGAAGATCGGAAACGATGCAGGAATCCCGTCGAAGCGCGCGCGTCGCGACTCCGCTCTCCGTGGCGGTGCAAGGCGTGGACGAGATCCCGGCGCTGCGTTCGGGCAACATCAGCGCGACGGGCGTCTACTTCGAGTACGAGCGCGACATCGGTGACGTCGGGTCGCTGCAGCTCCTGCACCTGGGCTCCGTGGACGGTCAGCGCAACATCGAGGTGATGGCCATCGTCGCGCGCGTGCTCGACATCGCCGACATCGCGGGTCGCGTGCGCGGCGTCGCCCTCCAGTTCATGCCGCGGAACGTGGAGCAGGAGGTGCAGCTGCGCACGTTCGTCGACTATGTCCTGAAGCTCCCGTCGCCGCCGAAGCGCACCGCGATGGGTGACCTTGGTGCGCACCTGCCCGGGATCCAGGGCCCGCACATCCAGCCACGGCTGCACGCGTGGACCACGCCCGAGGGTGGCGCGGGGGCAGATGCGACGCTCGATCGGCTCAGCGTGCGCTCGATGTTGCTCGAGACGACGATGCCGTTCAAGCCAGGCGACCAGGTGCGCGTGGAGGTGTCCGCGCCCGGCATGACGCACTCGGTGAAGCTCAAGGGGCGCGCTGTCAGCGTGGCCGAGTCACCCGCGACGGGAGACAAGCCGCGCTACCAGATCGAGGTGGAGGTCCACGACGAGAGGGGCGCGCCGCTGATGCGCTCGTCATCGCTCGCGATGCCCGCAGTGAATCCCAACGCGCCGCCGCCAGAGGCACGCACGCCCTCCGGGAACCTCGTCGCCGCTGCGCCCGCGCACGTGGAGCACACCGACGACGACTTCGTGGGGCGGACGCTGGAGCAGCTGTTCTCCGCGCTGATCGAGCCCCGACACCCCGGCGCTGCGCCCGCGCCCAGGCCGCAGCACCTCTCCGGCCAGCTGGATCGCGTGAGACTGCCGGCGCTCTTCGCGTTGTTCGAGATGCAGAAGATGACCGGCGTGCTGATCATGCACAGCTTCGTGCATGCTGCACGCATCTTCGTGCGCGACGGCGCCATCGTGGACATCGAGCCGCGCCTGGCGAACGAGGCCACGCCGCGCGACGCCGCGTCCCGCGTGTTCCGGTGGGAGGTTGGCTCATTCGAGTTCGAGGTCGGTCCGGTAGAGCGAGCCGACAAGGTCGGGATGAGCGTGACGGCGCTGTTACTGGACCTGGCGAGAGAGTCGGACGAAGCGTCCCGACCGTAGACGTCGACTTCGACTTCGACTTCGACCTCGACCTCGACCTCGACCTCGACCTCGACCTCGACCTTGACCTCGACTTCGACCTTGACCTCGACTTCGACTAGAGTGCCCGGACGATGAAGTACCTCTGCGCCTCTGCTCTCGCTCTCGTGATCGGGGGTTGTTCTTCTTCCTCGTCTTCGCCTTCTCCAACCGTGACGCACCCTACGTCAACGCCGCTCGGCTGCCCGGGCGGCACGCCCTGCACGATCAACATCGTTGCTGGCGACAACGAGGACCGCATCGCTAACGTGTTCGCCACCGCGACGGCCGGTGAGACCATCCAGATCGCGGCGGGGACGTACGCGTTCACGAACGAGCTCGTCGTCCCGAACGACAACGTCTCCATCGTGGGGGCGGGCAAGGACAAGACGATCTTCGATTTCAAGGGTCAGCTCATCGGAAGCGAGGGCGTCTTCGCGGAGGGCCTCAAGAACATTCGCCTCGAGGGCTTCACCGTGCGCGACACGAAGGGCAACGGCATCAAGGTGCTGGGCAGCACGGGCGTCATCTTCCGCGACGTCCGGGCCACGTGGACCGGAACGAACCCCACCCTGCACGGCGCGTACGGCCTCTACCCCGTTCAGTGCAAGAACGTCCTCATCGAGGCGTGCACTGCAAGCGGCGCCTCCGACAGTGGTCTCTATATCGGCCAGTCGGACGGCGTGGTCGTTCGCAAGAGCGAGGCGTTCGGCAACGTCGCCGGCATCGAGATCGAGAACACGTTCAACGCCGACGTCTACGGGAACGACTCGCACGACAACACCGGCGGCCTCCTGGTCTTCGATCTGCCGAACCTTCAGCAGCTGGGCGGCCACGGAGTTCGCGTGCACGACAACAAGATTCACGACAACAACACGGCGAACTTCGCGCCCACGGGCAACATCGTGGGCGTGGTGCCAGCAGGCATCGGGTCGTTCGTGATGGCCAATCACGACGTGGAGATCTTCGGCAACACGTTCACGAACAACAACACCGCGAACATGTCGGTGATCAGCTACCTCATCACGCAGATCGCCATCAACGACCCCATCTACTACCCGTACCCCGCGAGCGTGTACGTCCACGACAACACGTTCGTGGGCGGCGGCACCATGCCGGACAAGACGCGAGACCTGGGAAACCTGCTCTCCACGGCGATCGATGCGTTCCCCGACAAGCACATCTCCGACGTCCTCTACGACGGCATCACGGACCCCATGAAGGGGATGGCCCCAAACCCGATGAAGATCTGCGTGCACCAACCGGGCTCGCACACCGTGAACCTCCACATTGACATGCTGGACCCGAAGCTGCCGGCGCTCTACGCGGTGATGAAGGTCGATCCACCGGAGCTCGATTGCACACTCCCACAGCTGCCCGCCGTCTCCTTCCCGGGGCTCACGCCATGAGCGCGCGCATCGCATTCTCCTTCGCGCTGCTCGCGTCCGCCGTGCTCGCGCTCTCCTGCTCCTCGAAATCGAACAGCACCACCACGACGAGCGCCACGTGCACGCCCGGCGCGGATGGCTCGTACGTGAATGGGCTCTACGACTCGCTGTCGGACTACTGCATGGTGGACATCGAGAACGGCCAGGTTCGCCCGCTGTCCGAGCGCGTGGTCCCGTACACCCTCGCAACGCCGCTCTTCTCGGACTACGCGGTGAAGTACCGCACCGTCTGGACGCCACCGGGACAGAGCGCGCCTTACTCGGCCACAGGTGAGCTCGATCTGCCGAAGGGCACGATCATCACCAAGTCGTTCGGCTTCCCGATCGATCCCGCGGCGCCCGACGGCGCTGTCCGCTGGGTCGAGACGCGCATCCTTGCTCGCGGTGAAACAGGCTGGCTCGCGTCTTCGTACCTGTGGAACGACGCGCAGACCGAGGCGACGAACCAGCCCGGCGGCAAGGTCATCCCGCTCGACATCACCGGCACCGACGGCATGAAGCAGCACGCGACCTACCTGGTGCCGAGCACCACGCAGTGTCCGAAGTGCCACGGCCAGGAGCCCGTGAAGCTGCTTCCCATCGGCACGCGCGCCGATCAGCTCACCGGCAGCATGGACTACGGCCACGGGCCCGAGTCGCAGCTCACGCACTGGCAGACCCAGGGCATCCTCACCGGTGTAGCGGCCATGCCCACGCCGCTCCCCACGTGGAACGATCCGAACACGGGTGACGTGTCTTCACGCGCGCGCGCCTACCTGGACGCGAACTGCGCGTACTGCCACAGCGAGCACGGCGAGGCGCGCACCACCGGGCTCTTCCTTGCGTTCACAGAGACGGATCCGCTTCGGCTCGGCATCTGCAAGGCGCCGGTCGCTGCGGGTCGCGCGAGCACCACGAACTCGTTCGACGTGGTGCCCGGCAAGCCCGACGAGTCGATCCTCATCCACAGGGTCGAGGCCACGGAGGCGAGCATCGCGATGCCAGAGATTGGTCGCAGCACCATCCACCACGAAGCGGCGACGCTGCTTCGGCAGTGGGTGAGCGGACTCCCCGGCACCTGCCCCGCCGGGAAGTAAGGTGGTATAAACACCCGCGCGATGAGCGAAGAGAACGCGCGACCGGACCTCGAGAAGCCCTACGATCCCAGCGCCGTGGAGTCACGGTGGTACGATTTCTGGGAGAAATCAGGGGTCTTCGAGGCCTCCGACGATCCGAAGGACACGCGCCCCGCATACGTGATCCCCATGCCGCCGCCCAACGTGACGGGCTCGCTGCACATGGGTCACGCGCAGCGCTGCACGCTCGAGGACGTCCTCACGCGCTGGTACCGCATGCGCGGCTACAACACGCTGTGGCAGCCCGGGATCGATCACGCAGGCATCGCCACACAGACCGTGGTGGAAAGGCAGCTCTTGCGCGACGGCAAGACGCGCCACGATCTGGGACGCGAGGCCTTCCTCGAGAAGGTGTGGGCATGGAAGGCGCAGAGCGGCGGACGCATTGCCCTGCAGCAGCGCATGCTCGGCGCGAGCCCGGACTGGAAGCGCTCCAAGTTCACCATGGACCCGGACATGAACCGCGCCGTGGTGCACGCGTTCGTGACGCTCTTCGAGCAGGGGCTCATGTACCGCGCGACACGGCTCATCAACTGGTGCCCGGAGTGCCAGACCGCGCTCAGCGATCTGGAGGTCGAGACCGAGGAGGGCGCGAACGGCGAGCTCTTCGAGTTCGCGTACAAGGTAGATGGCGATTCGGACCGCGAGATCGTGGTCGCCACGACGCGTCCCGAGACCATGATCGGCGATACGGCCGTGGCCGTACATCCCGACGATCCTCGCTACAAGGATCTGCACGGCAAGATGCTCGTGCATCCGTTCGTGGAGCGGAAGATCCCCATCGTGTGCGACTCGATCCTGGTCGACATGAAGTTCGGCACCGGCGCGGTCAAAGTGACACCGGCGCACGACTTCAACGACTTCGCGACGGGGAAGCGGCACAAGCTCGAAGAGATCAACATCCTCAACAAGGATGGGACGCTCAACGAGAACGGCGGCCCGTTCGCCGGGCTCGACCGCAAGCGCGCGCGCACCGCCGTGAAGAAGGCCCTGGACGAGAAGGGCCTCGCGCGGGGGTCGAAGCCGCACACACTGGCGCTCCCGAAGTGCCAGCGCTCCGGCGGCGTGGTGGAGCCCATGATCAGCACGCAGTGGTTCCTCTCCATGAAGGACATGGCGGACGCTGCGCTCAAGGCGGTGCACGAGAAGCGCGTGGAGGTAATCCCCGAGGAGTGGGTGAAGACGTACGACCACTTCCTTGGCGAGATCCAGGACTGGTGCGTGTCGCGACAGCTCTGGTGGGGTCACCAGATCCCCGCGTGGCACGGACCGAACGGGGAGATCAAGGTCGGGGCAACGCGCCCGCCTGAATGCACGGAGGCCGCGGGCTGGACGCAGGATCCGGACGTGCTCGACACCTGGTTCTCCTCCGCGCTCTGGCCGTTCGCCACGCTCGGCTGGCCCGAGAAGACGGACGCGCTCGCGAAGTTCTATCCCACGAATCCGAAGCAGCTCTCCGACCTGGAGACCGGCTACGACATCCTCTTCTTCTGGGTCGCGCGCATGATCATGTTCGGGCTGCACTTCACGAAGGAGGTGCCGTTCCGCCGCGTGCTCCTGTCCGGCCTCATCGTCGACGAGACCGGCGACAAGATGAGCAAGGTGAAGGGCAACGTCATCGATCCGCTGGATCTGATCCAGGGCGCCACGTTCAAGGAGATGGTCGCGAAGACCATGCCCGGCGCGCCAGAAGCGGAGGCGCTCTCCAAGTTCACGAAGGCGTATCCGTCTGCGGCGACCATGGGGTCTGGCTTTCCCGCGTTCGGCGCGGACGCGCTTCGCTTCACGCTCTCCACCTTCCCGCCTTCGAACAAGCGCATCGCGCTCGCGCCCAAACGGCTCGAGGGCTACCGCCAGTTCATCAACAAGATCTGGAACGCCACGCGTCTGTCACTGGATCTGATGGGTGCAGACTACACGCATGACGCGAGCGTGGACGTCACGGCGCCGAAGGGCTTCTGGAGCCGCTTCATCGTGAGCGAGATGGCGACCGCGATCGAGGCGAGCAACAGCGGCATCGTGGGCTTCCGCGTGGACGAGTGCGCGAACGAGGTCTACCGCTTCTTCTGGACGGAGTTCTGCTCCTGGTACCTGGAGGTCGCAAAGATCATCGTGCGCGAGTCGCAGGACGCGGCGCTCGTGAAGGAGACGCGCGCGGTGCTGGCACACGTGCTGGAGACCTCGCTTCGGATGATGCACCCGCTCATGCCCTTCGTGACGGAGGAGCTGTGGCAGCGCATGCCGAAGCCCGCGGGCCGCAAGGCGAGCATTGCCTTTGGTCCCTATCCGGAGGTCGGAACGGACGCAAAGAAGGACGCGGACGTCACGCGCCAGACCAACCTCCTGAAGGCGATCATCTCCGCCGCGCGCACGGTGCGGTCGGAGCACGAGGTGCCGCCGGGCTCGAAGGTGCCAGTCTGGATCCGCACGGACGCGGACGACACGCGCGCACTCCTCGCGGAGCACGCCGCCTTCGTGTCTGCGCTCGTGAAGATCGAGGGCGCGGCGACCGTGGAGAAGACAGGCGCCGCACGTCCACAGGGCGCAACCACGGCGGTGGTGCCGAGCGATCTCGGAGCAGTGGAGGTCCTGATTGGCCTGAAGGGCCTCGTGACGCGTGAGCAGCAGCTCGCGCGCATCGAGAGAGACCTGAAGCGAATCGAGAAGGACCTCGGCCAGCTCGAGAAGAAGCTGGCGAACAAGGGCTTCATGGATCGGGCGCCGCCGGAGGTCGTTGCGGAGGCGAGAGCCCAGCAGGCCGCATTTGTGGAGGCACGCTCGCGCCTGGAAGACGCAAAGAAGCTGGCCGAAGAGCTCTGAGCCTCGACGCCGACCTCGACTTCGACTTGGACCTCGACCTCGACCTCGACTTCGACCTAGGACCTCGACCTCGACTTCGACCTAGGACCTCGACCTCGACCTCGACCTAGGACCTCGACCTCGACCTAGGACCTCGACCTCGGTTTCGTAAGCATGCTTACGAAAGTGGATCGCTTGGCCTCCGTCTCCCGGGTGGGACACCACGCTACGTTGCCTTACCGAGGTGAATGCCCTCGTTTTTAGGCTAAATGTCGCGACGCCCACGTAGGCACACACCTTGCTCCAAGGTAGGCCATGATGCTCAAGTCCGCCCTCGTTGCTGGTTTTGCTCTCGCGGTCGTTGCTTGCTCGGGCGCCTCCGAAACCGGGGACGGCGAGGTCGCTGCGGACACGCAGAACATGAGCACTGCGATCCACACGACCTACGGCATCACGACCTTCGGCGGTCCGGGCGACTACCAGACGCTCGCGTGCACCGGGAAGAACTCGCGGGTCGACCAGCAATACTTCGTCGCATCCTCGCAGCGGTATGGCTGCGGTGTTCACCTGAAGCTCGTCACGGCCTCCGGCAAGTGCGTCGTGGCACGCACCGACGACGCGGGCCCTGCCACCTTCGTCGAGACCCGCGCCGGGATCGCGGTCCTGGACTCCTCGCCCACGGTCACGAAGTACCTCTTCGGCATCAGCGACGGCCTCGGTAACTCCGACCTTCGCCAGCACCCGGGCCGCTACAACGTCACGGTCACGAAGACCACGCTTCCGCTCGGCCCTTGTGATGGCTCGGCCGACCCGGGAACATCCGATCCCGGCTCTGGCGGCGGCTCCGGCGGCGGCTCTGGCGGCGGCTCTGGCGGCGGCTCGAGCGGTGGCGGCGCGAGCTGCCACGCGGATGGAGACTGCAATCCCGGTAACGACGGCTCGGGCATGATCTGTACGTCGGGCGAGTGTGTCTCGGGATGTCACTCGAACGCGCAGTGCCCCGGAAATACGACCTGCCACGGCGGTCAGTGCCAGTGAAATCCATCGGACTTCCCTGACGTCAGGGGGCATCGACGCCCCCTGGCTTCCCGGTCGCAAAGTTGCTAAGCGTCCGTCGGCTTCGTCCGACTTACCATGAGCGACCTCAAGACCGAAACGCCCCCCAGCGAAGACCCTCCCCCGCCCTCCGTGCCTGTAGAGGCGGAGGCGAAGCCCGACACGTCCGAGGCCAAGGCCAAGGTCGACGGTGAGGCCAAGGTCGACGGTGAGGCCAAGGTCGACGGTGAGGCCAAGGTCGACGGTGAGGCCAAGGCCGCCAAGGTCGAGGAGCGGCTCATTCCGCGTGGGAATCCGGTCCGGCGTGGCGCGTTGATCCTGGGCTCGGCGTCGGCGTTGTTTGCGTTCTTGCTGATGGCGAAGAACGGGCAGCTACGGATCGGCGTGCCGCTCGGTGTGATCTTCGTGATGCTCGCGGCGTTCTCGGTGCTCGACTACATGGGCTCGTTCGACGACGCTCCCGAGGAAGGCAAGGCGCTCGAGAAGCGCACGCTCTCCGACCTGCTCGCGCCGCTCGCGCTGAGCGTGGGGGCGTTCATCGCATTCGCCGCGACGGTGTCACTGGCTGGGCTTGGGCTCTTCAAGGGGATGGTCGGCGGTGTGCTCGTGACCGCGGCGTTCATCGCGCTCATCATGGCGATCTTCAAGCTGGGCGTCGCGCTCGGTCCGTGGAAGCACGACGAGGACGGCAACGCTCGCCCCCTGCACCTTCGCCACGGCTTCTGGGTGCTCGTCACTGGCGCGCTCCTCTACTTCCCGACGCTGGGCCTGTTTTCGCTGTGGGATCCGTGGGAGACGCACTACGGCGAGGTCGCCCGCGAGATCCTCGCGCGCGACGACTGGATCTCGCTCTGGTGGGCGCAGGACGGATGGTTCTGGTCGAAGCCGATCTTGAACTTCTGGATCCAGTCACTGTCGATGTCCACGCTGGGCACGCACTTCCACTCCGATCAGATGATGCAGGGGTTCGGCGGTGACGGCGTCGGGCATCCGGAGTGGGTCGTACGCACGCCGAACGTGCTGTTCACGCTCACCGCGATGTACCTGCTCTACAAGGGCGTCGCGAAGGTCTTCGGGCGCCGCGCCGGGATGATCGGCGCCATCGTGCTCGCCACGATGCCCGACTGGTTCTTCCTCGCACACCAGACCATGACGGACATGCCGTTCGTCGCCGCCATGACGGCCGCGATGGGCCTGCTCATGCTCGGCCTCTACACGGAGGAGGAGAAGAAGGTCGCGCTCTACGAGGTCGACATCGGCTCGCGGAAGCTGCGCTTCTCTCTGTTCCATCTGGTCTTCGGGATCATCATCCTCTGCGCGCTGCCGCAGGCGCTCTATCTGCTGTCGCGCAACCTCGAGCTCGTGCTGTCCGGCAACGGACCCAAGGGCTTCCGCCCGCACTTCGACGAGTTTCGCAGCGGCTCCGCGGTCAACTGCGGCATTCCTGGCAACGAGGCGTGCGCCACGGTCGCGCCTGCGCAGGTCCCGAAGGGACTCGGCATCGGCATCGGCGGGGCGCTCTGGCATTTCGTCGGCGGCATCGAGCCGTTCCTGCAAGGCATCGTGTGGCTCGTCGTGCTCGGCGTGCTGCTCTGGGTGAACTGGGGCGAGCGTCGCGTGCGGCGGCTCTGCTACATTGCCGCGTGGTTCTGCACGGCGATCGCGACCATGGGCAAGGGCCCGGCCGGCTTCATTCTTCCCGCGGTCTGCGCGTTCGCATACCTGGGCACCAAGCGAAAGTGGGGCGAGCTGCTCCGCCTCGAGTTCCTCAGCGGCCTTCTGGTCCTCGCTTGCGTCGCAGCGCCGTGGTTCGTTGCCATGTACGTGCGCCATGGGTCGCCGTTCATCGACCGCCTGTTCTTCCACGACATGTTCAACCGCGCCTTCGGCCACGTGCACGACACGAACGAGGGCGACGACACGAGCTTCCGCTTCTACATCTGGCAGCTCGGCTACGCGACGTTCCCATGGGTGGGCCTTGTCCCGCTTGGCCTCACGTACTGGCTGCGCCGCGGCGACTCGGCGGACAAGGGCAAGGGCGACCTGTCGGTGCTCCTCGTGATGTGGGCGCTGTTCGCGTTTGCGCTCTTCTCGTTCATGGGGACCAAGTTCCACCACTACATCTTCCCGGCCGTGCCGCCGATCGCGATGCTCATCGGCGTGGTCCTGGACGACATGCTCGGCAAGCGTCCGCTCACGCGCGGTGGTGGGTTGTCCCTGCCGTACTACGTGACGCTCGGGCTGGGCGCCGCGCTCTTCGTGTTCGGCATCTCGCGCATGTTCCCCGGTTCGCTCTTCGGCACCATCGCAGGGCATGATCTGGAGGCGCTCGCGCACGCGGACAAGCTCGAAGGCTCCACCCTCACGAAGATCTTCACGTTCGTGTGGCGGGCAAAATTCGCTGTGGCCGGCGTGGCGGTCATCGCTGCGGGCATCAAGTTCTTTGGCAGCCCCATGCTCGATCGCGAAGAGGGCGACGAGTACGAGGAGGCGGAGGTCTCGAACCCCACGGCCTCCGCGTATCGCGGCACCTCCGATCCATCGAGCCACCGCGAGACGGTCGTCTCCCGCTTCGCGCACGAGCGGCTCATGGTGGGCGCCGCCGCGGTGTCTGGCGTGGGGCTCCTCGCCCTGGTCGGTCGCGACCTCTCGCTCGATGCGAAGGGCACGGGCGACCAGCCCGGCGCGATTCGCCTGCTCCAGCTGTTCACGTACAACTATCGCCGTCCGTTCCCGGAGTCGCTCGACTTCACCTCGGTGCTCACGGCGTTCAGCATCGCAGCGGCGCTGCTGATGATGTTCCTCGCGGTGCGCCGGCTGCGCGCGCACGCCGTGGCCGCATTCGCTGCGTTCGCGCTGGTGTGGGGCCTCTGGGGGACGGACGTCTACATGATGAAGACCTCGCCCCACTGGGGACAGCACGAGCTCATCGAGGCGTACTACCGCGACCGAAAGAACCCGAGCGAGATGCTCATCGCCTACCAGATGAACTGGAAGGGCGAGAACTTCTACACGGGCAACCACGTCCCTGCGTTCGTCTCCACCGGGAGCACCTTCACGAACTGGCTCAAGGAGCAGAGGGCGAAGGGCACGAAGACGATGTACTTCATCACCGAGCACGGACGGACCGGCGGTCTGAAGAGCGAGATCACGCCGAAGGGCTACACGGAGCTCACCGACAAAAATCTCTGCAACAAGTTCGTGCTCGTCCGCGCGGAGCTCTGAGGACTTCTCGCCAGAGTCAGTTGGTGTCGCAGTAGCTCAGCAGGGCGGCGAACGTTGCTATGAAGGCCAGGAGCGCGAGGAGGAGTCGCGCGGCCGTGCGTGCGCGATCACCGCGCGGGGCCGAGAGACGCTGCTTGTCTTTCAGGCATCGCGCGCAGAGGCCGTCGGGGCCGCGCGCGAGATCGTGCCGGGTGCAGCGGTTCACAGAGAGAGTGTAGCGAGGACCGGGACGACTTCGACGAGGACTTCGACGACGACCGCGACTTCGACGACGACCACGACTTCGACGAGGACTTCGACCCCAACCCTGCCCTCGACCCCAACCCCGACCCCAACCCCGACCCCAACCCCGACCCCAACCCCGACCCCGACCCCGACCCCCACCCCGACCCCGACCCCGACCTCGACCTCGACCTCGACCGCGACCTCGACCTCGACTCCGCCGCCCGACCGTCCTCCTCGCCGGCGGCCCCGAAATCATCGGTGGTTTCGTGCATTTTCGTTGATTTTGGCGTCCCCCCTTTCCGACTCGTCCCAAGTGCTTTATTAACTGAATGAGCATTCATTCGTCGCGCGTCGGGCGCGGCACTTGACGAGAACGAGGAGAGCCGCCGTGGAAAAACCCGTGCAAGCCATCAACCGTTACAAGGCCGACCTCCGCGATTTCACCTTCCTCCTGTTCGAGCAGTTCAAGCTGCAGGACCTCTGTGGCAAGGCGCCGTTCGAGGCCTGGGGCGAGGAGGAGATTCGCAGCTCGCTCACCGAGTGTTACCGCTTCGCGCGCGAGGTCACTGGCCCGCTCAACGCCATCGGCGACGCGACCGGATGCAAGATCGAGAACGGGCGTGTCATCGCGCCGAGGCAGTTCGAGGACGCGTGGAAGAAGCTCTACGAGGCAGGCTGGATCAGCATCGGCGTCTCGCCCGACCACGGCGGCGCGGGCGCACCGCTCTCCGTCGCGGTGCTCACGCTGGAGCTCCTTGCTGGCTCCAACGCCGCGTTCGCGATGTACCCGGGCCTGGCCCACGGCGCGGGTGAGGTCATCGCCGCGTTCGGCACGGACGAGCAGCAGCACCTCTACTGCGGGCGCATGTTCTCCGGCAAGTGGGGCGGCACCATGTGCCTCACGGAGCCGCACGCCGGCACCGACGTGGGCAGCGCCAAGACCACCGCGAAGAAGAACGCGGACGGCAGCTACAACATCACCGGCACGAAGATCTTCATCACGGGCGGCGACCACCAGCTCGCGGAGAACATCATCCACCTGGTGCTCGCGCGCGTCGAAGGCGCACCGCCTGGCACGAAAGGCCTCACGCTCTTCATCGTCCCCAGCGTGCGCACCACGGCGGACGGCACGCTTGGCGAGCGCAACGACGCGAACGTCGCCAGCATCGAGCACAAGATGGGCATCAACGGCTCTGCCACGTGCGTGCTCAACTTTGGCGAGAACGGCAAGTGCATCGGCTGGCCGGTTGGCGGCGAAGAGAAGCTCAATCAGGGCATGCCGCAGATGTTCAGGATGATGAACGGCGCCCGCATCGCGGTCGGCGTGCAGGGCGTGGCCGTTGCAAGCAGCGCGTACCTCAACGCGCTCGAGTACGCACGCGAGCGCAAGCAAGGCTCGTCGATCACGCACTGGAAGGACGCCAGCGCGCCGCGCGTGCCCATCATCGAACACGCGGACGTGCGCCGCATGCTCCTGGACATGAAGTCCCGCGTCGAGGGAATCCGCGCGCTCGCCGTGAAGCTCGCCTTCCACCGCGACGCCGTCAGCGTGTACGGCGCAAGCGACGAGAAGGTCGCCGTCTATCACCAGGGCCAGGTCGACCTGCTCGTGCCGCTCGTGAAGGCATACGGCTCCGACCAGGGCTTCCGCGTGTGCGAGACCGCGATCCAGACCTACGGCGGCGCGGGCTACACGCGCGACTACCCTGTCGAGCAGTACTGCCGCGACGCGAAGATCTTCAGCATCTACGAAGGCACGAATCACATCCAGGCCATGGACCTGGTGGGTCGCAAGCTGGGTCAGGCCGGCGGCGCAAACCTCCAGTCGTTCCTCGGTGACATATCGAAGTTCGTGGCGGCGCAGTCGAGCCACCCGGTGCTCGGTGATGCCGTGAAGCGGCTCGGCAAGGCGCAGGAGCAGGTCGGCGCGACCGCCATGCGCATGCTCATGTGGTTCCAGTCAGGCAACCTGGGCATGGTCCCGCTCTCCGCGAACCGCGTCCTCGAGATGATGTCGGAGCTCACGGTGGCGTGGCTCCTGCTCGACGCGGCCGTCATCGCCGAGGAGAAGAAGAAGAAGGTGGACGCCGGTCACCCCGACTTCGCCTTCTACTCCGGCAAGACCCAGGCAGCGCTCTACTTCGCGCGCAACGTCCTCCCGGGCGTCGAGTTCAAGGCCAAGCTCCTCGAGGAAGAGGACAAGAGCCCGCTCGACATCCCAAACGAGGCCTTCGCCACCGTCTAGGGTCGAGGTCGAGGTCGAAGTCGAAGTCGAGGTCGAGGTCGAAGTCGAGGTCGAAGTCGAAGTCGAGGTCGAAGTCCTCGTCGTTGTCGAGGTCGAAGTCCTCGTCGTTGTCGAAGTCGAAGTCCTCGTCGAAGTCGTTGTCGAAGTCCTCGTCGAAGTCGTTGTCGTTGTCGAGTATCGTAGGGGGCGTGAGCGACACCAGCGACGCCCCCTCTTTCTTTCAACGGCCGTGGGTGAAGGCCGCCATCTTCGGCGGCATCGTCGCGGCTGGCGTCACGGCGTACCGGCACAACTCGGCGCCGAAGGTCAGCGGCGAGAACATCGTTGCGCTGAACGTGAGCCTGGGTGCGGGGACGCCCAAGGTGGACGACGCTCCCGCGTGCGGCGTTGACGGGCCGGCGTGCCTCACGACACTTGCAAACTACATGGGTTCGCGGACTGGCTTCCACTCGGACAATCCCGACCAGGCGTCGTGCGCGGCGATGGCCGTGGCCCTCGTGCGGGACCACCGCGGTGACCTGGCGTCAGACACCAACTCGTGGCTCAACATGCTGAAGTCCGGTCAGGGCGCGGGCGTGGACGCGCTGCGCATGGCCGTGGCGACCGAGATGGCGCGTGTGGCTCCCGACGTCGGGGTCACGGCGAACGACGAGGCCACCGCGATCAAGCTGATCGCAGCGGTCGCGCACAGCGTCGCCGGTGCCTGCGATACCTACGGCGCGATCGGGCGCGGCGAGCCACTGGACAAGATGGTTCCGGAGCTGCACCCCGACCACTCCGCCTGCGTTCAGCGCGATCTCTCCAGGCGCGACGGCCCCGGCGGGCGCTATGGCGCCAACATCTTCCGCGCGGCCGAGGGCGCCGCGGCGCTGTGGCGTGAAGAGGAGCGCTCGCTCCGCATGGGTCTCGGAGCGTCCAACCCGAACGCGAAGAAGCTCGTGACGGAGAAGCTCGCCGTGATCGAGCCGCTGACGCTGAAGATCTCCCTGAAGAAGGTGGAGAGCGCCGAAGACGAGATGCTCACGATGATGCTCGGCGACGTCCACGCAGACGCAGGCGTCGCGCTCTGGAAGAAGCCAGACGCCGGAGCCCCAGACGGCGGTGCGCCAGACGCAAGCGCGCCATCTCCCAAGCGCCCCTGAGCCGTCTAGTCGTGGTGGCCCGATGTCAGTGGGATGAACGTGACTCCAAAGAACGTGGAGAATACACGCGTTGATTGGTACAGCGAGATGTCGACGCCGGCGTCGAAGACGAGCCACGGCTTGGGGCTGTGCGTGAACGCGAACACGATGCCAGCGTCCTCTGGCACGTAAGGCTGCGCGTCGGAGAAGATGTATCCCTCGAGGATGGCGCCGAACTCCGTCGTGAACTCCGTCGCGGCCGCAAGCGCCGCGTAGCCCTGGCCCGTGGCGATCTTGTCGATGCCCGCGGCGTTCACGCCCAGGTTGAGGTCCAGGTGGATGGGGCCGAAGTCCTTCGTGGCGTAGGCAGTGAAGATACCGTTGTACGCGCGCTCGTAGCCGTCCGCGCGAAACGTGGGCACGCTGAGCGCTGCGGACAGCGCGAGGGACGGCCGCTTGTCCGTCTGGTCCACGATGTGAACTTTCAGGCCGCCCACGGCGTTGTCGATGTAAGTCGAGCGCTTCTGCGTCCGGATCGCAGTCAGGGTGTTGCCGCCCAGCTGGATCTGCAGCTCGTGCGAGAGGGAGTACTTCATGAGGAGCGGCGCACTGAGCGTGAAGCCGGTGCGCTGCTTCCTGGAGACGACGCCAGACTCGATCTCGAGATCGCCGGCGGGGACGATGTCGGCCGTGCAGGTGACCGTGGGCCGGCACGGGAGCGCGTGCTTGGACTCGTGCTCGGAGTCGGCTTCGTGACCGATGGGGCGCCGCTCGAACAGCGGTTCCTCTTTCGACGGCGTGGAGCGCGCGCCATCCGCACGGCTGACGCCCGCGGTGCCCAGGATGGACGTTGCGATGGCGAGCGGCAGGATGAGGACGACGAAGCGGCGAAACACCACGTCTCGGCTTTACCATCGAGTGGCGGTATCCTGGAAGGGCCATGCCCCTGCCCCATCATCCCAGCGAAGCGACCGTCCACACCTGGCCCACGTTCACCGCGGAGGCGCCGATGCGCGTGCTCGTCAGCGGATGCCTCGCCGGGCTGCCTTGCGGCGTCGATGGCACGTCGTACGGCGAATATCCGCTCGCGCGCTTCCTGCTCGCCCGACCCAACGTGAAGGCGTTCCCGTTCTGCCCCGAGGACCACGCCTACGGCACGCCCCGCTTCACCCCGAACATCTCGCGCGGAAACGGCTTCGACGTGCTCGCAGGACGTGCCTCCGTACAGGCGGACACGGACGCGGAGGAAGACATCACGGAGCCCATGGTTCGCGAGGCTCGCGCAATGGCGGCGCTGGCATCGCGCGAGAACGTGCATCTTGCACTCATGATGGACATCAGCGGCGCGTGCGGCTCCACGGTGGTCTACAACGGCCGCCGGGCGCGCAAGCAGTACGCGACGGGACCTGGCGTCGCAGGCGCGGCGGTCATGGAGCTCGGGATCCCGGTGGTCAGTCAGCGCGACGAACGCACGCTCCGCATGGTGCTGCGCAAGCTAGGCGCCGAGGCCGACGCGCCCTTCGGCGACGGTCTCGATCATCACGAGCGCGACTGGTACATCGCCACCTTCGGCGCCGTGCCTGGAACCCCTGCGTGACGTCAGTGAATGCCGCCGGCTTTGCACTTGCCGGCCACGCACGCGACGGCGTCGGGATTGCAGCAATCACCAGCGACGGTGCACGAATCACCGATGCCCGCGCACGCGACCGTGCTCGGATCGACGCAGACCTTGTTGATGCAGAAGCCTGAGCAGCACTCGTAGCCTGCCGTGCAGGAGTTGGGCGGGGCGCCGGCGGGCGCTGTCTGCGTGCAGGTCGCGTTTGCCCAGAAGCCGCGCATGTTCGGCGTGTCCTCCTGGCCCTCCAGGAAGAAGGCCGGGTGGCTGGGATCAATCGTACCGATGGTCGTGTCCACGGCAGCGACCCAGAGCCGCCGCTTCGCGTTCACGAAACCTGGATCCGTTCCTGCCGGGAACGGCGTGTTGCCCCACGAGCGCATCGTCGTGAAGACCACCCACGAGTAGCCTCCGCGCACGTCTGGATTGAAGGTGGGCTCCACGGAGAGACGGGCCTCGGCGGCGTTCGGCGGATCGCTCGCAGCCGTCATGGCGATCGGTGATGCGAGGCCGCCCTTCACGATCGGCTGGATGAAGAGGTTGCCGTCGTCAACGGTGGAGTCGTCGCACTTGCCGTGGCAGCCGGTGCTGGTCGTGCCCACATGGAATGCGATGGCCTTCGAGTCCGGAGTGAAGCTCGGGTAAGCGAGGCCAGTGCCGGTCTGGGCCGTGAACACTGCGTCCGTGCCGTCAACGAGCGCATGCAGCGTGGTACCAAACGCAGGTGTGGCCTGCGTGAAATCCAGATACTGGATGCTCGTGCCCGTGGCGTCGGGGATCACGTTGTCCGTGTCCATGGAGCTGACGACGATTGCCATCTTCGTCCCGTCCGGGGAGAACGAGGGCATCATCATTCCCTTGCCTGCGGGGACATTCACGTCATCAAGACCGCTGGTCGCGATCACGGTGCCGTCGACGACCTTGCCGAGCGAGAGATACTTCGAGCCGGGCTGGATGGCGCCGCCGCCGACGGGCGTGGGTCCACCGAAGACCACGTAGGTGCCGTCTGGCGTGAGCGCGATCTGACCTCCGAACTTGTTGGTCTCGAGCTTCAGCTGTGCGCCACCGTCGGCGTCCGCGTTGGAGACGTCGAAGCTGGCCCACGGGCGCGTCTTGCTCCAGTTGCTGTAGGGCGCGACGGACGGGTCGGTCGTGGCGCCGCCCGCGTAGTTGAGATCGTCCACGTCGGCGACGAGCACGGTGCCCTTCGCGTTGACCGCGTGGCAGCCCATGCACTTGCCGTTGTTCAGCGCGACGGGCGCCGCGCCCGTGCCTGGACGAAAGCGCGAGATGTGTCCCTTGCGCGGCCCGTGACCGCCGTCGGGGAACGCCGGCTCCGACGCGGTCCAGTAGTAAATGGCGCCGCGCAGGCTCTCCGGCGCGATCGTGTAGGTCTCGGACGCGGAGACGTACGCCAGCTTCGACGCGGCGTCGTAGCGCGACACCTTGAGCGTGAGCCCGGTGCCAGCGCCCTTGTTGGATGCGGTGATGATGTCCCAGACGGCCTGATCGATCCGGAATTGTCCCGGCTGCCCGACGGTCGCGTAGGTGTCATAGGTGTAGTTCGCTTGCGTGAGGTGGAAGCGATACGTGTCGCCTGCGTTCGGCGCGTCCCACATGACCTTGGGAGACGTGAGCCCCAGAGCAAACACCGTCTTGTCGTACGGGTAGAGGAGCGACGTCAGCGATGCGTCGGCGGTGGCAGCTGCGTCGAGGGCAGCAACAACACCTGCGCTCACGCCGTTCAGATCCTTCCGGTTGACGACGACCGTGAACGACGCGGTGGCGCCGAGGGTGCCGAAGACGCCATGCAGCGTTCCAGTGCCCGCGTACGTGCCTGGCGTCGTGAGCGTGGTGGTGGAGCCCACCTTTGCCGTTGCGATGTCGGGTCGGTCGAACTGGACCGAGTCCGGCAGCACCAGCACCTTCGAGCCATCCTTCAGCGTGGCCTCCAGATCGTACGTGCGCGAGGCCGGCGTCTTGCCGTCGGCCACCACTGTCTGCGCGGCTGGCTTCCACGCGATGGACACGGTCTTCGCTTTCACCGACGGGTCCTGGCCGCCTTCGCCGCCTATGTGCCCGGTGTTCCCGGTCTCGTCCGCGTAGCCACCATCGCCGTCTCCCCCGCCCGAAAACGTGGAGTCCCCTGAGCTGCCGCAAGCGATGGCGACCAGGGTACCGAGAGGGATGGATAGGAGAAGGAGCGTGCGATTAAGAGAGAGGCCCATCCTTGTACCGTATCTGGAATCCCAGCCACGGCCACAAGCGTCGCTCGGTTCGCGCCACTACGCGGTAATACGCTCGCGCCTCAGTACGCGTCCAGCTCGCAGCCCGCACCTGCGGCTGCGGTCGCGCTGCGCGTGACCGATGTGCCCGTGGGCGGGCTGTAGGTCGCGGTGACCTTCTTGCCGCTGTGGTCGATGGTGATGGCGATCGCCTCGAAGCCCGCCTGCTGCCCGAATGCCTTGCAATAGGTGTCCGTCTGGCCGACGGCAAAGACGCACGAGCACGTCTCCTTCGCGGAGAAGCCGGTCAAGATGTGAGAGATGTCGGCAGGCGCGGTGATCCTGCGAGCCTGGGCGTCGTCTGCGGGGAGCAACGAGACGAACGTGATCGTGGCGAATGCGAGGATGAGCTTCTTCATTTTCATTTACCTCCCGCGATGAGCGCGTCGACCACGGCGACTGCCTTCGAGACCATGGGTGCTGGGTCGAATGTCGGCTTTCGATCGTTGCCGACCCGCGCGATGACCAGCTTGCGCGACGGCACCATGAAGACCTTCTGCCCATAGTGACCCTCGAACGCGTACTCGTCATTGGGGACGCCGGGCCAGGCGATGGTGTCGGGCGTGGCGGCCGCGGACACCGCGTTCAGCCAGATCTGCGCGCCGTACGAGCCGCCCGTGTCACCAGGTGCGGCCTGCATCGGGTCGCGCTTGGTTGCCGTGGACGCGGCGGGCGCGGGCGTGATGGCATACTTCACCCAGCCAGCTGGCAGGACCCGCGTGGTGCCGACCATGCCGTCATCCAGATAGAGCTGGCCCATCTTCGCCATGTCGCGCGTGGTCGCGTACCAGGATGAGGAGAAGACCAGCGTGCCTGCGTGGTCCGTCTCGAACGTGCTGGTTGTGATGCCCAGGGGCGTCATGAGCTTGGTCTGGGCGTACGTGCGCGCGTCCATGGACTTTGCGGCCAGCGCGCCCGAAAAGGCGAGCGCGAGGATGTCGGCGTCGCCGCTGGAGTAGTACCAGCGCGTGTTGGTGGGGTATGCGCGCGGCTGGCTCGCGGCATAGGCGCCCATGTCGTCAGTGTTGCCGTAGAGCATCTGCAGCACGTTGCTGTTCGTGGGGTCGAGCGCGTAGTCCTCCGCCCAGTTCAGACCGGAGGACATGTGGAGCAGGTCCTCGATCGTGGTGTCGCACAGCGTCGGGTCCGCGCTGGCGGGCTTCGTGATGTACGTGCACACGCTCTCCGTCAGCTTCATGTAGCCATCGGCGATCGCCAGGCCAATGAGCGTGCCGCCGATGCTCTTCGACACCGAGTACGAGATGTGCGGCATGTCCTTCGTGTAGCCCTTCGCATACTCCTCGTAGACGACCTTGCCGTCGCGCATGATCACCACGCCCTCGGTCACCCACTTGCCCCCGAAGAGCTCGTCGTGGACGGACTGGAACGGATTTGGCGCGGCCGCGTCGCCAGCACCGCCATCCTCGTTGGTGATGCCGCCGTCGCCTGCGCCACTGTCGTCCGTGGGCGTGCCACCGTTTCCGGACGATGAAGAGGAGCATGAAGCGAGCGCGTACACGGCAGAAAGGAGAAGAACGGGGCCAACTCTTCGCATGAGAGAAAGCGTAGACGAGAAGTCGGGAGGCGTCAGCTCGCCCGGTCGGAACGCGCGGCACTGCGGGCGGCGACCATCGCCAGGAGCAAGCTCGTGAGGACCAGGCCGCTCGCAAGCCAGTAGGGAAAACCAGGCAAGAACAGCGGCGCCCCGGGCCGCACGAAGAACGCGAACCCCTGCGTGAACAGGAGCGGCCCCACCATCCCCGTGATCCCTCGCAGGCTGCTCACGGCGCCCTGCAGCTTGCCCTGCTCCTCCGCGCCAGCGGTCCTGGACATGAGCGACTGCATCGATGGCCCCGCGAGACCCCAGAGCGCGACGAACGGCATGCCGCACAGGAACGGCAGCGTCGTTGGCGCTGCCGCATAGATTCCGAAGCCCACCGCGCCAGCCAGCAGACCGAGCGCCAGCGTGCTCCGCTCGCCGAAGCGCTTCACCGACGGGCCCACCAGCCCCGCAGCCACGATGGTGGAGCACACGCCAACGATGGCGAGCGAGACGCCCACCATGCGCTCGCTGAAGTGGTACCGGAAGTCCGTGTATAATACAAACATACTCGGCAGCGACTCGTGCGCGATCGAGTAAAGGAAGGTCGCCGCGGCCAGGCCGAGGATCACGCGGTCGCGCATGAGCATGGAGATGGCGCCGATGGGGCTCGCCTTCTTCAGGCTGAACGCGGAGCGCTTGCCCACGGGCAGCGACTCCGGAAGGATGAAGGCGCCGTACAGCGTGTTGGCAAGGCTCAGCGCAGCCGCCACCCAGAACGGCAAGCGCAGATCGATGCCGCCGAGCACGCCGCCCACCGCGGGGCCCACGATGAAGCCAAGCCCGAACGCTGCGCCCAGCATGCCGAAGCTCGCGGCGCGCTTCTCGGGTGGTGTGACGTCAGCGATGTACGCGCTGGCCGTGGGGTAGCTGGCGGCGGTGATGCCGGAGATGACCCGGCCCACGAAGAGCCATGACAGGCTGGGCGCGAGCGCCATCAAGACGTAGTCCACGCCCAGCCCGAAGTTCGAGAGAAGCACGATGGGCCTTCGACCGAACCGATCGGAAAGCGCGCCCAGCACGGGCGAAGCCAAGAACTGCATGAGCGCCCAGGCGAAGCCGAATACACCTGAGACCTTCGCGGCCTGCGCGACATCTCCGTGTTCGAACTGCACGATGAGCTTGGGTAGCACGGGCACCATGATGCCGAGCGCAAGCATGTCGGTGAGCACCGTGATGAAGATGAAGACGAACGCCGCGCGCGTCGGGCCCTTCGGAGGGGGCGATGCGGCCGCGGCGTTCTCGTCTTCGGCAGGGGCCGGCATGATCGCCGGCACCCTAACACGCAGGGTTCAGCGAAGCAGCGAGAGCGCCATCTGCGGCGACTGGTTCGCTTGCGCCAGGATTGACGTGCCGGCCTGAGCGAGCACCTGCGTGCGCGAGAGGTTCGCGGTCTCCGCGGCCACGTCCACGTCGCGGATGCGCGAGTTCGCTGCAGCGAGGTTCAGGCTCGCCGTCTGGATGTTGGCGGAGGTGATCTCGAGACGGTTCATGACGGCGCCGAAGCGTCCGCGCGTGGTGGAGACCGTCTTGAGCGCGTTGTCGATCGTGTCCAGCGCGGACTGGGCGCCGCCGGCCGCGCCCGAGATCGATGTGGCCGTGGAGACGAGCGCCGACAGGTGCACGCCGCCGAAGGTGACCGCGATGCGGTCGTCCGTGGTGTTGTTGATGCCCACCTGGAACGACACCGACGAGCTGGTCTGCGTGATGAGCGCGTTGCCGTTGAACTTTGTGCTTGTGAGGATGCGCTTCACCTCGGACTGGAGCGACTTGAACTCCGTTGCGAGGTACGCGCGGTCGCTGGTCTGGAGGGAGCCGTTGGCGCCCTGGGTCGCCAGCTCGCGCATGCGGCCGAGGATGTCGGTCACCTGACCAAGCGCGCCGTCCGCTGTCTGCGCCATGCTGATGCCGTCGTTGGTGTTGCGACCAGCGACGGTGTAGCTGCGGATCTGGCTCTGCATGCTGTCCGAGATGGCGAGACCGGCCGCGTCGTCCGCTGCCGAGTTGATGCGGTAGCCAGACGAGAGCCGCGCAAAGCTCTTGGAAAGCGCGGCCTGGGTGTTGGCCAGGTTCTTTTGCGCGGTTAGCGAGCCGACGTTCGTATTGATCGTGACAGCCATGGGCGTTCTCCGTTGTTCGAGCTCGCGACACGGACTGTGTCGGGCATCGCTCTCGATTCAGGGGAACGGCAGTTACGACCGGCTCTTGACGGAATTAAGTCGAAAAGCAACTTGGTTCCACTGTGGGACCCAGTGCTCCGCGATCAGCGTGGCGCGTCAGCGTCAGCGCGAGGGGGGCTTTCGCGCGGCGCCCGCGGCCTCGACCTTCGTGACCCACTTGGCAATGTCGTCGTCGGCGCCCTTCGCGGCCTCCGCGCTGTAGCACCGCAGCTCGGAAGACAGCTTGCGCGCGAGCGCGAGGTCCTCGCGCATGGCAGCCGTGGTGTCGGCGACGGCATACTCCTTCGCGACGACGGCGCGGACGCGTCGTTGTCGGAGCTCCACCTCCGTGTTTCTCCGTATCTCGACGGTTCGCTCGTAGCGCTGTGCGGTGAATGCGCCGACCGCGCCCATCGCCTTCTCGAGCTCGTCGATGTCCGCGCAGGTCGAGTGAAGGCGCTGGACGTCGTTGCCGTAGCGAAGCGAGTCCTTCCTGAGCAACTGGGCCGCCGCGAGCACCTTCGTTTCGTCGGGCGTGTGCGGAGCGAGCGTCTCGAAGCGGGCCAGTGAAGCCGCGAAGCTGCGCGGCCCCGCGCTGACCCACGGGTCGCCTTCGAGCGGCTCCGTGAGTGGCGACGGGTTCAGCGTCATGATGAGCGACTCCTCGAGCGCATCCATGTCCTCCGCCAGCGCGACCTGACACGCCACGCGCTGGGCAGCGCCGGTGCCCGGATCCCAGCCTGGACACTGCGTCACCAAGCCGCGGGCGGTCTCACACGCGACCGCGGCGTCCATGGCGCGCTGCGATGCGCGGGCCTTCACGACCAGTTGCACCTGCTCCCACGTGGCCTGATGCTGCTGGGTCTCTGCCGGAGCTCCACAGGATCGCGCGGCCTGTGGCGTACGTGATCCTTCGCCATCGGCGGCAGGCGCGCCGCACGAACCGCACAGGAGGCACAGAACGGCAGTGCCCAGTGGTGGAGTCCACGCACAGACCCTGAACACGCGGTGCCACTCCATCGTAGGCAGAGATCGGGTCAGAATTTCTGGTGGACGACGTCGAGCTTTTCGGACTCGGGGAACTTGAGCTTCCGCGTGGACTTGTCGATGCATGCGGCGACCCTGTTGTTGGCCGGGCTCACCTTCACGCTGACGCCGAGCGGCTTGCCCTTCTTGACCGCCACGCAGATCTCCGCGTTGGCGCTGTCGGCCAGTCCGCAGCTCGACATGAATGCGCTCGACGACATGGGGCCGCCTAGCTGCGCGTTCGTGAGGTCGGGAGTTCCGCCCTTCTTGCCCATGTCGACCGTCTGCGGGTTCTCGTCGATCGCGCGCTCGCAGCTCTTGCCGGCGCTGACGTTGAGCGAGACGTGGAGCTCCTCGGCGGGCGCGCCACCCTTCTTGTCGTGGTCGAAGATGGCGACCTGGATCGTGGTGCCTTCGTCCGTGAGTTTGTCCAGGTCCTCGAAGAGGATGACCTTGTCGCCCGTGTAGCCATGCGCGGTGTGTTTCAGCTTCACCTCGACGGCCTTCGACGTGGGGCCCTTCGGGTAGACGAGGACTGCGTCGCGCGTCTTCACGTCCGAGCCGAGGGCGCCTAGGTTGACCTCGTCGTCGGTGGCGTGGATGGTGATGTGCACGCCCTCCGGGACGGTCTCGATGTGGATCGCGCCGGAGAAGTCGTGACCAGCCTTGCCTTCAGCGTCGTCGCCGTCGGAGCTGCAGGGGACCATGGCCTTGTCGCCGTCCTCGTCGTGCAGATCGTACTTGTGGACCTTGTCCGCGGGGCCACATGCGTGGACCGTCTTCGCGTCAACGGGGCCCTTCCCATCGTGGACGTAGTTCGGGTTTGTCGCGCCGCTTGCGCCACTGCCGTCTTTCGGTGGCGGCGGCCCTCCGCATGCAGCGAGAACCAGCGAGACGGGAACCACGAGGAGAGGCAGGATCAGTCGCATGGCGGCGAGCCTACCAGATCACCCGGGCCGTTTTCCAGCGACGAAATCGGCGCGCTCGGGACGCTCGATCGCCTGGTTTTCGAGCTGGAACTCATCACCGCGCGGAGGGATGCAAGACTTTTTTACCCGGAAGATATTGACAATATTTATACCCGGGTATAATATAGGTATATGTCTGAAGAGCTCACCTACACCGCGTTTGCCGGCGATTCGTTGCTCGTGTCCGGCGCCCTCTCGCTGGTCGTGTCTGGCTTGAAGAGCCGGTTCGACAGGAAGGGCGTGGATGGCGTCCTGATCTTCAGGGATGAGACCGGCGGTGAGGTCGACTTCGATCTCACCGGCACGCTCGAGGACGTGCTCCACCGCGTGCTCCCGAAGCCCGAGCAGCAAGGTCGCGGACGGCCGAAGCTCGGCGTGGTGTCGCGCGAGATCTCGCTCTTGCCGCGGCACTGGGACTGGCTCGACGAGCAGCCGCACGGCAACTCCGCCGCGATACGCCGGCTCATCGACGAGGCACGCAAGAAGGAGCCCGACCGCGCGCACGTGCGCAAGGCACAGAGCGCTGCGAGCCGCGTGATGAGCACCCTCGCGGGCAATCGCCCCAACTTCGAGGAGGCCTCGCGCGCGCTCTTCGCCCGCGACGAGAAGGCGTGGAAGAGGCTGGTGAAGGGCTGGCCCGGCGACGTGCGCAAGTATCTCGCGCGCCTGCTGGACGGAACCTGGCACGGAGGGCTGGCAGCGGGCCACGGAGCCGCCGTGGAAACGGAGTAGACGAACGCGGCCGGCACAGGCGAACATCGCGCATGACCATTCGGCCTCGCGCGTTCGCCCCTGCCCTGCTGCTCCTCCTCTGCGCGTGTCCCAAGAAGACCGACGCGACCGGCGACGGCGGCGCCGACGCGGCAGCCGCGGATGCCGGTCCGGTGAAGGCGGCGGCCGCGGCCGGCACCCATGCGATCGAGGGTGTCGGCGACGTCCCCGAGTGGTCCTCCGACAAGGCCAAGGGCAAGACCAAGTGCAAAGCGTCAGCCGACGCGAAGGCGCGTATTGCCAAGCTGGACAAGGGTGAGGACACCAAGGTCTCGGACGGCACGGTGGACGTCGCGGAGCTGCAGAAGGCGATCGCGCCCGACGACTGCGCAGACACGCTCGGAGATCTCGCCACCGCGCTGAATGACGGCGGCTACCACCACTACGGAAAGAAGGAGTACGACATCGCGAACCGCTGGTGGCGTGTCGCGCTCACGGTGCGGCCGTCGATGATCCTCGCGCGCTACAACATGACGTGCGGCCTCGCGCTCGCAGGCAAACCCAAGGACAGCATCTGGGCGCTTTCGGAGATCGGCCGCGCCGCCGACGACGGCGATGCGAAGGCCTCCAACATGCTGGAAAAGGCGAAGAGCGACGACGACCTGAAGAGCGTGCGGAGCGATCCGGACTTCAAGGCGGCGCTGCGCGAGTCGCATGGTGGCCTGGTGGGCCCGCGCAGCGAGCCAGAGACCGCGAAGCTCTGCATCCCGCTGCTGCCCGAGGAGTACCGCCAGGTGAAGGACCAGACCACCACACAGGAGGATGGCCTGTGGCACTACAAACCGGCCGTCACTCACTTCTGGACGTGGCGGCCCGACGCGCAGACGGAGCTTCTGATCGCGACGATCATCGACGACCCTGCGCTGGCCGGCAAGCCGAAGGGCGACACCAACCAGGACTACGGTGCCATCACCGTCTGGAAGCGCGTGGGCGGAAAGCTCACGCTGTTGCTCGCAAGGAAGACCGGTGAGTCGCCGCCCGCGGTGTCTGCAGGAAAGGGCAACACGGTGAGGTACACGTTCGAGGCGGCGTGCGGCACGCTCCACGGCAACCTGAGCTGGGATGGCAAGGCCGTCACGACGAAGGAGTCCGAGTGCGGCGGCGGGTGACCCGTTCCGCGCGGTCGACCTGATGGAGATCATCACGCGCCACGCGCTCATCGAAGAGACGCTGGACGAGTGGGACGCGGCGTTCGGAGCGGCGCGGCGCGCCTATCGCGGTCACGCCTACCGCGTCTTCAACGTCACGCGGCGCCTCCTGGGCCGCGACGACGCGGATGACCTGCTTGCCGTGACGAGCGCCTTCCATGATCTCGGGATCTGGTCGGACAGCACGTTCGACTACCTTGCGCCGAGCGTCGCGCGCGCACGGACCTTTTTCGAACAACGCGCGCCCGCCGTCGATATCGATCTGTGCGTGAGGACGATCGAGAATCACCACGCGCTGCGCCGTTACGTGACCGAGCCCGCCGCGGATGTCGTGGATGCCTTCCGCCGAGGAGATCTTGTGGATGCCTCACGCGGATGGCTCCGCGCTGGAATGGACAGACGCTTCTTGCGCGAGCTCGTCGCGCAGTGGCCCTACGCGGGCTTCCACGGGATCATCATCCGCACCGCGCTCGGGTGGATGCTTCGTCACCCGCTGCGTCCGCTGCCCATGCTGCGCTGAGCTCAGGGGTTGCGAACGCAGTCGTCCGTCTGCGCGACGTCCGCGCCCAGCTCCACGACCTCGAAGTCATCCGCCTTGATCGCAGCGAACGACTGAGCCGTCACCTTCACGTCCGCCCACTTTGCGGTGGACGTGCGATCGTCCGCGAACGTGAGCGCGATGTTGCCGCCGTCGGACAGCAGCATTCCGTACTTCTTCATGGTGGCCAGGATCACTTTCTCGCCCGTGCTGAACGAGCCCGCGTCGAAGCTCGGCTTGAGCCTGAAATGAACACCGTACGGCGGTGCGTCGGCGTTCGCGGAGCTGGGCGCGCCGGCATGCGTGGCTGGGTGGACGTACACGCCCTTCTTCATGCGCTCGTTGGGGAGGATGAAGCGGATCGCGTGCTTCACCTCGCCAGCGGCGACCTCGTCCGCGGTGGGGAGCAGCGCCGCGATAGGGAAGCCAGCGGCGTCCGCGGACGTGCACTGATCGCCGCGGAGGTTGTCCGGGTATGCCTTGGTGAGGTCCCAGACGAAGGCGCCCAGCGCGGAGAGACCGTTGCCGGTCTTCGTTGCGTTGTAGAGCTCGTAGAGCTTCTTCTCGTCCTTGGCGACGACCAGGATGTGGCAGTCACCCTGGCCGTCGGTGCTGCCCGACGTGTCGCACGTGAAATCCTTGGAGCCCTCGATGTTGGCGTTGCCGGGAACGGGCATCTGCAGCGGGACCGCATCGCAGTCGGGTCCGCCGTAGCAGTACTTGCCCGCGGCCGCGGTGATCGTCTGCCGCGGTGTCTGCGTGTCGCCGAAGAAGAGCGGGATCGAGAAGTCGATCTGGAAGACCTTGCTACCGAACCCGCCAGACGCGACGAGCGCAGCGATGATGGCGTCGGAGCGCGGGGACTTCGCGGAGCCGGAGACGTCCTTCGTCCAGGGCTCGGGCTGCGCGAAGATGCCGCCGACCGTGGGCGTCGCGCCTCCACCGCCTCCACCGCCTCCACCGCCTCCACCGCCTCCACCGTCGCCGTTGCCGGACGAGCTGCCGCTGTCTCCACCGCCGCAGCTTGCGACACACACGAGCGAAGCGGCGAGCGCACGGCGCAGGATCGTCATCGGGAGATCGTAGCAAACCCCGCGGCGATCGTGATCGACCGCGACATCGACTTCGACCGCGACATCGACCTCGACTTCGACATCGACATCGACTTCGACTTCGACTTCGACTTCGACCTCGACTTCGACTTACTCCAGCAGGTTGTCGCGGACTGGCATGCCCTTGCGGTGCTCGTTCACGTCGACGGCGGCGTCTTTTGTGTTGCTTGATCGTTTTGCGAGCGCTGCGTCGGGTCTTCCTGCGTCGAGGGCCTGGCCCGCGTCCGTGGCGTCGGCGCTTGCGTCCTTCACCGTGATCGCGGGATCGCTCGTGCCGGCGTCGCTGGCGTGCGCGTCCGTGTCGTCGCCTCTCGCGGCGTCGATCGCCTTCTGGACCTCGGTGACTCCGCGCTGACATGCGAGGAAGAGACCCGCGGTGAGGGCGATCGCGACCGACGCGGCGGCCTTGAGCTTGCGCTTGGTCCTGCGCGTCTTCACCTTGCGCGCGCGATCGTCTGCCTCAGACACGCTCGCCTCCGATCGCCAGTGCGGGCGCGGCGGCGCGCTTGCCGAGCCGGATCAGGGTGCCACCTTCGGTGGGCGCTGCCTCGGCGGACTCCTTGGTCTTGCCTTCGACGATGGGTAGCGCCACGGGATCTGGCATGGGAAACCAGTTCTCTTCCTTGCCCTCGAAGACGCCGAAGATGGAGAGCAGGCCTTCCTTGAGCTGTCGCAGGTCTGGTCTGCGTGGCATCACATCGGTCATGTGACAGACCAGGTACCACGCGCGAAACATGGCGTAGTGGAAGTCGCTCGTGGGGAGCTCGATGAGGCGCATGACCAGAGGCAAGAGCTCTGGCAGTGCGCACGTCACGGCGAAGAACTTGTGTAGATTCTCCGTTCTTCGCTTGTCCTTTGGGTCCTTGAACGTGATCACGCTCTCCGTGTAGTAGCTGTCGTCGATCAGATCGAAGTCGCCACTGAAGAAGCCGTTGTCCACGGCATACTTGGCAATCCCGGTACCCGGATACGGTGTGCAGAGCGTGGCCGCGGCGTAGTCCACGTCCAGGTCTATGTTGAGCTGCAGCGTGGCCAGATCGTCCTCGAAGGTGCCGCCGGGGATGCCAAGGATATTGTCCGCGAAGACGACGATGCCCGCCTTCTTCAGCGCGCGGATGCCGCGCTCCAGCTTATCCATCTTGATCTGGCGCTTGAGCACCTCGTTCGCGAGGCGCGGGTTCGCGGTCTCGATGCCGACGTTCACGGTGTGACAGCCGCTCCACGCGAGCAGCTCCACCATCTCGTCGGTGACGATGTCCGCGCGCAGGTGGCAGTAGTACGGGAGCTTTACCTCCTTGCGATAGAGCTCACCGAACGCGCGCAGCCAGTCCTCGCGGTACACGAAGATGCTCTCGCGGAAGCCAATGACCTGCAGCGGCCCGTTCTTGCGCGTCTCCGCGATCTCGCGCACCACGTTCTCGGGGCTGCGGATGCGCACCTTCTTCCACGACGAGCCGTAGTGCTCGGTGAGTGACGGGTTGAAGCAGTAGCTGCACGGGAACGGACAGCCGCGGTTCGTGGTGAACGACTTCAGCGGACGCTGGCGCAGGCGATCGTCGTACGCATAGAGGAGCTCGCGCGGCGGGAACGGGATCTCGTCCAGGTCGCGGCGCAGCTCGCGTGGGCCGTTGCGGGTGACCTTGCCGTCGTGTTTCACCCACAGGTCGGCGATGTGCGTGTGATCGTCTCCGCGATCGAGCGCGTTCGCGAGCTCCACGGCCGCGTCCTCCCCTTCGCCGCGACAGATGATGTCGATGCCGGGCGAGAAGATCGCCTCCGGGAAGAACGTGGGGTGCGGACCACCGAAGAGCGTGACCACGTGTGGCAGCTCCTCCTTGATGCGCGCCGCGAGGCCCAGATAGAAACGGTGCAGACCCGTGGTAGCGCCGAACGCCACGATGTCCGGCGCCCACCGCTTGATGGCCGCCATGACGTCGTTGCCGCGCGTGCCGATGAACGCGCACGTGTGCCCCGCCTGCAGCAGACAGCCCGCGACGTAGAGCGGCCCAAGGGGCTCCGCGCCTTCGATCTCCTTCACGACGAACAGGACCCGTTTCGGCATGACCCCCTGAGACGGACGAACTGTAATGAAGATCTTGCACGGTTGCACGCCGCACCTTCCCATGGGCCCCGTTCGGCGGTACGGAGAGGTCGGCGACGTGCAGTCAACCAGCGAGAAGAAGCCAGCCAAGGTCCTCGTCGTTGACGACAACGAGGCAAACCGTCTGCTCGCCCAGAGCACGCTGGAGGACGAGGGCTACACGGTCTTCCTGGCCGAGCGCGGCGCGGACTGTCTGGAAATCTTCAAGCGCGAGGCGCCGGACTGCGTTCTCCTCGACATCCGCATGCCTGGCATGGACGGCTTCGCGGTATGCGAGCAGCTACGCGCCATGCCCCATGGGGCGGACACGCCGGTCCTCTTCCTGACGGCCCTGCGCGACGTCGACACGTTCGATCGCGCCCTCCAGGTGGGCGGCGACGACTTCCTCACGAAGCCCGTTCGTCCGACGGAGCTCGTGGTCCGCGTGCAGAGCGCGCTCACGCTACGGCGCCTCCGCGGCGAGGTCCGCGAGCACTACGATCTGCAGAAGCGCCAGCGCGACGACCTGCTTCGCCTCCAGCTCCAGAAGGAGCGGCTCATGGCCTTCGTCGTCCACGATCTCAAGAACCCAGTGAACTCGATGGACCTCCATGCGCAGCTGCTCCTTCGCGACAAGGGGCTATCAGCCGATGCGCGTGACTCGGCCGCGCAGATCCGGAACGAGGCGCAGAAGCTCACGCGCATGATCGTGAACCTCCTCGACCTGGCGAAGGCCGACGAAGGCCAGCTCCAGCCGCAGCGCAAGGACGTGGAGCTCCGTCCGCTCGTGGACAGCATCATCGCCGACCTCGCGCTCACTGCGAAAAACCGCAAGGTGACCCTGACGGCGGCCGTCGAAACGGACCGTATCCATGCGGACCCGGACCTCCTCCGTCGCACGCTGACGAACCTGGTGGAGAACGCGATCCGCTACGCACCTGAAGGCACCAGCGTCAGCATCACCGCGAAGCGCGACGGCAAGGAGGTCGTTGTTCGCATTGCCGACGCAGGAAGCGGCCTCCCGCCGGACATGCGCGAGAGGGTCTTCGACCCGTTCGTTCAGGTGGAGCATGGCGAAGAGACGGTGGGGCGCTCGGGCCGCGGCCTGGGCCTCACGTTCTGCAAGCGCGCGATCGACGCTCATGGCGGGCGCATCTGGATCGAGGACGCGGCGCCGGGCGCGGTCTTCTGCGTGAGCTTGCACGATGGCGACTGAGCTCCCATCGCCGGAGTTCGTGAGCCAGCTGCTCGACGCCGCACCCGACGCGATGGTGGTCGTCAGCGACCACGGAAAGATCGTCTTCGTCAACGTGCAGACCGAGAAGCTCTTCGGCTACGCGCGCGACGAGATACTCGGCCAGCCGCTCGCGATGCTCATTCCAGAGCGCTTCCGACACGCGCACCCCACGCACGAGCGGCGCTACTTCCAGAACCCGAGCATGCGACCCATGGGCTCCGGCCTGGAGCTCACGGCACGTCACAAGAGCGGTATGGAGATCCCCATCGAGGTGAGCCTCAGTCCGCTCCGGACCGAGACGGGCATGACCGTGTCCGCGGCCATCCGCGACATCACCGACCGGAAGCGGCTGGAGGCGGAGACGCGCGTTGCGGCGACACGCTTGACCAGCGCCGTGGACAGTATCCAGGACGCATTCGCGCTGTTCGACAGCCACGACAAGCTCGTTGCGTGCAACAGCGCCTACCAGCGTCTGCTCGGGGGGCTGGTCGCGGGCCCGCTCATTGGTCGCTCGTACGGGGACCTGCTGGAGGCGTGGCTTCCGAACATCGCGTTCGCGGACCAGGACAGCCGCGACAAGTTCCGCAAGGCGCGGCTCGAGCGCAGCGACATTGTTCAGACCAGCGCGTTCGACGTGCGCATGGTCGACGGTCGGAGCCTGCGCGTGGTGGACCGCCGCACCGTGGAAGGCGGGCTCGTCAAGACCGTGTGGGATCTGACCGACCACGAGCGCCGCGCGGAGGAGCTGCGGTTGGCGCGAGAGGCCGCCGACGCAGGAAGCGCCGCGAAGACCGAGTTCCTGTCCTCCATGAGCCACGAGCTGCGCACGCCGCTCAACGCGATCCTGGGCTTCGCGCAGCTGCTCGAGCGCGACAAGAAGGAGCCGCTCTCCGAGAGGCACAAGGACCGCGTTCGCCAGATCCTCCGCGGCGGTGAGCACCTGCTGCGCCTCATCGACGACATCCTGGACCTCTCCCGTATCGAGTCGGGCCGTGTGTCGATGTCAATCGAGGCGGTGCGCCTTACCGATGTGCTGCGCGAGCTGAAGCAGACCCTGGAGCCGATCGCCGCGCGCCATTCCATCACCATCCACGTCGCCGAGCTGCCCTCCGATGTGCCGATGGTCGCCGCGGATCGCACGCGCATCGTGCAGATCCTGATGAACTTCGGGTCCAACGCGATCAAGTACAACCGCCCCGGCGGCGACCTCACGTTCACGGTGGCGTTGCCGAAAGAGGACATGGTGCGCGTCGCGGTGCGCGATACCGGCATGGGCATCCCGCTCGACAAGCAGGCGCGGCTCTTCCAGCCGTTCCAGCGCGCAGGACAGGAGACCGGTCCGATCGAGGGCACGGGCATCGGCCTCGTGATCACGCGCCGCCTGGCGCGGCTCATGCGCGGCGACGTTGGCTTCCGGAGTACTCCAGGCCAAGGCTCCGAGTTCTGGGTCGACATCCCCATGCACACGAACGAGCCGCCGCCGAGCGAGAAGCCCGCGAGCCTCCTCACGCACACGACGCACCTCTCCAGCGGGGAGCGCAAGCTCGTGCTCTATGTGGAGGACAACCCGGCGAACATCGCGTTCATGCGAGACCTCGTGAGCGCGGTGGACCACGTCGACCTCATCACGGCGCCCTCCGCGGAGCTCGGCGTGGAGGTGGCGCGCACACGCCGGCCCTGGGCGGTGATCATGGACATCAACCTGCCGGGCATGAGCGGCATCGACGCACTCACGGCCCTGCGCGGGCACCCGGAGACCGCGACCGTGCCGGTGATCGCGCTCACGGCCGCCGCGTCCGAGCGCGACAAGAGCCGCGGCGAACAGGCCGGGTTCTTTCGCTACCTGACGAAGCCCGTCAAGGTCGATGAGTTCATCGAAGCGCTCGAAACGCTGCTACAGAAGGGGCGTTGATCAGGACAGCGTCGACAGTAGCCGTGCTGGCCGCAGCGACCCTTGCGTCCACCCGAGCATGGGCCGTGGATCCGTTCGAGGTCCAGGTCTATGACGGCACGGCCAATGCGCCTGGCACGCCGGGCCTCGAGCTGCATGTGAACCGTGTCTTCGATGGCGTGAAGACCGCCGAGGCGCCGGCGCTCCCGATGCACCAGCAGACGCACATGACACTGGAGCCGTCGATGGGCCTGACGGATTTCCTGGAGCTCGGCGGCTATTTCCAGACGGCGCTGCGCCCCGATGGCACGTTCGACTATGCCGGTGCGAAGGCGCGCGCGAAGTTCATCCTCCCCGACAGCGGCGTTCGGCAGCTGCGCCTCGGCGTGAACCTGGAGCTGTCGCTCTTGCCGGAGCGGTACGATCCCAGCCGCGTCGGCAGCGAGGTGCGGCCCATCGTCGCGTGGGAGAACGATCGCTGGCTCTTCGCCGCGAACCCGATCGTTGGCATTCCGCTCGGCACGCCGGAGCGCGCGGCCGGCCCCACGTTCGAGCCTGCGGCCATGGCCAAGGTGAAGCTCTTCTCGGCGCTCGCGATCGGCGCAGAGTACTACGCCGGCTTCGGGCCGATCGCAAAGCCGCGACCCTGGGCCGAGCAGGAGCACTACCTGTACGAGGCGATCGACATCACGTCGATTGACGCCGTGGAGATCAATGCCGGCATCGGCGAGGGGCTCACGAACGGAAGCAATGCCCTCGTTGCCAAGCTGATCCTCGGCTATTCGTTCGACAAGGCCCCGAAGAAATGAGCCAGCTCGACGAAGACGATCGACGGCGCGAGCTGGTGGACATGCTCACTGCGTCGCGATGGATCACCGACCCGCGCGTGCTCCAGGTGCTACGCGAGGTGCCACGCCATCTGTTCTTCGAGGCCGCATCCGCCGAGGATGCATACGCGGACAAACCCCGACCCATAGGCCTGGGACAGACGATCTCGCAGCCGGCCGTCGTCGGCGCGATGTCTCAGGCGCTGCTCCTCACCGGCAAGGAGCGCGTGCTCGAGATCGGCACGGGCTCCGGATACCACGCCGCTGTCCTCTCGCGCCTCTGCGCCCACGTCGACTCGGTGGAGCGCCTGCATCCGTTCGCGGAGGCTGCGCGCATTCGCCTGGCAACGCTCGGGTACGCCAACGTGTCCGTTCACGTCGGTGACGGTTACGAGGGATGGATGTCGGGCGCGCCCTACGATCGCATCGTGGTCACCGCCGCCCCCACGGCGATGCCGGATGCGCTCGTGGCCCAGCTGGCTCCTCTGGGCGTGCTCGTCGCGCCGGTGGGCGATCTCGAGAACCAGCGGCTCGTCCGCCTGCGCAAGGATGCGTCTTCAGGCGAGGTGCGCGTGGAGGATCTTGGCGCCATCTTGTTCGTCCCGATGCTCCGCGGCACAGCGAGCTGAACGCACGGAATGCGCGCAATATGGCTCGACTTGGGCCTATGCAGGTCTTACGTCATCCGCATGAACGTCATCCGCACCCTGGTCGTCCTCTCTTCGCTGTCCGCGGTCGCCCTGGGGTGCGGAGGCGGCGGTCAGGAAGTGCGCGTTCAGAGCTCGCCCGCCGCGGAGGCCGCGCAGCACGCGAAGACATACGCGATCGGGTCCTCGGAGCAGGCACCGGCCCGCTACAAGTCATCGCCCAAGGCGCAAGAGGCCGTGCGCCACATGGCCCCGCTGCTCGAGGCCGCGCTCCGCGCGAAGGGCTACGAGCCCGCGAAGAGCGTGGCCGACGCGGATCTCGTGTGGATGTACGCGGTGGGCCGGCGCGAGGTGCAGAAGGCGCCCACCATGTCGAACCGCGAGTCCGGCGACTCTCTTTCGGAGCCCACGGAGGAGTTCGAGGAGGGCGCGGTCATCATCGATGCGCTCGACAAGAACGGCGTCCAGGCGTGGCATGGCTTCGGCAAGGCCGAGGTCGACCCGAAGAGCGTGGACGACGCGCTGCTGAAGAAGGCGATCGACCAGATCCTGGCGCGCTTCCCGAACGCCGCGAAGTAGCGCCTACGTAAGCAGCTGCGCCGCCGCGTGACGGGCACGCAGGACGACCGCGCCGACCAACCCATCCCATAAACAATCAGTCTTGACTGTTTGTTTTGTTGGGCGTACGAAATGGGCCATGGCGACCCAGGCCGAGCGGACTGCCCAGACCACGGAGCGGCTCCTAGACGCGACCATCGCGACGTTGATCGAGCGCGGGTACGCGGGCACGTCACTCCCGTTCGTGTGTCGCCGTGCGCAGATGTCTCGCGGCGCGCAGCAGCATCACTACCCGACCAAGGAGAGCCTGGTGGCGGCCGCTGTGCAACGGCTCTTCGAGCAACGGCTGTCGGAGTTCCAGGGTCGTCTCGCGAGCACGCCGTCGGGCGTGGTGGACCTGTCGGACGCGGCGGAGTTCATGTGGCGCGTGTACACGGGGAACACTTTCTATGCGTGGCTCGAGCTGGTGGTCGCGTCGCGCACGGACCCGACGCTTCGCGAGGTGATCGCTCCCGTGGATGCGCTGCTCGTCATGCGCGCGGAGAAGATGTGCCAGCGGTTCCTCTTGCCGTACGTGACCGACGCGAGCGAGGTGAAGGCCACGACGCGCCTCATCCTCTCCATCTTCGACGGCCTCGCGATGCACCGCATCCTCTCGCAGGACGACACGGGGGCACGGCGCGCGCTGCGCATCGCGACACGACAGGGGCTCTTCACGGTGAAAGGGAGGGACGCATGAAGAACGGTGCTCTCGCGTGTGCGTTCGCATTGCTCGCTGCGTGTGGCGGTGGACCGGAGACCACGGCGACCAGCGCGCCATCACCCGCAGCTGTTCCCGGCACCACCAGCGGAGTCGCGCAACCCGCGGCCCCCGGCGACGCGAGCGGACCTTGCGTCACTTCTCCATGTGCCCCGTCCTCGCCGATCCCACCGCCACCAGGCATGCTGCGCGTGGAGTTCCTGGGGGTCGGTGGTTTCCTGCTGCGATCGGGCGCCGACGCAGTCATGACCGCGCCGCTCTACACGCGCCCCAACATGCTCACCGTGGAGACGGGGCTGCCGGTGCACTCGGACCCCGCCGCCGTGGACGCGAACCTTCCTGCGAGCAAGCTCGCGAACCTTCGCGCCGTGCTGTCGGGCCACGCGCACTACGATCATCTGCTCGACGTGCCCACGGTGCTGGAGCGCGCGCCCACGGCGACGCTCTACTCGAACTCCTCTGCGCGCAATGTGCTCGACGCGTTCGCGCCGGACCGCAGCATGTCGTGCGGCGGGACGCCCGCGTCGTCCAGCACGATCAATCGCGCCCGCGTGGTGGCCATGGACGACCCGGCCGCCAGCGTCGTTGACTACACGAACTGCCCGGATTTGCGGCCCGCCGGCGCGCCGCTCACAGGCACGTGGGTCAACGTGCCGGGCGCGAACATGCGCGTCTATGCCGTGTGCTCGACGCATCCGGATCAGGTAGGCCCGATCCACTTCGCGCCAGGCAGCGTGGAGGGCGAGCAGTGCACGGCGCCCACCCGCATGGACGCGTGGAAGGAAGGGACCACGCTCGCGTTCCTGGTGGACTTCCTGGATGCGAAGACGAAGAAGCCCACGTTCCGCGTCTACTACCAGGACGCGCCGACGAACGCGCCCATCGGCCACATTCCTGACGCCGTCCTCTCGGGCAAGCGCGTGGACCTCGCGCTGCTCTGCGTGGGCAGCTACCAGAACGTGAACAACGAGCCCACTGCGACTGCCGACGCGGTCGCGCCGCGCTACGCCCTGGGCGGACACTGGGAAGATTTCTTGCAGCCGCTGGGCTCCGCGCCAGTGCCCATTCCGCTGCTCGACGTCCCTGGCTGGCTGCAAAAGGCGCGCGCGGCGATGCCCGACGGCACCGAACCAAAGCTGCTCGTGACCAACGGCACCGCGGGCTCTGCGCGCGCGGTGTTGCCGAACCCGGGCGACGTATTCGAGATCGCCACGCCCTGATGTAGCATCGACCGATGTCACGCTCCTCCGTTGCCGCGCTCATCCTGGCCAACCTTGCGCTGTCACCGCTGTTCGGCTGCAAACAGGAAGCGCCGCCGCCGCAAACGCCAGACACCGACAGCAGGTCCATGCCGGTGGCGACCGACCGCCCGACGCCCAACGCGACAACGACAACGCCGCCGCCGACACCGCCGCGCTCCGACGGGAGCTGCATGACGGACAAGGACTGCGGCCCCGGCCTGCACTGCGCGATGCGGACGGACGGCGCGCACATGCTTCCGCCGCCGGGGTTCTGTCATGACATGAGTCCGATGCCAGGCGGTCGGCCCCTCTTCGTGGACGACGTCACTCATGTGGCGCGGACCACGAGCGGGCGCGCGTGGTGGGCGAAGGCGCCCGCGGGTGTCGATGACAGCGCTGCTTCGATGCCCCGTGACGCGCGCGCGCAGCTGGTCGCGCAGCTCGTGACGGACGCTCTGGCGGAGCACGCGAGCGTCGCTGCGTTCGCGCGGACGCTGTGCGAGCTGCTCGCGCTGGGCGCACCGGCATGGCTCATTGACAAGACGCAGCGCGCGCTTGCCGACGAGATCGTGCACGCACGAGACACGCTCGCCTTCGCGACACACCTGGGCACCGACATCGCGCCGGGCACCTTGTCGGCGGCCGTGGCGCCTTTTCCCGGGGCGGGAGACGCGGACACGCTCGCTGCCGCGCTCCTCTCGGACGTCTTCCGCGGCGGGTGCATCGGCGAGACCCTGGCCGCGCACGACGTGGCTGCGCGCGCCCTCACCGCGCCGCTCCCCGAGTTGCGTGCACTCTACACACGTATCGCGGAGGACGAGGCACGTCATGCCGCTCTCGCCTACGAGACCGCGCAGTGGCTCGTGTGCACATTTCCCACGCTGCGCCCCGTGCTGAAGCGCGAGAAGGCGCGGCTTCTCACGAGCATCACGAACGAACAACGCGCGCTCGTGGCTCCGCTGCTCGCGATGCTCGGATGAGCAGCTGGGTCAGGTGAGCTCTGGGTGCTTCTCGATGTAGTCGTCGAGGAGCTTCGCGAGGCGCTTGCGGAGCGGCCCCTTCAGCGGGCCCCAGCCCAGGAAGATGCCGGGCGCACCGAGCGCCTGACGGGACCAGCGCCAGAAGTCGAACGTGTCCGTGTGCCGGCGAATCTTGCCGTCCACGAACTCGAACTCGGCGTTGATGATGTTGTGAACGGGGCGGCCGTTGGCGGGGAACTTGTACTTCGCCTCCCAGTGCGCGCTGCCCTTCTTGTCGTCCGCGTGAACGTCGGAGAACCACCGATCCTTCGGGTCCGCCTTGCGCTCGCCGAGCATGCTCCACATCGCGCGGGCGCGCTTGCCGGTGAGGTCGGGAAAGACGGGGTCCGAGAACTCGATGTCGGGGTGGTAGCAGGCGATCATGCCTGCGGCGTCGGAGTTCTGGAAGGACGTGTAGAAGGTCTCAATGAGCTTCTCGTTCGGGTGCATGGCGCTCCACTCGCGCGGGATCGCGCGGCTCGGCCACGATATCAGAAGCGCGCCGAGGAATGTCCGAGATGAGCCGCACCGCACGCGTGTAGAAGACGTACGCCCACGCCCACTCCAGGAACACCAGCGTGCGGTTTCGGAAGCCAATCAGGAAGAAGAGGTGGATGAGCGCCCACGCGAGCCACGCGAAGTAGCCGCCGAAACGGAACCCCTTGATGTCGGCGATGCCCGCATGGCGTCCGATGGTGGCCAGGTTGCCCTTGTCCCAGTACCGGAACATCTCTGGCGCCTCTCCGTCGATCTGTCGCCGGATGTTCTTTGCGGCATGGTGACCCATCTGCATCGCGGCGGGTGCGACGCCAGGCACGGGCTTCTTGTCCTTGTCGTCGATCGCGACCATGTCGCCGATCGCCTGGATTTCTGGGTGTCCCGGCACGGTGAGGTCCGCCTCCACGAGCAGGCGACCCGCGCGGTCCGTCTCACCGAGCTGCTTCGCCAGCGGTGAGGCAAGGTTGCCGGCGGCCCAGATCACGGTGTGCGCATCCAGGCGCTCGCCGTCGAGCTCGACGAAACGATCGCCCACGCCGGTCACGCGCGTGCTCAGACGGACCTCCACCTCGAGATCTTCGAGCTGCTTCTTTGCGCTCGCCGACAGCTCCTCCGTGTACGCGGGAAGCACGCGCGGCCCGGCCTCGACCAGGAGCACGCGCGTGAGATCCGCGTCGATGCGACGGAACTCCGACTTCAGCGTGTTGTGCGCGAGCTCCGCGATCGCGCCCGCCATCTCCACGCCCGTGGGCCCGCCGCCGACGATCACGAAGGTCATGGCGCTCTTCCGCCGCGGCTCGTCGTCGTACTTCTCTGCCTGCTCGAACGCGGTGAGGACGCGCCGGCGGATCTCCAGCGCGTCTTCCAGGCTCTTCAGGCCCGGCGCGAACGGCTCCCACTCGTCCTTGCCAAAGTACGAGTGCCGCGCGCCACCCGCGACGATCAGGTAGTCGTACTTGATGCGGCGGCTGGTGGTCACGACCTCGCGCGTGTCCTTGTTGATCTCCTTCACCAGTGACATGGAGACCGTGACGTTCTTCTGGTCTCGCAGCACGGAGCGGATCGGCTTTGCGATGTCCGCGGGCGAGAGCTGCCCCGTGGCCACCTGGTACAGGAGCGGCTGGAATACGTGATGGTTCGTGCGATCGATGAGGTGTACACGCACCGGCGCGCGAGCCAGCGCCCGCGCCGCCGACAGGCCCCCGAAGCCTCCCCCGATGATGACGACGAGCGGCTTCCCCTCCGACTTCCCCATGGCCGGAGCTTAGGGGCGGCTGCCCGATGAGCCAAGATGCGATACACTCGGGCCATCGCGGACTCGTTTGGAGCACGTCGTGGACATCCGCAGCGCCGGCGTGGACTGGGCGAGCGATGCGCCATACCTGGTCATGGAGCTGCACAAGCTCCACGGACAGCGCGCATCAGTGCCTGGTCTGAGGTACCTCGCGCTGGCGCCACTCCCAGCTCGCGTAGCCCTCGCCCATGTCGTGATCGCAGGTGGCCGCGTCTGCACGCCCCGAGGGCTCCGCGGGGCGAGGGTACTTGCACATGTCGTACGGCGTGTACGTCATGAAGATCTCCTGCTTGTCGTGATGCTCCTCTGGCGAGAGATTCACCGGCTCGCGCTCGATGTTGTAGCCGCGAAACATTCGCATGGGACGCGCCGCCGCATGATGCAGGCGCGACTCCTCTGCGAAGCGCGCCGCGATCTCGTGGTCGGAGTGGTCCCTTCCGTTCTGTCCGGTCGCGTCGAGCGTCCAGACCTCGTCAACGGCGGCGTCCTTCATCGCGGCTCCGAGAAGTTGCTCCAGGCCGTCGCGATCGTACGGAGGACGCATCGCATCGGGTTCGGACGTGGAGCAGTTGACGTCGGCGTCGACGCGGCGAAGCTCCTTGATATCGCCGGTCCATAGTCGCTTGAGCGATGCGCGGCAGGTGCCCTCGAATCCCGTGCCATCCATGTTGCCGTCGGGCAACCTCAGGAACACCACGCTCACGCGCGGCGCGTCGCGAAGCGTGAAGAGCACGACCGGCTGACCACCCAGGATCAACGTCGACTTCTTCCACGCGTTGGGCACGCGCGCCATGGCGGCGTAGGTGGCGCGAATGCCCTCTTCCCGAAGTTGCCAGTGATACGTAAGGACGCCGTGCGGTGAGAGACTGAGGTACCCGTCGTCCCACCGCAGGAGCCCGGCGTCGCCCGCGGTCAGGTACACCGTGCGGGCCGCCCCGCCCTCGCGGATGTGGTGGAGGAGCGCGGGGTTCATGAACAACAGGTCGTCGTCCTGGTGCGCGACGACGGCGAGGACACCCTTCGTATGCGGAGCCGCACCAACGGCAGGAGACGCCTCCACGCGCGGCTCGCGCGGTGCGTCGGGCGGAGAGCAACCTGCGAGCCCCACTGCGAGCACGAACGCGAGCACGAATGGGAGCACTCGGTGTGTCATCGCCGCATCCTACGGCTATGATGCGGGTATGGCGACTGCCCACGTCATTGGCGGTGGCCTCGCACTCATGCTGGGGCTGGCTGTCCCGTTGGGATGCAAACACGCCGCCGCGACGCCGATCGAGGGCCCCGCGTGCGCGCTCGCGCCCGCCCAGTGGCCCGCCGCAGACGCGCTCTTCCGACGCGATCCCGCGTGGCTCGGCGCGGACGCTGCGTACTCCGTGGACCTCGGCGGCTCGCGCGTGCTCTGGCGCTTCGGAGACTCATTCATCGCGAAGTCGCCTGCACGGTCGCGCTCGGACGCGTGGTTCATTCGCAACAGCGTGGCTGTGCAGTCGGCGAGCCTTGACCCGTCGTCAGCCGCTGCGCAGATCGCGTTCGCATGGCGTACGTCGAACGGCGCGGCCACGTCGTTCTTCCCCGAGCGCGGAGGCCACTGGTTCTGGCCGCTCTCCGGTGTTCGGTTGCCCTCGCGCCTGGTGCTGTTCATGCTGGAGGAGGTGGCCACGGGAAGCGGCTCGTTCGGCTTCCAGTCCGTGGGCACCAAGGTCGCCTTCGTGAAGAACGCCGACATGGATCCCTCGGCATGGACACTCGAGGACGGTACCCTGCCCGTGCTCACGCTCCCTATCGCGCTGGGAGCCGCGGTGGTGCGTGACGGTGATTCTGTGTACCTCTTTGGCGTTCGCGAGCCCGGCGATCATTCCGTGTATCTTGCACGCATCAGCGTGACGGCCCTGGACGCAGGCGAACTGCGCCCGCGCCAGAGGGTCCGTGGAGCAGACCGTGTTACGTGTTCGTGCCCCCCGACAGCACGAAGCCCAACGTGACGACGTACGCGGGCAAGGCGCACGCGGAGCTTTTGGGCGGCTCGTTCATCGCGACCTACGCGACGAACGCAGACCTGGCCACGGTGCCGAACGATCTAGACGTGTACTTTCCCCGCTTCGTGCGCGTGCCGTGATGCCGGTGACGTGACTCTCTAGTCGACAATGTAGAGCGTGGCGCCGCCGCTGGAGGACGAGCGATGTGGCTCGGCGCCATCGGCCACGATGATCGACGGCGTCCACGCTGGTCCAGTCGACGGCGGTGAACGGAATGTCGAGCAGCTGCATGTCAGTTGGTGACGATGTACTCGCCGCCGCACTCGACGTTGATGACGCGCTCTGCCTTGCGGTCGTCGATCGCCAGCGTGTGCTCGCCGCACTTCACCGGGAAGCTGCGCGGGCCGGTGCCAAGCAGCCGCTTTCCGTCGAGGAAGACGAAGTGGCGCGCGATGGCCTTGGGGATCGTGAGGTAGGACGCGCGCGGCAGGCCGGTCTTCGGATCGATCGGCGCGACGGACGCAACGGGCGCGGCCGGCGCAGCGGACCCAGAGGGTGCGGCCATCGCGCTCGGTGCGGTGTCGACACGTGCGACGGACGCGCTGGCTGCGGGCGCCGTGACAGCCTCGGGCGGTATGACCGAGGCGACGGGCGGCGGCACGGGAGCGACCGAGACGGCCAGCGTCGGCGGGATCGTCCGGGACGATCCGGGCGAGCGGAACAGGAGGAGGCCAGCTCCAACGAGCCCGAGCAGCACGATCACGATGCCGGCTACCACCACGAAGACAAGCGGGCTGCGCGAGCGAATGGGCGCGAGCTCTGCGTCCGCGTCGTCCTGCGTGGCAAACACGGGGAGCGGCGCGGGGCGTGGAACGCCCGCGAGCGGTGCCACTTCCGTAAGTGGCGCGACATTCAGCGGCGACGCAGCATGTGCGGGCGGTGTGGCCTGCGGCGCAGCATCCGGAAGCGGCGCAGCGAATGGAGCCAGCGCAGCTGCGGGCGCCGCGAGATCCCGCGGGGCGGAGATCACGATGGGAGCGGGGCGAGGGTCGTGCGCGGAGCCCGGATCCGCGGGCGGCGGCCGCGACTGCGAGAGGACCTGGTCCACGATCGCCATCATGTGTGCCGGTGGCGGCGGAACATCAACGGCAGGCGCAGCCACTGGACCGTCAGGCGCCGGTGGCGGTGGAGTTTTCGCGGCCAGCGCCGCCACCAGAGCGTCAGCGGCAGCCCCTGGAACGTGGGGCACCTCCGCAACGGCCGGCGGAGGCGCGCTCCGCAGCGGAAGCACGTCCTCGGGCGCCTCGCCCCATCCTGCGTCGAGCGGGTCGGGCAGTGGTCCCCCGCCCTCGTCCTTGGCGACCTTGCTGTCGCGATCGAACGTGACCCACGGGGTCGAGGGCTGCTTCAGCATGTACTGCAGATTGCTGCTCATGGGCGGTCGCACGCCCGCCGCGTCGCCGGTCGTCGTCGGCGCATCGGTGGCCTTCGGCGGCGGCCCGTCGGCGCTGTTCGGATCGCGCGGAGGCGAGTCAGCCATGGTCCCCATGATAGCAAGAGGCCCCCTGCGGACGCCATTTCGTGACCTACGCCGCAGGCACGATTGGCTTCATGTTGCTCCGAGCGACCGCGGCCGCGAAAAAGCGGCTCATTCCACGCCTGGAGACGCAGGCAGAGCGATTCACCGACGCGGCCACGAAGCGTCGCGACTGGCACGGGCGCGGAAAGCACTTCGACATGTCGCTGAGCAGCCGCGTTGCCGAAGCAAGCGATGAGCGCGCGGCTCGTGAAGATGCTCGATCCGCGTTCCGCGTCAGCGGATCTTGCGAAGGTGGTCGGCAAGGTTTTCGATCGTCGTGTAGCCGATCTCGACCGCGCCGAAGCTGACGCCGGCTGCGCGCTGCTCCTTCGTGGGGTGGAGCTGACGCATCGTCACGACCGTCTTCTTGTCGGCCTGCTCGTCGAATGTGATGGTGACGCGGAACCGCTTCTCGTCGTCGTCCTTGTCGCTGCCGTGGTCGTACACGAGCAGCTCCGGCGCGCGCATCTCGAGGAAGACGATTCGATTGTCGAACACGGTTCCATCCGGCACCTTCATCGGGTTGTTCGGCGCGGCGATCATGTCGAAGCGCCACTTCCCACCGACGCGCGGGTCGATCTCGCGCGTCGTGGTGGTGAAGCCCTTCGGACAGAACCACTTCGTGAGGTGCTCGGCCTTGGTCCACGCTTCGTAGACGAGCGCGCGCGGCGCCTCGAACACGCGCGACAGGACGATCTCGCGATCGAGCGACCAGATGACATCAGGGCTTTTTGCGACCATGGCTCTTCTTCTTTTCCTTCTTGGGTGGGGCTTCCATCTTCTTCAAGTAGTCGTCGAGGGCATCAAGACGCTGCTCCCACGCGCGCCTCGTATGCAGGGCCCACCGGTGAATCTCCTCGAGCGCGTCGGCCTCGAGCCGACACGGCCGCCTCTGCGCATCGCGCCCACGTGAGATGAGCCCGGCGTGCTCGAGCACCTTGAGGTGCCGAGAGATCGCCGGGAGACTGATGTCGAACGGCGCGGCGAGCTCGAGGACCGTGGCCTCACCATCGGCGAGCCGCACCACGATCGCACGGCGAGTGGGATCGGCGAGGGCGCCAAAGATGTGATCGAGATCGGCTCCGCCCGTACTGCTGCTCGATCCGGCGGACGCTCGCGAAGACATAGTTAACAGATACGTTATTTAACCAATCAGTCAACCACTCATGAGCCGCATCACCGGTTCTTCTTTCGCGCCTTGCGGGTGGCCTGGCGCTTCGCCCTCTTCGTGCGTTGGACGGCCGGACCGCTGGCTCGCGGTGCGGGTCCGAGCGGAGGAAGGCGAATCGACGACGGAAGCGGCTTGCCCTGGAGTTCGCGCATCCACGCATCGATGCCGTCCTTGCTCGACATGTCGAAGCCAGCCTCGGCACCGGCCATCATCATCGATTTCGCCATTCCGAAGTTCTGCGGATTGGAGAGGGCCGCTGCGAGCTTCTGGACCGCGCCAGCGCCGAGTACACGCAGGCACTCGTCGGCACGGCGCGCGGAGAGCGCCCTCTTCAGGAACGTGAAGAATGCGCGGCATTCTGCGACGACTTCGCCCGCGGCGCGCGCATCCACCGAGACCTGGCGAGGCATGTGCTCGAACAAGATCGCTCGGAGCTCGGCTGCGCCGACCGACGCGATCGTCACGCCAAGGTAGCTCGCCGCAAGGTCCATGACCGTCAAGCACCATCGTGTCTCGCCGAGCCCTTCCGCCTCGGGCGAGGCCATGAATCGGCCCACCAGCTGGTCCTGGAGCTCTTCGAGGCGAGACTCGTCGATGCCGCCGCGTTCCGCTTCCATCGCGGAGAAGGCGCCGATGAGGTCTTCGGGGATCGGGACACCGCTCTGCTCGTCGTACGGGGCGCGCAGCGTGACCTCGACTTCGCCCGCGTGCGTGGTCACCGAGACTGTCCGCGTGAGCGGTGCGCCTCTGCCGAAGGCGGCGGCGAACGCCTTCTTCTCCGCGGCCATGTGCGCGAGCGAGAGCGAGAGCGCCTCCCCGAGGGTCACCTCTCGCTCCGTCGGCGGCCGCGCGACGAGATCGGCGTCGACCGCAACGAGCCACGGGTAGGCGTTGGGCCCCGCGACCTCCCACCGGTGGTGCGCGATCTCCTTGCGAAGCGCCGGGCTCAGCTCGGCCCCGCGATCGAAGTGGAGCGCGAAGTGCGGTGGCACCGCGGGAGCGCGGCCCCCCTCGACCGCCTCCGCCGCGTCGAGGAATGTATCGAAATCTTCGACGCTCGAGAACACGATCACGCCGTGACTCTCGCCCATCTGCCCAATGACGGACACGACCGCGTCCTTCACGCCGAGCTTCTCGATCGTCAGCGACAGGATGCTCGTGTCGTCCGGAACGATCTTCCACGGCGTCGCGCGATAGAGCGCAGCCGCCGCGCGGAAGAGCGCTCCGACAGCATCAGGCCCGACGCCAGGACCAAGGTACGACTGCTCGGACTCCTCACGGGCGGCCATGTGCTCGCGCATCGATGCGATCACCTCGTCCAGCTCCGGCGTGGACGCGCAGACGATCTCCAGCGCCGGGTGCGCGCCGCGAAGCGCGCTCGCGAGCTCGTTCGAAGCGACCCGGAGGCGCGACGGAGGCGGCGTAGCTGGGCATTGCGACGATGCCGCCCACCCACTCGATGCCCGCTGTCGCACGCCGCCGCTTCGCCGCCATCTCACTCATCCCTTCTTCGAACACGCAGAGCGCGTCATCAGTGCCGGAGCCGCGCACTTCACGCACCCGATGGATGCTGACCCAGGACACGTGCGATCGCGTCTTCTTCGCTCATCGGTCCCGCCAGCCGAAGAATGGGACAGGCCGCCCGTCGAAGCAGCGCCTCGTGACACGCGAGGGTGTTGGTTCCTTCGGACGTGCTGTCGTCGTATCCGGCCGTCCATTCCATGAACGCGCGATGATCCTTCTCCATGTCGCCGCCGGGAAGAATTCTTTCGCCGTAGAGAGCCTGTTCGCGCTGTAGCACCCGTCGAATGCGCAGCTCGCTGGGAAGTGAGACAAAGACCTGGAGCGTGTAGCTGAGCGCGGGCGCTGGTTCCCAGGTTGCCGCTCCGCCCGCGAGGACCCAGCTATCGAGAGCAGCAAGGTCGCCCTCGAGGAGATCGCATCGAGCCTGCGGCGTGCGCTGGAACTGATACGGGGGATCGCCAGGCAGGTGGTAGTAGTCGTCCGAGTCGAAGTGAGGGACGCCAAGCCGCGCCGCGAGCGCTCGACCGAGCGTGGTCTTTCCAACACCCGATGCGCCGATGATGTTGATTCGATGGAGACCCACGCGGCGCTCCGTAGCAGAAGATCCGTGCGCCCCAGGTGCGCGCGGGCCCAGAAGGAATCCTGGCTCCCCAAGCTACCGCATCGGGAACGGGCTGGGGAAGTGAGGAACTCCGGTTCAATGAAAGATGTCGAAGCGCTCGTCGAGCGCGCGCATGAAGGCGACGTCGGCGTACTGACTCTCGGTTAGAACCGACAACTCCTCGAGGTACACATCGAAGCCGCCGGGGCTGAAGATGGTGAGCATCCGTGCGCCTGCGGCGCTCGTGACCTCGTGATGCACGTTGGGTGGCACGTTGATCGTGGTGCCAGGAGTGCAGACGACCACCTCGTCGTCGAAGGCAAATCGCACCTCGCCTTCGAGGATGTAGAAGATCTCGATCATCTTGCGGTGGTGATGCCGCGCGAGCAGAAAACCGGGCTTCAGTTGATCCTCCGCGAGGGTGACGCGCCCGTCGCTGAGATCGAGCGTCGACTTGATGCTCATCCGATCCTGCGACCAGTTGTACGTCTTGCCCTCTCCTGGCATGACGATCAGTTGCTTGCGCATCGCCGCCTCCTCGCTTGTCCCCGCCCCGTCAGATTTTTTCATGAGCCTCATCAGCCTTTCTTCGAGTGCGAGTGATGGACTGGAAGCCGTCCACAAGTTGTTCGCGACGGTGACGGATGAAGGATGCACGCTCGGCGGGTGTGCGGGTAGACGTTGGAATAGGTATTCACTGTGCGATATCGTCGAACAATGCTTGACCGCCTGCGCGCCATGGCTGTCTTCGTGAAGGTCGCGTCATCGAGTTCCCCCTCGGGCCTGAGAGGCATGCCGTCGATCCACGCGCGAAGAAGGTAGCGCCCTTCATCGGCCGGGTGACCGTCGCGCTGTGCTCCCCACCTTCTGCTCGAAGTCGAACCGCATGGCGCGAGGGGACGCTTGCAGCGCGCGAACGCCGCCCAGCACAGCAGCGCCGTCAGGAGGCGTCGCTCGCTAGCCGGTGGCGATCGAAGGCTTCGATAGTGGGACGCGGGAGCATGGCGGTATCGGCAATCCTGATACTAGTCCGCCGGTGCTGGCCGCTTTCGTCAAGTCCTGGCCAGTCGCGGCAGGCAATCCGCGCTTTGCGCTCGGCCCACCTCGTGAGGTACCGGCGAGGCACACGCTCTCGCTGGCCCCCGCCGAATCGACTTCCGCCGCGACGTCGCGTCCGCCGTCGGTCTGCTTCAGAGGAACCCGCGCCCGTGCCATCTCGGGACGACCTTCTACCTGCGTTCACCAACGGGTCACGCGCGCCTGCGCATTCGCTCTGGGTTTAGAGACCTCCGCTTGTCCAGTGTCGGTATGCCTCGATCCATGCCGCTCCCTCCGGTGCGGGAGTCGGCAAGGGAAGGTCGAGGATCGGGATCGATTGGCGCAGGCGCCCCCGCTTGCAGATGGCGACGATCTCCTCGGAACCGGTCAGGTCGATGCCTTCGACGACCACGTCGACCCCAAGAACTCTCGTCGAGAACGGAAGGTCGAGGTTCTCCTCGAGCATCGTATAGAAACCGGAGACCTGCTCCGATGGTCCGTAGGCGTCCACGGTGGCTTCCTCGATCATCTGGGCAAGTTCGTCATCCGTGGACCCCTTGGGCCGAGCACGCTTCGCGTTCGTCTTGACGAGCACCAACTTCGCCCGCGCCAGCTTTTTCATTGGTCACCGTCCTCCTCGTCGTCGTCGTCGTCGCCCATCTCGTCGACCTGGTATCCCATCGCGCGGTACGCACGGAGTCGTTTCTCGAACATCCGAGCGAGCATCGGGACGCGCCCGTCGACGTAGTCGTAGATGGAGACCTCGAACTTACTCTGATGCCGACGGTGGAGGCGTCCGGCGTACTGCACCATCGTCCCTCTCCACGCCACCGGCATTGTGAGGAACAACGTGTCGAGGCGCGCGTCGTCGAAGCCCTCGCCGATGTAGCGCCCCGTCGCGAGCACCACACGTTCCTCGTCGTCGGGGATTGACGCCAGGTGCTTCATCGTGAGGCGCTCTTCCTTTGCCCCACGGCCGCAGAACATCACGACGAGGTGGCGCACCCGCGGCTCGAGCTTCGCGGCGAGGTATTCCAGGTGGTCCTTTCGCTCCGTCAGGACGATCGGAGAGCGGCCGTCAATGACGGCCTGCTCGATGTCGTCGAGGATCATCTTGTTGCGGGCTTCGTCAACGACGAGCGCCGCGTACTGGTCTTGAATCGCGCCTTCTCCCGGCGCGCCGGGGAAGGAGGTGTGGCGGCAAACGAGGCGGTGCTCGAACTGGCGGACGGCACCGTGGGCCTTCACGTCGACGACAAACCGGACCGGCCCGCACTGCATGTGGATGATCGGCTGGTGTCCGTCACGACGATAGGGGGTCGCGGTCAGCCCCGTGACGTACCTCGCCTTCACCTCGGCGAGCACGCGCTCGAACGAGACGGCCGGGAGGTGGTGGCACTCGTCGACGATGACATGCCCGTATTGCGCGATGAGGTCCTTCACCTCACCCTTCCGGACGAGGCTTTGAATCATCGCGACGTCGAGCAATCCGTTCGGCTTGTCCTTGCCTCCGCCGATCCGACCGATTGCCGACGGGTCCAGGCCGAGAAAGACCGCGAGCTGCATCACCCACTGGTCGAGGAGCGGCTTGCGGTGCACGAGGACCAGCGTGCTCGTTCTGCGAGCCGCGGTGAGGTAGGCGCCAACGACGGTCTTCCCCGTCCCCGGGGGCGCAACGAAGACTCCCATGTCGTGCTCGAGAATCGCCTTCACGGCGGTCGCTTGGGCCTTCGTGAGCTCGCCGCGGAACGTGACGTCGACAGGTGCGCCCGAGGCACGCTGATCCTGCAGGGCGAGCGTGCTGCCGTGCTCGCGGAGCAGTTCGCGGATGTCGTCGACGCACCCGCGCGGAAGGGCGACGTGCTTCGCGAAGTCCTCTGCGCAGCCGATCACGCGTGGAGTCATCGCGGTGGAGAGCCAATTGAAGCGGGTGGCGGCGTTTCAGAATGCGCTCGCGTTTCGGGGCGGCGCGTCATCGTCTCGGTGAGGACGAAGCAGCCGACGCGGCGGGCGGCGTTCGCCGCGACGCGTTCGTCGAAGAAGAGCCACGCGTGCGCGCCATTGCCGGACCGGGAGCGTTCGAGCGCCACCGGAAGAGCGAGTCGGTCGCAGGTCTCCGCGAACGCGAGGGCGTCGTCCTTCCACCCCTCCTTGTCGAAGTCCGCGGCGAGAGACCAGCACAGATCACCTTCGAGCATAGGGTAGACGCCCATCACGTGATGGGCCTGCAGATGCTCGAGCACGCGCCGATCGTCGACGCCGATGAACGCCTGGTTCGTGCATTCCCCGCACTTGACCCCCGGCTTCTCGCACACGCCGCGCACCCACTCGTTCGCGCACGCCGGTGAGTAGCCCTTCTTCTCGGTCTTCGGGTTCTCCCAGTACTTCGGGAACACATCGGTGCGCCCGCGGAATAGCCGCCGGAACAGCGCCACCTTTTCGGCTGGTGTCGACGGGGCCGGCGCCGCCGCGGTCGGTCCTATCGGTGCTGCGATCGGAAGGCTCCGCTGGGGCGGGTCGTCCAGCTGTCGAACTTCCTGACGGAGCGCGTCGACGCGAACGCCCAGCGCGAGCGATTCCTCCGCGAGGGCGTCGAGGCGCGCTTCGCAGCCTCGGAGCTCCTCCAGCAGCTCCGCGCGTGACCGCACCTCGGCGACGGGCCTGAGCTTCGTGGTGGTCATTGGAGCCCACGTCGCCGTCGCGCCCTCGGCGTGCGCGCTTCAGCGGCTTGACGGAGGTCGGCCGCGAGGCGACCTGCGCTCTGCGCGCGCAGCGGCGGCTTCGACTTCTTGCGGAACTCATGATGGAGAGAGGCGCCCAGAGCGAGAGCTGGCTCCCGGACCGCCCGCACGAGCCATCGGTCCTTTGCGCGAGCGGGGAGCGCGAGCACCCACGCGCGCAGGTCGGTGGAGTCGTCCTTCTCTTGCGCGCTCGCGGCCGCAGCCGCTGCGAGCAGGTCTTGATCGATCCGCAAAAACTCAACCAGCGCGGCCTGCGCTGGGGTGAGTGTGCCGAGGCCAGGCGGCACCGGGGGCTCGCGTTCCTTGTCGGCGACGTGCCCCTGCTGGACAGCGAGGAGCCAGGCAAGATAGGCGGCGCGGAGATCCCCGCGCATCAGCTCTGCGCGGAGGGGGGTGAGCGCGGCGAGCGAGCCCGGATCGTCGTCTTCGTAGAGCCGCTCCTCATCCTCCGTGCAGAAGTCGAGCACGACGTGGCTTCCTGCGACCCTCGCGGACCCTGCATGCCCGCTCATGTACGCGCGTAGCGTCTTCGCATCTACGTGTCCTTTGGGAAGCCGAAGCATCAGCCGATGCGTGCCCCAGCTCGCGAAGTACAGATGCGCGTCGAAGTAGCGCTCTAGGAGCTTCGCCGGGTCTGCCTTCAGGTCACCCCAGTGGTACTCGTTCCAGAATCGCGTCGACGTGATCTCCGCGCGCGAGGAGATGGCTCGTAGCGCCGACATCTCCTTCGAGGTCAGGGGCCGGTCGAGCGCGACGAACTCGTAGCACTGGTGCTCGCTCATCCGTTCTTCCTGGTACGACCCGCTCGCGACGAGTCGGGCGTCGAACGGTGCGCGAGAAGACGCTGCCGGATGGTCCAACCGCCGCGCAGCGCCTCGGTCTCGTAGAACGCGCGGGCGTTCGCGTTGCTCACAGCGAGCAGGCGGACGTAGTGGGACCAAGGCAGCGCGAACGAACGTGCGGCGGAAAGCGCAGACACTGTCTGCGCTTTTCTGGCAGGCGAAATCGCAGACGCCGTCTGCGGTATCGGCCAGGCCAGGTAGAACGCGCGCATTTGCTCGATGTTGCGACGCGAGAAGCCGCGACCGAAGCGCCCGGTCAGCGTCTCGGCGAGGCGCAAAAGGACGGCAGCGCCATATTCGGCACGGCGTGCGCCTTGCTGCTCGCGTTCCACGATGACCCGGCCGACGTGCCAGTACGTCGTCGTCATCACCGAGTTCACCGACCGCGCGGCCGCGGCGCGGCCCGCCTCGATCTGGGGGACGATGCCTGCGACGAGCGCCTTGTGCTCGGCGTTGACGAGTGTGAGCGACTTCCGGACCACGACGCCCGAAACTAGCCGACCCCTAAGGCAAGCGCGAGGCCGATGTCCCCTTCGCTGCGGTCTCCTGCTTTGCCTCCCCGGCGGCGTCGCTGGTCAGCTGCCGCTCGGCTATCTCGCCGATCCGGCGACGAGGCAGCTCGTCGTCGCTCAGGAAGAAGCCGAGACCGTGCGCCGGATGTTCGCCGATGCGGCGGAGGGCGCGCTCCCGGCTGCAATCACGGCGCGCGCGAACGAGGTGGGTACCGTCGACAAGAACGGAAAGACAGGTCGTTGGGGGGCGAAGGCCGTCCTCCGGATCCTTCGCAATCCGACGTATGTCGGTCTCCTCGCCGACGGCGCGCAGGGCGTCCATGCCGCCGTTGTCTCGCGCGAGCTCTTCGAACGCGTGGCTCTTCGTGACCCCGCCGCCGGGCATGCCCGAGCACATCCGCGCGACCTTCCTCGAGGTCTCGCGCGCGTGGGACGCACTCATGCTCCGGAGCCGCCGCCGGGTGCTCGTGTCGCTGTGCCGCGAGATCCGCTGGGACGGGTCGCGCAGCGCCGTCGCGCTCGTCGTCGACGAGGAAGGCCTCACGAACTGGATCGAGGGTTGGAACCGGACGAGCGCCGCGCTCGAGGTACGCCTCGAAGTCGTCGATGCCCGAGAAGAGAATGAGCCCCAAGTTCTGGCCCATCTGGCCGATCACGGACAGCGCCGCGTCACGCAGATTGAGCTTCTCGATCGTGACGGAGAAGACATCCTGGTCACTCGGCACGACCTCCCACGGCTTCGCGCGAAAGAGATCCGCCGCGGCTCGAAAGAACGACGCGACCGCGTTCGCGCCGATGCCGTCCGAGAGGTACGTCTGCTTGGTATCGGCGTCCGCGTCCATTTCGATGGCGGGGTGCGCCGCGCGAAGCACGTCGGCGAGCGTGGGCGAAGCGACCCGCACGCGCGTGGGCGCATGGGGACGGGTGATCATCGGTCGATCGATCGTGCTTTGCAGATGCTCGGCCGCCTCGCCGACCGCCTCGCCGGGCTTCGCCGTCGTCGTCCCGAGGACGAGGCCATCTCCGCTCATCCAGAGGAGCACTTCGGGGCGATACGGCTCGCCCTCGCCGGTCACGTAGGCCGGCATCGAGACGAGGCCCCCCACCCACTCCACCCCCGTCCGCTTCTTCTTCTTCGCAGCCATGCTCGCCGCGCTCCTCGCGGCCCCTTCTTCTACTGCCTTCTACTGCGATTCGAATCGTCGGGGGCAGGGTTTGCTAACCGACGGGTCACCGGGCCGACCCAGCGGTTAGCAGCAGTAAACCAGTGGGTCAGCTTCTCCATTCTCCATGCCCCAAAGAGCCGCGAGAACGCCCTCGGGCACACCTCGAACGAGCCTCCGCGGCGCGCTTTCGGCTCTCACCGCGGTCCCGCGGAAACCGCCCGGAGGTGAGTTCACCAACGAGTCACACGCGCCTGCGCGTTTGCAGATGTGGCTCAATTCCGGTCTGCCTTACGGGCGACCCGCGGGTTAGCAGTGCATCGCGCAAGTGTCTGAAATGACGTCCGCTGCGCCTGTTAACCAGTCGGTCACCCCTGCGGCGCAGGCGAACCGGCGGCGCGCAGCAGCCGGAAGTCCTGTGCCGCCTGCCACGCGGTAGCGAACGAGCATGAGGCTTTCCGCGCGATGTCGGCGATCGACAGGTCGGGCGCGTGCTCGAGCGCCGTCCACACGTCGGCGCGAAACGATGGCCCCATGAGCACGCGGTTTCGGTAGCCCGCGTGACGTCGAACCAGAACCTCGGGTGAGAGCACGTCCTCGCGGCGATCTCGGAGCGTGCCCTTCGGCACGCGCAGCTTCGATCCGGTGAAGCGCTCATCCTCGCCGCGTCGCTTGACCTGGAACTCGGTCCCCGTCGGCAGCAGGTCGACCGGCGCGCCCTCGTACGCGCCTGCTAGTCGCGCGAGGCGACGATCCTTCTTGAGCCACGTCGCGATGGCCGCCCAGTAAGCGCGGACCCGTTCGGACGGATGCATACCCGCCAGCCGCACGAGCCGGTCAGCGTTCACGTGCGTGTGATGGACGCCGAGCCACGTGGTCAGCACGGCGAGTACGCGGTGATCACCTTCGTCCATGCCGAGGACGGAGGCGTGCATGAGCGTGGTCTCGATGTCCGGGTCGGCCTCTGCGTTCGCCGCGAAGTTCATCCCGATGCCCACCATGCGCGCCGTCAGCTCGTCGGGGGTGGGCGTCGGCTCCGGGGAGGTCGCGCGGCTATACGCCATGACTGAGCCTCCGCGCGAGGTCGGCGACCGTCGCACGCACGTGCGCGGGCCACAGCTCGTTGCCGTCCTGCACCTCGAGCCACGGCACGCACTCGGCAAGCTCCTCCGCGGTCGGCGCGAGCGCAATGCAGTCCGGCAGATCGGTGCCGCGATCGCAGAGCGCGAACAGCTTGCTCTTGAGTAAATCGGGCCTGCCCAGGGTGCTGAGCACGAGGACTTGTCCTTCGAAGATTCGCTGCACGCGCTCGCGCCACCCGACGGGCAGAACGTCGCCGAGCTGCATCGGACCGTTGTTGAGCCACTCGTCGAGCAGGTCGAGGCCGGCATCGCGCTGCGCCTTCGCGAATGCGCGCGCCGCCGCGGCGATCGCCGGTGGTAGCTCGGGCACGAGGACGTCGAAGTCGCGTGTCGGCCGCTGGATGATGCCCATGAGCCCGAGCGCCGAGCCGCCGATGACGACGCCCTCGAAGCGCAGGCCGAGCCCGAGCAGGTGGCGGTCGAAGGCTTCGATGGTCGGGCGGGGCAGCATGGGCAGGGCGCGTATCGGATAATCCGATACCAGTGTGCGGCGCGCCAAAGCTTCCGTCAAGAGCGACGACGCGTACGATTTGCAAATCGTGAACGGCGCGCTACCTTTGGGTCACGCCGCATGGCCGCCCACCTCAAGCCCCAAGACCTCGTGCTCGCGCTCAAGCTCGTCGCGCTCGGCCGCGCCGAGTGGACCCAGCCGGGCGTCGCGCGCGCGCTCCACGTGAGCGCGGGCGAGGTGAATCACGGCCTGAAGCGACTTGCCGCCTGCCACCTGTACCAGCCGGCGGAGCGCCGGGTCGTTCGCGCGAGCCTCCAGGAGCTGCTCGTCTCCGGCCTCCGCTACGTGTTCCCGGCACAGCTGGGCCTGATCGGCGACGGCATGCCGACGGCGTTCAGCGTGGGACCGCTCGCCGATCAGCTTCGCCTTGGCGACGAGGATCGGGTGGTGTGGCTTGCCGCCGGCGCCGCCGCGACCGTCCGGGGGCGGGTGATCGATCCGCTCTATCCTTCGGCGCCGCTCGCCGCCGCAGAGGATCCGAAGCTCCACGAGCTGCTCGCTCTCGCGGACACGCTGCGCATCGGGCGCGCGCGTGAACGCGCTCTCGCGCGGACCAAGCTCGAGAAGCGACTCGTGGCATGATCTCGCGGCGGGAAAGCTCGCGTGCAGCAATCGCGACCGTCGCCCGCGCTCGGCGATGAGCGCCGCCGCGTTGTGTTCGTGGGCGGCACGGTCGTCGCCCTCTATCCGCTCGAGGGCGGTGCGGACGTGAGACCCACGGTCGACGTCGACTGCATCGTCGACGTGACGACACTCGGCGCGTACTACGCGTTCGTCGAGCGACTGCGTGCCCTCGGGTTCGGCACGCGCACCGACGAGGGCGCGCCGCTCTGTCGGCTCGTCGTCTCCGGCATCCGCGTCGATGTCATGGGATCTGCCGAGACCGCGCTTGGACCGACGAACCGGTGGTACGCCGAGGCGATCGCCGCCGCGGAAGCGCACTCCGTCGCGCCCAATCTCGAGGTCCTCGCGATCTCGCCCGTCCACTTCGTCGCAACGAAGCTGGAGGCGTTCCACTCGCGCGGGCGTGGTGACTACGTCGAAAGTCACGACCTCGAGGACCTCCTCACCGTGCTCGCCGGCCTGCCGAACCTCCGCGCTGAAGTCGAGGCGGCGGGCTCCGGCGTCGCTCGCGCCGTTTGCGATGATCTCGCCGGCCTCGCCGCCCGAGAGGCGTTCCTCGAGGCCATCTGGGGTCACTTCGAAGGCGATGCGGCGGGCCAGGCGCGCGCGGCGTCAACCGTCGCGTGGCTGCGGAGTCTCGAACGGACCTCCGCCAAGCCGTAGGCAAGCAGACTTGGCCAAGGCCTCCGGCTAGTAACGAGGACGTTCCTAGCGCCGGTTCCGCTTCCCCGCACGTGGAGCGTTCATGCCGACCGCCGCGGTGTCCCCTTTGGAGGTGCCCGCTGCTTTGCCGGAAGGACCCCCATGCCGACGTACACCCTTGCGCTACCCTCGACGCCCGCATGCCCGGGTCGTTCCTCGTCCGCTGCGCGATCTACACGCGCCAGTCCGTCGCCCGTCCCGGGCGCGACGCGACGCTCGCCTCGTGCGCCCTCCAGCGTGCCGCCTGCCTCGGCCTCATCGCCTCGAACACGCACCTCCGCTGGACGCCGGTGCTCGACCATTTCGACGACGAAGGCGAGAGCGGAGCGACCACCGACCGACCCGCGCTCGATCGCCTCGTCGACGCCATCGCCGAGAGGCGAATCGATCGCGTCGGCGTGCATCGGCTCGATCGCCTCACGCGCCGCGTCCTCGACTGGGCGCGCATCCAGCACGCGTTCCGCGCCCACGGAGTCGCGATCAGCGTCGTCCAGGGCGATCTCCACGGCACCAACGACGCGATCACGCAGCTGCGCCTCAACACGCTCGCGATCTTCGCGGAGTTCGAGCGCGACATGATCGCCGAGCGCCTTCGAGACGCGCGTGCAGCCAGGCGCGCGCGTGGGCTCCGCGTCGCCGGTCAGCTGCCGCTCGGCTATGTCGCCGATCCCGCGACGAGGCAGCTCGTCGTCGCCCAGGAAGAAGCCGAGATCGTACGCCGGATGTTCGCGGATGCAGCGGATGGCGCGCTCCCGGCCGCGATCGCCGCGCGCGCGAACGAGGTGGGCACCGTCGACAAGAACGGAAAGACAGGTCGCTGGGGGGCGGTCTGCGTGGGGTGCGGGAGGCGGATGACGACGTCGTCCACGGGAAAGGTCGCGAGGCCGCAATGGAACGCGCCGCATCAACCCGAAACGGGCACCCGCTACTACCGATGCCGCGGGCCGTCGCCGTGTCCGAGCTCGCAGGTCGCGGCGCGCGTGATCGAGGGATACGTACCGAAGCTCTTCGCGACCTCGCCGCCGGGCATGCCCGAGCACGTCCGCGCGACCTTCGTCGAGATCACGCGCGCGTGGGACGCGCTGATGCTCCGGAATCGCCGTCGGGTGCTCGTATCGCTGTGCCGCGAGATCCGCTGGGACGCGTCGCGGAGCGCCGTCGCGCTCGTCGTCGACGAGGAAGGCGCTACGAACTGGATCGAGGGGTGGAACCGGGCGAGCGCCACGGTCGACGCTACCTGAACGGTCAATGTCGCCGCGCGCGGCTTGCCGCCACGCGTCCGTCGAGGGCTTTGCCTTGCGACGCCGTCGCGATCTTCTTCGCCGCCGTGAAGTACGTGCCTCGGGAATGCTCCTCGAACGCGTCGACGGTGGTGACGACGGAGTTCGCGAAGTCCTCAGGCTTTGCGCTCTGGGAGAGGCAGCCAAACCAGGCCGGGAAGACCTTCCGCCAATCGATGCCGACCTGCCACGATCCGCCCTCGTCGGCGAAGAAGACGATGTCGTCGTTCCCCTCGTCGACGTGCCTCAGCAGCGCGAAGATGACGTCGAACGCCTCACGCGTCTCGGCCGCCTCGCCCTTGCCCGCTTGCGCGACGCAGCGATCGAGCTGCCGGCGGCACTCGGCGATGAACGCGCGTGTGCCCGTCGACGCTTCCATGTAATTCTTCGAGTTGACGTTGAAGCTCACGTAGTACTTCCCGGCGCGACTCGCCGTGTCGAAGGCCTTCACGCCCTCGAGCAACGACCGCTTGGCGATCGCCCCGGCGTCCGGACGGAGGCGCTCGAGCTGAATGTACTGGCCAACCAGCCTCGCGAGCTTGTCCGGCGGCAGCAAGTCGACGGCCTCGTCGAGCATGTAGAAAACGGACTCGTCGCCGATGGTTCGAAGGGCGTCGCGAAGCTTGGCGCGGTCGATCTCCGGAACCGACCTCACTGCCGTCGCGTGCCCGCCGCGCGCCTTCTTCTTCGGTGCGGTCATCGCCCACCGCGCCAAAGTCGGTAGGCCTCGATCCACTCCGCTCCCAGCGGCATCGGTGTCGGCAGCGGCATGTCAACGAGCCCGATCGCTTGCTCGTCTCGGCCGCGCACGCAGATCGCCACGAGCCGATCGTCGTCTTGTTGATCGATGCGCGTGACGCGGACCGGCACGCCGAGTACCTCGGTCTCGAACGGCAGCTGGAGGTTGTCCTCGAGCATCGTGAACCAGCCCGTGGCCTGCTCGGATTCGTCGTAGGCGTCGACGGTCGCCTCCTCGATCATCTCGGCGAGCCGCGCCTTGGAGATGCGGCTCGTTGCCTTCTTGGCCACCTTCTTCTTCGGGGTCACGGTCGGCCTCCTTGCGCGAGCGCACGCTTGATGCGTGCGAGCGCCTTTTTGGTGCCGGCATCCTTTGGATCGGACAGGTCCGCCACAACGGCGGTGACCTTCGTGCGGTGAGCGAATCGGCCCAGAACAGCGGCGCGAACGTCTTCGTCGCTGCGGATCCGGGCGATCTCGTCGAGCATCCGCTCCGCCGCAGCGCGATCGCCCCGCGCGCGCACGTTGACGACGACGAGGCCGGCGCGCTCCAGACCTTGGTGCGTCGGCGCCAGCTCCCAGTGCCCGTGCGCATGCCCCTTGGCGGCGAAGCTATCCCCATAGATCGCGGCGGCTTTTCCGATGGCCTCTCGCGCTCGACTCCCGGCGAACGCTGCGATCGCGGGGTGGCCTCCGACTCCGAGCAGGATCTCCTCGAGCGCATGCGCGGCCACCGCCGGCGTGCGCCGCTTGGTCCGTCGGAGAAGCGAGCTGTCGGCAGGGAGCGGCGGCGCGACGAACACCTCGAGGTCGACGTACTCGACCGGGCAGTCGCCCTCGATGAGGACGGCCTTCGAGTAGTCGCTCATGACCTTGCTGCAGAAGAAGCCGTCGCCGTCCTCCGCCTCGGCGGGGAAGGCGAAGCGCGCCACACCGGACGCGCCGTTTTCGCGATAGCGCCGCAGCTCGGCGTCGCGCGCTGGCGCGGACTCGACGGACTCGTCGAGGTCATCGTCGCGCCGACAGCGCACGGTGATCGCGGGACCGTCGAACGCGCCGAGGGTCGCCTCGATCAGGGTCGTCTTCCCCGAGCCCTCCGGTCCCGTCACGTGGATGTACGCGCGCTCGATCATCCGCCTGCCGGGAGGCCTACCACATGGGCGCGGCCGATTGCCCGGCCGCCTGCTAACCACCGGGTCAGCCCGCCGACCCAGGGGTTAGCAGCCGTTAACCGCTGGGTCGCATTCTCCATTCTCCATGGTCAGATCTGGGCTGAGAACGCGCCCGAGCACACCCGGAAATACCCCTGGCGCCCTCGTCTGTCTCTCACGGGCGGGATGGAGAACGCGCTTTCCTCGAAGAACCCGCGCCTCGTGCGTTCACCAGCGGGTCACGCCGAGATGCGCATTTGCAGATGTGGCTCCCCGTTCGTTACCGCTGGGCGAACGCGTTTCTTAAGAGTGGATGGGAAGCCTCAACAAAGAGAAGCAGAGAAACTCGGGTCGCCAGCGTTGC